>NZ_JASXTH010000001.1:0-602161 GCF_036596185.1 Rhizobium sp. GR12 | reverse complement strand
GGGGTGGAGCAGCCCGGTAGCTCGTCAGGCTCATAACCTGAAGGCCGCAGGTTCAAATCCTGCCCCCGCAACCAAATTAAAAAAGATCTAACAAACGCCGCCCTCAGGGGCGGCTTTTGTGTTTCCAGCGCCGCAATAATCCAAACAATAATACGCCCAGGCCCGGGACTGTTGAAGCAGGATGAGCACAGACCTTCAATTCCCGCTCGTTTTCTGCTGCTGATTCAGCCTTCGACATTGCGATAGACATGAATTTGGCCATGATGCGCAAACCGTCCAGATCAGAAGAAAGTCGCCGTGACCACCGATCCTTTGCAGATTCTCAAGACCGTCTATGGTTACGACGCGTTTCGCGGGCAGCAGGCCGAAATCATCAGGCATGTGATGGCGGGTAACAATGCGTTCGTTTTGATGCCGACGGGCGGCGGAAAGTCGCTTTGTTACCAGATTCCGGCGCTCGCCCGTAAGGGCATGGGACTTGTCGTTTCGCCCCTGATCGCGCTGATGGTCGATCAGGTGGCCGCCCTGCGTCAGGCCGGCGTGCGGGCCGAAGCACTCAATTCAGATCTGTTGCCGGATGAGCGCAGGGCGCTGTGGGGGGAGATGCGGGCCGGCAATGTCGATATTCTCTATGCAGCGCCTGAAACCCTTCTCAAGCCCGATGTTCTGGTCGCGCTTCAGCCCATTGGCCTGTCGCTGATCGCGATCGACGAGGCCCACTGCCTGTCGCAATGGGGGCATGATTTCCGCCCGCCTTACCGTCAGCTCGACGCGCTGATCGAGCGCTTCCCGGATACGCCGCGCATGGCGCTGACGGCGACTGCCGATGAGCCGACCCGCGCCGAAATTCTGGGTCATCTCGGGATCGACGAAAACGACGCTTTCATCGCGGGATTCGATCGTCCCAATATCCGTTATGCGATTATGGAGAAGGATAATCCCCGCGCGCAGCTGAAACGCTTTCTCAAAGGACGCGAACACGAAAGCGGCATCGTCTACTGCCTTTCCAAACGCAAGGTGGATGAAACGGCGGCATGGCTGCGGGAAGAGGGGCGCGACGCGCTGCCCTATCATGCCGGCATGGACAAGGCCGCCCGTGAGGCGAACCAGACCCACTTCCAGCACGGCGAGGCGGTCATTATCGTTGCGACCGTCGCCTTCGGCATGGGCATCGACAAACCGGATGTGCGCTTCGTTGTCCATGTCGATCTGCCCGGCAGCATCGAGGCTTATTATCAGGAAACCGGTCGTGCCGGCCGTGATGGTTTGCCCTCCGAGGTGCTTATGCTCTACGGTTATGAAGACATCGCATTGCGTAATCGCTTTATCGAAGAGTCGGATGCCGCAGATCAGCGCAAGTATATGGAGCGTCAGAAGCTCGACGCATTGCTTGGCCTTGCGGAAACCGCAGGTTGCCGCCGGCAGGTGCTGTTGTCCTATTTCGGTGACCGGTGCGAGCCCTGCGGCAATTGCGACACCTGTGCGGAACCGCCGGACCTGTTTGACGGAGCCATCGCCGCGCAAAAGCTGCTCTCCTGCATTTACCGCACCGGTGAACGTTTCGGCCAGGCCTATGTCATCCGTGTGTTGCTGGGCATGGAGGATGAGCGGATTTCCAGTTTCGGGCATGATCGCATCACGACCTATGGGATTGGCAAAGAGCATGACAATCGCACATGGCGGGCCATTCTGCGTCAGATGGTTGCGCTGCGCCTGATTGAAGTGGATCTGTCCGGGCATGGCGGATTGTCAATTTCCGAAGACGGAAGGCGGTTCCTGCGCGAAAAGCCTTCCCTGATGTTGCGGATACCCTCCGCACCCCGTTCAGCACGACAGCAGACACCTCGCAGCTCCGCGTCGACGGCTTTGCCGGAGGCTGATCGCAGCCTTTTTGAGGCGCTACGCGCGAAGCGTATGGAAATTGCCCGCGCGCAAAACGTTCCGCCCTACGTGATTTTCCACGACAAGACGCTGGTTGAGCTCGCTGCGGCGAAACCGGCCACGGTGACGGAAATGGCGCGGATACCCGGAGTAGGGGACACCAAACTGGAACGTTACGGTCCGGCCTTTCTGACCGCGATCATGCAGCACGCTGCCGGCGACTGAGCGATAGAAAAATTCAGCGAATAGCCGGGTAATGAGACGGCGACGAGTCCTTAAGCCTCACCCTGTCGTGTCCTTGAACAGGACATTCTGGTCTATGAGATAACGGGAAAACAAGGGCAGGCTTGCTCCCCCGATCGCCCGGGCCTGGCTGCCGACGACGCCTTCGACGATCTCCGGCAGCGTGACGCCCTGAAGATCGTGATGTTTGAGGGCAAGTCGGGTGGCGGAAACGATTCTCGTTCTCACCCAGTCTGGAAACCCGCCATCAATGATGACACTGGAAAAATCGATGATGGAAGCTGCGGCGATGACGGCCTGCGCCAGGGCGGCGGCGGTTTTTCCGATCCAGCTTTCCAGTGGTTCGCCGAAATCGATCCACTCATCCGGCGAGAACCACAGGGGGCGCGGATCGATGCCGCGTTCGCGTAGCATGTTTTCCAGAACGAAGATCGAGGCAATTTTCAGAAGCTGGACCGTATTGCCGTCCTGTCCCTGAACCGGCAGGGGGCCGATTGCGCCGGCGGTGCCCGTCTTTCCGGAAAACAGTGCGGAATTCAAAACGACGCCGCCTCCAATGAAGGAACCGATGAACACGTATAGGAAATCGGGATAGTTCTGGCCCGCGCCAAAAACAAGTTCTGCACCGCAGGCGCTGGTCGCATCGTTCTGCAGAAAAACCGGGTAACTGATGCCGTCCGCAATTTCCGAACGGATATCGACGTCCCGCCACCGCTCCATTTCATTTTGCGGCGCGCCCACTTCCTGCGCCCAATTCCACAGTTCGAACGGGGCAGCGATGCCGACGCCGGCAATTTTTTGCCGTTGCGCCGGTGAGAGCTTCGATTCGAGTTCGGCTATGCCCTCGATCACGAACGGTAAAATCCACTCCGGCATGGGGTATGGATAGGTTCTGCGGAGCTTGAGCTTGATCCGGCCGACAAAATCCATCAGCACGAGATCGACGCTGCGCCGGCCAATTTTTACGCCGAAAGAGAAAACGGCATCGGGATTGAGGCGCATCGGCGTCGAAGGTTGCCCGACTTTGCCGCGCAGTCTTTCACCACGAATAAGCAGGCCGTCACTTTCCAGCGAGCGCATGATGACCGATACGGTCTGCGCCGAGAGGCCGCAAAGTCTGGATATTTCGGCTTTCGACAATCCGCCGTGGCGGCGAACGAGAGACAGCACGAGCCGCTCGTTATAAGCGCGCACGCCGATCTGGTTTGCACCGCCGCTCATATCCATAATGGTGGACGGCGCGGGCGGCGCCGTCTCGACAGATTGTGTCATAGTCTCATCCTCCCGCCCGCCATATCCGCCGCGACCGATACGTTCAGGCTTTATGGCAATCTTGCTATCGCAACGTAAACGACGCGGCGATATTCCTCCCTGCCGCATATTAGAATGCCATACGGAATTAATAATTCAATCGGATTTATTTATTGACAGCCGTTTCCTTTGATGGTTCCATCTATGCAACGGTCGTTATTCTCGGAGGAGAAGAGATCGTCGGGTAACCGTAACGGTACTCAAATATTCAATGGGAGGATTACAATGAAGACAACTGTTTCCGCTCTTCTGGGCGCGCTCGCGCTTGGCGTTTCTTTTGCGTCCGTGGCGTCCGCTGCCGATACTTCGGTTTGCCTCGTTACCAAAACCGATACCAATCCCTTTTTCGTCAAGATGAAGGAAGGCGCAACCGCCAAGGCTAAAGAACTCGGCGTGACGCTGAAGTCCTACGCCGGCAAGATCGACGGCGATTCCGAAAGCCAGGTTGCCGCCATCGAGACCTGCATCGCCGATGGCGCCAAGGGTATCCTGATTACCGCATCGGACACGAAGGGCATCGTTCCGGCCGTGCAGAAGGCGCGCGATGCCGGTCTTCTGGTCATCGCCCTCGATACGCCTCTCGAACCCGTCGATGCTGCCGATTCCACCTTCGCTACCGATAACCTTCTGGCCGGCGAGCTGATCGGCAAATGGGCGGCCGGCTCCCTCGGCGACAAGGCCAAGGATGCGAAGATCGCCTTCCTCAACCTCACGCCTTCCCAGCCGACGGTTGACGTGTTGCGCAACCAGGGCTTCATGAAGGGCTTCGGCATCGACGTGAAGGACATCAACAAGATCGGCGATGAAGACGACAAGCGTATCGTCGGCCATGATGTTACCAATGGTAACGAAGAAGGCGGCCGCTCGGCGATGGAAAATCTGCTGCAGAAGGATCCGACCATCAACGTCGTCCACACCATCAACGAGCCTGCAGCCGCCGGTGCTTACGAAGCGCTGAAAGCAGTCGGTCGCGAAAAGGACGTTCTGATCGTTTCCGTCGATGGCGGTTGCCCGGGCGTCAAGAACGTCGCGGAAGGCGTGATTGGTGCAACGTCTCAGCAATATCCGCTGCTGATGGCGGCGCTTGGCGTGGAAGCCATCAAGAAATTCGCCGATACCGGCGAAAAGCCGAAGCCGACAGCCGGCAAGAACTTCTTCGACACCGGCGTGACGCTGGTGACGGACAAGCCGGTCAAGGGTCTCGACTCGATCGATACCAAAGAAGGCCTGAAGAAGTGCTGGGGCTGATATCTCACCGCTGAAACCTGCGGGGGCATGTTGCCCCCGCCCTTGAACCTGAATGATTTAAGGCACGATCTGGGTGATCGGACAGGAACAAAACAGCGCGCCGGGCATCCGACGGAACTGAGGCACGCTTCTCAACAGTTTGAATCTACGCATTGTCCCTCTGGAGAGCGATCCCTGTTTCGGGGATGATGCGATGGAGCGATCGGGAGGAAAATCCATGAGCGATCAGCCAGTGCGGGCTCAACCGCATAATGAATTTGAAACGGTGCTGTCGGGAAGCTCGACCCAGGTCGCCGCTTTCGATACGCACAACAAGAGTTTGCTTGAGAAATTCCAGCACTTTCTGCATTCCAGCCCGGCGGCTGTGCCGTTGATCGTGCTGGTGCTGTCGTTGGCCGTCTTCGGCATGACCTTGGGCGGCAAGTTTTTCTCGGCCTTTTCGCTGACGCTTATCCTTCAGCAGGTGGCAATTGTCGGCATCGTCGGTGCGGCACAGTCGCTGGTCATTCTGACCGCAGGCATCGATCTTTCGGTCGGTGCGATCATGGTCCTGTCCTCTGTCATCATGGGGCAGTTTACCTTCCGTTATGGTTTGCCTGCGGAACTCTCGATTATTTGTGGCCTCGCCGTCGGCGCATTTTGCGGTTTTATCAACGGGGTGCTGGTGTCGCGCATGCGGCTGCCGCCCTTCATCGTCACGCTCGGCATGTGGCAGATCGTTTTGGCGACCAATTTCCTCTATTCGGCCAACGAGACGATCCGCGGACAGGACATCGCTCAGCAGGCGCCCATCCTGCAATTCTTCGGCAATAATATCCGTATCGGCAGCGCCGTCTTCACCTATGGCGTTATCGCCATGGTTCTGCTGGTTGCCCTGCTTTGGTATGTGCTCAACCGCACCGCCTGGGGCCGCCATCTTTATGCGGTGGGTGACGATCCCGATGCTGCCGAACTAGCCGGCGTCAACGTCAAGCGTATGCTGACGACGGTTTACACGCTTTCCGGCCTTATCTGCGCCTTCGCCGGCTGGGCCCTCATCGGCCGCATTGGCTCGGTATCACCGACTGCCGGCCAATTTGCCAATATCGAATCCATCACCGCAGTGGTCATCGGCGGCCTGTCGCTGTTCGGTGGACGCGGTTCCATCATGGGCATGATCTTCGGCGCCCTGATCGTTGGTGTCTTTTCGCTGGGCCTCAGGCTTATCGGGACAGACCCGCAATGGACCTATCTGTTGATCGGCGTCCTTATCATCTTGGCTGTCGCAATCGACCAGTGGATCAGAAAGGTAGCAGGCTGATGACAAAAGAACCTATCCTCACAGCACGCAATCTCGTCAAACGCTACGGTCGCGTGACTGCACTCGACAATACCGACTTCGACCTTTATCCGGGCGAAATCCTCGCCGTCATCGGTGATAACGGTGCTGGAAAATCCACTCTCATCAAGGCGATTTCCGGTGCGGTGACACCCGATGAGGGCGAGATCAGGCTGGAGGGCCAGACCGTGCAGTTCCGCTCGCCCATCGAGGCGCGCAAGGCGGGCATCGAGACTGTCTATCAGAATCTCGCGCTGTCTCCCGCATTGTCCATAGCCGACAATATGTTTCTCGGCCGTGAAATCCGCAAACCCGGCATTCAGGGCAGCCTGTTCCGGGCGCTGGACCGCCCGGCCATGGAAAAATTCGCCCGCGAGAAGCTGTCGGAACTCGGCCTGATGACGATCCAGAACATCAATCAGGCGGTGGAAACTCTCTCCGGCGGTCAGCGCCAGGGTGTCGCGGTGGCGCGTGCGGCTGCTTTCGGTTCCAAGGTCGTCATTCTTGACGAGCCGACGGCGGCACTCGGCGTCAAGGAAAGCCGCCGCGTTCTCGAGCTTATTCTGGATGTGCGCTCGCGCGGTCTGCCGATCGTTCTGATCTCGCATAACATGCCGCATGTTTTCGAGGTTGCGGACCGCATCCATATCCACCGGCTGGGCAAGCGTCTTTGCGTCATCAATCCGAAGGACTACACCATGTCCGACGCCGTCGCCTTTATGACCGGCGCCAAGGAAGCGCCAAAGGAAACGCTCGCCGCATGACGCTGAAGCTTGAAACGATCGCCGAAGATGTTCTTCGGCGGGCGCAGGATAAATCCCGTTTCATCATTGCCATTGCCGGTCCCCCTGGGGCCGGCAAATCCACACTGGCGGATGCCCTGTGCGATGCCCTCGTGACGCGGGGCGAGGCGGCAGCTATCCTGCCAATGGACGGCTTCCATATGGACAATGGCATTCTCGAGGAGCGGGGGCTTTTGCCGCGAAAGGGCGCGCCCGAAACCTTCGACGTGCGCGGTTTCCTCGATATCGTCTCCGCCGTCCGTGAGGGCGGGCAGGAGGTTCTCGTCCCGGTTTTCGACCGCTCCCGCGAAATAGCCATTGCCTCTGCCCGCGCCATCGCGCCGGAGACACGCTTCATTCTTGCCGAAGGCAACTATCTGCTGCTGAACGAGGCGCCGTGGACAAAGCTCTCCGCCAGCTTTGATCTCACCATTCTCGTGGGTCCATCCGTCGCGGTGCTCGAGGAACGCCTGTTGAAAAGATGGCAGGGCTATGGTCTCGATACGACTGAGATCCATGCCAAACTTTTCGAAAACGATCTTCCCAATGGAAAACGGGTGATCGAGAACTCCCGGCCCGCCGATATTCACATCGATATCTGGGAATAAGCCAACCTTCCGCAGCGGCGGCCAGCATTTTCCGTTAAGCCTTTGTTGACCATGTGTTGAATCTTTTTGATCCACAGGTAGGGCTTTCGTATGTCTATTTATTGACGAAAAAAAATCCTCATATACTATATGTGGTGTTCAAGGTTCTTCCGATTCGCAAGAGTTGGGAGCTAAGATGGGAATTCGGTGCGCAACGCCATCATGGCGGAGTAATGCCGAGACTGCCCCCGCAACTGTAAGCGGTGAGCATCGTTCCAATTTGGGTCACTGGAGCCGAAAGCTGCGGGAAGGCCGGAATAGATGTTGTGACCCGCAAGTCAGGAGACCTGCCTTGAGCGAAAACGTCCACGGGCGGGGTGTCCGGAAGGAAGGTGTATGACGCAAATGAATTGCGTGCGCCCTTTTCTGCCCCTCCAGAACAAGCTTCGGGGTGAAGTCATGCCAGTGCATTTTTTGAGTTCCTGCGCTCGTCGGCGTAGAGAGTGAGCCTATGCGGCTGGAGCCGCACGCCTTTTCTGAATGACAGAACACCATCGCCACCCGATTGCGATTGCAATCGGCAATGTGAAGCCGTGTCCGAAATCGGCTTCGAAAGAGGAAACAATGACCATTACCGTTTACAGCAAACCCGCCTGCGTCCAGTGCACCGCAACCTACCGCGCGCTCGACCGTATCGGTGTCAGCTACGAGATCATCGATATCTCCGAAGATGCGGACGCGCTCGATCACGTTCGAGGCCTTGGTTACATGCAGGTTCCCGTGGTCGTTGCCGGCGAACGCCATTGGGCGGGTTTCCGGCCGGACATGATCGGCTCGATCAGCTGAGGAGGCAGCGCTATGGGGCTGATCGTCTATTATTCCAGCCGGTCTGAAAACACTCATCGCTTCCTTCAGAAACTGGGGCAGCGATTGCTTCGCCTGCCGCTCGGCACGGGGGAAGACATCCCTCATGTGTCGGAGCCCTATGTGCTCGTCACCCCCACCTATGGCGGGGGCGGCACAAAAGGTGCGGTACCGAAGCCGGTCATCCGGTTTTTGAACGAGCCCTCGAACCGAAATCTCATTCGCGGCGTCATCGCGGCGGGAAATACGAATTTTGGCGCAGCTTTCGCATCTGCCGGAGATATCGTGTCGCGTAAATGCGCGGTGCCGTTTCTCTATCGCTTCGAGCTTCTCGGCACGGAGGAAGATGTCGCCAACGTCAACCATGGATTGGAACGATTTTGGACACGCTGACCTCGAATGCCGCGCGCAACAAGGATGTCAAACAGCAGGCATCCGTCCCCCAGAAATCCCTGGACGTGGGCATGGACTATCACGCGCTGAACGCGATGCTGAACCTCTATGACGCTGAGGGGAAAATCCAGCTCGACAAGGACCGCCTTGCGGCGCGGCAATATTTCCTCCAGCACGTCAACCAGAATACCGTCTTTTTCCATAACCTTCGGGAAAAGCTCGATTATCTGGTGACCGAGGGATATTATGAGCGCGACGTTCTGGATCAGTATTCCTTTAATTTCGTCCGCGACCTTTACGACGAGGCCTATGCCAGAAAGTTTCGCTTTCCGACCTTTCTCGGCGCCTTCAAATATTACACCTCCTATACGCTGAAGACGTTCGACGGAAAGCGCTATCTGGAGCGTTACGAGGACCGCGTCTGCATGGTGGCGCTGGCTCTGGCGCGTGGCGATGAGCAGCTTGCCCGCGATCTGGTTGATGAGATCATCTCCGGCCGCTTCCAGCCGGCGACCCCGACCTTTCTCAACGCCGGTAAAAAGAGCCGCGGTGAACTGGTCTCGTGTTTTCTGTTGCGTGTGGAAGACAATATGGAAAGCATCGGCCGGTCCATCAATTCGGCCTTGCAGCTTTCCAAGCGTGGCGGTGGCGTGGCGCTGTCGCTGACTAATATTCGCGAAGCCGGAGCCCCGATCAAGCATATCGAAAACCAGTCTTCCGGCGTCATCCCTGTCATGAAGTTGCTGGAAGACAGCTTTTCCTACGCCAACCAGTTGGGCGCGCGCCAAGGTGCCGGCGCGGTCTATCTGCATGCCCACCATCCGGATATCATGCGTTTCCTTGATACGAAGCGGGAAAACGCCGATGAAAAAATCCGCATCAAGACCCTGTCGCTTGGCGTGGTGATCCCTGACATCACCTTCGAACTCGCCAGGAACAACGAGGATATGTACCTGTTTTCACCCTATGATGTGGAGCGGGTCTATGGCGTGCCGCTTACCGAGATTTCGGTCAGCGAAAAATATCAGGAAATGGTCGCCGACAGCCGCATTCGCAAGAAGAAGATGAAGGCGCGCGAGTTCTTTCAGGTGATCGCCGAAATCCAGTTCGAAAGCGGTTATCCCTACATCATGTTCGAAGATACGGTGAACCGCGCCAATCCGATCGCCGGCCGTATCAGCATGAGCAATCTCTGCTCGGAAATCCTGCAGGTCAGCGAGGCGAGCGAGTTCAATGCCGATCTCTCCTACAGCCATATGGGCAAGGATATTTCCTGCAATCTCGGTTCGCTCAATATAGCCGCAGCGATGGATTCGGCCGATTTCGGCAAGACGATCGAAACCTCCATCCGGGCGCTGACGGCGGTTTCGGATATGAGCCACATCTCCTCGGTTCCGTCAGTCGAAAAGGGCAATGACGCCAGCCACGCCATCGGCCTTGGCCAGATGAACCTGCACGGCTATCTGGCGCGCGAGCGGATCTTCTACGGTTCCGAAGAAGGCATCGATTTCACCAATATCTATTTCTATACGGTGACCTATCATGCCATCCGCGCCAGCAACCGCCTTGCCGCAGAGAGGGGCCAGAGCTTCAAGGGCTTTGAAAACTCCAAATACGCCTCGGGCGAATATTTCGACAAATATACCGACCGCGAATGGCTACCCGCGACAGAGAAGGTCCGCGACCTGTTCGAAAAAGCCGGCATTTCCATTCCGACGCAGGAGGACTGGAAGGCGTTGAAGCAGGCCGTCATGACATCGGGTCTCTATAACCAGAACCTTCAGGCCGTTCCGCCGACCGGCTCGATCTCCTATATCAACCATTCGACCTCCTCGATCCATCCGATCGTCTCCAAGATCGAAATCCGCAAGGAAGGCAAGATCGGCCGCGTTTATTACCCGGCTTCCTATCTTTCGAACGACAATCTCGAATATTATCAGGATGCCTATGAAATCGGCCCGGAAAAGATCATCGATACCTATGCGGCGGCCACCCAGCATGTCGATCAGGGTCTGTCGCTGACGCTGTTCTTCCGCGATACGGCAACGACACGCGATATCAACCGGGCGCAGATCTACGCCTGGAAGAAGGGCATCAAGACAATCTATTACATTCGTTTGCGCCAGATGGCGCTGGAAGGCACGCAGGTTCAGGGCTGCGTCTCCTGCGCGCTCTGAATTGAGGGACTGACCATGAACATTGCCGTAAAACCCGTGTCCCGCATTCGCGCGGTTAATTGGAACCGCATCGAGGACGACAAGGATCTCGAAGTCTGGAACCGTCTGACATCGAACTTCTGGCTTCCGGAAAAGGTGCCGCTCTCCAACGATATTCCCTCCTGGGGAACGCTGAAGCCGGAAGAGCAGAAACTGACGATCCGCGTCTTCACCGGGCTGACATTGCTCGACACGATCCAGAACGGCGTCGGCGCCGTGCGCCTGATGGCGGACGCCGCCACGCCGCATGAGGAGGCGGTGCTTTCGAACATCTCCTTCATGGAGGCCGTCCACGCCCGCTCCTATTCCTCGATTTTCTCGACGCTCTGCTCCACGCCGGACGTTGACGACGCCTATCGCTGGTCGGAGGAAAACGAGTTCCTGCAACGTAAATCCGCACTCATCATGCGCGAATATGACAGCGGCGATCCGCTGAAAATGAAGGTCGCCAGCGTGTTCCTGGAGAGCTTCCTGTTCTATTCCGGCTTCTACCTGCCGATGTTCTGGTCAAGCCGCGCGAAGCTCACCAACACGGCGGATCTGATCCGCCTCATCATCCGCGACGAGGCCGTGCACGGCTATTACATCGGCTACAAGTTCCAGCGGGCGCTGGAGCGTCTGGGCGAGAGCGAAAAACAGGAGATCAAGGATTTCGCCTTCGATCTCTTGCTCGAGCTTTACGACAACGAGGCGAAATATACGCAAGACCTCTATGATAGTGTCGGCCTGACCGAGGACGTCAAGCAGTTCCTGCATTACAACGCCAACAAGGCCCTGATGAATCTGGGTTACGAGGCGCTGTTTCCCGCCGAGGCCTGCCGGGTCAATCCGGCGATCCTGTCGGCGCTCTCGCCCAATGCCGACGAGAACCACGACTTCTTCTCCGGCTCCGGCTCGTCCTATGTCATCGGCAAGGCGGTCGCGACGGAAGATGAGGATTGGGATTTCTGAAGTCGGACGCGCGTCTCTTTGTTTTTACGCATATTCCGGACGTAAAACCGCTGCGCACTTTTATTGAAAATGCTTGAGAACCCGCAAAAACTATCGCGGGTTCACCACCTGGCTCGCAAGGCGGAAGGGGCTGGATACGGTTGCCCCGATCGCATCGAAAACGAAGGCTCCCGCACTGTTGATGCCGCTTCCGCGCCTGCTTGCCTCAAGTTGCGGAACCATGGAGGCCAGTGCGGCATAGCGGTCGTGATTGAGCGGGTCCGACGCCTCCAGATTGGAGATGTCGACGAATTGCACGCCTTCTTTCAGGGCGGCTTCCTGCACCTGATGGTCGGTGACATCCAGCGCGCCGATGCGGGTAACATCCGCGCCCAGTATGGAAGATGCTTTCAGGGCGCGGTCGTCCTTGGATACCAGAACGGTGAGCGGCGGGTTGAGCCGCCCGACCACCTCGATCTGCTTGCGGAACACATCGGCATCGATATCCGGCGCGGCCAGCACCACCTGGAGCTTGGCGATCACGTCGCTCCGACCTTCGAAGCGCAATTGCCGCAGCGCCTCCATCACCAGCCAGCCGCCCATGCTGTGGCCGAAGACGATGATGCTTTTACGTGGCGTCTGCCGGGTAAGGTCGGTCAGTACTGCGGCGAGCGCGTCACGCGAATAGGTCGCAGATTCCTTGTCGGCCACGTAACCGGTGAGGTTGGCCTGCGACGGCCAGGAAAAGACCAGCGGCACGCCGTCAATATTGGCATCGGCGGCCATTTGTGCCGCGCGGAACAGGGCTTCCTGATAGCTGTAATTATAGCCATGCACAAAAAGGGCGATCTGCTTGCCGGACCGCGTGACATCTCCAAGATCGGCGTTGAAGCGCGCTTTCGTCAACATATCCGCCTTGGTGACGACAAAATCCTTTTTCGGGTCCGGCTTGCCCTGGGACCATTCGACTTTCCCGCTTTTATGGTTGGGCGGAATGGAGACGTCGAAGCGTGCGTAATTCGGCTCGGTCGCCCGCTCGGTGCCGAACCCCTTTTTCGCTTCCTTGTTTTTTTCCCGCGTGCTCGCCACATAGGCGGTCACGATTTTGGTGTCGCTGGTCTTGGTGTTGATTGCCTGCAGCACGTCCGCCCCCGGCCTACCCGCGCAGGATGAAAGGAGGCCAAAAGCGAGAAGGAGCGAAAAAATCAGGCGCATGAATGGGGGCCACCGTTGCGAGGAACGGCTCATAAATAACCGGACACTAAAAAAGTTGCTACTGGAGAATGGATTGCGCCACTGTGGTGCATCTTCGATGCAGACGGGGCCTTCCCCACCTTGCCATCCATCCATCTTCGTTTTAGGCCGTAAAGATGACGAATAAGGTGTCGCTTTTACGGCTGAAACTTACGGACTTCCGCAACTATGCGGCGGCGGCGCTTACGCTCGATGACCGCCATGTGGTGCTTACGGGCGATAACGGTTCCGGCAAGACCAATCTCCTGGAGGCCGTTTCCTTTCTTTCGCCCGGAAGAGGCCTGCGCCGTGCCACCCTGTCCGACGTGACGCGGGTAGGGGCGGAGACCGCCGGTTTCTCGATTTTTGCCGATGTTGACGGCATGGATGGTGAAGTCGCCATCGGCACCGGGATCGAAGGTGATGGCGAAGTGGTGTCGCGCCGCCTGAGGCTGAACGGGACTTCGGTGAAGTCGGTCGATGAATTGACGGATCATCTGCGGGTGCTGTGGTTGACGCCCGCCATGGACGGCCTTTTTACCGGTTCGTCCTCGGATCGCCGGCGTTTTCTCGACCGGCTGGTGCTGTCGCTCGATCCCGCCCACGGGCGGCGGGCAAGTGACTTCGATAAGGCCATGCGCGGCCGCAACCGCCTGCTTTCGGAAGGCCGCTTCGATCCGGTCTGGCTGGACGGCATCGAAAAGCAGATGGCGGAACTCGGCATCTCCATGGCGGTCGCCCGTTATGAAATGCTCGGCCTTTTGAAGAGCCTCATCGAAGGGCGAGCCGGCAATGCGGCCTTCCCGTCGGCAGCGCTTTCGCTTTCGGGTTTCATGGACGACGTGCTCAACCGGCCCGCCGTGGATCTGGAAGATGAGTACAGGCTTATGTTGCGCGAGGGCCGATATCGTGACGCTGCGGCGGGCCGCACGCTCGATGGGCCGCACCGCGTCGATCTCTTCGTGCGCCATGCGGAAAAGAACATGGAGGCTGAGCGTTGTTCCACCGGGGAGCAGAAGGCGCTTCTGGTGGGGCTGGTGCTTGCCCATGCGCAACTCACCGCCAATATGACCGGCCATGCGCCGGTTCTGCTGCTGGACGAGATTGCTGCCCATCTGGATGAGGGAAGGCGTGCCGCCCTGTTCGATCTCATTCACGCGCTTGGCGGCCAGAGTTTCATGACCGGCACGGATGTGGCGATGTTCTCCGCCCTTGGTGACCGGGCGCAATTCTTCAATGTCGCCCATGGGGGCATCACGACATGAATGCGAAAAAATGGAGTGCGATATGGATCCGTTGAACCCGGAAGAAATAGAACGCTACAAGCGCCACATTCTTTTACCGGAAATCGGCGGTGCCGGGCAGCAGCGGCTGAAAGCGGCGCGCGTGCTGGTGATCGGGGCTGGTGGTCTCGGTGCGCCGGTCCTTCATTATCTCGCAGCCGCCGGTGTCGGTACGCTTGGCCTGATCGATGACGACGTGGTCTCCCTGTCCAATCTTCAGCGGCAGGTCATCCACGATACCGGCACGGTCGGTGAATTGAAAACCGCAAGCGCCCGCGCAGCCATCACCCGGCTCAATCCGCATGTCCGCACGCTCGTTTACGAGGAGCGCTTTTCGCAGGTCTGGGCGCATGACCATCTGCCATCCTTCGATCTCCTTATCGATGGCTCGGACAATTTCGATACGCGTTATGCCGCAGCCGATGCCGCAGCGGCTGCGAAAAGGCCGTTGGTAACGGGTGCCGTCGGTCGTTTCGATGGTTCCGTAACAGTGTTGAAACCCTATGAAGCGGGTGCCGACGGCAAACTGCTGCCGGGGTATCGCGATTTGTTTCCCGAGCCGCCGCCGCAGGGGCTCATCCCGAATTGCGCGGAAACGGGTATTGTCGGCGCACTGACCGGGGTGATCGGCACCATCATGGCCATGGAGGCGATCAAGGTGATTACCGGTGCCGGTGAGCCGTTGATCGGCCGGCTGCTCCTATATGATGCCCTGGCGGCCCGTTTCGAAACTATCCGTTACAAGCGGCGTCCCGAGACAAAGAAACCATGATCGAAATCGCAAAAATTGAAGAGGGATTTGGTCGCTGGCAGGAGTTGCTTGCGCTCATCATGTCGTCCTTCGCCTATATGGATGGCGTCATCGATCCACCCTCGTCGGCCCATCGCCTGACACTCGAAAATCTTGAGGAAAAGGCGAGATCGGAGATCGCTTTCGTGGCGTTGGACGGCAATGAGATATTGGGCTGCCTATTTTGCCGGCCGGAACCGCCAGTCAGCCTTTATGTTGGTAAGCTGTGTGTTTCCACGAAATCGCAGGGAAAGGGCATCGGCCGGATGCTTCTGGAAAGAGCCGAAGCATCGGCCCGTGAATTGGCGTTACCGGCACTGCGGCTGGAAACACGTATCGAGCTTGTCGGCAATCATGCCAGATTCGCTTCCTGGGGTTTCGTCAGGACCGCTGAAAACGCCCATGCCGGTTATGACCGTACGACGTCGATCGAAATGACGAAATTTCTGGGCTGAGGCCGTTCAGCTCCGCCCCGGCAGAACCCGGTTCGGCGGGCGGTGCCCGTCGAAAAGCGTGCGGATGTTGATGATGACCTTGTCGCCCATCTCGATACGGCCCTCGATCGTCGCCGAACCCATATGCGGAAGCAGCACGACCTTGCCTTCCCTGGCAAGCTTGATGAGCTTGGGATTGACCGCAGGCTCATTCTCATAAACGTCGAGGCCGGCGCCGGCGATCCTGCCGTCGCGCAGGCACTGGATCATCGCCGCCTCATCGATGATATCGCCACGGGCCGTGTTGACGATGTAGCTGGTCGGCTGCATCAGCGCCAGCCGCCGCGCCGAGATCAGGTGATAGGTCGCAGGTGTCGAGGGGCAATTGACGGAAACGATATCCACCCGCGCCAGCATCTGGTCGAGACTGTCCCAGTAGGTCGCCTCAAGCTCCGCCTCGGTGGCCGGGTTGACGCGTTTGCGGTTGTGGTAGTGAATGGAGAGGCCGAAGGCCTTGGCGCGTCGGGCAACCGCCGTTCCGATGCGTCCCATGCCGACAATGCCGATGCGTTTGCCGGAAATGCGCCGCCCCAGCATCCATGTCGGCGACCAACCCAGCCATTCGTCCGCGCCATTGGCGAGCACGCGCGTGCCCTCGATCATCCGGCGCGGCACGGCAAGCGCCAGCGCCATGGTGATGTCGGCGGTGTCTTCGGTCAGCACATTGGGGGTGTTGGTAACGGTAATGCCCCGTCGGGCCGCCGCGTCCACATCCACATGGTCTATGCCGTTGGAAAAGCTGGCGATCAGCTTCAGCTGCGGCCCGGCCTTCTCGATCATGGCGGCGGTGATGCGGTCCGTGACGGTCGGCACCAGAACGTCGACCTGCTGCATGGCAACCACAAGCTCTTCCTCGCTGCGCTGCCTGTCGTCGATATTCAATTCGGCATCGAAGAGTTCCCGCATTCTGGTTTCGACGACGTCAGGCAATTTGCGGGTGATATAGACTGTCGGTCTCTTCTTGTGGGTCATCGTTTGCCGCTGCCTTGTTCAGAAGTCATTAACCAGAAAGAGCGATAATTTCTTTCAATCAGGGCGTTTCTACCAGACCCACCGGCGAAGACAAATAAAACTCGCTGAAGCTTGAGGCGTGTGGAAACGAGCCTCCTCGAATATCATCCGGTTTGCAGAAGGCAGGAAACGGAAAATGGGCATGCGCAGTGTGGTTTCTATGGTTTGCATTGCATTGTCTTTGGGCCTCGCTGGCATGGCGAACGAGGCCATGGCGCAGGGCGCCGCGAAGGGCGCAAGCGGCTTGCCCTTGCCCCGTTTTGTCAGTCTGAAATCCAAGCGCGTCAACATGCGCATCGGACCCAGCACGGATTATGCCGTATCTTGGATGTATATGAAATCGGGAATGCCGGTCGAAATCATCCAGGAATACGAAAACTGGCGTCGCATCCGCGATGCCGACGGCACGGAAGGCTGGGTCAATCAGGCGCTGCTCTCCGGCGAGCGCACAGCCGTCGCCGCCCCCTGGATGCGCGGCAAGGGCAAGGATGTCTACGTCAACATGCGCCGCGACGCGCAGTCGGGCGCCTCCGTCACTGCGCGGCTGGAGCCGGGCGTCGTCTTCAGGATCGGCGAATGCAACGGCGACTGGTGTCGCGCCGAGGCCGGTCAGGCCTCAGGCTGGGTGTCGCAGGGCGAAATCTGGGGCGCTTACCCCGGCGAGGCCTTTAAATAAGGCCGTGTTTCTCGCCCAGCGCCTTCAGGGATGACATCGGGCGCGGCCCGATCTGCTGAATGACGGCCGCGGCAGCAAGGCAGCCGAGTTTGCCGCAATCTTCCAGAGACCGGTCCTGCGTGTAACCGAACAGGAAACCGGCGGCGAAAAGATCGCCTGCACCGGTTGTGTCAACCACGTCATATACCGGATAGGCGTCTACCTTCACGCGTTCGGTGCCGCGCAGAATAACGGCGCCTTCTTCGCTCATCGTCACCGCTGCGATCTTGCAATCTGCCGCGATTTTCGTCAGCGCCAGTTCGAAATCGTCGGTCTCGTAAAGCGAAAGAGCTTCCTGCTTGTTGGCGAAAACGATGTCCACCGTGCCGGAGCGCATCAGGTCGAGGAATTCTTCGCGGTAGCGGCCGACGCAGAAGCTGTCGGAAAGCGTCATGGAAACTTCGCGACCGTTTTCATGCGCAATGCGGGCGCATTCGCGAATCGCGTCCTTGGCGCGCGGCGGATCCCATAGATAACCTTCGAAATAGGTGACTTTCGTTTCCGCCACCACATTCTCTTCGACGTCTTCCGGACCGAGATCGACGCAGGCGCCGAGATAGGTGTTCATCGAGCGCTCGCCGTCTTCCGTGACGAAGATCATCGAACGGGCGGTCGGCGGAAATGTGCCTTCCGGCTTGGTTTCGAAATAGACGCCCTGCGCGCGGATATCGTGCTGGAAGATTTCTCCAAGCTGGTCTTCCGCCACCTTGCCGAAATAAGCGGCCCTGCCGCCGAAATTCGCCACGCCTGCGGCCGTGTTGCCCGCACTTCCACCGGAAGCTTCGAGAGCCGGTCCCATCAGCGAATAAAGCAGTTCGGCTCGCTCCGCGTCGATAAGGTTCATCGCGCCTTTGGTAATGGCATTGTCATTCAGGAACTGATCATCGCAGCGGGAAATGATGTCGACGATGGCATTGCCGACAGTCAATACGTCGAATTTCGTCATAGGCCCTATCCGGTTTGCAGGGATACATATTTTCGAACGGTCTTAAACATTTCTGGCGGCAAGAAAAGCCCATAGGAGAAATATGCAGTTCTCCAGGAGCGCGCGAGATGCGTCATTTGCCTGTAATATGGTTAAGCTATCACTCCGGTCAGAGCAAAAGGTGTGTGAATGCGCACCTGAATGGCGGACATGAGGTCTTCCGGCTCAACCGTTATCTCCGTCACGGATGTACTGGCGGCATATAACGGACATGACAAAAGGCGGGGGAAACCCCGCTTTTTCTTTTGGCTCACCGTTTTGGCCGCTCATCTCGAAATGCCGCAAGTGAGATCGCTCTGGCGGGTGATGCTTTTGAGCGCCACAGCATCGTTTGATGCCGGACGATGGAGCGAGCTTTCGAGGCAGGCGTTTCGCTGGTTTCGCCAGCTATTTCATGAAAACAAAGGGGTGGAGCGTTTTCGTGATTCCCTTCCCGTGGAAAACGCTCTAAAGCTCGGTATCTCCCGCAAAAGCCGCGAAAGCTTTCCCTTCATGTCTGCCGTTGCCGCGAACGTCGCTCCGATTTTCATTCTCATCCTGATCGGCTGGCTGACCGTCAAGGCCGGTTTGTTCAGGGCCGATGCCGGCGAGATTCTCAGCGATTTCGTGTTCAAGATCGCCGTGCCGACCTTGATCTTCCGCACGCTCGCCGAAGCGAATTTTCACGGCGCATCGCCCTTTCGGCTCTGGATCACCTATTTTGCCGGCGTCGCCGTCACCTGGACGGTCGGTCACATCGTCACGCGTTACGTCTTCAAGCAGGATGTCCGGATTGCCGTGATAGCCGGCATTTCCTCGGCCTTTGCCAATAATATCTTCATCGGTCTGCCGCTCGTCGGGCGATCCGTGGGGGATGAAGGGCTGGTCGCCCTCTCCATTCTGCTGGCCATTCACTTGCCGGTGATGATGATCGCCGGTACCATCCTGATGGAAAACGCCACGCACAAGGCTGTCGGCGGCGAAAAGCGCGGCATGGCTGCGGTCTTTAAACAGGTCGGCCGCAACCTCATCACCAACCCGCTGGTGATCGGACTTATCATCGGGCTTTCGACCAATGTTTCAGGCGTATCGCTGACGCCCATCCTCAAAACCGTGGTCGAGCAGATCGCCTCCATGGCGGGGCCTGCGGCGCTTATTTCGCTCGGCATGGCGCTGACGAAATACACCATTCGCGGCAATCTGGGGATCGCCGTCACCATGACGGTTTTTAAATTGCTGCTTCTGCCCGCCTGTGTGTGGGCTGTGGGCCATGCTCTCGGCCTCAGCCGCGAATGGACAGCTGCACTTGTGCTCACCTCTTCGGTGCCGACGGGGGTGAATGCATGGCTTATCGCCAATCGCTTCGGCATCGGCCACAGCGTTGCGGCCTCCACCATCAGCATTTCCACAGCGACCGGCGTTCTTTCCGTATCGCTATGGGCATGGCTGTTGAGCTGATTATTGCGCCGATTTGATTATTTCTGCGCGCTCAGAATCTTGAAGCGGGCGTTGCGGCACACTTCGGCGCTGGTGCGGAATTCCGCCGCCAGAACAGGCTCATAGGGCAGGCCGCGATTGGCGACCATCAGCAGCTTTCCCCCACTGCGAAGCGCGCCGGCCGCCGTTTTGATGAAGGCTTGACCGAGAGCTGGCTCTGTCGCCTGTCCCGCAGCATGGAAAGGCGGGTTCATGACGATCAGGTCGTATTTTTCCTTCGGCGGCTCGTTTACCAGGTCCTGCCAGAAGAAGCGTGCCGTCAGCCGCGGATTGTTTTCGAGAAGATTGGTCTTGGCGAATTCGAGCGCGTTCCAGTCCGCTTCGAAAAGATCGATGCGGGCCGTGCGTGGCGATTTTTCGGCCAGCATCACCGAGAGATAACCCCAGCCCGCACCGAAATCGGCGGCATTGCCGTCAAAGTCGGTCGGCAGGCGCGACGCGAGAAGCTCCGAGCCATCATCCACGCGGTCATGCGAGAACATGCCGGGTAGGGCGGTGAAACGGCCAGCAACTGTGACGGAATGTTGGGCAAGCTTCGACACGGCGGATGCGACATCATCAGGCCGTTTGAACCAGAGGGCGACGCCGTGGTACTTCGGTGTCGATTCCGCCTCGATGCCGAGCTTTGCAAGCGTCTTGCGCAGCGTCAGGATGCCGTCTTCCTTCGATCCCGCCGCGACGATCAAACCGCCCGCCTTGACGCGCGAGAGCGCTTCAGCGACGCGGTTTTCGTTCTCGCCGCGGTGTTTACCGCACAGCAGCAGCGCTGCATCGTAATCTTCGCCCGAAATATCCGGGGTGACTTCTGCGGCTTGAGCCTGCAGAGCCCGGTAAAGCGGCCGAAAGTTCTGGACCGCGACGATGTCAGCGTCAAAACCGTCAAGCCTCGGGCCGGCTTCCGCTCCCAGAAACAGCACGCGCTCGCCCTCTTTCGGCATGTCGAGCATCTCTGCGGCAAAGGGATGGAAAAGGGTTTTAACAGCGTCACGGCTCATTGGAGCGTCCTCAAGGTAGGATAGAAAAAAGGCGCGGGCAAAACCCGCGCCTCGATAGGGTCTGGCGGCGCGGCCTTATTCGGCAGCGGCTTCGCCGTCTTCCTTCTTCTTGTCGGCGGCAACTTCCTTGCCGGTTGCCTGGTCGACAACCTTCATGGACAGGCGAACCTTGCCACGCTCGTCGAAGCCCATCAGCTTGACCCAGACCTTGTCGCCTTCCTTGACGACGTCCGACGTCTTGGCAACGCGGTCGGAGGCGAGCTGCGAGATGTGAACCAGGCCGTCGCGCGCGCCGAAGAAGTTGACGAATGCGCCGAAGTCGGCGGTCTTGACGACCGTGCCTTCGTAGATCTGGCCGACTTCCGGTTCTGCAACGATCGAGTGGATCCACTTGCGGGCCGCTTCGATTTCCTTGCCGGAAGCAGATGCGATCTTCACGGTGCCGTCGTCTTCGATGTTGATCTTGGCGCCGGTCTTTTCAACGATTTCGCGGATAACCTTGCCGCCGGAGCCGATGACTTCACGGATCTTGTCGACCGGAATGTTCATCACTTCGATGCGCGGTGCGAATTCGCCGAGCTGGCCACGGCTTTCGGTGATGGCGTTGGCCATTTCGCCGAGGATGTGCTTGCGGCCACCCTGTGCCTGCTCCAGAGCGATCTTCATGATCTCTTCGGTGATACCGGCGATCTTGATGTCCATCTGCAGCGAGGTGATGCCGTCGGCGGTGCCGGCGACCTTGAAGTCCATGTCGCCGAGGTGATCTTCGTCACCCAGGATGTCGGAGAGAACCGCAAAGCGCTCGCCTTCAAGGATGAGGCCCATGGCGATACCGGCAACCGGCTTGGCAAGCGGAACGCCAGCATCCATCAGTGCAAGCGAGGTGCCGCAGACCGTTGCCATCGACGAGGAGCCGTTGGACTCGGTGATTTCCGAAACGACGCGCAGCGTGTAGGGGAACTGTTCCGCAGTCGGCAGCATCGGACGGATGGCGCGCCATGCGAGCTTGCCGTGACCGATTTCGCGACGGCCCGGGGAGCCCATGCGGCCTGTTTCACCGACCGAGTAGGGCGGGAAGTTGTAATGCAGCAGGAAGCGTTCCTTGTACATGCCGGTGAGGCTGTCCACATACTGTTCGTCTTCGCCGGTGCCGAGCGTCGCAACAACGATCGCCTGGGTTTCACCGCGGGTAAACAGCGCAGAACCGTGGGTACGCGGTAGAATGCCGACTTCCGAAACGATCGGACGAACGGTCGACAAGTCGCGGCCGTCGATACGGCTCTTGGTGTCGAGAACGTTCCAGCGAACGATCTTGGCCTGAAGGTGCTTGAAGACGGCGCCGATTTCTTCCGGGCTGTACTTCGCTTCGCCTTCTTCCGGCAGGAAGTGAGCCTTGACCTTTGCCTTCACGGCATCGACGGCGGTGTAACGGGCAGCCTTTTCAGTGATCTTGTAGGCAGCGCGCAGTTCGGTTTCGGCAAGGCCGAGCATTTCGGTTTCGAGCGCGGAGAAATCTTCCGGTTCGAATTCGCGCGGCTCCTTGGCGGCGACTTCAGCGAGCTTGATGATCGCGTCGATAACCGGCTGGAAGCCCCGGTGGCCGAACATGACGGCGCCGAGCATGATGTCTTCGTTGAGTTCCTTGGCTTCCGATTCCACCATCAGGACGGCGTCCTGCGTGCCGGCAACAACCAGATCCAGAACCGATTCATCCATCTCATCAAGATGCGGGTTCAGAACATATTCGCCGTTGATATAGCCAACGCGCGCGCCGCCGACCGGGCCCATGAACGGAATGCCGGACAGTGTGAGCGCAGCGGATGCGGCAACCATCGACAGAACGTCCGGGTCATTTTCCAGATCGTGCTGAATGACCGTTACGACAACCTGGGTGTCGTTCTTGTAGCCTTCAGGAAACAGCGGGCGGATCGGACGGTCGATCAGGCGGGAAACCAGCGTTTCCTTTTCGGAAGGACGACCTTCGCGCTTGAAGTAGCCGCCGGGGATCTTGCCGGCTGCATAGGTCTTTTCCTGGTAGTTGACGGTGAGCGGGAAGAAGTCCTGTCCCGGCTTCGGAGACTTTGCGGAAACCACGGTCGCGAGAACCATCGTCTCGCCGTAGGTTGCGATGACGGCGCCGTCAGCCTGACGGGCAACCTTGCCGGTCTCGAGCTTCAGCGGGCGGCCAGCCCATTCGATTTCCACGGAGTGTTTATTGAACATATCTTGTCCTTGTTTGTGTATGCCCGCCTTGCAGGGGGCAACGAACGACGCAATCACGGGCAAGACAGCCGGAGGCTTTCAAAGTCCAAGCATCCGGCAATCCTGCCCCATGACAGGTCTGCGGTTGAAAAGGCTGCACCGGCCCATCCGGGGCTACCTTATCGTCCGGGGGCCATAGCTGCGGCAAACGCCCGGAAATTCAAGATGGCCTGCAAAAGGCCCGATATAAAAACCGGCGGGTATCTTTGCGAAACCCGCCGGATAAGGTTTTAGCGGCGAATGCCGAGAGCACCGATCAGCTTGCTGTAACGGGCTTCGTCCTTCTTCTTCAGATAGTCGAGAAGCGAACGGCGGCTCGAAACGAGCGTCAGAAGGCCACGACGGGAGTGGTTGTCCTTCTTGTGGTCCTTGAAGTGACCGGTCAGGTTATTGATCCGCTCGGTCAGAATAGCGACCTGAACTTCCGGAGAACCGGTGTCGCCTTCGTTCGTTGCATATTCCTTGATGAGGGCGGCTTTGCGCTCTGCAGTAATCGACATCGGACGATCCTTTCTATTTTAAGGAAAAAATGGGACGCCAAGAGCCGGGATGTCGTCCAGCTCTGGCCATTCGGCAGCATAGGCAAAGCCCAAGCTGGCGCTGCCTATAAACTATTCCGGGTACAATTGAAAGAGGCGATTGACTGCGCCGCTTTAGGCTTGCTTCAGCCAAAAACCCGCTTCGGCCGGAATTCGCCCTCACCGATCTCGCCGATGGCAACCAGCTTGCCATGCGCGGTGGCATATGCCTCTGGATGATTGGCCGGTGCGTCACGCCCACGCAGCAGGATGGGGTTGCCCATCTTCAGCCGGTGCGCCTGATCGTCACTGATGACGAGGTGGGGAAGTGCCGAAAGCGCCTCCGCCGTGTCGGTCAGAAAGGCATCCAGCGCTTCGAGCCGCTCGTCGCGGTCTTCGATAGCTTCCAGAGCCGTCAAAGTCTCGAGCGGCACCATCATGTCCTCGCCGAATGGCGCGACCATGGTACGGCGCAATTGCGAAATATGACCGTAACAGCCGAGATCGCGGCCCATGTCGCGCGCAAGCGCACGCACATAGGTTCCCTTGCCGCATTCCACTTCGAAATGCGCGGTGCTGGCGTCGGGGCAGGCGAGCAGCGTCAGGCGGTGAATTTCCACCTCGCGTGCCGGGATATCCACCGTCTCGCCTTCGCGCGCCAGATCATAGGCCCGTTCGCCGGCGATCTTGATTGCGGAAAACTGCGGCGGTGTCTGCATGATCACGCCGGTATAATTGGGCAGAATATCACGGATCGCCTGTTCGTCCGGGCGCTGGTCGGAGGAATTCATCACCTCGCCTTCCAGATCGTCGGTCGTGCGTTCTTCACCCCAGGTGACGGTAAACTCGTAGATTTTCCGGCCGTCCATGACGTAGGGCACGGTCTTCGTGGCGTCGCCGAGCGCAATCGGCAGCATGCCGGAAGCCAGTGGATCGAGCGTTCCGGCGTGGCCCGCCTTCTGGGCGTTGAACAGCCACTTGATTTTGGAAACGGCTTCGGTGGAGCCGAAATCGAGCGGCTTGTCGAGGATGAGCCAGCCCGAGATCGGACGGCCCTTCGGCTTGCGGGACTGCTGTTTGCGTGGTTTGGACATGCTTCAGTTCTGTTCGTCGTCTTTTTCGTTTGAAGGTCCAAGATCGCGCTGCACCTCCGGTGACCGCAGAAGCGCGTCGATCTTCTGGTAGTTGTCGAAACTGGTATCGTCGCGAAAGCGCAGTTCCGGCATGTATTTCATTTGCCGCAGCTGGGGGCCGAGGCGACCGCGCATGAACTTCGCGTGGCGGTTCAAAGCGGTGATGATGTCGGTATGATCCGCAACGCCAAGCGGCGTCACGTAAGCGGTTGCCATCTTGAGATCGGGCGACATGCGCACTTCCGAAATGGAAATGACGGTGGCTTCAATCAGATCGTCGCGGACTTCGCCGCGCTGGAGAATTTGGGTCAGTGCAGCGCGCACCTGTTCGCCGACGCGCAGCATGCGTTGCGAAGGGGCCGATGATGTTGGTTTTGCCATTGGTAATGCCTCAAACGGAGCGAGCGCCGGTTAAGCCGGCGCCCGACAGATAAATCCTGTTTTGCGGCGAGACGCTTAGAGCGTTCTCGTGATGTGTTCGACGCGGAAGCACTCGATGGTGTCGCCAGCGCGAATGTCTTCGTAGTTCTCGAAGGCCATACCGCACTCCTGGCCAACAGGCACTTCCGAGACTTCGTCCTTGAAGCGCTTGAGGGTCTTGAGCTTGCCTTCGTGGATAACGACGTTGTCGCGCACCAGACGCACACCCGCACCACGTTCGACCTTGCCTTCGATGACGCGGCAACCCGCGACCTTGCCGACCTTGGTGATGTTGAACACCTCGAGGATTTCGGCATTGCCGAGGAATGTCTCGCGACGTTCCGGCGAAAGCAGGCCCGACATGGCCGACTTCACGTCATCCACCAGATCGTAGATGATGTTGTAGTAGCGGATTTCGATACCGGCACGTTCGGCTGCCTGGCGAGCCTGCACATTGGCACGCACGTTGAAGCCGATGATTGCGGCATTGGATGCTTCGGCGAGCGAAATATCCGATTCCGTGATGCCGCCTGCGCCCGAATGGACGATGCGGGCGCGAACTTCGTCCGTACCGAGCTTGTCGAGTGCACCGGCAATGGCTTCGATCGAACCCTGCACGTCGCCTTTGACGACCAGCGGGAATTCTTTCAGGCCGGAGGTCTGAAGCTGGCTCATCATCTGTTCCAGCGAGCCGCGCTGGCCGGTCTGACGGGCGACAGCCTTGTCGCGAGCCAGACGCTGGCGGTATTCGGAGATCTCGCGGGCACGGCTTTCGTTTTCGACAACCGCGAAACGGTCACCGGCCGAGGGCGTGCCGGAAAGGCCGAGGATCTCGACAGGCATGGCCGGACCGGCTTCCTTGACATGGTCGCCGAGGTCATTGACGAGCGCGCGCACACGGCCCCACTGATCGCCGGCAACAATGATCTGGCCGGGCCTCAGTGTACCCTTCTGCACGAGAACGGTCGCGACGGCACCGCGTCCACGGTCCAGCTCGGCCTCGATGACCGTACCTTCCGCAGTGCGGCTTGGGTCTGCCTTGAGATCGAGGATTTCCGCCTGAAGCAGGATAGCTTCGAGCAGCTTGTCGAGGTTGAGCTTGTTCTTGGCCGATACTTCGACATCGAGAACTTCACCACCCATCGATTCCACGAAAACTTCGTGCTGCAACAGCTGCTGGCGTACCTTTTCAGGGTTTGCCTCATGCTTGTCGATCTTGTTGATGGCAACGACGATCGGAACGCCGGCCGCTTTGGCATGATTGATCGATTCAATCGTCTGCGGCATCACGCTGTCGTCTGCCGCAACAACCAGTACGGCAATGTCGGTCGCCTGTGCGCCACGGGCACGCATTGCCGTAAAGGCAGCGTGGCCGGGGGTGTCGATGAAGGTGATCTTCTGACCGTTCTTCTCGACCTGATAGGCGCCGATATGCTGGGTGATGCCACCGGCTTCACCGGCAACCACGTTTGCCTGACGAATGGCGTCGAGCAGCGAGGTCTTGCCGTGGTCGACGTGACCCATGATCGTCACGACCGGCGGACGGGAAACCATCTCGCCTTCATCGTCGGACTTGTTGAAGAGACCCTCTTCAACGTCGGATTCGGAAACGCGCTTGACCGTGTGGCCGAATTCGACCGCGATCAGTTCCGCCAGATCGGCGTCGATCACGTCGCCCGGCTTCAACATCTGGCCTTCCTTCATCAGGAACTTGATGACGTCAACGGCGCGTTCGGACATGCGCTGCGACAGTTCCTGAATGGTGATGGTTTCCGGCAGGATGACTTCGCGCAAAACCTTTTCGCGGGTTTCCTGCATCTGGCTGCGACGGAATTTCTCCTGGCGGCGGCGCATGGATGCCATCGAGCGGCCACGCGGCGTACCGTCTTCTTCCAGATTGGCGGCGGTCACGGTCAGTTTGCCACGACGGCGCTCTTCCTCTGTCTTCAGGCGTGCTGCGGGCTTGGCCGGAACCGGAGCAACGACCTTGCCGCGGGCCGGAAGGCTGCTGCCGCGACGGACTGCTCCGCGATCGTCCTCCTCGTCACCACCGGTGCGGCGTCCGCGTGGAGCGGCGGCATCGGGCGTGGCGGGAGCGGAACGGGGTGCAGTGACGGCAGACTGGGGACGGGCGTCAGCGCGTGGCGCCGGCGCAGCGGCCGGCAGATCGGACTTTGCTTCCGTGGCAGGCTGGCTCGCTGCAATCTTGGCCGCAGCAGCCTCTTCGGCAGCGCGGTTTGCGGCTTCTATCTTTTCAGCAGCGATGCGGTGTTCTTCTTCGACCTTGCGACGCGCCTCGTCTTCGGCGCGCTGCTTGGCCTCGACAACGTCGCGAGCCTGCGCTTCTATCAGCGCACGGCGACGGGCTTCCATCTCGCCTGCGGAAAGGTCGTGCAGAACATTGCCGCGCGGACGGTCAGGCTGGCGCTGCTGCGGCGCGGACGAGCCGGGGCGCTGCTGCGAATGGGAAGAACCCGGACGCTGCTGCTGGCCACCCGGCTGCTGAAGGCGTTGCTGCGGAGCCTGCGGACGCGGTGCCGAAGGCGCTGGGGCCGCCGGCTTAGGCGCCGGTGCCGCCACAACAGGCTGAACCGGCTTCTCGTCTTCGGGACGCAGGGGGCGGCGCTTGCGTGTTTCCACGACAACCGCGTTTGTGCGACCTCGACCCATGTCCTGCCGCACGGTACCCTGATTCATCCCGCCCGGTTTCAGGGTAAGAGTCTTCTTGGCCGGCGCATTGTGTGTCTTGTCGTCGTTGTTGTCGGTCATTCCGTTCCCGTTCCTTCGGACGAAAACCGGATGACGTCCATCAGGCCTCGTCGTTCAATTGCTGCATCGGAACGCGGCGACCGTTCTTGTTCGGTAACCGCGTCATTGTTCTGTCCGGGCAGCGTCGCATTTCGCCTCGGGCTGACCGCCAAGGCGGTACTGCTCAAGCATCTTTGCGCGCTTCACTACACCCTCACCCGCCTGCCCCGCAAGCGCGCAAGCATGGATAAAAGCATTCTGGCCCATCAACTCGTCCATTTCGGCGCCGTTAAAGAGCCGGAAGGACGGAATCTCATTGCCGGCATTGCTGCCGAACGCCCAGGCCTTGCGGGCCTGGTCCAGTTTTCTCACGCCGTCGGCCGCAGCATCGGTCGCATGGAACGCGGCTATCGCATTCCCGGAGCGGATGGCGGCATCGACCTTCGTCGCGCCACTGATGAACTGGCCCGCCTTGCGCGCCATGTTCATCATTCCGGCAACCTGCTGCGCCATCAACCGGTCCAGAAGAGCGAGAAGCTCAGGCCCGGCCTTGACGTCGCGTTTGAGTGCCCGTGCGAAAATCTTCTTCGCTATGGCTTTCTCGATCAGGGCGCGCTCCGGTTTTACCCAGCAACCGCGCCCCGGCAATTGGCGTTTCAGATCCGGCACGACACTGCCGTCCGGCCCTGCGACGAAGCGGATCAGATCGTCCGGCGATCCGCTTTGCCTTGTTACAATGCACATACGTCCATTGACGTTGCCTTCCAGCCGCCCGTCCTCATCGGTTTCGGGCAGCTCGTCCGGCTCATGCGCCTGCGATGTCATTCCTGTTCGGCGGTATCCGCCTCCTCGGTAGCTTCGACATCGGCTTCCTCTTCGGAAGCGAGATCTTCGGCCGTGATCCAGCCTGCCAGAAGACGGGCCTGCACAACCATGTTTTCAGCCTCGACGCGCGACACGTCGAGCTTGGAGAAGATGCCTTCGAACTTCTTCGTCTCGCCGTCCTTGCGTTCGCTCCAGCCGACCAGATCGTCTGCGGCGCAACCGGCAAAGTCCTCGATGGTCTTGATGCCGTCTTCACCGAGCGCGACCATCATCTGCGAAGTCAGGCCGTCGATCTGGCGCAGCTCGTCGGTAACGCCGAGTTCCTTGCGCTTGGCGTCCATTTCGGCTTCCAGGCGTTCCAGGTATTCGCGGGCGCGGGTCTGGATTTCATCGGCGGTGTCGTCGTCGAAGCCGTCGATGGAGGAAATTTCGTCGAGATCGACATAGGCGAGTTCCTCGACCTGTGCGAAGCCTTCGGAGGCCAGAACTTGGCCGACCATTTCGTCGACGTCGAGGGCCTCCATGAAGAGTGCCGTGCGCTCGTTGAATTCCTTCTGGCGACGCTCGGATTCTTCCTGCTCGGTCATGATGTCGATATCCCAGCCGGTCAGCTGCGATGCCAGACGCACGTTCTGGCCGCGACGGCCGATGGCGAGTGAAAGCTGCTCGTCGGGAACCACAACTTCGATACGCTCGGATTCCTCATCCAGAACGACCTTGGCCACTTCGGCGGGCTGCAGGGCGTTGACGATGAAGGAAGCCGGGTCCTGGCTCCACGGAATGATGTCGATCTTTTCGCCCTGCAATTCACCGACGACGGCCTGAACGCGCGAACCGCGCATACCGACGCAGGCGCCGACAGGATCGATCGACGAGTCGTTCGAGATGACGGCGATCTTGGCGCGCGAACCGGGGTCACGGGCAACCGACTTGATCTGGATGATGCCGTCGTAGATTTCCGGAACTTCCATGGTGAACAGCTTCACCATGAACTGCGGATGGGTACGCGACAGGAAAATCTGCGGACCGCGCTGTTCGCGGCGAACATCGTAGACGTAAGCGCGTACGCGGTCGCCATAACGCATGTTTTCGCGCGGAATCATCTCGTCGCGACGGATGATGCCTTCGCCACGGCCGAGATCGACGATGACGTTGCCGTATTCGACGCGCTTGACGGTGCCGTTGACGATCTCGCCGATACGATCCTTGAACTCATCATACTGGCGGTCGCGTTCGGCTTCGCGCACCTTCTGAACGATCACCTGCTTGGCGGACTGTGCGGCGATACGGCCGAAATCCATCGGCGGCAGCGGATCGGCGATGAAATCGCCGATCTTGGCGTCCGGGTTGCGGTCGCGGGCGAGTTCGAGCGGGATCTGGGTCGAATAATCTTCGGCCGTCTCGACAACTTCCAGAAGACGCTGCAGGCGGATTTCGCCGGTCTTGGAATTGATGTCGGCGCGAATGTTGGTTTCCGAACCATAGCGCGAGCGTGCGGCTTTCTGGATAGCGTCTGCCATTGCGGCAAGCACGATTTCGCGGTCGATGACCTTTTCGCGCGCCACAGCATCGGCGATCTGCAGAAGCTCAAGCCGGTTAGCACTCACTGCCATTTTTTTATCTCCGTAAGTCGCATAATTGCGGGGATCGCCCGTTTTCCGGGCTTTTACGTTGGAATTAGTCTTCGTCTGCTTCGTTTTCGTCGTTCTGGTTTGCGGCGGCGGCCTTTGCCGCCTTGTCTGCCCGCAACGCATCACGAATAAGGTCGTCCGTCAGAATGAGCTTCGCATCGGAAAGCGCGCTGAACGGAACGGTGACTGTCGGTTCCTCGCCATAGGCGATCTGGTCGCGTTCCAGCTTGAAGCCGTCCGCATCGACCTCGACGATCTTGCCGCGAAACCGCTTGCGGTTCTCGACCAGAATGGAGGTTTCGACCTTCACCAGATGACCCTGCCAGCGGGTGAAATCCGATTTGCGAACCATCGGCCGGTCGATGCCGGGCGAGGAAACTTCGAGATGATACGCCTTATCGACCGGATCTTCCACATCAAGAACCGGTGAAATCGCCATGGAGACGGCTTCGCAGCCCTGGACGGTCATGGTGCCGTCTTCCCGCTCGGCCATGACCTGCAGGGTCATACCGTTCTGGTTGGAGAGCCGCACGCGCACCAGAAGATACCCCATGCCCGTCAAAACAGGCTCGATGATCTCGGCGATGCGCTGGTCGATGCCCGTTTCGGTTATCAGTCGCGGTTCATATACGGTGTCTGCCATCTGGCCTTCCGGTCTTTAGTTTTTTCACCGGGCACTCAAGCCCGTGGTTTCCGGTTCGCCTAACGAAAAAGAGCGGAGCCTTGCGGCCCCACTCTTCATCAAGCGATCAAGAATTTCACAGGTCATATAGACCCATCGGGGCAGGATTGCAAGGTTTTCGCGGGCAGGGCGCTTCAGTCGCGGCATCGGCCATATTTTCACCCTTCCCGTGTCGGAAAGGGTGGCATGATTTCCGGCACTGTCTATAGTTGCCGTTTGACAAATCGCAGTTGCATCAAGTGGACTGATCGTGCCTGACCGTAAATCGCCACTCGCGCCTTTAAGGCATTTGACTTACAGACGAATCTGGATCGCGAGCCTTGCGTCGAATTTCGGCGGGCTGATCCAGGCGGTTGGCGCCGCATGGATGATGACCTCGCTGTCGAGTTCCGAAAACATGATCGCGCTGGTGCAGGCCTCCACCTCGCTGCCGATCATGATGTTTTCGCTGATTTCAGGCGCGCTGGCCGATAGTTTCGACCGCCGCCGCATCATGATTTCCGCGCAGCTGCTGATGCTGACGGCTTCCGTGATGCTCACGGTTTTTGCCTGGTCCGGCTGGCTCACGCCGTGGCTGCTGCTCTTCTTCACCTTCATGATCGGCTGCGGTACTGCCCTCAACAATCCGTCCTGGCAGGCCTCCGTCGGTGAAATGGTGCCGCGCGAGGATTTGCCGGCCGCCGTGACGCTGAACAGCGTCGGCTTCAACATTACCCGCAGCGTCGGTCCCGCTATCGGCGGCATCATCGTCGCAGCGGCAGGCGCCGCTGCCGCCTTTTTCGTGAATGCGCTCAGCTACTTCACCCTGATCTACGCGTTGTTTCGCTGGCAACCGCCCAAATATGCCTCGACACTCCCACGCGAGCAGCTTCTCGCCGCCATATCGGCCGGAATGCGTTATGTGGCCATGTCGCCCAATATCGGCAAGGTCCTGGTGCGCGGTTTTCTCTTCGGGCTTTCCGCTAGCGCCATCCTGGCCCTGATGCCGATCGTTGCCCGCGATCTGGTTGAGGGCGGCCCGCTGACCTACGGTGTCATGCTGGGTGCATTTGGCGTCGGCGCAATTGGAGGTGCGCTGGTCAGCGCGAGACTGCGTGAGATCCTGTCGAGTGAATGGATCGTGCGGGTCGCCTTTTTAGGCTTCGCTTTCAGTTCCGGTGTGACGGCGATCAGCACGAGCGCCATCGTCACCTCGCTTGTCCTTGCGGTTGCCGGTGCCTGCTGGGTTCTGGCGCTTTCCCTGTTCAACACCATCGTCCAGCTTTCCGCCCCGCGCTGGGTGGTGGGCCGGGCGCTGTCGCTTTACCAGACGCTGACCTTCGGCGGCATCGCCGTCGGCAGCTGGCTGTGGGGCGAGCTGGCGGAAGATTACGGCATTTCCTATTCGCTTCTCTGTTCGTGCGTGCTGATGCTGCTCGGCGTTGTCGTCGGTCTCAAGCTCGCCATGCCGGCATTCGCCTCGCTCAACCTCGATCCGCTCAACCGTTTCGTGGAGCCGCCGCTGAGGCTTGATATCAAGCCGCGCAGCGGGCCGATCGCCATCCTCATTGATTATGAAATCCATGACGAGGATCTCGGCGAATTCCTGCCACTGATGGCCGAGCGTCGCCGCATCCGTCTGCGCGATGGCGCGCGCAACTGGAACCTGATGCGCGATCTGGAAAATCCTGACATCTGGACGGAAAGTTACCACGTGCTGACATGGGTGGAATATGTCCGCCACAACCACCGCCGCACCCAGGCGGATGCGGAAGCCTGGGACCGGCTGCTTGAGCTTCATCGCGGCAAGACCCGGCCGCGCGTGCACCGGATGATCGAGCGACAGACCATTCCGCCGACCGACGATATCTTCCACAAGCCGCATACCGATCAGCACTGAGAGACGATGGCCAGGTAAGTGGCGATGACCTTTGTCATACACTCTCCGTCATCCTCGGGCCTGTCCCGAGGATCCAATCACCTATCGTAAAATCAATCGGTTGCAGATGCTCGGGACAAGCCCGGGCATGACGGAGGAGATGTTTTCACGCATCGCCAGTAACCTGTTACTTCAGCTTCCCCTTCAACGTGGCGTCTGGAAAACATGTCGGAGCCAGGCCGTTTTTCGCCTGCCAGTCACCGAGCGACCGCCGCGTCTTGAAGCCTGCCAGCCCATCCGCCTTGCCGACATCGTAGCCCTTGGCGACGAGCGCCTTCTGCATGGCAAGAACGTCCGAGCGCAGCATCGATCCGACATTGCCCCATTCCGCCTTGAACGGTCCTGCTCCATGGGCGATGCGGTCGGCGAGGTTGCCGATGAACAGCGCGTAGAGATCGGAATTATTGTATTCCTTGATGACGTAGAAATTCGGCGTCACCACGAATTCCGGCCCGTGCCGACCGGCCGGCACCAGCATCATGCCGTCGGCGGAAAGGTCATTGGCCGGAAAGGCTTTTCCGGAAATGCGGGTGATCCCCATCTTCGCCCAGTCGGCGACCGGCCGGGCAAGGTCCGGACCTTCCTGTGCGCATGAAACCTTGGCCGGTATCGACACCTCGAAGCCCCAGTCGCGATCTCTCTGCCAGCCGCGCTGCGAAAGATAGTTCGCTATGGATGCCAGCGCGTCCGGCACGGAGTTCCAGATATCGCGGTGGCCGTCACCATCGAAATCCACGGCATATTTCAGGTAGCTCGACGGCATGAATTGTGGCTGGCCGAGTGCGCCGGCCCAGGAACCCATCATGCGCGATGCCGCGATATCGCCGCTCTCGACGATCTTCAGAGCGTCGATCAGCTCGGTGCGGAACATCTCCCTGCGGGTCGACATATAGGCTTTCGTCGCCAGCACATCGACCACCGGATGCGGTAGCTTCGCACGGCCGAAACCGGATTCGCGGCCCCAGATCGCCACGACGATATTGCCGGGCACGCCGTATTTCGCCTCGATGCGGCGAAGCGTGGCGGCGTGCGTCGCCGCCAGAGACCGGCCCGTGGCGGCAAGTCCCTGCAAGCGCTTTTCGGAGAAATATGCGCCTGGCGAGGAGAATTCCGCCTGGCTCTGGCTCTGTTCCTTCGGTGGTTTTTGACCCGGGATAACGAGATCGGGCAGGCTCCAGTTGATGGAAAGACCGCTGAGCGCGGCTTCCAGCGTTTTTTGCGAAATGCCCGCCTTGCGCGCTTCCGGCCAGATTTCCTTTTTCAGCCATGCATTGAAATCGGCATCGTATCGAGCCGCAGCGGCACCCGTCGGTGCGGATTGCGCCAAAGCCGTCGTTACTGAAAAAACGGAAATAATGGCGGCCAGTGCCTTGAAGCTTTTCCAGGAAAAGTGGAACCCGGTTTTCCGTCTGGAAATGCGCCAAAACAAAGAATCAAATCGGTTTTGCATTCGGTCTCCTCTTCGAGTGACGGACAAGGGAGGGGAGGCGTCAGATCGTCGTGCGCGCCCGAAGCGCGGCCGTCAATGTGCCTTCGTCGAGATAGTCCAGCTCGCCGCCCACCGGCACGCCATGCGCAAGCCGGGTGATCTTGACGCCGAGATCGGCCAGACGGTCGGTGATGTAATGGGCGGTCGCCTGTCCCTCCACCGTCGCATTGACGGCGATGATAAGCTCGCGAATACCGCCGACGCTGACACGATCGATCAATCCCTTGATGTTCAGATCTTCCGGCCCGACTCCATCCAGCGGCGACAGCGTGCCACCAAGCACATGATAGGCGGTGTTCATGGCGCTCGCCCGCTCCAGCGCCCAAAGATCCGACACATCTTCCACCACGATGATGATCGACTGGTCACGCCTGTCATCGGCGCAGACAGTGCAGGGGTCGATGGTATCGACATTGCCGCAGCAGGAGCAAATCTTCACCTTGTCATAGGCTTCACCCATCGCATGGCCGAGCGGGCCGAGAAGCTGTTCTTTCTTCTTGATGAGGTGCAGCGCCGCCCGCCGCGCCGAGCGGGGTCCCAGCCCCGGCACTTTTGCAAGCAGCTGGATCAGTTTTTCGATTTCGGGACCGGTGACTCGTTTTGCCATGAGCGCTTTCTACTGCATAAATCGGGAAACGGGAATCATGAAGCGCGAAGGGCAGTCCATGAAAATACGGGCAGTGTGCCGGGGCGAGGCGAAGACCCTGCCGGGAAAGACGGCAAGGACGGGCATTTTCAAACATGCCGTGCAGGGTCCGGTGATTGTGGATGCCGAAGGTATCGTCAGCGACGCTGTCTGCAATCGCAAACATCACGGCGGTCCGGATCAGGCGATCTACGCCATGGGTTCCGTCGATCTCGATTTCTGGTCTCGCACGCTCGGTTTTACGGTTGAGCCCGGATTTTTCGGCGAAAATCTGGTTCTGGAGGGTGTCGACAGCGCGAAGCTGCATGTGGGCGACAGGTTCTCAGCGGCAGAAGTGGTCTTGGAAGTGACCGCCGCCCGCATTCCCTGCGCGACCCTGTCAGCCCGGATCGGCGATCCCGGCTTCGCGCCGCGTTTTCGGCAGGCGGGTCAGCCGGGTTTTTATTGCCGGGTCCTGAAAGGCGGAATGCTCAGCACCGGTGAAGACGTAGCGTTCGAACCCTATCAGGGGACGAAACTGCCCATACCGATTATTCTGCAGCGCTTCCGCCCCATGCAGCTTACCGAGGTCGAACGCGCTGCCTATCTCGGCACGCCGCTTGCGAGCCGGTTCCGCGCTATGCTGGAAGTCTGAATTCGAAAGAAGATCAGAACGGCAGCTTCATGCCGGGCGGGATCGGCAGGCCAGCCGTGATTTCCTTGGTCTTTTCGGCGGTGATGGCTTCGGCGCGCTCCTTGGCGTCATTGTGGGCAGCAACAATCAGGTCTTCGAGAATTTCGACGTCGTCTTCCTTGAAAAGAGACGGATCGATCTTCAGGCCCAGCAGGTTGCCCTTGCCGTTCAGCTTCACGGTGACGAGGCCGCCGCCGGACTTGCCTTCGACTTCAAGCGCGGCGATATCCGCCTGCATCTTTTCCATCTTGGCCTGCATTTCCTTGACCTTGCCCATCATGCCCATGATGTCGCGCATGTGCCAAACTCCTGTTTTTGTTATGTATTAAAACTCGATATCGTCGCCGGGAAGGATGTCGCCTTCGCTCGATTCGGCAACTGAAGGGGATGGGGCGATTTCGTCTGCCTCGTCCTGTACTGCAACACGGATACGCACGTCGGTGATCTTCGCGCCGGGAAACTGCGCCAGAATGGCGGCAACGTCAGGGTCCTGACGCGCATCGACAAGGCGTGCGTCGCGGGCATTGCCTTCGACTTCGACAAGGGTGGGCTCGCCCTGTTCCTTGCTGAGGCTGACGATCCAGTGAATACCGGTCCACTCCTTCAGCCTCACACCAAGCTCGCCGGGGAGCGATCCGGGCGCGCCTTCGCCGAGGCGCATATCCAGCCGGCCCGGTTCCAGCCGCACCAGCCGCACGAAGTTGCGGACCTTCGCCCTCATGACGGGATCGCGATTTTTCTGGCACAGATCGGCAATATCCTGCACGGAGTTGACCGGAACTTTTGGCTCCGGCCGATCTTCGGTTTTAGGTGCGGCAACCTGCATGTCCTGCGGGCGGCTGTCGGGAACGGCGCGCAGCATCGTGGTTGGTTGAGGCGTCGCTTGCCTTTGTGCGGGAGCATCGACGGGTCTTGCCGCAGCAACGGTCTGCGCTGACGAATAGGCCCGTGCACCACCGCCATTGCCGCCGCCGGAAGGCGCACCATTCGAATAGCCGCCATCGCCGGCGGAAAGTTCGAGCAGGCGCCGCGCGGCATCTTCCGGTGCCGGAAGATTGGCGGCATGCGAAAGCCTGATCAGCACCATTTCGGCCGCACCCGCCGGGCGCGAGGCATTTTCCGTTTCCGGAATGCCTTTCAGCAGCATCTGCCAGATGCGTGACAGTGCCGTCACCGCAATCGTCTCGGAAAATTCCGCGCCACGCACGCGCTCGATCTCGGAAAGCGAGGGGTCTTCGGCCGCATCCGGCACATATTTCATGCGGGTGACGAGGTGGGTGAAATCGGCAAGGTCGTTGAGCACCACGACAGGGTTTGCGCCCGCCTCATATTGCCCGTTGAATTCCGAAAGTGCTGAGGCGACATCGCCTTTGATGATGTGCTGGAAGAGATCGACGATGCGCGCCCGGTCGGCAAGACCAAGCATGCCGCGCACGGCTTCCGCTTCTACACGGCCGCCGCCATGGGCGATCGCCTGATCGAGTAGGGAAAGACCGTCACGGGCGGAACCCTCGGCTGCGCGGGCGATCATCGAGAGAGCCTGCGGCTCCGCTTCGAAACCTTCCTTGCCGGCAATGGCGGTGAACAGACCGACGAGGTCGGCGGCGCTGATGCGGCGCAGGTCGAAGCGCTGGCAGCGCGACAGCACGGTGATCGGCACCTTGCGGATTTCAGTGGTCGCGAAGATGAATTTCACATGCTCCGGCGGCTCTTCCAGCGTCTTCAAGAGGCCGTTGAAGGCCTGCGTCGAAAGCATGTGCACTTCGTCGATGATATAGACTTTGTAGCGCGCCGAGACCGGGCGGTAACGCACCTGCTCGATGATCTCGCGAATATCGTCGATGCCGGTATGGGAAGCGGCGTCCATCTCGATCACGTCGACATGCCGGCCTTCCATGATCGCCTGGCAATGTTCGCCGGGGATGCGCAGGTCGATGGTGGGCTTGTCGATGGTGTCGGTCTTGTAATTCAGTGCACGGGCGAGAATGCGCGCCGTGGTCGTCTTGCCCACGCCGCGAACGCCGGTCAGCATATAGGCCTGCGCGATGCGGCCGGTCTCGAACGCATTGGTCAGCGTGCGGACCATCGGCTCCTGGCCGACCATCAGATCGGAAAAGTCCTTCGGGCGATATTTGCGTGCCAGTACCCGGTAGCCGGTCCCGCTCTGGGATTCGCTTGATGTGGTGGGTACGGTGTCGCTCATCGCCTCGCCAGTTTGTTTTGCCAGTTTGTTTCGGGGCTGAACTGGCCCGGCGAAAGCTGAGCGGCATTTGAAAAGGGTGGGAGGCTGGCACGGCGACCCGTGCCTGGCTCGTTAGGGCTGCTTCCTTCCGGACCTGACCCGGTTGGCGAGTGGCTCGTCCACCACCAACCTCCCGGGGCCACATATCGGCAATATCGACAGCAAATGCAAGCCAAGCCTTCAAAAAACTGCTATCACGATGAAAACAAACATGGAGGACGCCTTGGAGACATTCCGGCTGGACGACAGGCTGGCGCGCGACAGTGTGCTTGTGACGCGTTTGGGACTATGTGAACTGCGTTTGCAGAATGACAGCCGCTGGCCCTGGCTGGTGCTGGTGCCACAGAGAGGCGGCGCCAGCGAATTGTTCGATCTCACTCCGCTCGATCAGGCCGTTCTGACGTTCGAGACTAATCTCGTCGCCTCCGCGCTGAAAGACGTCACCCGGGCCACGAAGATCAATGTGGGCGCGCTGGGCAACATCGTCCGGCAGCTTCACGTTCATATTATCGCCCGCAATGAAGGTGACACCTGCTGGCCCGGCCCCGTCTGGGGTCACGGAACGCCGGTGCCCTACGGTGCGGGCGAAAAGGAAACCTTGATGAAAAAAATCTCCGGCGCGCTCTGATGATCTCCATGACTATTTTTGAAACCACCGCCCCCCATCCCGAAGCAAGCCTGCTGACAGCCTTTTCCAAAAACGCCCTCGACCGTTTCGCCGAAAAACGAACGGAAGATTGCGTTGCCGATGCGCTGAAGGTGGATGGCACCCATATTTTCGCCTTCTCCGGCAATCGGCTTGTTCTGAAGCACGACGAGCAGGTCATCGATCCCCTGTTTTCCGCCTATGAGCTGGCCGAATTGCAGCCGGATTTCGACAATGCCGTTCTGCTTGGATACCGCGAAACCGGCGAGCCCCGAATTGCGGTGCCGGTGGCTGTCACGGAAGACCAGCTGGCGAACTCCTACAAGCTGGCCGACGCCCGCACCCTTTATCGCGACCATCTTCTCGACGAAGAATTGCTGAGCGAGGTTGCCCAGGCCGTCAGCCTCACGCATTGGAATGCCGACAATCGTTTCTGCGGACGGTGCGGCGGCACAATGGAACCGCGCATCGGCGGCTACAAGCGTATCTGCGCCGCCTGCAATCATACCATTTTTCCCCGAACCGATCCCGTCGTCATCATGATGACGATCGATGTCGAGCGCGATCTTTGCCTGCTTGGCCGTGGTGCCCATTTTGCACCGGCCATGTATTCCTGCCTCGCTGGTTTCGTGGAACCGGGTGAAACCATCGAGCAGGCCGTTCGCCGCGAGACACATGAGGAATCCGGCGTCGAAATCGGGCGCGTGCGGTATCACGCATCCCAGCCCTGGCCGATGCCGCATACGCTGATGATCGGCTGTTATGCCGAGGCGCTGTCGTTCGATATTTCCCGCGACGAGATCGAGCTTGAGGATTGCCGCTGGTTCACACGGGCGGAAGTCGCAAAGATGCTGGAGACGGCAACGGGCGAAGGTTTTTCCGCGCCTCCGGGCGGCGCCATCGCGCACCGGCTGATGCGTGACTGGGTGGAATGGAGCAAATGACGCCCCTGCGGCATTTCCGGTAAAGGCGGCGGGTTTAACCCCGCCGCTTCAGGCTCAGCTCTGGTTGAGCTTGCCGCGCATGGCATGGCCCTTGTAAACGCCGAGAATATGGACCTTTTCGGAAAAGAAGCGCAACTCGTCCAGCGCATGCCGAACCGGTTCGTCATCCGGATGGCCTTCGATATCGGCATAGAACTGCGTCGCCACAAATTTTCCGCCAAGCTGATAGCTCTCGAGCTTCGTCATGTTGATACCGTTCGTCGCGAAACCGCCCATGGCCTTGTAAAGCGCGGCCGGGATATTACGGACGTTGAAAACGAAGGTCGTGACGACGACTTCCTCGGGAGATTCGTCGCGGGACGGGCGCTCGGCCCAGTTCTCGTCACGGGACAGGATCACGAAACGCGTGACGTTGTTTTCCGAATCCTCGACATTTTCAGCCAGAATATCGAGACCGTAGAGACCGGCGGCCAGACGCGGCGCAAGCGCCGCCATGCTGCGGTCGCCCTTTTCGGAAACCAGCCTGGCGGCACCGGCCGTATCGCCGGCCACGACAGGCTTCCAGCCATTCGAGCGGATGATTTTCCGGCACTGGCCAAGCGCGTGGATATGGCTGTGGACGGTGCGGATCTCGTCTTTTTTCACGCCCGGCATCACCATCAGCTGGAAGCGGATCGGCATGAAATATTCACCGATGATGTGAAGGCGCGATTCCGGCAGGAGAAGATGGATATCGGCAACACGGCCGGCCAGCGTGTTCTCGATGGGGATCATGCCGAGATCGGCTTCGCCGTTTTCGACGGCATTGAAGGCGTCCTCGAATGTCGGGCACGGCAAAGGTTCCATATCCGGGAACATGTCGCGGCAGGCCATGTCGGAATTCGCGCCGAATTCGCCCTGAAAGGCGATGCGTTTTGTGCTCAAGGTCATGGAATTGTCCATTAAAGAGTTCTGCTTGCGAGAATGTTGCGGGCCTTTTCCAAGTCGTGCGGCGTATCGACGCCGAGCGGCACGGAGTGGACTATTTCGGCGTCGATGCGCATGCCCGCTTCCAGCGCGCGCAGCTGTTCCAGCCGTTCGCGCTTCTCCAGCGGCGAGGGCTGAAGGCTGACGAACCTTTCGAGGGCGGCGCGGCGGTAGGTGTAGAGCCCGATGTGATGATAAAGCGGCCCGTCGCCATAGGGCGCGGTCGCGCGCGTAAAATAAAGCGCGCGCAACCGTGTTTCGGAAAGCGGGCTGCCAACTATTTTCACCACGTTCGGATTGGTTTTTTCTTCCTCGTCGGTGATCTCGACCGTCAGCGTGGCAATGTCGACGGCGGCATTTTCCAGCGGGCGCAACGAGGCACGAATAGTTTCCGCCTCGATGGTTGGAAGGTCGCCCTGAACATTGATGACATATTCGGCGTTGCCATAAGGATCGGCCTTCTGCAACGCTTCGAAAATGCGATCCGAACCGGACTGATGGTCGTCCCGCGTCATCATCACGTCGAAACCGGCATTTTTCACAGCCGCAAAAACCTGTTCGTCATCGACCGCAACGACAATTCGCTCCGCACCGGCCTCACGTGCTCTCAATGCCACTTGCACGATCATCGGCTTGCCGCCAATATCCGCAAGAGGCTTGCCGGGAAGCCGCGTTGATGCCATCCGAGCCGGTATAAGGACGACAGCTTTCTCGAAATCCCGATTCTTCATCCGACACCCTTCAAATCCCATCCGAAAAGTGTCAAAACGTCACGGAGTGGGGAACATTATTCAAGTTGCGCAGGCTGTGCAAAAGCCATAGCTTTCGAACAATTTCAAGATGCCCGATTATATGGAGCGGATGCGAGGGAGCGCATATAGATGAATTCTTATGTAAATATGGGCGTTGGGGCGTTTCTGGGTACGGTTTTCGTCCTGATGTCGGTGTCAATTGCGTCTGAGGGCATTTTTCATGCTCCCGCCCCGGAGAAGGAAGGTTACGCCATCGTCGCGGAAGCGAGCGGCGGCGAGGCTGCGGGCGAACCTGCCGCAGCGGCAACACCGATCGCGCAATTGCTCGCCGGTGCGGATGCCGCCAAGGGTGAAGCGGTCTTCAAGAAATGTACGAGCTGTCATACCGGAGAGAGTGGTGGTGCAAACAAGGTCGGCCCCAATCTCTTCGATATCGTCAACCGGCCGATCGCCAGCCATGAGGGTTTCAGCTATTCCGCAGCGATGAAGGATTTCTCCAAAGGCAGTTCCGTGCATTGGGATTACGAGCATCTCAGCCACTTCCTCGAAGGCCCGAAGAAATACATCGCCGGTACGGCAATGGGCTTTGCGGGTGTGAAGAAGGAAACGGAACGAGCCGACCTCATCGCCTATCTGCGTACGCTGTCGGCAAACCCGGCGCCGCTGCCGGATCCGGCTGCGGCTCCCGCGCCGACAAACTGACGGACCATTTGATTTCATAGGAAAAGCCCGGCATCGCTGCCGGGCTTTTTGATTCTGCGGTGCGTTCGCTTTTTACGAGATCAGAAACCCTTGCCGCCACGCAATTCGGAAATGACCGTTCCGATCATGATTTTGATATCCAGCCAGACCGAAAAATTGTCGACGTAATAAAGATCGGACACGATCCGTGCACGCGCCTTGTCGCTGCGGTCTGTCGGGCCGCGCAATCCCCGCATCTGGGCAAGACCGGTAATGCCCGGCCGCATCCGGTGCCGCAGGTGGTAATGGGGAACAAGTTCCTCATAAAGACGGCCGGCGGCCAACATGCCGATGGCATGGCAGCGTGGTCCGACCAGCGACATGTCGCCTTTCAATACGTTGATAAGCTGCGGCAACTCGTCGATATTCGTGCGGCGAAGAATGGCGCCGATCCGCGTTATCCTCGGATCGTTCTTCACTGTTTGCGCCACCCCGGTGGCATCGCCCAGTTCGGTCCTCATCGAACGAAACTTATAGACGCGGATCTTCTGCCCGTTCATGCCCCAACGGACCTGCGAAAACAGGACCTGCCCCTTGCTGTCGAGCTTGATCAGCGCTGCGACGGTCAGCAATACGGGGGCGAGTGCGACAAGGGCGATGGACGCCCCTGCAATATCGATCGTTCTTTTGAGCGCGAACTGGCTGCGCAGGAACGCCGATGTGTTGTTTTCCAAAACGGAAGGTTGCGTTTCCGGCGCGTCGAAAGTGACGGCCGTGGGATAAGGGGCGCCGTAAAAAACGGCATGCGATGAGCCTTTAGTACCCAGCATAATATGGAGCCCTGAAAAGTTATTTTGATACAAGAAAATTAATTAATATGATCAGTTAATAATTCATTCACTATAAAAAGTCATCCGAAATGTAACCGACTTTGCGCAAATAGCAATCTACGGTTAACGTCGGCGCACGCATATGTTGTAAACGCAAGCGCCGCCCCCGCTTGTGGCTGCGATGGCCGTCGATCCGATGTCATCAAGCCTTTGGAAAACGGAGGATGTGCGGGAAAGGCGACAAGATCGCTGTCGTCTCACCGCCTGCCAGATACCCGGCCGCCCGGCCACCTGAAGACGACTAATTTCCCATCAGAATATCAAGCAGGGTCGTCTGCTTTGGCCCTGTAGTGGCAGGCGCCCGGCCGCCGATATCGGCTGGAGGCACGGGTCCGTTGCCTGCTGAATAGCCGGGTTCGATGTCGCGGGAGGGAATGTTTCCCGGGGGCATGGGCACACCCGGCTGACCGGCATTCGGCGAAACGGGTGCTTCGGGATAGGCGCGGGTATTTGGCGCTCCGCCACCGCCAAGTGCATTGGAGATGATCTCGCCGATAGAGGAGGAGGGAGCGCTCTCAGGCGCCGGCTGCTGCATTTCCCCGAGCGGCGGCACGCTGCCCGCGCCGAGACCGAAGAGCGGTGAGGGCGAGAGCCCGGAATGGGCGGCGGTCATGAAATCTTTCCAGGCCTTCGCCGGCAGTCCGCCGCCCGTGACCTTTTTCATCGACGTGCCGTCGTCGTTGCCGAACCAGACGCCCGTGGTCAGGTTGCTTGTGTAGCCGACGAAAAGCGCATCGCGGAAGGACTGCGTCGTGCCGGATTTTCCGGCCGCCTGCCAGCCTTGCAGGCGCGCGGCTTTGCCCGTTCCCTCGGTGATGACGCGGGACAACATGCCGTTCATGGTCGCGGCGATTTCTTCGCTCAGCACACGCGGCGGGTTGTCGTATCTGTTTTCGTAAAGAACCTTGCCGTCGGCATCGGAGATGCGTTTGACGATATGCGGCGTCGCCTTGTAGCCGCCATTCATGAAGGGAGCATAGGAGGCGGTCAGCTCCATCAGCGACACTTCCGAGGTACCGAGCGCGATGGAAGCATTGTTTTGCAGCTCGGATTCAATGCCCATGCGATGCGCCACCTGCGTCACCCGCTCCGGGCCAACTTCCATCACCAGCTGCGCCGCGATCGTGTTGAGCGAATTGGCGAGCGCAGTGGCAAGCGTCACTTCGCCACGATATTTTTTCTCGTAATTTTCCGGTGTCCAGTTTCCAATCCGGACAGGCCCGTCATTGCGAATGGTGTAAGGGGTAAGCCCCGATTCGAGTGCAGCCACATACACGAACGGCTTGAACGCCGAGCCGGGTTGCCGTTTCGCCTTGACGGCGCGGTTGAACTGGCTTTCGGCATAATCCGCCCCGCCGACGACGGCCCGGATCGCGCCCGTGCCGTCGATGGAAACGAGGGCCGCCTGCGAGGCGCCCTGTTTTTTGCCATCGCCCTGCAGAACATGGGTCAGAGCTTTTTCGGCATCGCGTTCAAGATTGGGGTCGATGGTCGTGTCGACGACAATGTCCTGCTTGACGTCGCCAATCAGGCCGCGGACCTCCTCCAGCACCATATCGGCTGCGTAATGTTCGGCGCCCGACCAGAAACGTTTCGCCTTGGTCGGCGGCTGCGACATCGCGGTCTTGATCTCGTCATCGGTGATGAAGCCGACATCGCGCATGGATTTCAGCACGACCTGCGCCCGCTCCTCCGCCGCCTGCGGATCGCGCGCCGGTGAAAGGCGCGAAGGGGCCTTGAGAAGCCCGGCGAGCATCGCAGCTTCTCCGAGATTTACGTCGCGTGCGGATTTGTTGAAGTAGCGCCGGGAAGCGGCTTCGACGCCATAGGCGTTGGACCCGAAATAGACGCGGTTGAGATACATCGCAAGGATCTGATCCTTGGTGAATTCATGCTCCAGCCAAAAGGATAAAAGCACTTCCTGAACCTTGCGTTCCAGCGTTCGGTCCGGCGAGAGAAACAGGTTTTTCGCCAGCTGCTGCGTCAGCGTCGAGCCGCCCTGCACGGTGCGCCCCGTCAGCACATTGGTGACGATAGCGCGCCCGAGACCAAGGGGATCGACCCCGAAATGCGAATAAAACCGCCGGTCCTCGATCGCCATCACCGCCTGCGGAAGGTAAGGCGACATGTCTTCGAGTGCGAGAGCCTCGCCGCCCGTGGTGCCACGGTTGGCAAGCACGCTGCCGTTCACCGAAACGATCTTCACATTTGGCGGGCGTTCGGGAATGGTCCAGCTGCTGGCACTCGGCATGCGCGCGCCATAATAAACGACAAGACCGGCAACGCCGATACCGCCCCAGATACCAAGCACGACGCACCAGTAAACGAGGGAACGGACGATGCCCGTCGGGCCACGGCCGGAGCTGCGGCTGCGCTTTTCCTTCTTTTGTGGTTTGGCGCGGCCGGATGTGGGCTTCGGTTTCCTGGCGGGCTGCTTTGCGGTCCCGCTGATGCGCTCGCTGGCATCGAGGCGCAGGTCATCACCGGACTCGTGGAAATCCCCGAAGGAAGGTTCTACCCGATCGCGTGATTTACCCTTGCCTGCCATCCAGCCGAAGTCGCTCCTTATATTCGCGAAACCATGCTTAACCCAGTACGGGCTTCAGGCTTCTATGCCTGCGTGATCCTTAATCCAGGATGAAGAGTTTAAATGCGGCAATTTAAGGCGGGGTTAAGCCTCGCCGGATCAAATCGGCGTCATTGGCAGACGTCGACCCATTCCGCTTCCGTCAGTCGCGCCATCATGTCGGGCGAAATCCGCACGGCCGCATTGGTCGCGCCCGCTGCCGGAACCACTTCACTATGGTTTTTCAGGGATATGTCGCAAAACACCGGAAGCGGTGAAGGCAGCCCGAAAGGGCACACGCCGCCGACGGGATGGCTGGTTACCGCGACAACCTCTTCCGGCCCGAGCATGCGCGGTTTGGCCCCGAAACGATCGCGGAACTTGCGGTTGTCGAGCCGCTTCGTGCCGGCGACAACGACGAGAAGAATGCTGTCGCCTGCCTTCAGGCAAATCGTTTTGGCGATCTGGTCGGGGTCGACGCCGTGCGCTTCGGCAGCCAGCGCGACCGTCGCCGAACTCGCTTCCGTTTCGATCACGGCAACTTCGGGCAAGTTTTCGGTGAAAAAAGCTCTGACGGATTCGATGGACATGCGTATTTATTAGGCGGTAAGCGAAGATCCTTCAAGGTGTCGTGAAATAGCTATGCATTTTACGCAATGCTGCGCTGCGATGAAACGTCTGTTTTTTAAGCGGGGAACCTGTATGTTCAAAACATCGAAGCGACGCACTCCTCCTCCCAGCGTCGCCCGATTGGACTGACAATACTCCTCCTCCCAATTGTCAGTCAGTTTCAAGAACCCGGCGCACCTCCTCCCGCGCCGGGTTTTTGCTGTTTAAGCCCTTGTTTCTTGCAGTTTTTGTCTCCCGGCCGCTCACAAAGATTGCCCGTCTTTTTCAAAGAAACTTGACTTTTAGCCCCTGCCAACCTAGGTGTTCGCGCATCGATATTTGTTTGACGACCAGAGCTTCGGCACCTTTTTTTAAGATGCGCACGACGATCTTTCCTTCAAATTCGACCCCAAGACCGCACTGCGCGCAGTGCAAATATAATTTGCCAACGGAAGGAAATCGTTATGGCGACTGGTACAGTAAAGTGGTTCAACGCAACCAAGGGCTACGGCTTCATTCAGCCTGACGACGGTTCGCAGGACGTATTCGTTCACATCTCTGCTGTTGAGCGCGCTGGTATGACCTCCCTCAACGACGGTCAGAAGCTCTCCTACGAACTGACGCAGGACCGCCGCTCGGGCAAGATGTCCGCAGGCGACCTCGTCGCTTCCTGATAAGTGGTCTGGCCCCAACGGGTCACTCGCATGAATATGAAAGGCCGGATTTTTCCGGCCTTTTTCTTTTGGAAGACGCTCCGGAACCGGCCGATCTTGAAAAAACAGGCGCGCATACCAATATAGGGTTCAGCAGTGCTCCACACGGACTGTCAGGCTGGTGCTTTTAAAAGCGCCGCTGTTGTCGTGTTAACCAAAGATTAACCGAAACAGATGATCCTGATCGTGAAAGCAGCGTCGATATATTGGCGCGCTCTGGAGCATCAGACCGTTTGAACGCTTTGACCACGGATGTACTGGCACTGACGAAAAACGGATGGAAAGGTCGGGCTTGCCCCGGCCTTTTTGTTTTTTGATCCCCAAAACCGAAAAGAAGAGGAGGCCTCGGGTGACCGACGCCTCCTCTCTTTTTTTGACTATTTCACGGCCAGGGCATCAAGGATGCGGATCCAGGAGCGGATGCCCTTGTGGAAGGATTGCAGGTCGTATTTTTCATTCGGCGAATGAATGCGGTCGTCGGTAAGCCCGAAGCCGACAAGCAGCGAATCCATGCCCAGCATCTTCTGGAAATCGCCGACGATGGGGATCGAGCCTCCCATACCGATCACGACGGCAGGTTTGGGCCACTCGTCCGAAAGCGCATTTTTGGCCTTGGTCAGCACCGGTGAATCATAGGAAAGCTGGATGGCCGGGGATGCGCCATGCTCGTGAAATTCCACCGAGCAATCTGCCGGGACCTTCGAGTTGACATAGGCCCGGAAGCTCTCGCGAACCGCTTTGGGGTCCTGCTCGCCGACAAGGCGGAAGGAAACCTTGGCGGAGGCCTTGGCGGCGATCACGGTCTTGAAGCCGTCGCCGGTATAGCCGCCGATGATGCCGTTGATTTCCGCCGTCGGCCGCGCCCAGGTCTGCTCCAGCACGGAGCGGCCCTTTTCGCCCGAAGGAACCGAAAGGCCGACTTCGCCAAGAAAGGCTTCGGCGGTGCGGCCCAGCGTTTCCCAGGAGGCCTTGATGTTGGCGGGGGTTTCCTCCACGCCGTCGTAGAAGCCGGCAAGTGTTACGCGGCCGGTCTCGTCATGCAGGCCGGCGAGAATATCGGTCAGGATGTGAATGGGATTTGCGGCGGCGCCGCCGAAAAGGCCGGAATGCAGATCGCGGTCGGCTGCGGTGATGATGATCTCCTCGCCGACTAGGCCGCGAAGGGCGGCGGCGATTGCGGGCGTATCGCGGTCCCACATGCTCGTGTCGCACACCAGCGCATAGTCGGCCTTCAGCTCATCGGCATTGGCTTCGAGGAAAGGTTTGAGCGAGGGTGAACCGGATTCCTCTTCGCCTTCGAAGAGAATTGTGACGCGCACCGGCAGGCCGCCATTGACGGCCTTGTAGGCCCGGCAGGCTTCCACGAAGGTCATCAGTTGGCCTTTGTCATCAGCCGTTCCGCGCCCGGTGATCACCTGCCGGCCGGCGCCGATATCCTTGATGGTCGGCTCGAACGGATCGTTTTCCCAAAGATTGAGCGGATCGACCGGCTGCACGTCGTAATGGCCGTAGAACAGCACATGCGGTGCGTCCTCTGTCGCCGCATCGTGATGCGCCACGACCATCGGATGACCGGCCGTATCACGTACGGAAGCCGTAAAGCCCAGTGAGGAAAGCGTTCTGACCAGCCATTCCGCCGCCTTGCGGCACTCCGCCTTGTAGGCGGGATCCGTGGAAATGGACGGGATGCGCACAAGTTCGAACAGTCGCTCGAGGCTGGAAGTAAGGTTGTCGTCGGCCGTGGAAAGAATAGGGGAAACGTCTGTCATCGCTGATCCTGTCATGTCTGTCGTGACCCGGCGGCATCGTGCATCGCATGGGAACAAGGAGCTGCGTGTCGTTCAACGGCAACAGCGCAGCCGCCGGAAAGATAGAGCAGTTCAGGAAAAGTGCGAAGCGGTTTTCCGCCCGAAACCGTATCGAAACAAAAACCTGGAGGCCTCCGGCGATGAAAGGCTCGGGAGCAAAGAAAGGGCGATTTCGGGTCGTAAATGCTATTTTGCTTTTTTTGCGCGCTCGATCGCCCGGCGCATATATTCCAGCAGAAGCTGCTTTTCGAATCGTCGGAAATCCGCCAGCAACGCGTCTTCGGTGGCCTCGGAGGCGGCGATGGCATTCGCCTCCAGATCCCTGCCGCGCGGGGTCAGTTCGATGATCTGTGCGCGACGATCGCTTGGATGGGATTTGCGGACGATCAGCCCGTCGCGCTCCATGCGGGAGAGCGTATTGGCAAGTGTTGCCTGTTCGACGTCGATCCTGTCGAGCAATTGCCGCTGCGTCAGTCCCTCCTCATGCCACAGTTCGATGAGGATAGGGAATTGCCCGGGGGAGAAACCCAGTGCGGCGGCTCTCTTCTGGAGCGCCATGGTGAATTCCCGCGCCATTTTCGCAGCGAGATAGATCACCGATTCGTCCCTGGAAAAACCCATTCGTGCATCCCGTAAAAGCATCGTGGCCGGCGCGTCCGCGCAATTTCAATAGTGGGATATATATCGCATGATATGGTTAGGCCAGCCGGAAACCCGGCACAAAATAAAACCGCCATGGCCGGGAGGGGTCGGCCATGGCGGTCATATAGGAGGACAAAGGCCCGGAGAGGGGGGAAAGGCCTTTGTCCGGTCTGATGCGGCGGGGGACGAGCCTACATTCAGACTACGGCGTGATCAGGCGCCGTCCTCTAAGAAATGTGTCTGCAAATGCGGCTTTTCAAGGGAAAATCTATTACAAATCGGTAACGTTCGGGTGAATTTTCGGGGCCTGTCAAGACGCTTTGCCTCATGCGGTTTGCGGTGCGTTGTTTGAACTTTCTGTGGACGTCAAAACGGCCCCGCGCTATCCATATCGCCATGAAAAAAGGCGATCATCTCTTCCTCGTTGACGGTTCCGGTTTCATTTTCCGGGCGTTCCATGCCATTCCGCCGCTGAACCGCAAGTCGGACGGGCTGCCGGTCAACGCCGTTTCCGGCTTCTGCAACATGTTGTGGAAGCTCTTGAAGGATGCGCGCAATACCGATGTCGGCGTTACGCCGACGCATTTTGCCGTGATTTTCGACTATTCGTCGAAAACCTTCCGCAACGAGTTATACGATCTCTACAAGGCCAACCGCAACGCGCCGCCGGAAGATCTGGTTCCGCAATTCGGACTGATCCGCGAGGCGACGCGCGCCTTCAACCTGCCCTGCATCGAGACGGAAGGCTTCGAGGCGGATGACATCATCGCCACTTACGCCCGTCAGGCGGAGGCGATCGGCGCCGATGTCACCATCATCTCTTCCGACAAGGATCTGATGCAGCTCGTCACGGCCAATGTGCATATGTACGACGCCATGAAGGATAAGCAGATCGGCGTTCCTGATGTCGTCGAAAAATGGGGCGTGGCCCCGGAAAAGATGATCGACCTTCAGGCGATGACCGGCGATTCCACCGACAATGTTCCGGGCATTCCCGGCATCGGACCGAAGACCGCCGCGCAATTGCTGGAGGAGTATGGCGATCTCGATACGTTGCTGGCGCGGGCGGGAGAAATCAAGCAGCAGAAGCGCCGCGAAAACATCATCGCCAATGCGGAGCTTGCCCGCCTTTCCAGACAGCTCGTGGCGCTCAGAACCGATGTGCCGCTGGAGCAGTCTCTGGAAGAGCTGGTACTCGAACCGCAGAACGGCCCGATGCTCATTGCCTTCCTGAAGGCGATGGAGTTCACGACGCTGACGCGCCGCGTCGCCGAAGCCACGGATAGCGATGCCTCGGCCATCGAGCCCGCCAATGTGCCGGTGCAATGGGGCGTCGATGCCCATGGTCCCGATCTCGATGCATCGCCTGCGTCCGCCGCAGCTGATGAAACGACCGTCGTATCGGCTTTACCTGTTTCGCCGTCAAGGAAGGTGACAGGGGAGGGCAATGCGCCCACCGGTCTGGCCATGGCGCGGCAAACGGTTTTCGCCGCCGCCAAGATCGACACGGCCACTTATACGACGATCAGGGATATTGCGGAACTGGACCGCTGGGTTGCGGCCGCCCGGGAAACGGGCGTCGTCGCCTTCGACACGGAAACGACCTCGCTCGACCCCATGCAGGCTGAACTCGTCGGTTTTTCGCTGGCGATTGCCGATAACGGCAAGGACGCTTCCGGCACCGATATCCGGGCTGCCTATGTGCCCTTGACGCATAAGACCGGCTCCGGCGGCGATCTTTTCAGCGATGGTATCAAGCTTGCCGAAGGTCAGGTGCCGTTTGCGCAGGCACTGGAACGTTTGAAGAGCCTCCTCGAGGACACGGCGGTTCTGAAAATCGCACAGAACCTCAAATATGATTATCTGCTGATGAAGCGCCATGGTGTCGTCATGCAGAGTTTCGACGACACCATGCTGATTTCCTATGTCCTTGACGCCGGCAAGACCACGCATGGCATGGATACGCTGTCCGAACGCTGGCTGGGGCATAAGTGCATCGCCTACAAGGACGTGGCGGGATCGGGCAAGTCGAGTGTCACCTTCGATTTCGTCGATATCGACAAGGCGACAGCCTATGCGGCGGAGGACGCGGATGTCACTCTGCGGCTGTGGATGGTGCTGAAGCCCCGGCTTGCCGCCGAGCGGCTGACCAGCGTCTATGAACGGCTGGAGCGCCCTCTGGTGCCGGTTCTGGCGCATATGGAGGAGCGTGGTATTACCGTGGACCGGCAGATCCTGTCGCGTCTCTCCGGCGAGCTGGCCCAGAAGGCGGCTGCCTTCGAAGAGGAGGTCTACCAACTGGCGGGCGAGCGTTTCAATATCGGCTCGCCAAAGCAGCTCGGTGACATTCTGTTCGGACGGATGGGTCTGCCGGGTGGCTCGAAAACCAAGACCGGCCAATGGTCGACATCGGCGCAGGTTCTTGAAGATCTGGCGGCGGAAGGTGCCGAACTGCCGCGCAAGATCGTCGACTGGCGGCAGCTGACCAAGCTGAAATCGACCTATACGGATGCGCTGCCGGGATATGTCCACCCCGAGACGAAGCGGGTGCATACGTCCTACGCGCTTGCTTCCACCACGACGGGTCGCCTGTCGTCTTCGGAGCCTAATCTTCAGAACATTCCGGTGCGCACGGCCGAAGGCCGCAAGATTCGCACGGCCTTCATCTCAACGCCCGGCCATAAGCTGCTTTCCGCCGACTATAGCCAGATCGAGCTGCGCGTGCTTGCCCATGTCGCCGATATTCCCCAGCTTCGCAACGCGTTCGAAAACAATATCGACATTCATGCGATGACCGCATCGGAAATGTTCGGTGTGCCGGTGGAAGGCATGCCTTCGGAAGTGCGCCGCCGCGCCAAGGCCATCAACTTCGGCATCATCTATGGTATTTCCGCTTTCGGTCTTGCCAATCAGCTCAGCATCGCCCGCTCCGAAGCGGGCGAATATATCAAGAAATATTTCGAGCGTTTTCCCGGTATCCGCGATTACATGGAAGCGACCAAGGCTTTCGCCCGCGAGAACGGTTATGTCGAAACGATTTTCGGCCGCCGCGCGCATTACCCGGAAATCCGCTCCTCCAACCCCTCTGTGAAAGCCTTTAACGAGCGTGCGGCCATCAATGCGCCGATCCAGGGGTCTGCGGCCGATATCATCCGCCGCGCGATGGTCCGCATCGAGCCGGTGCTGGCGGCGGAGAAGCTTTCCGCCCGCATGCTGTTGCAGGTGCATGACGAACTCATCTTCGAAGTCGAGGAAGAGGAAATCGAAAAGACCCTGCCCATTGTCGTCTCGGTGATGGAAAACGCGGCCATGCCAGCGATTTCCATGAGGGTGCCGCTTAAGGTGGATGCACGAGCGGCCGACAATTGGGACGAGGCGCATTGACCGGTCATTGACCGGCGGATGTCATTGCTTTGTCGTGTGCGGGAACTAGGGGAAACGTCTCACAAGGAGTTTCCCATGCACGCCCCGCTCGTTTCAAAAGATCTTGAATTTATTTCCACAGCCAATCAGGATCAGCCGCCACGCCATCTCGGCAGCCGTTACAACTCGGATGGTGAATTTTTGTCCGATCCGGGCAATACGGTTGTTTGCCATCTCGCTGAAGGGTCGCGGACGAAAAGCGCGATCGTCGCGACGCGTCAGCGCTTTCTGGATATGCCCGAAGCGCCGCAACTCGCCTTCACGCCCGTTTCGAGCCTGCACATGACGGTATTCCAGGGCATCAACGGGTTGCGGCGTGCACTGCCCTATTGGCCGAAGGAAATGCCGCTCGATACGCCGGTCGACGCGATGACGGAATATTACCTTGATCGCCTTTCGGCCTTTCCGACTCTGCCGTCTTTCAACATGCAGGTGACCGGCCTGCGTCCGGTCGGACTTATCATGAAGGGGGTCACCGCTGAGGATGATCGGATCGTGGCGCTTTGGCGGGATACTTTCGCCGATTTCTTCGGCTACCGACATCCTGCCCATGACACTTACGAGTTTCACATCACCCTGTCCTACATCATCAGCTGGTTCGAACCGGAGTGCCTGCCGCGATGGCAGGCGATGCTGGACGAAGAACTGGAAAAACTGCGTGCGGCAGCACCGATAATCGAGATGCAGGCGCCAGCTTTCTGTGAATTCCGTGACATGAACCACTTTAGGGAACTCGTCGTTTTTGATAGTAAGTAAGGCATGATTTGCAAATGCCTGCCGCCTGCTCGTCGCCCCTGTTCCGTTGAATCGGAAAAAATGCGCGTCAGGGCTGGTCAAAGCCAGTTTTGGCATGTATAAGCGCGCCAAATTTCCAATATCGAGACACCCGACATTCGGCCTTTGGTTCTGGCCGGTTACGTTGTTTCGCCGCTAAAGTGGAGTAACAAAAATGGCTGTACCAAAAAGAAAAACAAGCCCGTCCAAGCGTGGCATGCGCCGCTCGGCTGACGGTCTCAAGTCTGCGACCTACGTTGAAGACAAGAACTCCGGCGAACTGCGCCGTCCGCACCATATCGATCTGAAGACCGGTATGTATCGCGGCCGTCAGGTTCTGACGCCGAAGGAAAGCGCATAAGCTTTCTTGAAATAATCTTTACGGAAAACCGGCCCTCGTGGCCGGTTTTTTGTTTTAAGGACCGTTCTGCCGCTTTGCCCGGTCTCTTGGAAAATTCGGTCACTCCTCCTACACTCTGTTCGGGAGAGCAGGTCTGGTGCCTGCAACGGGAGGGGAGCTTCGGTGAAATATCGCTGGATTTTGGTGTTGCTTCTCAGCCTCGGCCTCGGTTACGGCGCCGTGACGAGGGGTAGCGGCATTATCGCGGAAAGCTACTTCGGGGAAGTGTCCGATCAGGGCCGCACCACCCTCAGGCTGGCTGTCTCGGCTCTCGGCGGGCTTCTGAGCCGTTACGAACCGCTGCCCGCCCTGATCGCCGATCATGACGACATCGAGGAGCTTGTCGCGCATCCGCAGGATGAGGCATTGCGCCAGCGTGCCAATGTCTATCTCAAATCCATCAACACCCTGCTGGAATCGTCCGATATCTATATCATCACGCTGGACGGGGAGACGATCGCCGCCAGCAACTACGATGGACCCACGAGCTTCGTTGGCGAGAATTTCAGCTACCGTCCCTATTTTCAGGACGCGGCGAAGGGCTTCCAGTCGCGCTTCTTCGCGCTCGGCACGACCTCCCACAAGCGCGGCTATTATTTCTCTGCACCTATCCTTTTCGAAGACGAGATCAAGGGCGTCATCGTCTTCAAGGTCGATATCGAAGGCATAGAAGCATCGTTCGGCGATGGTGAAAACCGTATCCTCGTATCGGATCCGGAGGGCATCATCTTCATGACCGGAACCCCGCAATGGCTTTATTCCGGCCTGATGCCGCTGACGCCAGAAAGGCTTGCGCGCACAGCGGCGTCCCGCCGTTATGCCAATGCCGATCTGAAGGAACTGCCGCTGAAAAACGGCAACTTCGGCAGCCACCGGCTGATGACGATCACCCAGAATGACGGTGAGAGAGAATATCTCGTCCTGTCGCAGCCGATGCCCGACGCGGGCTGGACCGTCAGCGTGATGATCGATACCGGCTCGCTCAGAACGCAGGTCAAGACGGCGATGATCGCGATCATCCTCTGCCTGTGTCTTGCCGCTGCCCTGATCGCAGCCATGCTGCAAAGACGGCGGCGTCTGCGCGAACGCCTGATCCATCAGGCGGAGGCGCAGGCGGAGCTGGAGCGCCGCGTGGAGGAACGTACGGCCGATCTGGCGCGTGTGAACCGGGAGATCGAACACGAGATCGCCGAGCGCCGCCAGACGGAGAAACAGCTGCGCAAGATGCAGAACGATCTGGTGCAGGCGGGCAAGCTTGCCGCACTCGGTCAGATGTCGGCGGCGCTGTCGCATGAGTTCAACCAGCCGCTCGCCGCTGCCAAAAACTACGCGGAAAACGCCTCGCTTCTGGTGGAGCGGGGGCGTCTGGAGGAGGTGACGGAAAATCTCAGGCGCATCTCGGGCCTCATCGACCGCATGGCGTCGATCAGCAGGCACCTGAGGAATTTCGCGCGCAAGCCCAACGAGAAAATGGCCGCCATCAGTTTGGACGCCGTGCTTCGCGACACGCTGGAAATTGTCGGCGCGCGGCTGAAGGCCGCCGATGCAGTGCTGGATATCGATCTCGGCCCGATGCCGCTTGCGGTGAAGGCCGGGTCGGTACGGCTGCAGCAGGTGCTCGTCAACATCATATCCAATGCCGCCGATGCGGTGGAAGGCCGCGAGGATCGCGGCATAGCGCTGCAGGCGGTGCTGCACGGTCAGACGGTGTCGATTTTCGTTCGTGACCGTGGGCCTGGCGTTCCCGAGGCGATTTCGGAGCGCATCTTCGATCCCTTCTTCACCACCAAGGGCGTGGGTCGCGGCCTCGGTCTCGGCCTTTCAATCTCCTACAATATCATCAAGGATTTCGGCGGCCAGCTGCGGGTCAGAAACCATGAAGAAGGCGGCGCGGAGTTCGAGATCGAATTGCCCGCTGCCGCTTATCGCGTGGAGGCGGCTGCGGAATGACCATGTCGCGGGTTCTGTTGATCGATGATGAGGAGGAACTGCGCTTTTCCACGGCGCAGGCGCTGGAGCTTTCCGGTTTCGCGGTCACCATGCTGGCGAGTGCCGAACATGCGCTCGAACTCATCGGCTACAGCTTCGATGGCGTCGTGGTCAGCGATATCAGAATGCCGGGCATGGATGGCATGACGCTGTTGCAGAAGGTGAGGGAGCTTGACCCGGAAATACCGGTTATCCTGATGACGGGCCATGGAGATGTGCAGCTTGCGGTCAACGCCATGCGCAACGGCGCCTATGACTTCATCGAAAAGCCGTTCACCCCGCAATATCTCGCCGGCATCATCAAAAGGGCCAATGACCGGCGGGCGCTGGTGCTGGAAAACCGCCGTCTGAAGGCGGTTGCCGGCAAGCACGACGATCTCGAAACGCGTCTGCCGGGCAGAACCCAGGTCATGGTCGATCTGCGCTACCGCATTCGCGCCATCGGTGCGACGGATGCCGATACGCTCATTGTCGGCGATACCGGTGCGGGCAAGGAGGTGGTGGCGCGGGCGCTTCACGATATCAGCGCCAGAGCCAACCGACCCTTCGTGGCGATCAATTGCGCCGCCCTTCCGCAAACGCTGATCGAAAGCGAGCTGTTCGGCCACGAGGCTGGCGCCTTTCCCGGCGCGCTGCGCCCGCGCTACGGCAAGTTCGAGCATGCCCGTGGGGGCACCATCCTGCTGGACGAGATCGGCTCCATGCCCTTCGAATTGCAGGGCCGGTTCCTGCGCGTGTTGCAGGAAAGGGTGATTACCCGTCTTGGCTCCAATGAAACCGTCGAACTCGATGTCCGTTTCATCGCCACCAGCAAGGTGGATCTGGAGCAGGAAGTTGCGGCAGGCCGGTTCCGCGCCGACCTTCTCTATCGCCTGAACGTGGCGACGCTTCTGGTACCGTCCCTGTCGCAGCGCAGCGCCGATATACCGCTGCTTTTCCTGCATCTGGTGCGGGAAGCAGCGGCGCGTTACGGACGGGAAGACATGGAGGTTCCGCAGCATCTGCTTTCAGTCATTTCCCTGCGCGAATGGCCGGGCAATGTGCGTGAATTGCGCAATGCGGCGGACCGTTTCGTTCTCGGTCTGGAAAGCGATGTTTCCGAAACGTCGATGCCATTTGAGGATGACGGCAAGGCGGTACTCGCGGCACGGGTTGCCGCTTATGAAAAAAGCCTGATCGCGCGCGCGATCGCCGTTCATGGCGGGAATCTGAAGTCCGTCTACGAAGGTCTCGGCATCTCGCGCAAAACGCTTTACGAAAAAATGCAGAAATACGGGCTGCATCGGCATATGACCGAGGTGTAGTGGGTGGATTTCCACCCATGGATCAGCCTGTATGTGTCGAAATCCACCCATTGCCATCCAGGAGAGCGATAAAAGCGCATCTCGCAACAAGACTGTCGTTGCTGAACAATGATTCCGGATCGCAAATAACCCACCCCGGTCGCCATGGAGGAGCATGTGCGGCTGAAGTGGCGAACATTTTCATCCGGGAGGAATCGATGAAAATACTGAAGACAGTTACCGGCCTTGCTGCCGCCGCTGCCGTTTCCCTTTTTGCGCTTTCCGCATCCGCTCAGAACTATCCCGAGCGCAACATCACCATGGTCATACCCTTTGCCGCCGGTGGCCCGACGGATACGGTCGCGCGTCTTGTCGCCGAAGCCATGTCGAAGGATCTCGGCCGGCAGATCATCGTCGAAAATGTCGGCGGCGCGGGTGGCACGCTGGGTGCCGGGCGCGTGGCGGCGGCCGATGCGGACGGTTACACCGTTCTCCTGCACCATATCGGTATGGCGACGAGCGCCACGCTCTATCGCAAGCTCGCTTATGATACCCTGAATGCGTTCGAATATGTCGGTCTGGTCACGGAAGTGCCGATGACCATCCTGTCGCGCAAGAACCTCGAGACCAAGGACCTCAAGGGCCTGATCGAATACGCCAAGGCGAACAAGGACAAGGTCACCGTTGCCAATGCCGGCATCGGCGCCGCCTCGCATCTGTGCGGCATGTTGTTCATGAGCGCCATCGAGACACCGCTCGTCACCGTTCCCTATAAGGGCACAGGCCCGGCAATGACCGATCTGCTCGGCGGACAGGTCGACATCATGTGCGACCAGACCACCAATACCACCAAACAAATCCAGGGCGGAACGGTGAAAGCTTATGCCGTGACCACGGCCAAGCGGCTCGACGTGCTGCCCGACGTGCCGACTGCGGCAGAGGCGGGTCTGTCGAACTTTGAAGTGGGCATCTGGCACGGCATCTACACGCCGAAGGGTACGCCTGCCGAAATCAACGAAAAGCTCTCCAAGTCGCTTCAGGTGGCGCTGAAGGACAAGAATGTCGCTGCCCGTTTTGCCGAACTCGGCACCACGCCTTCGGCCGAAAACGATGCGACGCCCGCAGCTCTGAAAGCCAAGCTCGAAAGCGAAATCGCTCGCTGGAAGCCGGTAATCGAGTCCGCCGGCCAATATGCCGACTGATGGTCAAAGCATTGCCGGCGGCACCCTGCCGCCGGCCTTTGCCGTCATTTTAACGCGCGGAACGGTGTGTCACCGGCCGCAGTGGAGGGGCATCTTTCATGAAGTCGTTTTTCATTGACCCTGCCGAAGCAGCCTGTGGGGCAATTTTCATCGGTCTCGGCGCTTTTTTCGCCTTGCAGTCATTCGGGCTTGAAATCGGGACCGCCTTTCGCATGGGCCCGGGCTATTTTCCGCTTGTCCTGGCGACCGTGCTGATCCTGCTCGGCGGCGTTATATTTCTGCGGTCGACGCGCGTTCAGGGCGAGGCCATCGGCGCCATCGCCTGGCGGGGAATATTCTTCATCCTGCCGGCTCCGATCTTTTTCGGTCTGACGGTGCGAGGGCTCGGCTTCGTGCCGGCGCTGTTTTTCAGCGCGCTCATCGCAGCTTTCGCCTCGCATAAGATGAGCCCGGTCATGGCGGTGCTGCTTTCCACAGCCATTACGGTCTTTTCAGTGGCGGTATTTGAATATGGTCTCGGTCTGCCGTTCCAGCAGTTCGGCCCCTGGCTTAAATTTTGAGGTCTGCGATGGATTTGTTCAATAATCTCGCACTCGGTTTCGCCACGGCATCGTCCCTGGAAAACCTTTTTTTCTGCCTGATCGGCGTGCTGCTCGGCACCCTGATCGGCGTACTACCCGGTATCGGCGCCACCGCCACCATCGCCATGCTGTTGCCGATCACCTTTCAACTCGAGCCCGTTTCGTCGCTCATCATGCTCGCCGGCATTTATTACGGCGCGCAATATGGCGGCTCCACCACGGCAATCCTCATCAACATGCCGGGTGAATCCTCCTCTGCCGTCACCGCCATCGACGGTTATCAGATGGCGCGCAAGGGTAAAGCGGGGGCCGCACTTGCGATTGCCGCCATCGGCTCGTTTTTCGCCGGTACGGTGTCCACTTTCCTCGTGGCGATCTTCGCACCGCCCTTGACGGCGATTGCGCTGGAGTTTGGTGCTGCGGAATATTTCTCGCTGATGGTCGTCGGCCTCGTCTCGTCCATCGCGCTTGCCCATGGCTCTATCGTCAAGGCGCTGGCCATGGTCGTGCTCGGCCTGCTGCTCGGTCTTGTTGGCACGGATATCTATAGCGGCACGCCCCGCTTCACCCTCGGCATCCGTGAATATGCCGATGGCCTGAACTTCGTGGCCGTGGCCGTCGGCGTGTTCGGTATCGCAGAAATCCTGCGCAATCTCGAAAACGAGCGCACCCGTTCGGTGTTGATCGCCAAGGTCAGCAGCCTGATGCCGACGAAGGAGGACTTCAAGCAGATGATCGGCCCCGTGCTGCGTGGCACGGCCATCGGTTCGGCGCTGGGCATCCTGCCTGGCGGTGGGGCTATCCTCGCGGCCTTCGCATCCTACACGGTGGAGAAACGCGTCTCCAAACATCCGGAGGAGTTCGGCCACGGTGCGGTTGCCGGTGTCGCTGGTCCCGAATCCGCCAACAATGCCGGTGCCCAAACCTCCTTCATCCCGCTTCTCACGCTCGGCATTCCGGCCAATCCCGTGATGGCGCTGATGATCGGAGCGATGATCATTCAGGGCATCGTGCCGGGCCCGAACGTCGCCATCGAGCAGCCGGCGCTGTTCTGGGGCATCATCGCATCCATGTGGATCGGCAATCTGATGCTCGTCATCCTCAATCTGCCCCTGATCGGGCTGTGGGTGAAGCTGCTGACGGTGCCCTATTATGTGCTTTTCCCCATCATCATGGCTTTCTGCGCCATCGGGGTCTACAGCGTCAATTCCAACGTCTTCGACCTCTATGCCGTCGCCTTCTTCGGTTTCATCGGCTATGTGCTGGTGAAGCTGCGCTGCGAGCCTGCGCCGCTGCTCTTGGGCTTCGTGCTTGGCCCGCTGCTGGAGGAAAACCTGCGGCGCGCCATGATCCTGTCGCGCGGCGATCCGAGCACCTTCGTCACCCGACCGATCAGCGCCACCCTGCTTTTCATTGCCCTGACCGTGCTGATCGTCGTCTTCCTGCCAAGCGTGAAGGCGAAACGCGAACAGGTCTTCGTAGAAGAGGACTGAGCGAAATCGAAAAAGTCAGAACGCCGGTGACGGAAACGTTGCCGGCGTTTCTGCGTTGACGGGATCGTTGCGACGAATCCGGTTCACGAAAGCGGCATATGGTTGACTTGAGGCTTTTTAGGGCGAAGGAAGAGCGGGAAAGAGAGGTCGATATGACGTCGGAAACCGAAAAACGGATCATTGCGCTTGAGGAAACGATCGCGCATCAGGCGAAGGCCATAGAGGAACTGTCCGACCAGCTGACGGAACAGTGGAAGGTGGTGGAACAGGCCCGCGCCAAACTCGACCGGTTGACGGAGCGTTTCCTGAGCCTTGAGGAGCAATCGCTGGATGCGCCCGCAATCACCCGGCCGCCGCATTATTGATGAGGAGGACCCGATGAAAAACGACACAGCCGCGCTTGCCCCCGAAATCGTGGATTTCTGGAAGGAGGCGGGACCAGACAAATGGTTCGACAAGGACGCCGCTTTCGACAGCCACTTTCACGACTGTTTTCGCGACGCCCATTTCGCTGCCGCAAGGCGCGAGCTGGACGGCTGGCTGAGCGATGCGGAAAGCAGCCTCGCACTGATGCTTCTGCTGGATCAGTTCCCGCGCAACTGCTTTCGCGGCACAGCGCATATGTATGCGACCGATCCGCTGGCACGCCTGTTCGCCCGCGACGCCATCCGCCGTGGCCACGATCAGGCGGTGAGCGAAGATTTGCGGGTCTTCTTTTATCTGCCCTTTTCGCATGCGGAGAACATTGAGGATCAGGAGCGCGCCTGCACCCTCAACCGGCCGCTTGGCGGGCTTTACCTCCACCACGCCGAACAGCATCGCGATATTGTTGCGCGTTTTGGCCGCTTTCCGCATCGCAACGACATATTGCTGCGGGAAACGACGGCGGAAGAACGGCAATATCTGGATGAGGGCGGTTTTACCGGCTGACCTGGAAACAGAAACGCCGCCTGTCCCGAAAGACGGCGGCGTTTTTCACGATGTGAAACGACGATGATCAGCCGTCGAAGAATTCCTTCATCCGGGCAAAGAAACCGGTCGATTCCGGATTATTCTCCTGGGAAGAGAGCTGTTCGAACTCCTGCAACAGCTCGCGCTGGCGCTTGCTGAGCTTCTGCGGCGTCTCGATCTGGATCTGGATGTAGAGATCGCCCGTCTGCGCCGAACGCAGCACCGGCATGCCCTTGCTCTTCAGACGGAACTGCTTGCCGGGCTGGGTGCCTTCCGGAACGGTGACGCGCGACTTCGTGCCGTCGAGCGTCGTGACGTCGAAAGTGCCGCCAAGTGCTGCCGTCGTCATGGAGATCGGCACGGTGCAATAAAGATCGGCGCCATCGCGCTGGAAGAACTCATGCGGACGCACGGACAGGAAGATGTAGAGATCGCCTGCCGGGCCGCCACGCATACCGGCTTCGCCTTCGCCCTGCAGGCGAATGCGGGTGCCATCCTCGATGCCCGAGGGGATGTTGACCGAAAGCGAACGCTCTTCCGTCACGCGGCCCTGGCCATGGCACTTGCCACAGGGATCGGAAATCGTCTGTCCGCGCCCGTGGCAGGTAGGGCAGGTACGCTCTACCGAGAAGAAGCCCTGGGCTGCGCGCACACGACCGGAGCCCTGACAGGTGCCGCAGGTCTTGGGCTGCGTGCCGGGTTTTGCGCCCGAACCGGAACAAACGTCGCAGGTGATCGAGGTCGGAACCCTGATCTGCGCCGTCTTGCCGGCAAAGGCTTCTTCCAGCGTGATTTCCATGTTGTAGCGAAGGTCGGCCCCGCGCTCACGTCCGCCGGAGGAGCGGCGTGCGCGTCCGCCGCCCATCATCTCGCCGAAGATATCTTCGAAGATGTCCGAGAAGCCGCCATTGGCGAAACCGCCGCCGCCCATGCCACCGCCGCCCATGCCGCCATTTTCAAATGCAGCGTGGCCGAAACGGTCATAGGCCGCGCGTTTTTGCGGATCCTTCAGCGTTTCGTAGGCTTCGTTGATTTCCTTGAACTTCCGTTCGGAATCGGCATCATCAGGGTTTTTGTCCGGATGGAATTTCATCGCGAGTTTGCGGAAGGCGCCCTTCAGCTCTTTTTCGTCCGCAGTCTTGCTGACGCCAAGGGTTTCGTAAAAGTCTGCTTTCGCCATTAAGATAACAAGCCTCGCAAATGGATTTCCGGCTGCACGTCGGCAGCCGGATGTCTTGCATATATCGACAGGAGACGGGAAGCCACGCGATTAAGCGGACTTCTTGTCGTCCTTGATTTCCTCATAGTCGGCGTCGACGACGTCGTCCTTGCCGCCTTCCGCGGAAGCATCACCGGTCTCGGCCTGCTGCGCTTCGTAGATGGCCTGACCGAGCTTCATGGAAACTTCCATGAGGATCTGGGTCTTGGCCTGAATGTCATCTGCATCCGGTTCGGAAGCTTCAATGGCGGTCTTCAGGCTGGCAATGGCGTCTTCGATGGCCTTGCGGTCGGTTTCGGAAACCTTGTCGCCATATTCCTTCACCGACTTTTCGGTGGAGTGAACGAGGCTTTCGGCCTGGTTCTTCGCCTCGACGCCCGCACGACGCTTCTTGTCGGTCTCGGCATTGGCTTCGGCGTCCTTGACCATCTTCTCGATGTCGGCGTCAGACAGACCACCGGAGGCCTGGATGCGGATCTGCTGTTCCTTGCCGGTGCCCTTGTCCTTTGCCGAAACCTGCACGATGCCGTTGGCGTCGATATCGAAGGTCACTTCGATCTGCGGAACGCCGCGCGGCGCCGGCGGCAGGCCGACGAGGTCGAACTGGCCGAGCAGCTTGTTGTCCTGTGCCATTTCGCGTTCGCCCTGCGAGACGCGGATGGTCACGGCCGACTGGCTGTCTTCGGCGGTCGAGAAGGTCTGGCTCTTCTTCGTCGGGATCGTCGTGTTGCGATCGATCAGACGAGTGAAGACGCCACCCAGCGTTTCGATGCCGAGCGACAGCGGGGTCACGTCGAGCAGCAGAACGTCCTTGACGTCGCCCTGCAGAACGCCGGCCTGAATGGCGGCGCCCATGGCAACCACTTCATCGGGGTTGACGCCCTTGTGCGGCTCCTTGCCGAACAGCTGCTTGACGACTTCCTGCACCTTCGGCATGCGGCTCATGCCACCGACGAGAACGACTTCATCGATCTCGGCAGCGGTAACGCCGGCATCCTTGAGGGCTGCCTTGCAAGGGGCGACAGTGCGTTGCACCAGATCGTCCACCAGGCTTTCGAACTTGGCGCGGGTCAGCTTCAGCGTCAGGTGCTTCGGACCGGAAGCGTCAGCCGTGATGAACGGCAGGTTGATTTCGGTCTGCTGCGAGGACGAAAGTTCGATCTTCGCCTTTTCGGCAGCTTCCTTGAGGCGCTGCAGAGCGAGCTTGTCGTTCTTCAGGTCGATGCCCTGATCCTTCTTGAACTCACCGGCCAGATATTCGACCAGACGCATGTCGAAGTCTTCACCGCCAAGGAAGGTATCGCCATTGGTGGACTTCACTTCGAAAACGCCGTCGCCGATTTCCAAAACGGAAATATCGAAGGTGCCGCCGCCAAGGTCGTAAACGGCGATCGTCTTGCCTTCCTTCTTGTCGAGGCCATAAGCGAGTGCGGCCGCAGTCGGCTCGTTGATGATGCGCAGGACTTCAAGACCGGCGATGCGGCCGGCATCCTTGGTTGCCTGGCGCTGTGCGTCGTTGAAGTAGGCCGGAACGGTGATGACGGCCTTCTCGACCTTTTCGCCGAGATAGGATTCAGCCGTTTCCTTCATCTTCTGAAGGATCATCGCGGAAATCTGCGAAGGGGAATAGTTCTTGTCCTGCGCCTTCACCCATGCGTCGCCATTGTCGCCATTGACGATTTCAAAGGGAACGAGGGCCTTGTCCTTCTCGACGGTCGGGTCTTCGTAACGACGGCCGATGAGGCGCTTGACCGCAAACAGGGTGTTGGTCGGATTGGTGACCGCCTGGCGCTTTGCCGGCTGGCCGACAAGGCGTTCGCCATCGTCGGAAAATGCCACCATGGACGGTGTCGTGCGCGCGCCTTCCGCGTTTTCGATCACCTTAATGTCCTTGCCATCCATCACCGCCACGCAGGAATTGGTTGTGCCAAGGTCGATACCGATTACTTTTGCCATGCTCTTCTCTCCTTGAAGCGAGATGTCGGAACCCCGTGAGGCATTCCATTGACAACTCCTTGACTTGGATTTGCAGTATTCGCTGCAGTTCTGCGGCGTATATAAGGAGCGATTTTTCCTGCTGCAAGGCGCAAGAGAGGGTGAAGCGCAGCAAAAAAGCGGATGAAACCCTTGTCTGTGCAGAAGCATAGCCACCAACGCTCGCGCGAGCGGAAAAACGCGACTTTGACGGCACGTTTCGCGGGCAATGGCAAAGATTGGTTGTATCGGTGAGGATGAGGTGAAATGGCGGACAGGGTGGGATTCGAACCCACGGTACGCTTTCACGCACACACGCGTTCCAGGCGTGCGCCTTAAACCACTCGGCCACCTGTCCTTTTTTCAAATCTGCATGTTTTGAAGAATGCAAATCACTGGAACGGCGCGATATATACCGATGAATTCGCAGGGATCAACACGAATCTGACAGTTTTTTGAATTGTCGGCAATTTCCTGCGTTCCAATGCGATTGCAAACCGGTTTTCCCACCTTTATCGATGCAATATATGTTTCAGAATGTGGCCGTCGAAGCGATGGGCCTTAACCGAGGTGTCCTGATGAAAGCTTTTTTGCGGTTTTTGAGCTTTCTTCTCCTCATTGCGGCGGTTTTCCTCGGCGTGCTCGATTCGATCCGCTCGGTTTCCACATCCTCGGTCAACATCACCGGCATCCTGTCCGTCTGGAACTATCTTCTTCCTGCCTCGCGCACCATGGTGGAAGCGGCCATGGCTCACTATATTCACCCTGAAGCGTGGCGCTTCATTGAAAATGCCCTGTCGGGACTGCCCGCATTTGCTTTTTTCCTCGCGCTGTCCCTGCTTTGCTGGATGGCCGGTTACAGGAAGCGCAAAATGATGAGGCGCTCACCAGTCTGACGGGGAACGGCGCCCGCAGATGTGAAACATGACAAGCGGCGGAACTGGCCGCACGGAGGACCGAATGTTCCTGTTCGATACGCTTTCAAAAAAGACGACGATGCCGACCGAAGAGACGGCTTTGCCCGGCCGTGAAGAGGCGCTTGCCGTGCCTGAAACCCATTTCGTCAATGGCCGGCCCTTGAAAGGGCCTTATCCGGATGGTTTCGAAACCATCTATCTTGGCATGGGCTGCTTCTGGGGCGCGGAACGGCTGTTCTGGAAAACGCCGGGCGTGTGGGTGACGGCGGTGGGTTATGCCGGCGGCTTCACCCCCAACCCCACCTATCACGAGACGACGACCGGCCAAACCGGTCATGCCGAAGTGGTCAAGGTCGTCTACGATCCGGCTGTGATCTCGCTGTCGGGCCTGCTTAAAATATTCTTCGAGGAGCATGATCCGACTCAAGGGATGCGGCAGGGAAACGACGTCGGCACGACCTATCGTTCCGCTATTTATGCCAATACCGAAGGCCAGTTGCAGCAGGCGCAGAAGGCGCACGACGCTTTTCAGCAGGCTTTGGACGAGGCGGGCCATGGCCGCGCCATCACCACTGAAATCGGACCGCTTGAAACGTTTTATTATGCCGAAGACTATCACCAGCAATATCTTGCCAAGAACCCGGGTGGCTACTGCGGCCTCAGGGGAACGGGCGTAAGCTGCAATATCGACTAGATTTTTTGCAGGTCGACCCGGCGGAAAGACCAAAAAAGCGCCAGAATAAAGTTTTTCCACCGGGTCAAAAAAACCGGATGAATTTTTCATTGAGCCATGCAAGGATATGCGCCAAGCACAGCCGGGGAAACGGCTGGCGGTTCCGCAGACAATCCCGGTCAACGGGTTGCGGGAGGACCCTTAAAATATCAATTGCAACAACAGGGCTGCACAATGAAAAAATCCCTTCTGACACTTTTTGCGCTTGCCGCGATGTCGGCTTCCGCGCTTGCCGCCGATATCAAGCCGGCGCTGGTCTATGGCACGGGCGGCAAGTTCGACAAGTCGTTCAACGAAGCCGCTGCGACTGGCGCTGAAAAGTTCAAGGCAGAAACGGGCATCGAGTTCCGCGATTTTGAACCGACGAGCGACACGCAGGGCGAGCAGGCCATCCGCAACTTCGCGAGCAAGGGCTTCAACCCGGTCGTTGCCGTATCCTTCGCCTGGACCTCGGCCATGGAAAAGGTTGCTGCCGAATTCCCGGACACCAAGTTCGTCATCGTCGATTCCGTCGTAGAGCTGCCGAATGTCCGCTCCGTCGTCTACAAGGAGCACGAAGGCTCTTATCTCGTCGGTCTTCTGGCAGGCATGGCCTCCAAGACCGGCAAGGTCGGCTTCATCGGCGGCATGGATATTCCGCTGATCCGCAAATTCGCCTGCGGTTATGCGCAGGGCGCCAAGGCGGCCAACGACAAGATCGAAGTTTTCCAGAACATGACCGGTACCACGGGTGCTGCCTGGAACGATCCGGTGCGCGGCGGTGAACTTACCAAGAACCAGATCGACCAGGGCGCCGACGTGATCTACGCGGCAGCCGGTGCGACCGGTATTGGCGTGTTGCAGACCGCTGCCGACAACAAGAAGTTCTCGATCGGCGTGGATTCCAACCAGAACCACCTGCATCCCGGCTCTGTTCTGACCTCGATGGTCAAGCGCGTCGATCTGGCTGTCTACAACGCCTACAAGGATGCCAAGGATGACAAGTTCACCCCCGGCGTCGTTGCACTTGGTGTCAAGGAAGACGGCGTTGCTTACGCGCTTGACGACAACAACAAGGCTCTGATCACGCCCGAGATGACTGCCGCCGTGGATAAGGCCAAGGCCGACATCATTGCCGGCACCGTCAAGGTTCACGACTACATGGCGGATAATTCCTGCCCGAAATGATATGATATGTGTCGGGGGCGCGTGGTGATTTTTCACCTTGCGCCCTTTTCATATCCAGCCTTCGGAGAGGTTTCGGTTTGAGTATGGACCCTGCAATCGAACTCGTGGGCATCGATAAGAAATTCGGTGCCGTTCACGCTAACAAGAATATCAATCTGACCGTTGCCAAGGGTACGATCCACGGCATCATCGGGGAAAACGGCGCGGGGAAATCGACCCTGATGTCGATCCTCTACGGTTTTTACCAGGCCGATGCTGGCGAAATCCGGGTGAATGGCGCGCCGATCACGATCCGCGACAGTCAGGCCGCGATCAATTCAGGCATAGGCATGGTGCATCAGCATTTCATGCTGGTGGAAAATTTCACCGTGCTGGAAAACGTCATGCTGGGCGCGGAAGGTGGCGCATCGCTTGCGAAGGGCCGGGCTTCGGCACGCAGGGAGTTGCAGCGTCTCGAGGACGATTACGGGCTGGAAGTCGATCCGGATGCGGTGATCGAGGAATTGCCGGTCGGCCTGCAACAGCGCGTCGAAATCCTGAAAGCCATGTATCGCGGCGCCGAAATCCTCATTCTCGACGAGCCGACGGGTGTTCTCACGCCTGCGGAGGCCGATCACCTTTTCAAGATCCTCGGCGTCCTGCGCGAGCAGGGCAAGACCGTCATCCTCATCACCCACAAGCTGCGCGAGATCATGGCGATCACGGACTCCGTCTCGGTCATGCGCCGCGGCGAAATGGTGGCGACCCGCAAAACCTCCGAAACCAGCGTCGAGGAACTGGCCGAACTGATGGTCGGCCGTCGTGTGCTGCTCAGGGTGGAAAAGGGCGAGACGACGCCGGGCGAGGTTCTTCTTTCCGTCCGCAATCTCACCGTCAAGGACAGCCGTGGTGTCACCATGGTGGATGATGTGTCGCTCGATGTCCGCGCCGGTGAAATCGTCGGCATCGCCGGTGTGGCGGGCAATGGCCAGTCCGAACTTCTGGAAGCGATCGCGGGCATCCGCAAGCCCCATTCGGGCGAGATATGGGTGGCCGGGCAGAAGGTGGATCGCCCGGATCCGGCGATTTTGCGCGAACTCGGCCTCGCACATATCCCGGAGGACCGCCACCATATGGGCCTGGTGCTGAAATTCGAGGAATATGAAAATTCCATCCTCGGCTATCACCACGACGAGCGTTACGGCAAGGGACCTTTCCTAAACCCCGACGCCATCCGCAGGGGTGCGGTCGAAATGATCGAGAAATACGATATCCGTCCGCCGAACCCGCAGTTGAAGACCGCCAATTTTTCCGGCGGCAACCAGCAGAAGATCGTCGTCGCCCGCGAAATCGAGCGTGACCCGAAGATGCTGATCATCGGCCAGCCCACCCGTGGCGTGGATATCGGCGCCATCGAATTCATCCATCGCCGCATCATTGAAATGCGCGATGCCGGCAAGGCGATTTTGCTGGTTTCGGTCGAGCTCGATGAAATCCGTTCCCTTTCGGACCGGATCATGGTCATGTTCTCCGGGCGTGTCGTTGGAGAAAAAACGGCGGAAGCCGAAGAACAGACGCTGGGCCTGATGATGGCCGGCATCGCCGCATGAGGCATGAATGAGTACCGCTTCCGTACCCCTACCAAACTGGATCAGCTACGGCCTGTTGCCGCTGTTGAACGTCATCACCGCATTTCTGATTTCCGGCCTTGTCGTCTGGTCGATCGGTGAAAACCCGCTGGCGGCGCTTCGTCTGCTGATCGAAGGTGCGCTCGGCCGTGGCGATGCCATCGGCTTCACGCTGTTTTACACGACGAGCTTCATCTTCACCGGCCTCTCCGTCGCGGTCGCCTTCCATGCCGGTTTGTTCAATATCGGTTCCGAGGGGCAGGCCTATATTGGCGGGCTGGGTGCTGCGCTGGTGGCGCTGGCGCTCGACCGTTATGTGCCCTGGTATGTGACGATGCCTTTTGCCGTTATCGGCGCTGCGGTTTTCGGCGCTGCCTGGGCCTTCATTCCGGCCTGGCTGCAGGCAAAACGCGGCAGCCACGTCGTCATCACCACCATCATGTTCAACTTCATCGCAGCGGCCCTGATGGTCTATCTGCTGGTGAACGTGCTGATTGTGCCGGGCAAGATGGCGCCGGAAACGCGCACCTTCTTGGCCGGCGGTCAATTGCCGAAGCTCGACTGGCTGATGGCGCTGTTCGGCCTCAAGCTCGGGCCGGCGCCGTTCAACGTGTCCTTCCTCATCGCGCTGGTCATGTGTTTTCTCGTCTGGGTGCTGATCTGGCGCACCAAGCTCGGTTATGAGATGCGCACGCTCGGCGTCAGCCCTTCCGCCGCCATCTATGCCGGCATTCCCTATGCGCGCACCGTCGTCATCGCCATGCTCATTTCCGGCGGTCTGGCGGGCATGATGGCGCTGAACCCGGTCATGGGTGCTTCCGCCCGCCTGCAGGTGGAATTCGTCGGCGGTGCGGGTTTCGTCGGCATCGCCGTGTCGCTGATGGGGCGAAGTCACCCGCTCGGTATTCTGTTTTCGGCGCTGCTGTTCGGCATCCTCTATCAGGGCGGTGCGGATCTCTCTTTTGAGATGCCCAACATTACCCGCGAGATGATCGTGGTGATCCAGGGTCTGGTGATCCTGTTCGCCGGTGCGCTCGAATATATGTACCGGCCGATGATCGTCCGCATTTACCAGCGTTTGGCAAAGGGGAGCTGATATGGATTTTTTCGATATGCTGGTCAGCATTCTCGGCTCGACCGTCCGTCTCACCATCCCGCTTCTGTTCACGGCGCTTGCCGGGCTGTTTTCCGAACGCGCGGGCGTGTTCGATATCGGGCTTGAAGGCAAGATGCTGGCGGCGGCCTTCGCCTCCGCCTGTGTCGCCTATTTGACCGCAAACCCCTGGGCCGGTCTGCTGGCGGGTATTGCCGTCTCCATCCTGTTCTCGCTGATCCATGGCTTTGCCGTCATCACCAATCGCGGCAATCAGATCGTATCGGGCGTGGCGCTCAACTTCATCGCTGCCGGTCTGACGGTTGTTCTGGGGCAGGCCTGGTTCGGGCAGGGCGGTCGCACGCCGCAATTGCCGGGCGAGGGTCGTTTTGCGCCGATCATCCTGCCCGGCGCGGATGCGATGCGTGAGGTGCCTTTCATCGGCCCGCTCTATGCCAATGTCATTTCCGGCAACAATATCCTCACCTATCTCGCCTTTCTGGCGGTGCCGCTGTCCTGGTGGGTGCTTTACCGCACCCGGTTTGGCCTGCGCCTGCGCGCCGTCGGTGAAAATCCGGGCGCTGTCGATACGGCCGGCATTTCGGTGACATGGATGCGCTACCGGGCCGTCATCGTCGCCGGTTTTCTGTGCGGTTTCTCCGGCGCCTATCTTGCCGTTGCGCAATCGGCGGCCTTCATCGCCAACATGTCGGCTGGCAAGGGTTACATAGCGCTGGCTGCGCTGATCTTCGCGAAATGGAAACCGGTGCCGGTCATGTTCGCCTGCCTGCTGTTCGGTTTTCTGGATGCCTTCGCCAATTTCATGCAGGGCAAATCAGTGCCTGGAATCGGCGAGGTGCCGGTGCAGATTTTCCAGGCCATGCCCTATATTCTGACCTGCATCCTGCTTGCCGGTTTCATCGGCGTCGCCAAGCCGCCCAAGGCCGGTGGCGTTGCCTATGCGAAGGAGCGTTAAATCCATGTCCCGTGACCAGATGTCCCATCAGTTGTTCGAGGCGGCGGTTGAGGCCATGGCCTTCGCCCATGCGCCTTATTCGAAATTTCCGGTCGGTGCGGCGATCCGCGCCGAAGACGGGAAAATCTACAAGGGCGCGAATATCGAAAATATCTCCTTCCCGCAGGGTTGGTGCGCGGAGCCTTCCGCCATCAGCGCCATGATCATGGGCGGAGCAAAGAAGATCAGCGAAATCGCCGTCATCGCCGAAAAGCTTGCGCTGTGCCCGCCCTGCGGCGGCTGCCGGCAGAAGATCGCCGAATTCGCCTCGCCGGATACGAAAATCTATCTCTGCGACGAAACCGGTGTCCAGAAGGTCATGACCATGGAAGAACTCTTGCCCGCCAGCTTCAAGACCGAGCTGCTTTAATGACAGATACCCTGATCGATATTCTGGTGGAGCGGCTGAATGGTCTGATGCCGCGCGTCGCCATCGTTCTGGGGTCTGGTCTGGGATCGCTGGTGGACGAGGTCAGCGATCCGATCCGCGTACCCTATGCCGAGCTTCCCGGTTTCCCTGCAAGCGGCGTTTCCGGCCATGCGGGCGAACTGGTGGCCGGTTATCTCGGCGGTGAGCCGGTGATGATGCTCTCCGGCCGGGTGCATTATTACGAAAAGGGCGATCCGGCCGCCATGCGCGCGGTCATCGGAGCACTCGCCGGTCTCGGCGTGCAGTCGCTCATCCTCACCAACTCGGCAGGCTCGGTCAGGCAGGACATACCGCCCGGCTCGGTCATGCAGATCACCGATCACATCAATTACTCCGGCATGAACCCGCTGATCGGCGAGGAAAGCGACCGCCGCTTCGTCGGCATGACCACGGCTTACGATCCGGACTTGATGCTTGCCATGCGCAATGCCGCAATCCGTGCGACAGTACCTTTGTTCGGCGGTGTCTATATGTGGTTTTCCGGCCCAAGCTTCGAAACGCCGGCGGAAATCCGCATGGCGCGGCTCCTTGGCGCGGATGCCGTTGGCATGTCCACCGTGCCGGAAGTCATCCTTGCCCGCTTTTTCGGGATGCGTGTTGCCGCCGCATCGGTTATTACCAATTACGGTGCCGGCATGACCGGTGCGGAACTGAGCCATGAGGAAACCAAGGACATGGCTCCGGTGGGTGGCAAAAGGCTTGCCGCTATCTTGAAGGAAATGATTGCAGGAGGAGCGTGACCATGGAACTCCAGCGTCCGCGCGAAGCGGCTGCCTTCACATTGTCCTTGCTGGACCTGACCAACCTCAACGAAGACTGCACTCCGCAACAGATTGCCGCCCTGTGCCAACGGGCGCATACCGAATTTGGCAATACGGCTGCGATCTGCATATGGCCGCGTTTCGTGGCGCAGGCGCGGGCTGCGTTCGGCAAAGACCACACGATCCGCATCGCAACCGTCGTCAACTTTCCCTCTGGTGATCAGGATGTCGCGACCGTGGTTGCGGAAACAGAAGTGGCGATCCGCGACGGTGCCGATGAAATCGACCTGGTCATTCCCTATCGCAAATTCATAGCTGGCGATGAAACCGCGGTGTCCGAGATGGTGGCCGCCGTGCGCAGGGTCTGCGTCGCGCCTGTGCTGCTCAAGGTCATTCTTGAAACGGGCGAGCTGAAGGACAAGATTTTTATTCGCCGCGCCTCCGAACTCGCCATTGCCGAAGGGGCTGATTTCATCAAGACCTCGACAGGCAAGGTTGCGATCAACGCCACCCTGGAGGCGGCCGACATCATGTTGCAGGCGATCCGCGACAGCAGGCAGAAGGTGGGTTTCAAGCCCGCCGGCGGCATCGGTACGGTGGAAGACGCCACGCTTTACCTGCGGCTGGCGGAAACCATCATGGCCCCCGACTGGGCCATGCCATCGACCTTTCGTTTTGGCGCTTCGGGCGTTCTCGATGACATACTGAACGTGCTGGCCGGTGGCGAACCGGCCAAGATTGCCAGCGGGTATTGAGCTTGATCCCGCAGGAAATCATCCGCCGCAAACGCGATGGCCTGTCTTTGGAGCCGCAGGAGATTGCCGCCTTTATCGATGCGCTTTCGAAGGACGGCATATCGGAAGGGCAGGCCGCCGCTTTCGCCATGGCGGTGTTTTTCCGCGGTATGGACCGTGACGAGATGGTGGCGCTGACGCTTGCCATGCGCGACAGCGGCGACGTTTTGTCCTGGAGCGATATCGGCAGGCCCGTGGCAGACAAACATTCGACCGGCGGTGTCGGTGACAATGTTTCCCTGATGCTTGCGCCGATTGTCGCCGCTTGCGGTCTCGCCGTGCCGATGATTTCCGGCAGGGGCCTTGGCCATACCGGCGGCACGCTCGACAAGCTGGAAGCGATCCCCGGTTACGATGTGATGCCAGACGAGACCTTGTTTCGACAAACCGTCAAGACGGTCGGCTGCGCCATCATCGGCCAGACGGGCGATCTCGCCCCCGCCGACAAACGCCTTTATGCCATTCGCGACGTGACCGCGACGGTGGATTCCATACCGCTGATCACCGCCTCGATCCTGTCGAAGAAGCTTGCAGCCGGGCTGCAGACACTGGTTCTGGATGTAAAGGTCGGCAACGGCGCTTTCATGCAGAGTGTGGAGGATGCCCGCAATCTGGCCCGTGCGCTGGTCGATGTGGCAAATGGTGCAGGCTTGCCGACGACGGCCCTGATAACCGACATGAACCAGCCGCTTGGCGATGCTGCGGGCAATGCGGTCGAAATCGTCAATTGCCTGGACTTTCTGGCTGGCCGCAAGGCGGAGACCCGTCTTGAAAAGGCGGTCCTGTCGTTTGCGGCGGAAATGCTGGTGCAGGCTGGCAGTGCCGCCACGCTGGATGAAGGCGAGGCTCTGGCTGTCGCCGCTCTTTCCTCCGGCCGGGCCATGGAAGTCTTTGCGAAGATGGTGGCAGCGCTTGGCGGGCCTTCGGATTTCGTTGAACGCCCATTCGATTACCTGCCATCCGCACCGGTCATTCTTCCGGTTCCGGCAGAGCGCAGCGGCTGGCTTACCTCCTGCGCAACGCGGGATCTCGGCATGGTCGTCGTCGAGCTTGGCGGCGGCAGAAGAAAGCCGTCCGACAGGATCGATCCTTCCGTCGGCATCTCGGACATTCTGCCGCTCGGCACGAACGTGGAAAACGGCGAACCTATCGCCAGCGTCTATGCGACTTCGAAGGAAGAAGCGGAACGCGCCGTCAAAAGGATTGCGGCCTGTTACGGGATTGCTGACGCTGCAACAGAGACCAGCCCTGTGGTCCTTGAGCGGATCACCTGACCAGCCGCATCTCGCCGCCCGATACCTTGAAAGACGACAATTGCTTCAGGAAGCTCATGCCGATCAGCATGTTGCTCAGCGCATTGTCCTTCAGCACCATGGCATCGACATTCTGAACGCGGATCGCGCCGATTTCTACCCGGTCGAGCTTCACATAGGCCGCCATGGTCTGGCCGTTGGCAGTCGAGATTGCATATTTGTAGTCGAGGCTGTTGACGCCGAAACCGAGCCGCCGGGCGATTGTCTCGTTGATGGCAACCATGGATGCGCCGGTATCGACAAGCCCGTCGAAAGGTTTGCCGTTGATGCGGAAGGCGGCGTTGAAGTGGCCGCGTGCGTCCGCTTTCAAGTTGACGCCACCCAGCGAAACGGGTTCGGGTTTGGCTGCTTCTGGTTTCACCCGGGATTTTTCAGCCTCAGTAGCCGGGCCTGGCTGAAACCTTTCCACCAGCGCCGGAATCTGCGTGGCGCCGACCGAAAGACCGATAAGCAGAAAAATCGTGCGCGCCAGCAAGTTGTCGCTCCTGAAAAAGGCAGAGTTGTCCGCGCAGAATAGACGCAAAACATGCTGAAATCTTAAAAGAAAAAGCCATTCGCCGCGTTCAATACGGCGAATGGCTCAAACGGTTAAGCGATGATGAACGGTGTTATTTGGTGCCGTACATACGGTCACCGGCATCGCCGAGGCCGGGAACGATATAGCCCTTTTCGTTCAGGTGGCTGTCGATTGCGGCAGTGTAGATTGGCACATCGGGATGCGCTTCACGGAAATTCTTGATGCCCTCGGGTGCGGCCAGCAGACACAGGAAGCGGATGTTTTTCGCACCACGTTCCTTCAGTTTTTCCACAGCGGCAATGGAGGAATTGCCGGTCGCCAGCATCGGATCGACGACGATGATAAGGCGCGCGTCGAGGCTTTCGGGAGCCTTGAAGTAATATTCGACGGCTTCCAGCGTATCGTGATCGCGATAGACGCCGATATGGGCAACGCGTGCCGAAGGCACGAGCTCGAGCATGCCTTCCAGCAGGCCGTTGCCGGCGCGCAGGATGGAGGCGAAAACCAGCTTCTTGCCCTCCAGTACGGGCGCCTCGATGGTTTCGAGCGGCGTATCGATGGTTTCCATCGTCATTTCAAGGTCGCGCGTCACTTCATAGCAGAGCAGCGTCGAGATTTCCCTCAGCAGGCGGCGGAAGCCGGCCGTGGAAGTTTCCTTCTTGCGCATGATGGTAAGTTTGTGCCGCACCAGCGGATGTTCGATGACTGTGACGCCGTCCATGAAACTGGCCTTCCTTTTTATCCTGTGCCCCTGTAATTCACCGAAAGTGCGCTTTTCGCAAGCCTTCTTCGCGGTTTTACCCCGCGAACCGCCGTGTCAGGCACAATCGAGTTTTGCGAGCAGCCGGTCGCGCGTTTCCTCGTCCACGAAGGCGCATTCCAGTGCGGTCCGGGTCATGCAATTGATCTCGGTATCGCTGAAGCCGAATGCGTCCGCGGCAAGCGCGTATTCCCGTGCAAGCGAGGTGAAGAAAAATGGCGGATCGTCGGAACTGACGCAGACGCGCACCCCGGCGTCGCGCAACGCCTTGAGCGGATGGTTGCCGAAATCAGGATAAACGCTGAGGGCAATGTTCGATCCGGGGCAGACCTCCAGAACCGTTCCCGTCTCAACCAGTCGGGCGACGAGCGCAGCGTCTTCGATGGCGCGCACGCCGTGGCCGATGCGGGCCGGCTTGACGAGATCGAGCGCATCGGCAACGCTTTCAGGCCCGCAAACCTCACCCGCATGGATGGTCAGTCCGAGGCCGGCATCGCGGGCGATGTCGAAGGCGCGGGCATAATCGGCAACACGGCCCATGCGCTCCTCGCCCGCCATATTGAAGCCGGTCACCAGCGGATGCCGGGCGCGCGCCGCATATTCGGCCGCCGCGATTACCCTTTCAGGGCCGAAATGCCGCTCACCCGTGACGATGATGCGGGCCTCGATGCCGGTCTTTTCTTTCGCGATCCGAATGCCTTCGGCGATACCGGCGAGATAGGCATCTGCGCCAAGCCCGATGCGGTCGCCATGGTCGGGCGAGATGATCAGTTCGCTGTAGATCGTGTTGACCTCGGCAAGTTCGGTCAGATAGGTTTCGGTCAGAACCGCATAGTCCTCATCCGTCTTGAACACCTGCGCCACCGCATCGTAGCACTGGATGAATTGCGCAAAATCCGACCAGACATATCGGCCGTCGCGCAGGAAGCCGCTGGTATCTATGCCGTATTTCTCCGCCTGTTTCGCGACAAGCGCGGGCGCCGCCGCCCCTTCGAGGTGGCAGTGAATTTCCGCTTTCAGCAAATGCGATGTCAAATGAAGCTCCTGCCGTGTGAACCGGCTTCGATGCCAAGATGGTGGGCGATGCTTTCGCCTATATCGGCGTAGCTTGAACGGACGCCGATATCGCGGGAACGAATGCCCGGCCCGAATGCCATGATCGGCACCCTTTCCCGTGTATGATCCGTGCCTCGCCATGTCGGGTCGCAACCATGGTCGGCGGTAAGAATGGCGATGTCGCCCGGCGCCATTTTGCGATGGATTTCGGGGATGCGCGCATCGAAGGCCTCAAGGGCCGCCGCATAACCGGCAACGTCGCGGCGGTGGCCATAAAGCATGTCGAAATCGACAAAATTGGTGAAGACGAGATCGCCGTTTTCGGCTTCATCGATGGCTTGCAGCGTCGCATCCATCAAGGCGGCGTTGCCATTCGCCTTGATGACGCGCGAGACACCCCGATGGGCGTAGATATCGCCGATCTTGCCGATCGCATGCACTTTCCGGCCCGCTTCTACGAGGCGGTCGAGCAATGTCGGTTCGGGTGGAGGAACGGAGAAGTCGCGGCGGTTTCCGGTGCGTTCGAAGGTCGCGACCGTCTCGCCGATGAAGGGTCGGGCGATGACGCGGCCGATATTGAGCGGATCGAGCAGTTTGCGCACCGTCTCGCACAACGCGATGAGCCGCTGCAACCCGAAATGCGTCTCGTGAGCGGCGATCTGGAATACGGAATCGGAAGAGGTGTAGCAGATCGGCTTGCCGGTCCTGATGTGCTCTTCGCCAAGCTGCGCGATGATCTCTGTGCCGGAAGCATGGCAATTGCCGAGAATGCCGGGAATATCCGCTTGCTGGCAGATGGCCTCCACCAGTTCCGGCGAAAAGGCGTCACCCTCCGTCGGGAAATATCCCCAGTTGAAGGTCACCGGCGTGCCCGCGATCTCCCAATGTCCGGATGGCGTGTCCTTGCCCTTTGATATTTCGCTGGCGGAACCGTGCAGGCCGAAAATGCGCTCCGGCGGTTCCATACCGGCGGGAATGTCGCCGCTTGATTGTCGTGCGATCTCCAGCAGACCGAGTGAGGACATGTTCGGCAGTTTCAGGGGACCGGACCGAAGTCCGGCTTTGTCGGCGGCGCCTGCTGCGCAAAATTCGGCGATGTGGCCGAGGGTGTTGGCACCGAGGTCGCCGTAACGCTCCGCGTCAGGCGCACCGCCGACGCCGAAGGAATCCAGAACCAGAAGAAATGCTCTTGCCATAACTCACCGAAACAAAATGCGCCGACGGGCAATGTCAGGCCAAGCTATCGTTATAGATCAGCAAAACGTGAAGAAGGAAGTGATTTTATGAACCATCCGGTAAAACCGGCTGCTCACTCCGTGTTCCGTTTCGATTTCGGTGCGTTGAGATTGCGCAGGACATACCAGCCAGCCGCAACCACCATGGCCGCCAGAATGTACCATGTGATGGCATAGGACAGGTGGTTGTTGGGGAAGGTGAGCATGGTTTTGCCGCCAACCGGCAGGCCGCCCGGATTGGGCGTGGCATCGGCATCGACGTAAAACGGCGCCACGTCGGAAAGTCCGGATGCCTGCGATATCTGGGGGATGTTGCGAGAGTACCAGCGGCCATTTGCGGGATCGTTGGTTCGAAGGAAAAGCCCGCCGGTTTCCGGCGCACGCATCAGCCCGACGATCTCGACTTGCCCGGTTGGTTCGCCTTCCCGGCGCGACGATGGATCGCGTTTGTCGGAAGGGACGAAGCCACGGTTGACGATGACGTTCGAGCCGTCGTCGCGCGCAAGCGGCGTCATCACCCAATAGCCGGGGCCGAGATCGCTGACCGTATAGACCTGGATTTCCTTGTTGTTGAGGAAGGTGCCGGAGAGTTTCACGCGGCGATATTCGTATTCCGCCGGATCGGCAAGCGTCGGCCATCCGGCCGCCGCCGGTGCATCGACGGGGGTTGCGTGGGCGCGGGCTTCGACGCGTTCGATCAGACCGAGCTTCCAGGAAAGACGTTGGACCTGCCATGTTCCGAGCGCCAGCAGAAAGCCCGTCAGCACGACGGTCAGAAACAGGACGACGATTGCGGCAGGGCGAATACGCCGGTTGCGCGGGGGGATTTTCGACAGATCGGTCATGGTTCACAGTCCTTGCAAGGCCATGCGGCTTGCTGCAGCAGCATTGTTGGCTGCCGGCACGCGGCGTCTTCCAGCAAATAACCCCATAAATCGCGCCACGATTCATGGGGTTATGTGTTGGCGCAAAAAGCGGCCCGCCGGAGGTCCGGCAGGCCGTTGATTTATGGCTGCTCAAGGCAGGTTTTTCACATCCTCGATGTGCAGCGGCATCATGTTTTTGTTCATGTTGTACATGACCCAAAGCGAACCGGAGAGCGTGATCAGCAGCACCACGACGGTGAAGATCAGCGCCATGAAGGTCCAGCCGCCTTCCGACTTGGTGTCCATGTGCAGGAAGTAGATCATGTGCACGAAGATCTGGATGACGCCGAGACCCATGATTGCGATGACCAGCAGGGTCTTGTTTTCAAGAACGTCGCCCATGACCAGCCAGAAGGGGATCGCCGTCAGGATGACCGACAGGACGAAGCCGATCATATAGCTTTTGAACGTGCCGTGGCTGGCGCCATCATGGTGGTGATGGTCGTCGCCATGCGCGTCATGGTGTGCGTGTGCTTCGGAACTCATCAAAGAACTCCCATGAGATAAACGAAGGAGAAGACGCCGATCCAGATGACGTCAAGGAAGTGCCAGAACATCGACAGGCACATCAGGCGACGCTTGTTGGCGGCGATCAGGCCATGCTTTCCGACCTGGAACATCAGAGTGACGAGCCAGATGGTGCCGAAGGTGACGTGCAGACCGTGCGTGCCAACCAGCGCGAAGAAGGCGGAAAGGAACGCCGAACGTTGCGGGCCGGCGCCTTCCTCGATCAGGTGATGGAACTCGTAAAGTTCGACGGCGAGGAAGGCGAGGCCGAAGAGGCCGGTAATTCCAAGCCACACCAGCGTGGACTTCACCTTCTGCTTTTCCATTTCCAGCATGGCAAAGCCATAGGTGATGGAGGAGAAAAGCAGGAACGCAGTGTTGATCGCCACCAGCTTGAGATCGAACAGGTCCGCACCCGAGGGGCCGGCCGCATAGTTGCGGCCGACAACGGCATAGGTGGCAAACAGCGTTGCGAAGATGAGGCAGTCGCTCATCAGATAAAGCCAGAAGCCCAGCGAGGTGCCGTTCTCCGGGTGATGATCTTCCTTCAGGTAGAAGACCGGTGTTTCCGCGCCGGCGGCGCTTTGTGCAGGTGTATGAGCCATGTTCGTTACGCCTGTTCCGCAAGCAGCTTCGTACGTTCCGTCTCCACTGTCGAAACATCGGAAGCCGGAATGTAGTAATCGCGGTTGTAGTTGAAGGTATGGGCGATCGAGACCGCGATGATGGCGATCATGGACAGAGCCGCAAGCCACCAGATGTGCCACACCAACGCAAAGCCGAGCACCACGCTGATGGCGCTGATGATGACGCCCGCACCGGTGTTCTTCGGCATATGGATCGGGATGAAGCCTTCCTTGGGACGCACGTAGCCGCGCTTCTTCATATCCGCCCACGCATCGACGTCATGCACAACCGGCGTGAAAGCGAAGTTGTAGGCCGGCGGCGGAGATGAGGTGGACCATTCCAGCGTACGGCCATGGTAGGGATCGCCGGTCACGTCACGAAGCTGATCGCGCTTCAGGAAGCTGACGATGAGCTGGATGACGAAGGAGGCGATGCCGAGCGCGATCAGGAAGGCGCCGAAGGCTGCGATCAGGAACCAGATCTGCAGCGAATTGTCCTCGAACTGGCTGATACGGCGGGTCACGCCCATCAGGCCGAGAATGTAGAGCGGCATGAAGGCGAAATAGAAGCCGATGAACCAGAACCAGAAGGACAGCTTGCCCCAGAACGGGTCGAGGCGGTAGCCGAAGGCTTTCGGGAACCAGTAGACGATACCCGCAAGCACACCGAACACCACGCCACCGATGATGGTGTTGTGGAAGTGGGCGATCAGGAACAGCGAGTTGTGGAGCACGAAATCCGCCGGCGGAACGGCGAGAAGAACGCCGGTCATGCCACCGATGACGAAGGTGATCATGAAGCCGATCGTCCACAGCATCGGAACGTCGAACTTGATGCGGCCCTTATACATGGTGAAGAGCCAGTTGAAGATCTTCGCACCCGTCGGGATCGAGATGATCATCGTGGTGATACCGAAGAAAGCGTTGACGCTTGCGCCGGAACCCATGGTGAAGAAGTGATGCAGCCACACGATATAGGCAAGGATGGTGATCACGCCTGTCGCGTAGACCATCGAGGCATAACCGAAGAGGCGCTTGTTGGAGAAGGTCGAGACGATTTCCGAGAAGACGCCGAAGGCCGGCAGCACCAGAATGTAAACTTCGGGATGACCCCAGATCCAGATGAGGTTGACATACATCATCGGATTGCCGCCGAGATCGTTGGTGAAGAAATTGGTGCCAACGTAACGGTCAAGGGTCAGAAGGGCGAGCGTGCCGGTCAGGATCGGGAACGAGGCCACGATCAGGATGTTCGAACACAGCGATGTCCAGACGAAGATCGGCAGGCGCATCATGGTCATGCCGGGCGCGCGCATCTTGATGATCGTCACGATCAGGTTGATGCCCGAAAGCGTCGTTCCCACACCGGCGATCTGCAGACCCCAGATGTAGTAATCGACGCCGACACCCGGACTGCCGTCAATGCCGGAAAGCGGCGGATAGGCGAGCCAGCCGGTCTGCGCATATTCACCGATGAACAGCGAGATCATGGTGATGATGGCGCCGGCCGTGGTCATCCAGAAGGAGAAGTTGTTGAGGAAGGGGAACGAAACGTCGCGGGCGCCGATCTGCAGCGGTACGACGAAGTTCATCAGACCGGTGATCATCGGCATGGCCATGAAGAAGATCATGATGACGCCATGGGCCGTGAAAATTTGGTCGTAATGGTGCGGCGGAAGATAACCTTCCGATCCGCCGGAGGCGATCGCCTGCTGGACGCGCATCATGACGGCGTCGGCGAAACCGCGCAGCAGCATGATCAGCGCCAGAATGATGTACATGATACCGATCTTCTTGTGATCGATGCTCGTGAACCATTCCTTCCACAGATAACCCCACAGGCGGAAATAGGTGAGGGCGCCGATAACGGCGATCCCGCCCAGAGCCACAGCCGCAAAGGTGGCGACAAGAATGGGCTCGTGAAGCGGGATGGACTCCCATGTCAGCTTCCCGAACAGGAACGACGTTTGATCGGAATTGACGATCATTTTTAGCCTCTTGCGATTCAAGAACGTGGGTCGGCGCGGACAGGCCGCGCCGCAGAAAGCCGGGACGTATCGTCAGCCAGCGACTTGTTTCGTCTCCGGCAGCGCCGCAGGTTCGAAAGTCTGTCCTTCGATCGCAGCCGGAGTGGATTGGGGTCCGCTGGCAACACCGTAAGGTGAAAGCGGTGTACAGACGACGGAGTTCAGCGCTTTGGCGATGTCGATGCCTTCCTTGCCGCCGCCGCCCTTGGCGTCGATATGCATCATGTCGCGCATGCAGAGCTTGTTGGGCTCGACGCAGCGGTTGAGGATCGCGTCGTAAAGCTGCGGATCGACGGAGGCGAAATATTGCACCGGCTCACGCTCCGAAGGCTTGGCGAAGTCGAGATATTCCTGACGGCCGAAGCCCTTGCCGCCATCCTTGATCTTCGCAACCCACTGATCGAAGCCCTGCTGGCTGAGGCCATGGAACTTGAAACGCATGTGCGAGAAACCGGGGCCGGAGAAGTTGGCCGAGAAGCCGTCATAAACGCCTTCCTTGTTGATGACGGCGTGCAGCTTGGTCTGCATGCCGCCCATGGCATAGATCTGGCCGGCGAGTGCGGGAACAAAGAAGGAGTTCATCGCGGTCGTGCCGGTGATCTTGAAGTTGATCGGAACATCGACCGGAGCGGCAAATTCGTTGACGCTGCCGATGCCGAGTTCGGGATAGAAGAACAGCCACTTCCAGTCCATGGCCACCACCTCGACCGTGAGCGGCTTGATATCGGCGGTAACCTGGCGGTTCTCGTCGATACGCTCCAGCGGGCGATAGGGGTCAAGACGGTGGGTGGAGATCCAGGTCACCGTGCCGAGCATCAGGATGATGGCGACCGGGGCCGACCAGATCACCATTTCAAGGCGCGTGGAGTGATGCCACTCGGGATCGTAGTCCTCGGCTTTCGCCGATTCGCGATACTTCCAGGCGAAGAACAGCGTCAGGGCGATGACCGGGACGATGATCAGCAGCATCAGAACCGTGGACGTTATGATAAGGTCGCGCTGCTGGATGGCAACGTCACCCGAAGGGTTCATGACAACGAGGTCGCAACCGCTGAGCAGCAGCAGCGACGAGATTGCCAGAAGGGCGGATGGAATTTTTTTGATCGTGCGCACGTTCTTTGAACTCGTACAGTTTGGATTATGCCGCGATTAATTGCCGAACATCATTTTTGAAATGAGGTATATTGTCGCGGTGCAGCGAAACCTTCGCGATGCACCATGGGCTGGCAGAGCTGCGTTTGGAAGCGAAGCGGCTGCATTATCGCATAGCGCGCTTCCGGGGCAAGCCTTTCTTATCAAACTTCAATTGACGTTACGTAGGGTGCGTGTGACAATCCGCCGCATAGTAACGCAACGGAAGAGGAGCCTGCGCGTTACAGGAATGGTTCGTCCATGATGCAGGAGGGATATTATGAGTTACACTGATGCTGCCCCATCTTTTGGGCAGGCGCCGGAAGCGAACGGGCATGGGGCCGATCCGGTCAAGGTTGATCCCGATCGCATTACCATTGCGGTCATTCTTGCGAGAATGACGGAGTTTTTCGACTTTTTCATTTACGCCATCGCCTCCGCGCTCGTTTTTCCGCACGTCTTCTTTTCCTTTGTGGACCCGCTGACGGCCACGCTTTATTCCTTTGCTGTCTTTTCGCTGGCCTTCATCGCAAGGCCGATAGGCTCGCTGATCTTCCTCCAGATCGACCGCAAGTTCGGCCGCGCCGTCAAGTTGATGGCGGCGCTGTTCACGCTCTGCGGGTCCACGATGGCGATCAGCTTTCTTCCCTCCTATGCGGAAGTCGGCATGCTTGCCCCCTGTCTTCTGGCGGTGTTCCGCATTGGCCAGGGTCTCGGCCTTGGCGGCGCCTGGGATGGTCTCGTGTCGCTGCTCGCCATGAATGCCCCGCCAAAGCAGCGCGGCTGGTACGCCATGATGCCGCAAATCGGTGCGGCCATGGGTTTTGGTCTCGCCAGCGCCTTCTTCATCGTCTTCGTAACGCAGCTTTCCAACGCGGAATTCCTCGCCTGGGGCTGGCGTTTCCCCTTCTTCGTTGCATTGGCGCTCAATGTTCTGGCGCTCTTTGCCCGCCTGCGCATGATCGTCACACCGGAATTCCAGTCCATGCTGGCGCAGCATGAGCTGGAGCCTCGGCCAATGTTCAAGATGCTGCGCTCGCAGTTTCCGGTGGTGGTAACGGGCGCATTCGTGCCGCTGGCCAGCTTCGCGCTCTTCCATCTCGTCACGGTTTTCCCGCTGAGCTGGGTTTCGCTTAATACCACCCAGCGTGTTTCGGACTTTCTGTTCGTGCAATTCGTCAGCGCCATCATCGCCGGCGGCATGATCGTGGTGTCCGGCATTCTGGCTGACAAGATCGGTCGTCGGAAGCTTCTGGCTGTCGCGGCGGTGATGATCGGTCTTTTCAGCCTCGTTGCGCCGGTTCTCCTGAGTTCGGGCGATATTGGCCGCTATCTCTTCGTGCTCATCGGCTTCTCGTTGCTTGGCCTCTCCTTCGGTCAGGCGGGCGGTGCGCTTGCTTCCCGCTTCAGCCGTGAATACCGCTATACCGGCGCATCCATCACTTCGGATATTTCCTGGCTGATCGGCGCCGGTTTCGCGCCGCTCGTGGTACTCGGATTTTCGTCCAAATTCGGACTGTTCGCGGTCGGAATTTACCTGATGTCCGGTGCTGTGTGTACGCTGGTCGCGCTCTGGTTCAGTCGCACGCTGGAAATGCCTTCGGACTGAACAGGGCAATTTAAATATCTCTGCAGCCATTGCGCCGCGGAATCCTGTCGGATTTCGTGGCGTTTTTGTTTTTTTATTGCGTGGGGCCGATTTTAATCTTGACTCGGTCGTTCATGAAATATTATGTAAGCAATACTGACATAATTCAGTGTGTCTCATTGCCGGAAATGCCGGCCATCAGGGAACGCGATGCGAACGACGACGATCATTATTTGCGAGAAAGCGGCCAATGCCGCCACGCCGTTTGACGGCCGCAAAACGACCGTTCGCGCCATTAAACGCCGATAAGCACAATAAAGAGGAGCAGCCAGGTCGCCTGCGGCTCCGCCCGCAGAGTGCCGGCTGACGCGCCGGGTTTCGGGAAAGAGGGCGATGCCGCGCGAAATGCGCAACGAGAGGAGAGAACCTTGAGCGTGACGGAGCAAAAATTCGGCCTTTACGATGCGGCTTTTGAAAAAAGCAGCTGTGGCGTCGGTTTCATCACCCGCAAGGACGGGGTGCAAACCCATGATGTGCTGAAGCGCGGTCATGAGGCGCTTTGTGCCGTGCCGCATCGCGGCGGCATGTCGGCCGAAGGTGTGGGCGACGGTGCCGGCGTGTCCCTCGACCTGTCGCTCTCTTTTTTCCGGAAGCTGACGGGCAACGATTCCCTGCAGCCCGGCCGCTTTGGCGTCGGCAATTTTTTCCTGCCGCAGAACCCGGCTTTTCATGATCAGGCGATCGGCATCATCGGCAGCGCTCTGGAAGAACAGGGCTTCGCAATCCTGCTGGTCCGCGACGTGCCGGTGAATGACGCAGCCATCCGCGCTGCCGCCATTTCCTATCAATTGCCGATCCGGCAATGGGTCTTTTCGGCACCGGTGGAATGCGCAACTCTTGCCGAATTCGACTGGCGCATTCACAAGGCGCTTCTCGCCATCGAAGCGCTCGCCTACACCGCGCCGGAACTTGCCGGTTTTTATCCGCTGTCGCTCAGTGCGCGCACGCAGGTTCTGAAGGGTCGTCTGAACTCCCATGAGGTCATGCCCTATTTCTGCGACCTCATCGATCCGCGCCATGAAGTGCATACGATGTATTTCCACACGCGGTTCTCCACCAATACCGATCCGCATCCCTCCATGGCGCAGCCTTTCCGGCTGATGGCGCATAATGGCGAACTCAACACCGACAAGAAGAACCGGCTGTCGGAAGCGGCTGTGGCGCTGGCGAAGAACGCCAGCATCATCCGGCCGAAGGGCCAGTCGGACAGCTGCCGTCTGGACCAGACATTGCAGGCGCGGGTGATGGAAGACGGTCTCGATCTGGTGACCGCCGTGGTCTCGATGATGCCGCCGGCATGGGAAAACGACGACACCCTGTCGCCGGGCGTCAAGGCGATGCTGGAATATTTCTCGCTCTACGAAGAGAAGAACGACGGCCCGGCCGCGCTGATCTTCGGCGACGGCACCATCATCGGCGCACGTCTTGATCGGCTCGGCCTGCGCCCATTGCGCACCGTCGAGACGGAAGAGTATCTCTGCGTCATGTCCGAGGCGGGGCAGATCGCCTTTCCGGCAGAAAATGTCATCCGTCGCGGCCGCATCGAAGCCGGCGGCATGCTTTATTACGACCATACTGAGCGTCGCGCCTTTTCCACCGTCGAGGCGCTGGAGTTGCTCGCGGCGCGGCGGGATTACCCGTCGCTGCTGTCCGAAGCGCGTGTGATGCTTGCGGATCTGCCGGAAGTGCCCGCCGAAAGGCATGGCTCGCCGCTGCGGTATAATGGCAATCTGGAGCGACATCAGCGTTATGTCGCCTATTCCCACAATCAGGAAAGCTTCAAGTTCCTGATGGACCCGATGCTGGCCTCTGGTGCGGAAAAAATCTCGGCGATGGGCTATGGCAATGCCATCAACGCCCTTTCCGATCAGGAAGGCGGGGTTGCCAAATATTTCTCGCAACGCTTTGCGCAGGTCACCAATCCGCCGCTGGACAGCATTCGCGAGGCCGATGGCATGACGCTGCGCGTGGCGCTGGGCGCAAAGCCGAACAGCGGTGCAAAGGCGGCCCGCCAGATCGTCGTGCGCTCCCCGATCCTGACCCATCTCGACATGCTGCGCATTCGCGAACAGTCCGAGACGCCCGTTCGTCGTTTCGAGATGCTTTATACGCCGATCTTTGATGCAGCGGATGCCAACGAAGCGGCCTTGCGGCAGGCGATCGACGGCCTCTGCGATGAGGTTGTTGCTTTCGCGGCGGAAGAGGGTGGCATTGCCGTCGTCACCGACCGGCACGTTTCGGCAAGCCGTGCGGCTTTGCCGATGATCATGGTCGTATCGGCCATCAACCAGCGGCTGATCGAGGAAGGTCTGCGGCTTCGTGTCTCCCTGATCGTGGAAAGCGGCCAATTTTCCTCCTCGCATCATATCGCAGCGGGTCTCGGCTTCGGCGCCTCAGCGGTCTATCCGCTCGGCGTGCAGTTCCGTGCGGAAGAGAAATTCGGCGCCGATGCCGACAAGGCGTTCAAGCGTTTTGCCAAGGCGGCCGAAAAGTCGCTGATGAAGACCATGGGCAAGGTCGGGTTGTGCACGGCTGAAAGTTATATCGGCGGCGAATTCTTCGAGCCGAATTTCCTCGATACCAACGATCCGGTGCTGAAGCGCTATTTTCCCAATGTGAAGACCCCGGTCGGCGGCGTCACCTTCGCCGTCATCGCGCAGGCGGTGGCCGACTGGCATCGCAAGGCGTTGTCGGTGAAGGGTGAAAACGACATTCCGCTGCTTGGCCTCTTCAAGGAGCGTGCTGAAGGTGCGGGCCATTCCTATGGCACGACGGCCGTTCGCGGTTTCGTGGATATGACCGAGGAAAAGATCGGTTTCGACAAGGGAACCGAAAACGAGGAAGTGCTGCGTCTCTTGCCCCTCAACCGGTTGGAGGATGCTTTCGGTCTCAACGACGCGGCCTATTATCACAACAGCTTCGACCGGCTGACGCCTGACGCAATCGACGCATTCGAGGTAACACCCGGTTATCGCGCTTTCGCACGCATGATGTCAGAAGAAAGGTCGCGCCGTCCCGCTGCCCTGCGCGACGTTCTGGAATTGCCGGCTGATGTGACCTTTGCCAGTTCGGCGGACGAGTTTCGCCGGGAAATGGGCCGCTTTTCCAGGCGTGGCAATAACAGCTTCATGGTACGGGGGGTATCGTGTGAGAGTGCGGGCGAAGGCGCGTTCCGGCTGCAATTGACCGGTCCACACGGTCACGAACTTGCTCGCCTTGCCGCACTCGGCCAATCGATGATCGACCGCTTCGGCGAGGATATTCTCGGACATTGGCTGGAAGGTGGGGCACTTGTGGTTCAGGCGCAGGGTGAGGCGTTCACCTATCTGTCGCTTATCCGCACCGCGCCGGAAAGCATTCCGCTCGACGACGTGCAAAAGGCGAGCGACATCACCAAGACCCTGGCATCCGGCGCAATGAGCCACGGCGCGCTGGTTGCTGCCGCGCATGAAGCTGTCGCCCATGGCACCAACATGGTCGGCGGCATGTCGAATTCGGGCGAGGGCGGTGAGCATATTTCCCGTTACGGCACCATTCGCGCCTCGCGCATCAAGCAGTTCGCCTCCGGCCGTTTCGGCGTCTGGGCCGGCTATCTTGCCGATCCGATGCTGGAGGAGATCGAGATCAAGATCGGGCAGGGCGCAAAGCCCGGCGAGGGCGGGCAATTGCCGTCTCCCAAGGTGACGGTGGAAATCGCCGCCGCACGCGGCGGCACGCCGGGTGTCGAGCTGGTCTCGCCGCCGCCGCATCATGATACCTATTCGATCGAGGATCTCGCCCAGCTCATCCACGACGCCAAGGCGGCGCGCGTGCGCGTCGTCGTCAAACTTGTCTCTTCCGAAGGCATCGGCACGATCGCGGTCGGCGTCGCCAAGGCGGGCGCAGATGTCATCAACGTCGCCGGCAATACCGGCGGCACGGGTGCGGCGGCCGTCACCAGCCTCAAATATACCGGCCGCGCGGCGGAAATAGGCATTTCCGAGGTGCATCAGGCGCTTTGCGCCACGGGCCTTCGCGCCAAGGTGCTGCTGCGTTGCTCCGGCGCGCACCAGACGGCGAGCGACGTGGTGAAATCAGCGCTCCTCGGCGGCGACAGTTTCGAGTTCGGCACCACAGCGCTGATGATGCTGAAATGCGTCATGGCGAAGAACTGCAACATCAAATGCCCGGCTGGCCTCACCACCAACCAGGAAGCCTTCAACGGCGATCCGCGCGCGCTGGCGCAGTACCTCATGAATATCGCCCATGAAACGCGCGAGATTCTGGCGTCGCTCGGGCTTGCCTCACTGCGGCAGGCACGGGGCCGTTCCGATCTTCTTCACCTCCTCGATCATCCGGCAAGTGTCGGCCAGCTTGACCTCCGGGCGATGCTTACCGTGGTCGAGGAGGTGAAGATCGACAGCCCCGTCTATATGGAAAAGGATTTCGCGCTGGACGACGCCTTCATCGAACTCGTGCGCTCGGCTCTGGTAGACAGCAAGCGGGAGAACATCGAGCTTGGCGGCAACCGTTTCCTCAACAATTGCAACAAGAGCGTCGGCGGGCAGCTCGCCGTCGATATCGAGCGCATGTTGAACCACGAGCTTTCCTACGAGCAGATGGATGCGCTTCCGGCCGTGAAGCGTGACAGCCGTGGCCGCCGTTTTCTGGAGGCGGGTTCGGTGCGCATCGACACATCCGGTTCCGCCGGTCAGTCCTTCGGCGCTTTCTGCAATGACGGCATGGTCATGGTGCATACCGGCACCTGCAATGACGGCGTCGGCAAAAGCGCCTGCGGCGGCACCATCGTCGTGCGCTCTCCGGGCGGCGGCTCGGACGAGGCCGGCGGCAATGTGCTGGTCGGCAATTTCGCGCTGTTCGGCGCCACCGGTGGCCGCACCTTCGTGGAAGGGCAGGCGGGCGACCGCTTTGCCGTGCGTAACTCCGGCGCGACTGCCGTGGTCGAAGGCGTGGGTGATTTCGCCTGCGAATACATGACCAACGGCGCGGTGCTCAACCTCGGCAGTTTCGGTAAGGGTTTCGGCAACGGCATGAGCGGCGGTTTCGTTTATCAATACGATCCCTATGGCGATCTGCCGAAGAAGGTCAGCCACGATTCGATCCTGCTCGGTTCGATCACCGGCGAGGACGAACAGGCCGCGATCCACAATCAGGCAGTTCATCAGCTTCTGACCTGGCATGCTGCGGAAACCGGCTCGGCCAAGGCGGCATGGCTTCTGGAGAACTGGGAGAGCGAACAGCACAATTTTGTCTACGGCATGCCACGCGCCCTGCTGCTCTATCAGGACAGCGACGAAATTCTGAAGGCCAAGCCCCGCAAGGAGCTGCTGGAAGAACTGGCGTCCGCGCTTGCCGCCCATCAGGTGCGGAAGTTCAAGCTTGCCTATCGCGACCGCAAGGCCGTCTTGAACGGAACGGTGCCGGGTCATAGTGAGACGGGCACGGAGGACATGTATGCGCTCATCAACAATTACACGGTGTTGAGCATGGCGCAGGCCATTGCCCTGCAACGGTTGCCGCTGGCGTCCGGTCCTTCCGATCCCGCTATCGAAAAAGCGGTGCGCAACCTCATCCTCACGGAAGATTATGCGCTGATGCAGCGGCTGCTGAAGTATGCGCGTGAGGCCCTTTCTAACCATAGCGACGAGCAGCTTGCGGTGATGATCGCCGCCAAGCGTCTCGAGGATTACAAGCAGGCGCTGGCGCGCAGGAATATCTGGTCGGTGGACAGCCCCGGCACCTATGGCTGGATCATTCAGCAGAACCGCAAAAACATCGAGAGGATCGGCCGTTTGCCGGGCTTCGAGGAGCTTTTCGCAGCCCGCGCCATTCCAGACCTTGCCGTCGCATCCAGCCAGAACAGGGCAGCATGATGAAGATACCTTACATTCCGCAGGATGCGCCCTTCAATGGCGACCAGCGCGCCTGGCTTTCCGGCTTTCTGGCCGGACTTCACTCCCGCACCGCCATGGGCATGGAAACATCGGTTGCCGCTGCCGCTCCGAGGGCGGCGGCCAGCGTGCTGAACGTCCTCGTCGGCACCCAGACCGGCAATGCCGAGGCGCTGGCGATGGATATTGCCGACGCCGCCCGTGCACAGGGCATGCAGCCCGTGGTGACGGCGCTGGACGATGTATCGATGGATAGTCTCGGCGGCATGAAGCGGGTCATCGTCGTCACTTCGACCTATGGTGAAGGCGAAATGCCGGATAATGCCGAATTGTTCTGGGAAGCGCTTTCCGCTGATACTGCGCCAAGGCTGGACGATATGAATTTCGCCGTGCTTGCTTTGGGCGATACCGGCTATGACGGCTTCTGCCAGGCGGGCAAGCTCATCGATACGCGGTTCGAACAACTCGGCGGCAAACGCATGAAGACGCGTATCGATTGCGATATCGATTTCGAGGATGCGGCCGCCGCATGGATCGGCGAGACCCTGCCGCTTGCGCTCGCCATCGATGGCGGCACTGCGGCAGTAGCTACGCCTGCAACTGCCGAGTTGCCGGCGCGGGCAAAGCAGGGCTGGGGCCGCAAGAACCCCTATGCCGCACAGGTGAGCGTCAATCGTCTTCTTTCCGGACCTGCATCTTCCAAGGAAATTCGTCACTACGAGTTCGATCTCGGCGAAAGCGGCCTCGACTACGAGGCGGGCGATGCTCTGGGTGTCGTTCCCCTCAACGATCCGAAACTGGTCGGTGCGCTGCTCGAACGCTTCGGAGCAAGCGCGGATAGTGAAGTCGCAGGGTTCGACCGGCCGATTGGCGACGCGCTTCTGAACATGTTCGAGATATCGACGCCCTCACGTGAACTGGTCACCGAAATCGGCAGGCGCGCAGGACATGATGAACTCAGCCATATCCTTGCGAATGGAGACAGGGAGCAGCTTGCCGCCTTTCTCTGGGGCAAGGATATTCTTGACCTGCTCGATCTCGGCGGCAAGCCCCTATTCGACCTTGCCGAATTCGTGACGTTCCTGAAACCGTTGCAGCACCGGGCCTATTCCATCTCCTCCAGCCCCCTGGTTGCGGAAAACAGCGTGCATCTGACAGTCGCCAGCGTGCGTTATCGCGCCGAAGGTCGGGAGCGCGGCGGAGTGTGCTCCACCTATCTCGCGGACCGCGTGGAGGCCGGTCGGAATGCCGGGATTTTTGTCTCGCCCAACAAGGCGTTTCGCGTGCCGCAGGACAATGACGCCCCAATGATCATGGTTGGGCCGGGCACCGGTATCGCGCCCTTCCGGGCGTTTTTGCAGGAACGGCAGGCAAGAGGCGCGAAGGGCAAGAACTGGCTGTTCTTCGGCGACCAGCACCGGCAGACGGATTTCATCTACAAAAACGAGCTTGGCGATATGAGCCGCGATGGTGTGTTGACTCGTCTCGATCTCGCTTTTTCACGGGACCAGGCGGAGAAGATCTATGTCCAGACCCGCATGCGGCAGAACGGCAAGGCGCTCTATCAATGGCTTGAAGAGGGTGGCCATTTTTACGTCTGTGGCGACGCTACCCGCATGGCGAAGGATGTCGATGAGGCCCTGCACCGGATCATTGTCGATGAGGCCGGTATCACTGCGGAAGCGGCAAGCGACTATGTGAACCGGTTGAAGCGGGAAAAACGCTATCTGCGCGATGTTTATTAGAGCAACGGCCGATGTGGTTCAGCAGTTGGAGCAGGTGATCTCCGCGTCGCGCTGCTTGAAGAAATAATCTCGCCCGATTGTAATCGACTTCACGCCTGACGAGGCGATGTCGGGCATGAACATCAGCAACTCATGCGGAATGGAAAGCTCGACGTGGACGAGGAAAGTGTCAGCTACGAGCAGCCGGCTTGGAGCCGCTGCAGGCGATCCCACAGCATAGGGCCTCTCGTTTTTCTCGTCCCACGACCAGGCAATTGTCGCCTGTTTCTGCTTGTCGATCTTTATGCCGCTGACCTTCAGCTTTAGTTCTTTCGTGCTGTAAGGCGCGAAGACAGCTTCCGAGACACGCAGCGTGCTTTGGAGATAGGCCTTGTCAACCGAAGCCGTTTTCGAGACCAGGTCGTTGACCGTCGCGGCGGCAATGCTTGCCCGCTTGTAGGTGTTGTAGCCGATGGTAAACTCGAAGGACGTCAGATAAAGCGCGAGCAATATCGGAAAAATGATCGCGAATTCGACCGCGCCCACGCCACGGCGATCTTTTGCGAAGCGCGTGACGAGCGCGACGAAACGAAGTCGGCCGTTCGTGACGGCGGACACCAGCCCTGCCATCATGAGCCTCCGCTTGTGATGTATTTTTCGTTCATATAGGCATCTGTCGCGACGATGAGGAAATGCGAAGGCATCGACCCGTCGGCCGGACGTATTTTTGTGAGATACGGCCGGATGATATCGGCGACCACGCCCCAGCGATAATAGACGCGCAGCATATTGATCGTTTCCGGCCCGCCCGGCTTGAAGCCGAATTGCGCTGTATCGAGATCGTAATATTCACCATAGGCTTTCAAGGGGATGGTGGTCGGAATATCCTTGAAGGCGGTGAAGGAGCGCAGATCGATATATAGTTTCTGTTCGGTTTTGATCTCGTCCGCCGAGCAGGTGATCATCACCGAAACTTCATCGCAGAAGCTCTTGCGAAAATCCTCTTTCGTAATCGAGCTGCTGATCTGCCCGGTGCGCAGGCGGCGCGCCATGGTGTCGGTGGCATTGACGACCACCTGTTCCGCCATCATGGCGATGAAGGTCTCGATGATCGCGAAAACGACGAGGAAATAGGGAAAGGCAAGGATCGCGAATTCGATCGCCGCCGTCCCGTCACGCGAGAGTCCGAATTTTTCCAGCAATGGCTTCAGTTTGGCCAGGCGCATATGGCAGTGTCGATCTTTAGAATATGCGGCAAGCGCAACCGGTGAATTTGTTGCGGACCATAACCAGCCGGTGTTTAAATTCAGTTACCCTGACGCGTTATACTTTAGCGGTTCGCAAAAATGACACAGGCTATAAATGCAAAAAGCCCGGCATATTGCCGGGCTTTTTACTAATCGGAAAACTATAGCTTATTCCGCATCCGCATTTGAGAGAACCTCAAGGGTGGGCGTGGAGGTGATGTTGAAGCCGCAATCCACATAATGGCACTCGCCGGTGACGCCGCGCGACATGTTGGACAACAGGTAAAGCGCCGATCCGCCGATATCGTCGATATCCGCCGTCCGCCGTAGCGGTGCGTTTTTCTGGTTCCACGCGTAGATCGCCCGCGCATCGGAGATGCCAGCGCCCGCCAGTGTGCGAACCGGACCGGCCGAGATGGCGTTGACGCGAATATCGCGCGGACCGTAATCGGCGGCGAGATAACGCACGGACGCCTCGAGAGCAGCCTTGGCGACGCCCATGACGTTGTAGTTAGGAATGACCCGCTGCGAACCGTTATAGGTCAGCGTCAGCATGGATCCGCCATTCGTCATCAGTTCCGCGGCACGTTTGGCAATTTCCGTGAAGGAGAAACAGGAGATGACCATGGTGCGGCTGAAATTCTCGCGGGTCGTATCGCCGTAGAGACCCTTCAGCTCGTTCTTGTCGGAAAAGCCGATGGCGTGCACGACGAAATCCAGCGAGCCCCATTTTTCGCGGATCGTCGCGAAAAGCGCGTCGACCGAGGCGATGTCCTCGACGTCGCAAGGCACGATGAAATCGGACCCCAGTTCGGCGGCCAGCGGCTTTACGCGCTTGCCGAGCGCCTCTCCCTGATAGGTGAAGGCGAGTTCCGCGCCCTGTGCCGCCAGCGCCTTGGAGATACCCCAGGCGATCGAGTGATTGTTTGCGACGCCCATGATGAGGCCGCGTTTACCCTGCATGATGCCGTTCATGGGCAATTATCCGTTATGACGCTGGAAGACCAGCGTGGCGTTGGTGCCGCCGAAGCCGAAGGAATTGGAAAGGATGGTGTCGATCTTGGCATTGTCGATGCGTTTGCGAACGATCGGAACGCCCGCAAATTCTGGATCGAGTTCCGAAATATGCGCGCTTTCGCCGATGAAACGTTCCTGCATCATCAGCAGGCCGTAGATCGATTCCTGAACGCCTGCGGCACCCAGCGAGTGACCGGTAAGGGACTTGGTCGACTGGATATGCGGGATTTTGTCGCCGAAGACTTCCCGGATCGCGCCGATTTCCTTGCTGTCGCCAACCGGCGTCGAGGTGCCGTGGGTATTGATGTAGTCGATATCGCCCTTGACGGTGGCAAGAGCCTGACGCATGCAGCGGATCGCGCCCTCGCCCGAAGGTGCCACCATGTCGTAACCGTCTGAGGTCGCGCCATAACCGACAATCTCGGCGTAAATCTTGGCGCCACGCGCCTTTGCGTGTTCCAGCTCTTCGAGAACCAGTACGCCCGCGCCGCCGGCGATCACGAAACCGTCGCGGTTGACGTCATAGGCGCGGGAAGCAAGGTTTGGCGTGTCGTTATATTTGGACGACATCGCGCCCATGGCGTCGAAGAGGTTCGACATCGACCAGTCGAGGTCTTCATGGCCACCTGCGAACATCACGTCCTGCTTGCCCCACTGGATCATCTCGGCGGCGTTGCCGATGCAATGCGCCGACGTGGAGCAGGCGGAGGAGATCGAATAGTTGACGCCGTGGATCTTGAACCAGGTCGCGAGTGTGGCCGAAGCGGTCGAGGACATGGCCTTCGGCACGGCGAAGGGGCCGATGCGCTTCGGGCTGTTGTTCTTCAGCGTGATATCGGCGGCTTCGACGATGGTGCGGGTGGAAGGACCGCCCGAACCCATGATGATGCCGGTGCGCTCATTGCCGCTGATATCGCTTTCCTCGAGACCGCTATCGGCGATCGCCTGCTTCATCGCGACATGGTTCCACGCGCCACCCTGCGACAGGAAGCGCATGGCGCGGCGATCGACCAGCTCCGTCGGGTCGAGAGACGGCTTGCCCCAAACCTGGCATTTGAAGCCGTGTTCGGCAAAATCCGGCGAAAATGAAATGCCGGATTTGGCATCGCGCAACGATGCGGTGACTTCGGCGGCATCACCGCCGATGGAAGAAACAATGCCGAGGCCGGTGACAACAACTCGTCTCATGAAAGGGACCTTTTCTTAAGATTTCGGCTGGACGACCGAAGCCGCCCGGCGTTTTCCAGGACTATTCCGTCTGCTTCAGGCGGTCTTTTCCTTCGACAGCCCTACACGAAGGTCCGTCGCTTGATAAATGGTTTCTCCGTCCGCCTTCAGCCATCCGTCGGCGGTTCCCAGAACGAGACGACCGCGCATCACGCGCTTGAAGTCTATGCCGTACTGAAGGAGCTTCGTCTCCGGGCGAACCATGCCCTTGAATTTGACTTCGCCGGTGGAGAGCGCCATGCCGCGGCCTTCTTCACCCAGCCAGCCAAGGAAGAAGCCGGTCAGCTGCCACATGCCGTCAAGGCCGAGGCAGCCCGGCATGATCGGGTTGCCCTGGAAATGGCAGGGGAAATACCAGTCATCGGGGCTGACATCGTATTCGGCGCGGATGAAACCCTTGTCGAACGCGCCGCCGGTTTCGGAGATTTCGGTGATGCGGTGGACCATGAGCATGGGGGGCAATGGAAGCTGGGCATTTCCCGGGCCGAACAATTCGCCGCGACCGCAGGAAAGGATCTCTTCGTAATTGTAACTTGATTGCCTCGTTGCCATACCGCTTTCACTTCCCCAAACACTGGTGTTGATTGACTTCACTAGAGCAAGTTAGGTTTAAAATGAAGCGCTGCAAGGGCAGAGGCCGCTCTGCCCCCATTCTTTGTCTTCGAACCTTCCTTACAGAAGTCATTACCTCAATATGCCGTCCGCATACAGGAACCATCCGGCAGGAACCAGAGGAAATTTGCAAGAATGGCCGGTTTGCCGCCATTTGCGACACTCGGTGACGCTGAAACTATTGAAAGCATTCCCCGCAAAAGATATATGCTATTGCAATTGGTGGGTTTCTCCCCTGTGTTTGGAATGGGATTGCATGGCATTTGACGCCACATTGGATATTGGAACGAGGCTGCGGCGCTCCGGCTTGCGCCCCACGCGCCAGCGCGTGGCTTTGGGCGATCTTCTTTTCGCAAAGGGCGACCGCCACCTGACGGTTGAGGAACTGCATGACGAGGCGGTCACCGCCGGCGTGCCGGTTTCTCTCGCCACGGTCTACAATACCCTGCATCAGTTCACCGAAGCCGGCCTGATCCGCGTTCTCGCCGTAGAAGGTGCCCGCACCTATTTCGACACCAACGTGTCCGATCACCATCACTTCTTCGTAGAGGGCGAGAACGAGGTTCTCGACATTCCCGTCAACAATCTCCAGATCGGCAATTTGCCCGCAGCGCCCGAAGGCATGGAAATCGCCCATGTGGACGTGGTCATCCGTCTTCGCCGCAAGCGCAGCTGAGGCTCTGGCGGGGTAACCTAGACAAATATGGCGCCTGTGGGCGCCATTTCTGTTTCAGGCCGTCTTTGTGTCCTATTTCAATATATCTTCCGGCCGTCTGCCGGGTTTGGTTTTGTAGGGCGGGAAAGTCCATCCGAAAATCAGCGCCCCTGACCGGACGCCGAAAGCTGTGAGGGCGCCGACGCCTGACGCGACATAAAGCGGTGCGCCGAGGAAATAAGCGCCGGTGAAGATGGAGGCCCCCAATAGCGCGCAGGTGATGTAGATTTCCGGGCGCAGGAGCACGGAGGGTTCTCCTGCGACAACGTCGCGCAGCACGCCACCGAACGTTGCCGTGAGAACACCCGTGACGATGGCCACGGTTGCGGAGCCGCTGGCGGCCAGGCCCTTGGCCGCTCCCATGACGCAATAGGCGGAGAGGCCGACGGCATCGAGCCAGATCAGCACCCGGTAACGGGATTCGAACAGATGCGCGGTGAAGAAGAGTAGAACCGCAACCGATACGCAGACGAGAATATAGGTCGGGTTCACCACCCAGAACACCGGCGTCCTGCCCAGCACGAGATCGCGCACCGTGCCGCCGCCGATCCCGGTCGCGGCTGCGAAAAACAGGAAGCCGATGAGGTCGAGCTGCTTGCGCGAAGCCGCCAATGCGCCGGTTGCGGCAAACACGGCGACGCCCGCATAATCGAGAAAACCCAGCAGTGTCATGAAAAAGGTCCCCCCGGAAGTTTGGATGAGCGCGCGTCAGTGTCGCGCAAGCACGGAACTCTAGGCTGGCCGCCCGGATGATCGCAACATCCATAAACGAAACGGATGCAAAGGAAAATGCCGTGCGAATCGCTATCGTTGCCGCTCTTCAGGCGCTGGTCCTCTTGATGTTTCCGGTCGCTCTGGCGGCGCAGCAGCAGCTGGTGAACGATCCCGAGATCTATGAAAAGGATCATTTTCGTAACGAGTGCAAAGTAGCTGCCTTCGGCGATGATTTCGTCACCAGGCTGGATATCAACAATGACGGCCTGATGGACGCCGTCGTCAATCACGGCGCGCTAGACTGCGATGGCGAAAAAGGCCGCAGCTGCGACGAGGAAGGTTGCCCCTACAATTTCTACGTCCAGGTAAAAGAGGGCGGATATCTGATGATCGCGACGGCCCGGATTTACGGCTACGATTTCATCAAGCGTTTCGGCAACATGGTCTTCGTGCTGAAGATGCACCCGCGTTATTGCGAACGCACCGACAAGGAAACCTGCCTGATGACCGTGCGGGTTCGCGGCACGAAATTCGTCACCATATCGCGCAAGTGACAGTGCGGTTTGTGACGGCGCGCTCCGTCAGGGCGCGATGCGCCTGATCCTGACCCTCTGATTATAGCGGTGGCGAAGCGAACGCGGAATGACGAGCGTGGCGATGGCGACGGCAAAAACCGTTGCTGCGACTACCCAAAGGGCATCGGATTGCAGCGTGGCGCCCAAGACAGCACCGGAGATTGCCCCTGAGATCATTCCGAGCCATGGCACGATCTGTATGCTCCAGTCGAGACTTCGGTCCCCCAGAAGAAAGCGGCCGATGCCGCGGCCGAAACGGGAGAGAGCACCGGTCACATAGGTGAGGCCGATCGGCAGGCCCTCTATATGCTCGACGGCGGCGTTGACCATGCCCATGGCGAAAACGACGAGATAAAACTGCGCGAGAACGGCCTCGTTGCGCAGCAGCGCGGCAATCGCCACCAGCGACCCCACGGCGGCAAGAACGGCAAAGATGCTCCGGTCGAATTTATGAGCGACCACGATGCCCCCGGCATTGCCCAGCACGAAGGCGACGATTGCGAAAAGCAATTTTACGGCGTGGGAGTAGATGCCCGCTTGCATCGAGACAGCTGCCCGCGTGGTGTTGCCGGTCATGAAGGAGACGAAATCTCCGGAGACATAAAGACCCACCGCATCCGTCATGCCGGCGATGAATGAAATGGCGGCGACAAGCGCAATACCGGTACCGGTGCGCCTTGCCCTGATGATGTTGCGACGTCTTTGTCTGGTCATGGAAAAGCTCGATATGGAAAACAGCGGGCCGATGCGCCGCGCCGTGTTATCCTATGTCTAGAATGCCCGACGGCCCATTTGCAAACTTTCCCGGAGCGCTCGAAGCGTTTCTATTTTGTCTAGACAAATGTAAAATCCCTGCCTACCATGCCCGAAATAAAGCGATAAAAAATATCGCACAAAAATAAATCAAAAGGGGTTCTGATCATGAAGAAAACATGGGTTATTGCCGCAATCGCGACGCTTGTTTCATCCGCTTCCGCCTATGCCGAGACGTCGGTAACGATCGGCATGTCCGGCTGGACCGGCTTTGCGCCGCTGACGCTTGCCAAACAGGCAGGCATTTTTGAAAAGAATGGCCTGAAGGTCGATATCAAGAAAATACCGCAGGCGAGCCGGCATCTGGCGCTTGCTTCCGGTGACATCCAGTGCGCCGCCACCACGGTGGAGACATGGATCGCGTGGAATGCCAATGGCGTGAAGTCCACACAGATTTTCCAGATGGACAAGTCGCACGGTGCCGATGGTATCGCGGTGCGCAGTGACGTTGCGAAGGTATCGGACCTCAAGGGCAAGACGGTCGCCGCTTCCACGCCGGGCACCTCGCCCTATTTCTTTCTGGCTTGGATACTCAAGGAAAACGGCCTGACCCTCAAGGACGTGAAGGTCGTCAACCTTGAACCGGGACCGGCAGCACAGGCCTTCGTCGCCGGCCAGAATGATGCGGCGATGACCTATGAACCCTATCTGTCCACCGTGCGCGCGGCACCCGACAAGGGCAAGATCCTCGCCACGACGCTGGATTATCCCGCCGTCATGGATACGTTCGGCTGCACGCCGGATTTCCTGAAGGACAATCCGCAGGCGGCGAAAGCACTGGCGGACAGCTATTTCCAGGCTCTCGACCTTATCAAGGCCGAGCCTGAGAAGTCCTATGCGACGATGGGCGCGGATGTGAAGCAGGCGGGCGAAGCATTCGCAGCCTCGGCAAAATTCCTGGAATGGCAGGACAAGGCCGCCAACCTGAAGTTCTTCGAGGGGGAATTCAAGACATTCTCCGAAAAATCGGCTGATCTGCTTCTGGAAATCGGCGTGATAAAGTCGAAACCCGATCTTTCGACACTCGCGGATACTTCTTTCATCAAGTAACAGAAGAAAGCTGCTGTTTTCCTTTCAGGGAATATTGCAGCCAGTGAGAAGTCTTACAGCGTCTGTGCGTCATGGACGATGCACGGCGCTTTGATGGCGCGGCGATAGAGTGCCGCGCCCGTTTTCCGGACAGGCGAGATGATGCAACCTCTTCAACCCATAAAGAACAGCACCAGGATTTTTCTCGGCATTCTGTTCTTCGTGCTTTTTTTCTCCGCCTGGGGTTTTGCCACGCTGGGCGGCTTCGTATCGCCCACCTTCCTGGCCGATCCAATCACCATGCTGAAGGACGGCATCTATCTGTTGACCGATCAGGGTTTTGCCGGCGATATCGGCATGACGATCTGGCGCGTGGTGGGCGGATTCGTGCTGGCATCGGCCGTCGCCGTGCCTGTCGGCATCGCCATGGGGGCTTACAAGCCTATCGAGGCGCTGCTTGAGCCCTTCGTCTCCTTCGCGCGCTATCTGCCGGCTTCTGCCTTCGTGCCGCTGCTCATTCTGTGGGCCGGTATCGGCGAAATGCAGAAACTGCTGGTGATTTTCATCGGCGCCGTCTTCCAGATTATCCTGATGGTGGCCGTGGCGGTTGCCGGCACAAGACGCGATCTGGTGGAGGCCGCCTATACGCTCGGCGCAAAAGACCGGGGCGTGGTGCGCCGCGTTCTCATTCCCGCCAATGCGCCCGATATTGCTGAAATCCTCCGTCTCGTCCTCGGCTGGGCCTGGACCTATGTCATCGTTGCGGAACTGATCGGCGCCTCCTCCGGCATCGGTTATATGATCATCAACAGCCAGGCGCTGATGGCGACCGGGCAGATCATCTTCGGCATCATCGTCATCGGCGTCATCGGCCTTATTTCGGACTTCGCGTTCAAATCGCTGAACCGGAAACTTTTCGCCTGGAGGCTTGCCTGATGAACGAACTCGTTATCAAAGGCGTCAGCCGAACTTTCCCGGGTGTTCAGGGCGGGCAGCCGACACTGGCCTTGCAACCAACTGATCTGGAAATTCCCCGCAATGATTTCGTCACCATTCTCGGCCCATCGGGATGCGGAAAATCGACACTGCTGCGCATCATCGCCGGGCTTGATCGCCCGACAACGGGTGAGGTCCTGCTATCGGGCCGGGCGGTGACGGGACCGGGGGCGGATCGTGGCATGGTGTTCCAGTCCTACACGCTGTTTCCCTGGCTGACGATCCGTGAAAACGTCGCCTTCGGTCTGCGCGAACGCGGCGTTGTCGAGAAGGAAAAATCGGAGATCGTCGACAGCTATATCGACAAGGTCGGCCTGCGCGGCTTCGAAAACCATTGGCCAAAACAGCTTTCCGGCGGCATGCAGCAGAGAACGGCCATTGCCCGCGCTTTGGCGAACGGCCCCAAAATCCTGCTGCTCGACGAGCCTTTTGGCGCTCTCGACAACCAGACGCGCGGACTGATGCAGGAATTGCTGCTCGGCATCTGGGAGCGCGAGCAGAAGACCGTCATTTTCGTGACGCACGACATCGAGGAGGCGGTGTTCATGGCGTCGCGTGTCGTGACCATGTCCGCAAGGCCGGGGCGCATCAAGTCGATCACGCCGGTCGACCTGCCGCATCCACGTCACTACACCGTCAAGGCCAGCCCGGAGTTTTCGCAGCTGCGCGCCAGACTGACGGAGGAAATTCGCAGCGAGGCGATTGCCGCCGCTGCCCATGGATAATTGATCCAAACTGGGAGGATGGAAGCATCGGGATGGGGAGCACGGGCGTCGATCTTCAGGAAAAATCACTGCACGAGCGCATCCGCAACGATGTCGAGCGCCACATCATGTCGGGCGAGTGGCCGCCGGGGCACCGTATTCCCTTCGAACACGAAATGACCCGGCTATATGGCTGTTCGCGCATGACTGTGAACAAGGCTCTTGGCGAGTTGGTGCAGCGTGGCCTGATTGAAAGACGCCGGCGTCTCGGCACCTTCGTTCGCCAGCCGCATGCGCAATCGGCCGTGCTGGAAATCCATGATATCGAACGCGAGGTGCAGGCGCTCGGTCTCGTTTACGGCTACCGTCTCGACAAGCGACGCCTGCGCCCTGCGGGTGAAAAAGATGGCGCGGCGATGGCGCTTGCCACCGATGCCCAGGTTCTGGAGCTCACCAGTACGCATTTTGCCGGCGGCGTTCCCTTTTGCCTCGAAGAACGCATTATCAATGTCACCGCCGTTCCGGAGGCGGAATCCGCAGATTTTTCACAGGTCGGGCCGGGCACATGGCTGCTGAAAATGGTTCCCTGGAGCGCCGCCGAACATCGCATCAGCGCCGTTGCCGCGGACCGTAAAAATGCGGTGGCGCTGGGCATAACGTCCGGTGCGGCATGTCTCGTCATCCATCGCCGCACCTGGCATGGGGCGGATTACATCACCAGTGTCCGGGTCACCTATCCCGGTGATCGCCACGCCCTCGTGGCGCAGTTCTCGCCTTCGCAAAACGCTTAAAAGCACTCCGGCGGTCAATTTTTTGTAAAGAAGAGTTTACGGGTGGTCTTTTGGCAATATAATAGTTGTCAAAAGAACTCAGGTTTATTATCGGAACGTCAAGCTTTCACGACGGTATCCGTTCATGGCCCCGGTTTTCAGGAACCGGTCAATCTGCGGATGAGTTCATCGACGGAAATCCGGGATAAAAATTATGTCAGCTGAGACCTCAACTTCTTCCGCGTCCTTCAACAAGGCAAACAAAACACGGCATATCTCACTTGCCATGACGGTCACCTTGCTGGCGGGCTTAAGTGCCGGTGCGGTTTTTGCTCAGTCGGCACCCGAGAACCAGATCCAATCAGCGCCCGCAACGGAAACGGCTCAGCCCGCACCGCAGCCGGCGACGCCGAACATTCCGGCCGCCCAGCAGCCTGCGCCACCTTCCGCAATAGCGCCGGAACAACCCGCCACTGCCGCGCCCCCACAGGCCACCCCGGTGCAGACCGCACCTTCCGCAACTACCCCCACCCCTATTGAGCCGGTAAGCGCCGAGCCTGCAAGCGCCGGGCATCGCGCCGACATTCCGCACAATCTGTCGCCCTGGGGCATGTTCATGGCGGCGGACTGGGTGGTGAAGGGCGTTATGATCGGCCTCGCCTTTGCATCGCTCGTCACCTGGACTGTCTGGGTTGCGAAGTCGATAGAGCTTGCCGGTGCGCGGGTGCGTGCCGGTGCGACGCTCAAGGTCATTCGCAAGGCAAAATCCTTGAACGAGGCGACCGAGGCAGTTGAAAAGAAGGGCGGACCGGCGGCGCTGATGTTGCGCATGGCGACCCACGAAATGCAGCTTTCCGATGCGGTGGTGGAGCACACGGACGGCGGCGGCATCAAGGAACGGGTATCCTCGGCGCTGTCGCGCATTGAAACCCATGCCGGTCGCCGCATGTCGCGCGGAACGGGCGCTCTGGCGACGATCGGTTCCACCGCTCCGTTCGTCGGCCTGTTCGGCACGGTCTGGGGCATCATGAACTCCTTCATCAGCATTTCGGAATCGCAGACCACCAATCTCGCCGTCGTGGCACCCGGCATTGCCGAGGCGCTGCTCGCCACCGCCATCGGCCTCGTCGCCGCTATTCCGGCCGTGGTGATCTACAACGTCTTCGCCCGCTCGATTACGGGATACCGGCATCTGCTGGCGGACGCAGCTGCGGGTGTGGAGCGGCTCGTCAGCCGTGACCTCGATTTCCGGCGCATCCCGCCGGGCAGCAGCAAGCCCGCAGTATCGCTGGTTGGACGGTGATCGGTCATGGCTGGCGGCATTCGCGAAAATAGCGGAGACGAGCTCTCCGAAAACCACGAAATCAACGTCACACCCTTCATCGACGTGATGCTGGTTCTGCTCATCATTTTCATGGTCGCCGCACCTCTGGCGACCGTGGATGTGAATGTCGATCTTCCGGCATCTACTGCCAAGCCGGCGGAGCGGCCGGAGGAGCCACTTTATCTGACGGTCAAGGACGATCTCTCGCTCAATCTCGGCAATGACATGGTTGCCCGCGAAGCGCTGGCGGCCGCAATCGACATGCAGACGGGTGGCAAGAAGGATACGCGTATTTTCCTGCGTGCCGACAAGGCTGTCGACTATGGTCACTTCATGGAAATCATGAACCTGCTCAGGGATGCCGGATATCTGAAGATCGCCCTGGTGGGACTGGAAAATGCGGCGGCGGCGGCATCGCAGCCAGCGGGTTCGGTACAACCCTCTGGCCAGCCCGCAGCCCAACCTCTTGGCCAGCCCGCAGCGCCGGGAACGGCGCCATGAGCGAAAACGGCTACCCACAGTCCCGACATTCCCGTCTCGGGGAAGTAACGCTGTGGTCCATCGCAGCACTGCTTATGCTGGGCGTTCACGCCGGTTTTGCCTATTATCTGATGCAGGAACCCGAAGAACTGGAAGCCGGCGGGCCGCCGCCGGCCGCGATCATGATCGAGATGGCGGCGATACCGGAAGCTGTCAACACCGAGGAAACGACGCAGGCGCAGGACGTCGAAGATACGCCGGACGTACAGAGCGACAATAACAAGCCGGTGGAAGAAGCTACGCCGGAGGAGCCGCCACCGCCTGAACCCGTTGCGGAAACACCGCCGCCTGAACCCGTGCAGCCGCCGGAGCCCCCGGTTGAAGAGATCGTCGAGCCGCAGGAAATTCCCGAACCTGTAGAGCAGATCGACCCCGTTCAGGAACAGATGATGGCTGAACTCGAAAATGTCGAGGTTCCCCTGCCGGTCATGCGGCCACCGCCGCCGCCGGTCGAAAAGAAGGTGGAAAAGAAAGAGCCCGAGGACAAAAAGAAGGTCGAGCGCCAGCGCCCCAAACCGGAGCAGGCTTCACAACTGCGCGAAACGGCGAAGGCCGAAGCCCAGCAGTCGGACCGGACGGCGGCAACGCGCAGCAATGCCGGTTTCTTCTCTTCGTCGTCCGCTTCGCCGGCAAAATGGGGATCTCAGGTCCGCTCGCATATCCAGCGGCGCAAGCCTCGTTCGCTTCGCAGCGATGCGATGACGGCGACGGTGCGGTTCCGGGTCAATGATGCAGGTGCCATCAGCGGGGTCAGCGTGGTGCAGTCCACGGGCGATTCCTCTATCGACCAGCAGATCGCGGCCTGGATCCAGAGCGCCTCACCTGTGCCTGCGCCGCCGCCGGAGGCAAGCAAGACGATCACGCTGCCGATCAGCATCCGCTAGGTTGGCCGCTAGCAAGGTGGCGTCGCGAAGTCTGCCCGATATTCCCTATGCAGTACCGGTTTGCGCCTTAAATAACATTTCGCGAATGTTTTCGATGGTGTAGGTCTTGTCGACTTTACAAGCAGAGGCATCCCGGAATGAAATTCTCAATCGCAGAGGCGGAGGATCTCGTATCCTCTATCTTTGAGCGCAACGGCGTTCTGCCGCAAAATGCCCGTTCGGTGGCGAAGGCGCTCGTCGCATCCGAGGCCGCAGGCCAGGGCGGTCACGGTTTTCGCCGTATCCCCGTTTATGTCCGCCAGGCGCGGGTCGGAAAGGTCGATGGTATGGCCCGGCCGGTGGCGACGCGCGTCAAGCCGGGCGTCCTGTCGATCGACGCCAATCACGGTTATGCCTATCCGGCGATCGATTGCGCCTTGGAAGAATTGCCCGATATGGCCCGGCAGCAGGGCATTGCGCTTGCGGCGATCCATCGCTCCCATCATGCGGGCGTCATGGCGCTTACCGTCGAACGTTTTGCGGAAATGGGCCTCGTAGCGCTCATGTTCGCCAATGCACCGGCATCCATGGCGCCCTGGGGCGGCACCAAACCGCTCTATGGCACCAATCCGATTGCATTCGCCACCCCTGTTGGCGAGGCCGATCCGCTGGTGATCGATCTGGCTTTGTCCAAGGTCGCGCGCGGAAAGATCATGGCGGCGCGCCAGAAGGGCGAAACCATTCCGGGCGACTGGGCGCTTGACAGAAATGGCCGGCCGACGACCGATCCTGAAGAAGCCATAGCCGGAACGATGGTGCCCGCAGGCGAGGCCAAGGGTGCCGCTCTGGCGCTGATGGTGGAGATCATGGCCGCCGCGCTCACCGGCGGAAACTTCGCGTTCGAGGCCTCTTCCCTTCTGGACGACAAGGGCGCGCCGCCCTCTCTTGGCCATACGATCATCGCGATAGACCCCGTATCGTCGGGCGGTGCGGCCTTTACCGAGCGACTGGCGCTTATTGCCGGAGAGATAGAAAAGCAGGAGAATGTGCGTTTGCCCGGGCGGCGCAGCCAGGGCATTCGCCGGCAGGCGCTGGAAAACGGCATTGTCATCGAAAGCGATATTCTCGCCGAGATTCAGTCGCTTTGACGAGTCGAAAAATAAAAACCCGGCGGATCGGATCCGCCGGGTAAACCGTATATGGCCGCTTTGCATTCGCGCCGATAGGTCGGAAATCATTTCCGATCCATCTTTTGGTCCGCCGTCCCACCATCGAAATGGTGGGTTTTTTTGACGCGGAAAACGGCACATCCGGTTTTCGGCTTACGGGAAGGGGACGATTTCGCGTAAGCTTTTGATGCGGGAAAGAAGCGCTAAATATCCTGTTCGATCAGTCCACGCAGCAGGGCGGTGCTGACGGCATTCAGCAGATTGGCTGCGCCCAGCCTTTGGCGTACCCGTTCCAGAGTCTCCTTCACGTCCGCTTCGTCCGCGCCGGTTATCAAGGCGATGTGAGAAGGATGTCGGCCCCGCGCCACCAGCCCCAGATATTGCCGCTCACGATCCGAAAGGACGATTTCACGCGTCTGACGATGTGCATGCGGTGTTTTTGACGACATATTGATGTTCTTTCAGCCTCAAAGCTGCATTGTTATTTACAAAAACCGGGATAGGTTTTGTCCAGAACAATGTAAAAAATTCAAAGCTTTGGAGTGCTTTCCGTCATACCGGAAGCGATACGAGGCGCTCTATTAGGCGATATCCCGTATCAGGAGAATAACATCTCGCGCCAATTTCCGCGTCTTTATTGTTATGTTCGAGAGATAAGCCGCTCAGTGCCGACATATTCTACAATATTATCTTGGAGTTTCGAAATATTGATGCTGGATATATACCCTATACGGCGGAATGATGCGCATGTTTCCTGCGAATATCCGTGGGCGTCGCCCCGAACCAGCGGGAAACCGAGCGGGAAAACGCACCCGGTGTCGAATAGCCGAGCCTGTAACTTATGTCGGAAACCGGAAGATCGCTTTCCACGAGGAGCTTGAAGCCGGCATTTTTGCGAATGACGTCCTTTATCTCGTTGAGATTGGTGCCAAGCTCGGCAAGCCGCCGTTGAAAACTGCGTTCTGAAAGGTTGAAATAAGGAGCGATCTCGCCCAGCGAAAGCTCCGCATCCGACAGTCGCATCTGCATGTAGCGTTTCACCTGATCGATGAAATGCGTGGCGTCCGCCGATGTTTCCGGCCGCAGCATCCGGCACTGCAAATTCATCAGTTCGAACAGGCGCTCATCCGCGTTCGGATTGACCACATCGAGAAGCGATACCGGAAGCCGCATCGTATGGATGGGTTGGGAAAAACTGACGCGTTTGGTCATTCTTTCCTTAAATAGCTGAATATTATTCGGTTTCTGCCGCTCCAGGCCGATTTCAACCTGATTGATGCGCTCCCCGAGAATATCGCGAAGGCGCTGGATCAGAACGCCAAGCGATAAATCCACATATTGATCGCGCTTGGCGATGACAGGCGCAAAGGACCATGACAGGGTAACCTGTGCGGCATCCGTGACCGTGGTGAAATTGCTGTTGTTGGTCGCGTAATAAACGTGGTCCTGAAGAAATCGCAGGAAAGCCCGCACCGTCGGCGCACTGATCAGGCCATAACCGAAGGCGCCGGATGCGCCGGCGGGAAAGGTGGAAGCGCATTGCAGGCCGAAGGTATCGTCACCGGAGATCAGCGCGCAGGTCTCGAGCAGGCGGCACAATCTGTCGAGGCTGACGCGCTCCGTCAGGCTGTCGAATGTGGCGTGATCGATGTCGAGAGCCTTGCAGATGGGGACAATATCGATGCCGCGCGACCGTGCATAATTGGCGACGCCGGCGGCCAGGCCGGCCACCACAGTTATCTCGTCGCTGACCCTCTTTTCGGGCATCCCTCGCCTTGGCGTACCATGTTTGGAAATTGTCGCCTGATGCTAAGCTTTGCGAGGCCGTTTGTCGAGCAGCCCGGCCTGTGGATTTTAAACGCGGCCAAGGCAGGCGCTTTGTTCCAGCACCTGCATGATGGTTTTGCCCGCATCCTCCATGGCGCCGCTATTGTCCACGGTCGTCACGTCGAAATCCCCGGCGACCGTCAGCGAGCTGCGTTCCAGCCTCTGGAGGATATCCTCACGGCTCTCCCGCCCGCGCTGTTCCAGCCGCTTCGCCAGCACGTCCGGCCGTGCGACAATGTTCACGACCTTGAGGTGGGAAAAGGCGGTGCCGAACTGGGGCAGAGCCGAGCGGGAGCCATTGGCGATAACCACGTCTCCCGCATTGAGATGGCGATAGACGGCGGCCGGAATGCCGTATTTCAGCCCGTGTGCCTGCCAGGAGACGGCAAAGGCGCCCTCATCCTGCAGCCGATTGAACTCTTGCATGGAAACCGCATCGTGATTTTCGCCGCCTGCATCACCGCTGCGGGTAATGACCCGGCGGGTAAAATGGAAGCCCGGCCGGCCGGATAATTGCGTCGCCGCATAGTCCATCAGCGTGTCCTTGCCGGCCCCGCTCGGGCCGACAATCACGATCATGGTTCCGGGCGTCCTACCCAGCGTCGCACCGTCATGGCGACTATCCTGTTCGTTGCCGGTCATGCGACACGTTTGCCCTGACGCCAGACGGAACGGGCAACGGGGACGCCATCTTCGCGGTGAACCCGGACCAGATCGGCCCGCAATCCCGTTGCGATGCGACCACGATCATGGAGACCCACCGTTCGTGCCGGCGTGGCGGTGACCATGCGGAGCGCTTCCGGCAGGGTGATGGCTTCCACCTGGTCGGCAAGCAGGAACGGTGCGTAAAGCAGGCTGAACGGCACGTAGTCGGATGAGAGAACATCCAGCACGCCCAGTTCCGCAAGATCGCGGGCGGCGATGTTGCCGGAGTGGGACATGCCGCGAACGATGTTCGGCGCACCCATCAGTACGCTCATGCCGGCGCTGTGCGAGGCTTTTGCGGCCTCGACGCTGGTGGGGAACTCCGCCAGTTTCACACCATGCCCGATCGCTTCGCCCACATGCGCTTCGGTTGCGTCGTCATGGCTGGCAACGGTTATGCCGCGCTCGGCGCAGCGGGCGGCAAGATAGTCCCGGTGCTTTGCGGAAAATTCCGCAGATGCCGTCTGCCGGCGTCTGACGAACTCGGCGAATGCCTCGTCGCTCAGTCCGCGCTTCTTCTGATAATAGAAGACATATTGATCCATCGACTGGAACTGGCGCTGCCCCGGGGAGTGATCCATCATCGAAATCAGCCGTACGCGCGGATCGGTTTCGAAGTCCTCGAAATGCTCCAGCACATCTGATGAGGCGACTTCACAGCGCAGATGCAGCATGTGATCCGCCCGCAGGCGGTTTTGATCGGCTGCGGCTTCGATGGCATCCGCCATTTCCCGCATCTCGCCTTTCTTGAACCCGCCATCTTCGTCTGAGCCGAGCCGCAGGCAATCGAAGACGGTGGTGATGCCTGATGACGCAACCTGTGCATCGTGGGCCTGAATGGCTGCGATCTTGTCCCAGAGCACGCCGGGGCGCGGCGAATAGTGCTGTTCGAGATGGTCGGTGTGCAGTTCCACCAAGCCGGGAATCAGGAAATCGCCTTCGATATCCTCTCCGGTTTTTGATGCGCCTTCGCTGATATCGGCGATCTTGCCGTCACGGATCAGAACGGATCCCAGAATAATATCGTCTTCCAGAACGATACGGGCATTGGAAAGGGCGTGCTCGGTCATGGGGTCGCATCTTTCTTTGGCTGCTGGCCAAGCGGGTGCCAGCGATGAACGGTAAAGGGTTCGCCGCGCGTTTTCTCAATGAACAAAGCGAGGCCGGAAATGGTGAGAGGCCGGTCGACGAATTCGGAAAACCGGGCCGAAAGCACATCGCGGATAGCGGGCGCGTCGTTTTCGTCGATACGGCCGGTCAGCGTCATATGAAAGCGAAAGTCGTCCATGACATGCGGATAACCCCAGAGCGACAGATTTTGCCGCTGGCTTTCCGTCAGGTTTTGCGGCCGCCGCCGGGCAATATCGGTCTCGGACAGCGGCGCGCGGAACCGATCGAAATAATCGACGATCTCTGCTGCGAAATCCTGTAGCGGCTGGTAGGTGCGGTCCGGTACGAGCGCGAAAAACGGGCCGAGCGCACCGACGACGATACGCGGAATATCGAAGGCGGACTGGCCGGCAGCAAACTGTTCGACGGCCGCGACGAGATCCGCTTCACTGTATTTTTCGGCAAGCTCGAAGGGGGCTTTGAGGGTAGCGTGGAAGCCGTAACGGCGTGGCTCTTCCGTCATTTCAGCATAGGCGTCATGGTCGTCATGCTGCGCACCGGAAAACGCATTGCGCCCGAGCCAGCGCGATGCTGCTTCGGTCAGTGGATGATCTTTAGCCGGAGAAAAATAGATGGCGTAGCGCACGACGAGCACTCTTCAGTATCATGGGAAACCAGGATGAAAAGCTATTTGGCGTGACTCGCCCGCTTCTCGCAAGGTCAGGAGTGCGAGGTAATGGTTTTCCGTGACAGAATGATGATGCCCGCGCAAAAAAGTGCGCATGAAACACGGCGCATGTCTCGAATGTGCCGAAGACGCATCCTGACATATCGAATAGATGCATCCGGTTTTGCAAAAAGTTCCGGTTTTACGACGTGCCGGGAAGCGGCACGGCAAAATGGGGCGGCTTTCTCGTGAGAAAGCCGCCCCGGCATTGTGATCTAGTGCTGTGTTTTTCCGATCAGACGTGACCGCAGGGCGTTCGAGATATGATCGAACAGGAATACGATGAAGAGGATGAGCAGGACCATGTAGGCGACCTTGTCCCAGTCGGCGTTCGTGCCCATCGCTTCCAGCAGTTTCAGGCCGATGCCGCCCGCACCCACCGCGCCGATGATTGTGGCGGATCGGATGTTGCTTTCCCAGAAATAAAGCGACTGGGAAATGAAGACCGGCAGAACCTGCGGCAGCACGCCGAAACGATTTACGGCTATCGGGGGCGCGCCAACGGATTTAACGCCCTCGCGCTGCTTGTCGTCCACATTCTCCAGCGCTTCGGCATAGACCTTGCCGAGCGCTCCGGTATCGGTGAAGAAGATCGCGGCAATGCCGGGTATCGGGCCGGGGCCGAAGCTGCGGGTGAAGAACAGCGCCCAGATCAGCATGTCGATCGAGCGCAGAAAGTCGAACAGGCGCTTCATGCCCCAGTTGGCGGCCCTGTTGGCGGTGATATTGCGTGCGGCGATAAAGGCGAGCGGCAAGGCGACGAGCGTGCCGAGCAGTGTGCCCACGAAGGCCATCACCAGCGTCTGTATCAGCTTGGAAAAAATATCGGCGTGCTGCCAGACACCGTTATCGAGGAAATCATCGACCATGTGGCTGATATTGGAGCGTTCGGGATCGAGCCTCTCCCCCCACAGCGCCAGCGCGGCAAGGTCGCCGTAGCCCTTACCCCAGAATTCCGATTTGGTATCGAACAGGAAATTCGCCCATCCGAGGAAGCGACGCTGCACATAGACCTGGCTGGTACGGATTTCCGCCTGGCCAGCGAAACCATAATGCACGAGAACCTTGTTGCCGTCCTGCTGGATCTGTTGCGGCAGGACCACGGGCGCCAGAGCTGCCTCGCCGTCGATGATGACGGGATAGTTCTTGCCGTCAACATAGACATCCACCCGCGCCGGCGTCACGTCGAGACGATTTTCGGTTCCTGCGTAAACTACGCTGTAACCGCCGTCCGGCAAGGGTTGCAGCCAGTCGATCGGCGCATCGGCGGGATATTGCATGCGGCTTGACCACTGCGGGTTCACCTTGCCGTCTTCGAAACGAAGGCGTGGCTGGGCGCGCCAGGAATACCAGTCCTGAATATAGCTCGAAGCCCGATCCCACCGGCCCTGCATGAAAGCGGGACCAACATTGAAGAAGAAAAAGCAGGCGGTGAGATAGACGAGGACAGCGACAATACCGGTCAGAAAGCCGTATCGCTGCATGAACCCGCGATTGAAAATTGCGGGATGTGCAGCAGTCAGCCTTTCACGGTCAGCGGTGTTGAGAATGAAGCTGGAGGACATCAGGCCGCTCCCCGTCCGAATTCGAAGGATTGATGACCGATCAGCCTGCGGCGCAGCCAGCCGGAAAATTGGTCAACGGCGATGATGGTGATCAGCAGCAGGATGATGATGGCATAGGTCTTGGATGCGTGGTCGTTACCGATCGAGAGCCGGAAGACCTCGCCGATGCCGCCGCCGCCGACCGCACCGATGATGGTCGAGGCACGCACGTTGATTTCGCCGCGCAATAATGCGTAGGAAACGAAATTGGGCAGAACCTGAGGCACGATGGCGAAACGCACCCGCTCCAGCCAGTTGGCGCCGGCGGCGCGAAGGCCTTCATCCGCCTTCATATCGGCATTTTCCACGACTTCGAAGAACAGCTTGCCCAGTGCCCCGATCGTGTGAACGGAAATCGCGATGATCGCAGCGATCGGTCCGATCGATAAAATGGCGGTCAGCAATCCGGCGACGACGATCTCCGGAAAGGCGCGCAGGACTTCCATCACCCGACGCACGACCCAGCGGACGATCCCCGAACCGACAAGATTGGTGGAAGCGAAGAAGCAGAGCACGAAAGCAAAGCTCGTGCCGATGATCGTCGAGACCAGCGCGATGTTGAGGGTGATGATCAGCTGGTAAATGAAATGCGGGATGTAAAAGCTGTCGGTGACGTAAACGCGATCCGCGACATAGTTGTATTTCATCGAACCGTTGTCATACGGCGAGGGCAGGTCGAACATCGCGCGGAAGATTTCAAGCGGGCTGTCCGGCACGAAGGTTTTCAGGAAGTCGAAGAAATACGGCAGGCGCTCGAAGAATTTTCCCGAATTCGCCTCATTGGCGAAATTCAGCGACGCTGCGAGAATGATCAGAAAGACCACGAGCGAAATGACGGTATAAATCCGCCGTGTCGCAAGCTGCTGTTGATAATGACGCATGACCGTTCGGGACGATGCGCTCAACCCCTCGGGCTTGAGGTTACCGGGTTGCAGTGTGGTCGCCATGCCGCTCTTCCTTTATTGGCAAAAGCGGCGATGCCGCAAGGCACCGCCGCTTTCGGAACATGATGTCAGGATCAGCCGCCGATAACGGACTTACGGGCGTCGATGATCGTCTGGTAGAAGGACGGATCGACCTTGACGTAGCCGGTGTTCTTGCCCTGGCTGAAGCCCTGGAAGCATGCGAGGTCCTTCTTCGGCAGTTCCATGAAGAAGCTCTCGACCTTCTGCTTCATGCTGTCGCCGATCTTGTTTGCGACCATGAGCGGACCGTTCGGGATCAGCGGGGACTTCCAGACTTCGACGAGATCGTCCATGTCGAGGTTGCCCTTCTTGACCATCTGGTAAAGGTTGCCGGCGGTGTAGCCTTCTTCCCATTTGCCTACGCCCGAACCGAACGTCGTGCCGACGTCGAACTTCTTGTCGAGAACCGCGAGAACGAGGTTCTCATGACCGCCGCCAAAGCCGGTTTCAGCGAAATATTCCTTGACCGGAACGCCGGTTTCCTTCGGGATCGCCACGTTCGGGACGAGGAAGCCCGAGGTGGAGTCAGGATCGGCAAAGCCGATCTTCTTGCCCTTGGCGTCCGCCAGCTTCTTGATGCCGCTGTCCTTGCGGGCAACCATGATCGTGTAATAGCCGGTCGAACCGTCGGCGCCGGCAGTGGTGAGGATCGGATCGACAGCCTTCGGATCGGCAAGGGCGATCTTGGCGTAAGAGGAAGCGCCCATGGAAGCGATGTCGATGGTGCCGCCGAGCAGGCCCTGGATCACGCCGTTATAGTCCGGCGACGGGAAAACCTGAACTTCGGAAACGCCGGTCGCGGCTTTCAGGCCATCGGCAACGCATTTCGTGTTGCGGATCTGGTCGGCTTCGTTTTCGGAACCGTCGAGACCGATACGCAGGACCTTGACGTCCTGAGCCATGGCGGAACCGGCCAGAACGCCAAGGGCGACTGCCGAAAGAAGGATTTTCTTCAACATGGACTTTCTCCTGTTTCCCGGCGAGCCGGAGTTTGTTGTGAAGTATCGGCCCTTGACGCGGGCGCAAACGATGCTGAGCGGTTCCTCAGAGCCCGGCCAGAGCCAGCGGTTCGGGACCGGCAGATTGCTGTACCGGACGCGTGGCAAGCTGCGCGCCGGGAATATTGATGCTGGTCGAGGTCATGGTCTCGTCGATGCCGGCCCCGTGCGAATCCGTGCCGTAGATTTCCGTGACGGCCGCAGCCGTCAGCTCGGCAGGCGTTCCGTCGAAGACGACGCGGCCATGCGACATGCCGATGATGCGTTCGCAATAATTGCGCGCGGTATCCAGCGTATGCAGATTGGTCATCACGGTGATGCCTTCACGCTCGTTGATGTCGCGCAGTGCATCCATAACGATCTTGGCGTTCAGAGGATCGAGGGAGGCGATCGGCTCGTCGGCCAGAACCATCTTCGGAGACTGCATCAGCGCCCGGGCGATGGCGACGCGCTGCTGCTGGCCGCCGGAAAGCGTGCCTGCCGCCTGCATCGCCACATGTTCGATGCCGAGCCGTTCGAGGGCGGCGATCGCCATCAGACGCTCGTCATTCGTGAAGATGTTGAAGAGGCTGAGCGCCGTCGAACGGTGGTTTAGGCGGCCGAGCATGACATTGGTGAGCACGTCGAGGCGCGGTACCAGATTGAACTGCTGGAAGATCATGGCGCAATCGCGCTGCCAGTTGCGCAGGGCGGCGCCCTTCAGCGACGAGACTTCAATGTCGTTGAAATGGATGGAACCCGAGGAAGGGTCAACGAGGCGATTGATCATACGCAGCAGCGTCGATTTTCCCGCGCCCGAACGTCCGATCACGCCTACCATCTGGCCTTGCGGAATTTCCACATTCACGGCATCGACCGCAGTGTGGTTGCCGAAACGGCGCGTGACCTGCTTCAGGTGAAAGCTCATTTCCCCGTCCAATCTTCTTGTTACGGGGTTCGACCTAACAGCGGTGCATGAAGCGTGAATGTCAGTTTGATGAAGAAAATATTACAGAATCCGCAGACACGGGATCCGCGTGTTCGCCGACAAACCTTTTTGCAGCCGTGCCAATGGGTTGAAACCCACCCGACGCCTCGCAGACGTGGCTGTGCAGACCCCGGAGCATGGCCCCGGAATCTGCTATTTCTTCCGCGCGGGTCGGTTTTTACCCGGCGTATTTCGCCACGAAATCCTCGGCGGCGAGGGTGCGGAAATCATCCAGCGCACCGCGCAGCCTTGTGTGGTCCCAGTCCCACCATTTGAGATCGTCCATGCGTTGGCCAAGGTCCGCCGGGAAGCGTTCGCGGATCAGCCGGGCGGGCACGCCACCAACGATGATATAGGGTGCGACATTTTTCGAAACGACCGCGCCCGCGCCGATCACCGCGCCGTTTCCAACGGTCACGCCGGGCAGGATTGTCGCGCCATGGCCGATCCATACATCGTGGCCGATCACCACGCGCTTGGCGCGGCGGGCGGCGAAGAAGTCCGTTTCATCCTCGGCGTCGTCCCAATAGCTGCGGGCACGGTAGGTGAAATGGTGGAGCGTGGCGCGCGACATCGGATGATTGGTCGCGTTGATGCGGACAGCGGCGGCGATGTTGACGAATTTGCCGATGCTGGCGCACCAGATGGCGCCATCCTGCATGACATAGGAATAGTCGCCCATCTCCACTTCCTCGATGCGGCAACGTTCCGAAACTTCGGTATAACGGCCGATCGATGAATTGGTGACGCGGGCGGTTTCGTGGATGACGGGTTCCAGCCCGACCTTGACACTCACGCCGCTGCCTTCCGGGGCGAAAATTTCGAAACGTCCAAAATGCGGTCGGCCACGGCTTCCCGCACTTCCTCGTCATGGAAAATGCCGAGCAGCGCGGTGCCCTTCTCTTTTTTCTCGACGATCATGTCGACAACCACGCGCCGGTTGACGGCGTCCAGCGAGGCGGTCGGCTCATCGAGAAGCAGGATTGCATGGTCGGTAATGAAGCCGCGCGCGATGTTCACGCGCTGCTGTTCACCGCCGGAAAAGGTGGCTGGTGGAAGCGACCACAATTCCCGTGGCAGGTTGAGTTTCGAAAGCAGAACGGCGGCCTGCTCGCGCGCCTCTTCTGCGGCGACCTTGCGTGCGAAAAGCGGTTCCGCGACGACGTCGATAGCCGGAACGCGCGGCACCGTGCGAAGAAACTGGCTGACATAACCGATGGTGCGGTGGCGAATATCGAGGATGGTGCGCGGCGAAGCGCTGCCCATGTCGATGACCTGACCCTGGTGGCGGATGAGGATCTGCCCGCTGTCGATGGCGTAATTGCCATAGAGCATTTTCAGGATCGAGCTTTTGCCGATGCCGGACGGGCCGCCGAGCACGACACATTCGCCGCCGGAAACGGAAAAACTGACATCGCGCACGACCGGCAGTTCGATGCCGTCGCGAAGATGCATGGTGAAGCTTTTGAAGACTTCCGAAACGATAAGAGGCGTCGACATGGCATCAAACCTGCAAAATGGAGGAAACAAGCAATTGCGTGTAGGGCTCGCGCGGATCGTCCAGCACCCGGTCGGTCAGGCCGTGCTCGATGACGTCGCCACCCTTCATCACCATCATGCGGTGAGAAAGAAGCCGCGCGACTGCCAGATCATGGGTGACGACGACGACGGCGAGGCCGAGGTCGTTGACGAGGCCGCGCACGAGATCGAGCAGGCGTGCCTGCACGGAGACATCGAGGCCGCCGGTCGGTTCATCCATGAAAACGAGACGCGGCGAGGTCACCAGATTGCGGGCGATCTGCAGACGCTGGCGCATGCCGCCGGAAAAGGCGCGCGGCTGGTCGTCGATACGGTCGGTGCCGATTTCCACCCGCTCCAGCCACTCGCTGGCCGATTGCCGGATGTTGCCGTAGTGCCGGTTGCCGACAGCCATCAGGCGCTCGCCGACATTTGCGCCGGCCGAAACCGCCATGCGCAGCCCGTCCGCCGGATTCTGGTGCACGAAACCCCAGTCCGTCCGCATCAGGAAACGCCGTTCAGCCTCGCCCATATGATAGAGGTCGCGCACCGAGCCGTCGCGCATACGATATTCCACGCTGCCCGCCGTCGGCATCAGCCGGGTGGAAATGCAGTTGAGAAGCGTGGTCTTGCCGGAGCCGGATTCACCGACGATTGCCAGAACCTCGCCGGGAAAAAGCTCGAAGGAGACGTTGCGGCAACCGGCCCGGTCGCCGTAATATTTGGAAACGTCCCTGACTTTCAGAAGCGGTGTGTCGCTCATTCTGCGGCCTCCTTCACATCCGCCAGCAGGTGGCCCTTGTGGCCATGGGCGCGGCGGTCCTCACAATGGTCGGTATCGGAGCAGACGAACATCCGCCCGCCCTTGTCGTCCAGCACCACCTCGTCCAGATAGACGTTCTCCCCACCGCACAATGCACAGGGCTTGTCGAAGCGTTGGATTTCAAACGGATGGTCTTCGAAATCCAGGCTGACGACATCCGTATAGGGCGGAACGGCGTAAATGCGCTTTTCGCGCCCGGCGCCGAACAATTGCAGGGCGTCCGACAGGTGCATTTTCGGATTGTCGAATTTCGGGGTCGGCGAGGGGTCCATCACGTAACGTCCGGCAACTTTCACCGGATAGGCATAGGTGGTGGAGATGCGGCCGTTGCGGGCGATGTCCTCATAGAGCTTGACGTGCATCAGGCCGTATTCCTCCAGCGCGTGCATGACGCGGGTCTCGGTCTCGCGCGGCTCGAGGAAACGTAAGGGTTCGGGGATGGGAACCTGATAGACGAGCACCTGTCCCGAATGCAGTTCTTCCTCGGGAATGCGGTGCCGCGTCTGGATGATGGTCGCGTCCCTGGTGCGGGTGGTAACGGCCACATTCGCCACCTTCTGGAAAAAGGCGCGAATGGAAACGGCGTTGGTGGTGTCGTCGGCCCCCTGGTCGATCACCTTCAGCACATCGTCGGGACCGAGGATGGAGGCCGTCACCTGCACGCCGCCGGTGCCCCAGCCATAGGGCATGGGCATTTCACGGGAGGCGAAGGGAACCTGATAACCGGGAATGGCAATCGCCTTCAGGATCGCCCGGCGGATCATCCGCTTGGTCTGTTCGTCCAGATAGGCGAAGTTGTAGGCAGCCAGCCCGTCGTCGAATGAAACTTCTTCAAGCATTGCGCGTTAACCTTGCGAAAAAAGGAGTACAAGCTCATGGAGATTGGAATTCTTGCAGCCGTGTTCTTTGCTGTATTTGCAGCATCGACCGTGTTTTGCGCCTATTGGTTTGGCGAGCAGGGCAACCGCTGAGCTATTCGGCCGCATCGCCCATCCATTCCGCACCATTGGAGTTGATCGCGTCGAAATCGGCGCGCATCTTCCTCACCAGACCGAGTTCAGCCTGAAAATCCACGTAGTGCGGCAATTTCAGATGCTCGACGAAGCCCGTCGCCTGAACGTTGTCGGCGTGTGAGATGACGAATTCCTCGTCTTGCGCCGGGGCAATCACATCCTCGCCGAACTCGCCGGCGCGCAGCGCGCGGTCCACCAGCGACATGGCCATCGCCTTACGTTCGCTCTGGCCAAACACCAGGCCGTAACCGCGGGTGAATTGCGGTGGCGCCTTGGCCGAACCCTTGAACTGGTTGACCATCTGGCATTCGGTGACCTGAATATCGCCGAGGGAAACGGAAAAACCGAGTTCCGGCACATCCAGCTCCACCTCTACTTCGCCGATGCGGATTTCGCCGACAAACGGATGCGTGCGGCCGTAACCGCGTTGCGTTGAATAGGCGAGGGCGAGAAGAAAGCCCTCGTCACCGCGCGCGAGCGATTGCAGGCGCAGGTCGCGCGGCATTGGAAACTCCATCGGTTCCCGTGTCAGATCACCGGCAATATGGTCGTCCGCCATGTCGCCGTCGTTTTCGATCAACCCTTCTTCCGCCAGAATATCGGAAACGCGCATGACATATTCGGGCTCCCCTTCACGTCGGGCGGCAGTCTCTACGCTCTCGTCTTCGAGAAGCGAGGGATCGAGCAGGCGGTGGGTGTAGTCGAAGGTCGGTCCCAGCAATTGCCCGCCCGGCAGATCCTTGTAGGTCGCGGAAACGCGGCGGTGAACCGTCATTTTGGCGGTATCCACCGGGACCGAATAGCCGAAACGGGGCAGGGTCGTGCGGTAGGCGCGCAGCAGGAATATGGCTTCGATCATGTCGCCGCGAGACTGCTTGACGGCAAGGGCGGCAAGCGACTGGTCGTAAAGCGAAGCCTCCGCCATGACGCGGTCGACCGCGAGCGAAAGCTGTGAAACGATCTGCGCCACCGTCATGGCGGGCAGGTCGCGGTCTCCGCGCCGCTTGTCGGCCAGAAGCCGGTGTGCGTTGGCGATGGCGGTTTCGCCGCCTTTGACAGCAACATACATCTTATGCCTCCACGGGTTGAATGCGCGTCGTGCGCGGCAGGCAAACGAACTTGTCGCCGGCCGTCAGGATGATGTCGATGCCGCGCGGGAAGATGGCGTTGTTCTCCGCCCACAGCCTCGGGAACATATCCGGCAGGCAGGAAGGGCTGATGACGTTGATGTGACGGATGCCGGGACCGGACAGAAGCAGTTCCCGTCCGCCGTCGAGATCGGGCAATTCGATGATGACCGTCGTGGAACGGTCAGGATATTCCTGAGTTCCCTGGGCAAAGAGACCGAAGGAGGCAATTGCGCTTCCCGCCTCGATGACGGCGAAATGCGCCGCACCCTTCTCTTCCGTTGGAATAGCTCCGGTATGAAATCCGATCCATCCCGGTACTGCGGTTTTCCGCAGCGCGCCGCTCAGCCAGACCGGCGTATCATGGTCGCAAAGTGCCAGAAGAACGGCGCCGGTCGCGTTGCCAAGCGGCAGCGGTGGGGCAACCGCCGTTTCGATCGTTTGCGGCGTGCCCGGCCGGGCCATGCCATCCATGAGTTTCTTGAAAATCCGTTGTGAATCGAAGACGGCGTCGGAAAAACCGCCCGTCAATGCTTCGGCCTTGACGCTCATCAATCCTCTCCTCGAACCATGGTGAAGAAATCGACCCGGGTTGCGGCGGTTTCTTTGGCTTTTCGGTTCGTCTCTTCGGTCAGCCTTTTTTCGACCGGTGAAAGAAGCTCGGTCTCGATGAAATCGCGGGTCGGGCTTTCCTGCCAGAGCGCGTCGAAAACCGCTGCATACCAGGCCTTCTTGCGGCCGGTGCCGAGAACATGCGCATGACCGACGGTGCCGGATGCAAGCTTCACGGTTGCCCTTGTCACGGTTGTTTCGCCCAGATTGAAAGGCGCGCCGCCGCCGCCGATACGGCCCTTGACCATGACGAGACCCGTTTCAGGTCCGCGCACGTTTTCCGTCTGCGGGCTGGCATCCTGCCGGGTCCAGACCGTCTCAAGTTCCTGAACGGTGGCGCGGGCAAGAAGTGCTGCCACCCGTTTCCTTTCCACATGTGAATTCGCCGCTTCGTGATTCATCGCTTGACCTCTAATGTCTATTGATATAGACAACCATACAATATAAGCTACAATTAACGTCGATGAATGACAAGCGTGTGACATGAGCCCTTCGGCAGCGATGAAAAGAAAGAACGGCGTGGCGCTCTGGCGGCAGATCGCCGACAGGATCAGGGGCGAGATCGCGGCGGGCGATCACGACGAAACCGGCATGTTGCCGCCGGAAATCACGCTGGCCGAAAAATTCGGCGTCAACCGTCACACGGTCAGAAGCGCCATTGCCACGCTGGCAAGCGAAGGTATCCTCGAGCCGAGGCAGGGGCGCGGCACGATGATTGCGCGCAAGGAACGCCTGAGCTTTCCGATTTCACTGCGCACGCGGTTCACGGCGGGTATCAGCGATCAGGTGAAGGAAATGCAGGCGCTGCTTCTTTCCCACACCACGGAGCCGGCAAATGCCGATCTGGCGGCACGGCTGCAATTGCAGCCGGGCGCACCGCTTGTGCGTCTGGAAACCCTGCGCAAGGCCGACAGCCGGCCGGTTTCCCGCTCGACCACATGGTTTCCGGCGGACCGTTTTTCAGGGATAGGGGAAGCCTATCAAAAAAGTGGATCGATCACCGCCGCCTTCGAAATGCTGGGCGTGGCGGACTATGTGCGCATCTCCACCGTCATTTCCGCCAGCCACGCGGATATGCAGGATCTGGCCGATCTCGAATTGTCGCCGGGCGCAATCCTGCTCGTCACTCAGGCGCTGAACGCGGATATGGACGGCATCCCGGTGCAATATGCCATCAGCCGGTTTTCAGCCGATACGGTCGAGTTCACGGTGGAAAATTAAGGAGCAGCCGGAGGTCCTATTCCGTCTGCGAAAGGCCGAGCACATCCAGCATCGAATAGAAGCCCGGCTTTTTGTCGAGCGCCCAGACGGCCGCCGCGATCGCGCCGCGTGCGAAGATGGAGCGGTCGCCGGCATAGTGGGAAAGTTCGACGCGTTCTCCCTCGCCTGCGAAGATCACCGAATGTTCGCCGATCACCGAACCGCCGCGCAGCGTGGCGAAACCGATGGTTCCCGTCTCACGCGCACCCGTATGCCCATCGCGCACGCGAACGGAAGAGGTTGTCAGATCGACCTTGCGGCCCGCCGCCGCCGCTTCACCGAGCAGCAATGCCGTCCCGGAAGGTGCATCCACCTTGTGTTTATGATGCATTTCAAGGATTTCGATATCCCAGTTCTGTGCATCGAGCGCTTGCGCCGCCTGCTGCGTCAGAACGCTAAGAAGATTGACGCCTAGGCTCATATTGCCCGACTTGACGATGCGGGCATGGCGTGAAGCCGCCTTGAATTTTTCCTCGTCTTCCGGTGTGCAGCCTGTGGTGCCGATGACGTGCACGATGCGGGCCTGCGCGGCCAGCCCCGCGAAAGTTACGCTGGTTGCGGGCGAGGTAAAATCGACCACCCCTTCTGCATGAAGGAAGGCCTGCAAGGGATCGCTGGTGATTTCGACGCCGATAGGTCCAAGGCCTGAGATCTCGCCGGCATCGCGGCCGACAAAGGCGGACCCTTCGCGTGCGACGGCGGCATGCAGCGTCACACCCGGCGTCTGGTGAATGAGGCGGATCAATGCCTGTCCCATGCGGCCCGCCGCACCAACCACGACCAGTTTCATCTCGCTGCTGCTCATGCCTTCACTCACTTTTTCACGTCCTGCCGTTCAAGGCAGCCATCCATCACACCGACCTATACGTCATCGACGTTAAAGACCGTCCGCCCGCTTCGCAACCCTATCCTGTCCCGGGAACCGGTCAGGCTCTCCACCGCCGCCCATCGAGCGAAAGGCCGAAATCCGAAGGCGTGCGGGCGTAAGTGGCGAGACCCGAAAGGGCCGCCTGCGGATGGGTGACGACGAAGGTCGGAATGCTGCGCATCAGGGCGCTGTGCGGCGCCTTGTCCTCGAACGCCGCCCGGAATTCCGGGCTTTTCAGCGCCGGAATGATTTTCTGAGAAATGCCGCCGGCCAGATAGACGCCGCCCTTGGCCATGAAGATCAAGGCAAGGTCGCCTGCCACGCGGCCGAGATAGGTGCTGAAAAGTGAAAGCGTTTCCTTCGCCTGCGGGTTCTGGCCCGAAAGCCCATGCGAGGTGATGTCGGCCGGATCGGAAAAGATAGGTTCGATGCCATCGGCAGCGCAGATGCCCCGGTAAAGATTGACCAGCCCGCGCCCGCACAGGATCTGTTCGCCCGCAACGCGGCCCTCGATGGTTTCGATATGCGGGAAAACCGCATAGTCGCGCGCACTTCTGGGGCCGATGTCGATATGGCCGCCTTCGCCCGGCACCGGAAACCACATATGGCGGGCATAGACCAGCCCGGCGACGCCAAGGCCCGTGCCCGGTCCGAGAACCACGCGCGACGCCAGCATGTCCTTCTTGCCGGAGCCGATGGACTCCCGGTTGTCGTCGTCAAGGGCGGCGATTGCCAAAGCCTGCGCCTCGAAGTCGTTGATGACGATGACGTCCTTCAGGCCAAGTTTGGCCAGCATATCCTTCGGTTTGACGACCCAGTCGCAATTGGTCAGCGGAATCTCGTCGCCTTCGATGGGCCCCGCAATTGCAAGGATGGTCGAGACCGGCTGAAGCGATGTCTTGTCCAGAACCGCCTGCTGGATAGCGTCGTCGATCGTCTCGTATTCCGCCGTCTTGACACTGGTCAGATGCATGGGCTCGGCGAAGGAATCGAGCAGGATGGAAAAGCGGGCATTGGTGCCGCCGATGTCGCCAAGAAGGATCGGGAAGGAAAGATATTCGGTATCGGACGTCTTCGGCATTGCCTGTTCCATATTGGTGGGGGCTGGAGCGGGATGGCGAAAAATATGTGCGGTTTTCGCCTGAAATCCCGCGTCTTATATTTATGAATTATCCGGCGACGTTGAAGTCCACCAGTTTTTCTGCGGTGGCGCGGTTGAGCGCCATGGGAATGTCGTAGACCGTGGCAAGCCGGGTCAGCGCCTTCACGTCCACATCATGCGGCATCGCCGTCAGCGGGTCTGTGAAGAAGATCAGCATGTCAACTTCGCCGGTGGCGATCATCGCGCCGATCTGCTGGTCGCCGCCAAGCGGGCCACTCTTGAGACGAATGACGCTCAGTTCGGGACAGGCTTCCTGAACGCGACCGCCGGTCGTTCCGGTGGCGACGATTTTAAAGTTCGAAAGCACTTTTTGATGATGACGTGCGAAATCCGCCATATCGTCTTTTTTCTCGTCGTGAGCGATGAGCGCGATACAGCGTTGTCCTGCCATGTCCCTGCCTGTCCCCGGTAAAGAATTAAATCGATTTGAAGCCTTCTATAACAGCTTGCCGCCATTTGAAAAGGGAAGCTGTTTAATGCCCCATTTCTGTTTCAGTTCAATGTCGGGCGCTGGGTCGGGAGCGGAATATCCGAAGGCGGCTGAATGGCCGCCGGAGCACTTTGAATGATCTGTTCCACGCCTTGCTGCCGCACGGCCTGCGCCGGGGAATATGCCTGAGCAGCAAAACCTTCCGGATTGGCGGATGGGGCGGCAGCCACGACGGCGCAGGCTGCGGGCAGATCGGAGACCATGACCTGACGGGGTTTCACCGGCTTGGCATTGGGGTCTTTCTTCGGCGGTGCCCATGGTTCCTTGGTGAACCACCAGGCAAGCGACTTGTCGCAACCGTCGCCTTTGCCGACCTCCGCCTGCGGTTTGCAGTTTGGAGCACCGGGCGGGCATTCCAGCCGGATGTGGAAATGTTCGTCGTGACCGTAGATCGGCCTGATCTTGCCCATGAAGGTGCGGTCGCCGGTCCATGTCTGGCAAAGTTTCTGCTTGATCGCCGGGTTGACGAAGACCCGCTCCACCTGCGGATAGCTTGCCGCCATCATCACCAGACGGGCATTGAGCGGCGACCATTTGCGGTCATCCACCGTCAGGAACTTGGCCTTGTCCAGCATGGAGACGAAAGGCAGCGTCTCGCGCTGCTGCACGCTCAGCCTGGGGTTCGGCATGGGCCGCCACCAGACGTCGACATCGAGGCCGATCTGGTGCGAGGCATGGCCGGTCAGCATCGGTCCGCCGCGCGGCTGGGAAATGTCGCCGAGCAACAGCCCCGGCCAGCCGATTTTCTGCGCATCCTGCGAAAACCGTTCAAGGAAGGAAATCAGCTGCGGCTGGCCCCAGTTGCGATTACGGGAAAGACGCATGGCTTGCCATGTAGGGCCATCCGGCGGCATGGCGATGGCGCCGGACTGGCATCCCTTGGCATAGGAGCCGATGGGCTGCGAAGCGTTGGCGGACGGCAGGTCGAGATGGCCGAACACTTCTTTCGCGGGCCTGTCCTCGGCAAATGCGGTTTGCGTCTGCAACTGAAGCGCGGAAACGACCGAAATCGCCAGCATGGCCGCCTTGAAAACTCTCGATGATCCCGCCGTCATATATTCGTGCCCGCTCCGACCAAATGATTCTCTCGCCCCTCAGGATAAACTGGAATGGGATTTTGTTGAAACCATGTTTCGCCGCGCTTGCGCCAAAGCATGCGGATAAAGGCGTCAATAAAGAGCTTGTGAGCCGGGGCATCTGTTTTTTGCCAATCTTTGTTTTATGCTCTCTTCAACAAACACGAAAACAGGGAACTTCCCGAATGATATTGGCACCGTTGAAATCCCGCCTCCTCATCGCTCTTGCGGCGTCCGCCATGCTGATGCCGGCGGTCGCCTCCGCCCAGTCGGCAGATGTGTGGCGAAAGGGAATTTCGACGGTCGGGGAGCTGAAGCATCCTGATGGTTTCGATCATTTCGATTATGTGAACACCAAGGCGCCGAAGGGCGGTACGTTGCGCATGTCGACGTCGGGAACTTTCGACACGCTCAATCCGCTGCTCGCCAAGGGCGAGGTGGCTACGGGCCTTTCGCTGGTTTTCGATACCTTGATGAAATCGACGGAAGAGGAACTCTCGGCCTCCTACGGTCTTCTGGCCGAGGGCGTGAGCTATCCCGACGACATTTCCAAAGCAACCTTCCGGCTGCGCGCTGAGGCCAAATGGGCGGACGGCAAGCCGGTGACGCCTGAGGATGTCGTCTTCAGCTTCGAAAAGGCCAAGGATCTGAGCCCGCAGCTTGCGACCTATTACACCCACGTCACCAAGGCCGAGATCAGCGGTGAAAGGGATATTACCTTCACCTTCGATGAAAAGAACAATCGCGAATTGCCGCAGATCGTCGGGCAATTGCTGATCGTTCCGAAGCACTGGTGGGAGGCCGCCGGACCGGATGGCAAGCCGCGCGACATATCGCGCGGCACGCTGGAGCCGGTCATGGGGTCCGGTCCGTACAGGATCGCGGCCGCGTCGCCCGGCTCGACGATGACCTATGAGCGCCGCGACGACTATTGGGGCAAGGACGTCAATGTGAATGTCGGCCAGCACAATTTCAAAACAATCGCCTATACCTTCTTTGCCGATCAGGACGTCGAGTTCCAGGCTTTCAAATCCGGCACGGTCGATTTCCGGCAGGAAGCCTCTTCCAGCCGCTGGGTCACCGGTTATGATTTTCCGGCCGTCAAGGAAGGCCGCGTCAGACAAGAGGAATTGCCGAATATCTACCGCTCCGTCGGCATCATGCAGGCTTTCGTGCCGAACATGCGGCGGGAAAAGTTCCAGAACCCGAAACTGCGCAAGGCGCTCAACTACGCTTTCGATTTCGAGGAGCTGAACCGGACGCTGGCTTATGGCCAGTTCCAGCGCATCAACAGCTTTTTCATGGGCAGCGAGCTGGCTTCTTCCGGCCTGCCGACCGGCCGCGAGCTGGAGATTTTGCAGGAGCTGAAGGATCAGGTTCCGCCGGAGGTCTTCACGACCGAATATCGCAACCCGGTCGCGGGTGAACCGACCAAGCAACGTGACAATCTGCGCGAAGCGGTCAAGCTGATGAAGGAAGCGGGCTACGAGCTGCGCGGCAACCGCATGGTCAATGCGAAAAGCGGGCAGCCGCTGGATATGGAGTTTCTGATCGATTCCGCCGGCATGGAGCGAACCATCCTGCCCTATGTCCAGAATTTGAAGAAGATCGGCATCAATGCGACAATCCGCACGGTCGATGCCTCGCAATATACCAACCGCACCCGCAGCTTCGATTTCGACGTCACGATCAAGCTCTGGGCGACATCGGCAAACCCTGGCAACGAGCAGGCTGATTTCTGGGGTTCGGCGGCAGCCGACCGGCAGGGTTCAAACAACCTCGCCGGCATCAAGAACCCCGCCGTCGATGCTCTTGTCAGAAAGGTCATATTTGCGCCTAATCGGGATGAGCAGGTGGCCGCCGCGCGCGCTCTCGACCGGGTGCTTCTGGCAAACAGCTATGTCGTACCGCAATTCTACCGCGGCGAGATGTTCGTTGCCTACTGGAACACACTCGTCCGGCCGGAAAACCTGCCCGAATATGGCATTGGTTTTCCGGAGGCATGGTGGTCCAGCCAGGCCGCAAACTGACGCCGGCCTTGCTTTCGCGCCGAAGGCTTGATTCACATAGGGCGAAACGAATCGCTTAAAGCGCGCGGGCAGCGCTTTCAGGAAAGGACCGGGTTTGACAGAAACGAAAACCGCTGACGTATCGGCCGGGAGCAAGGGCTGATGGGCGCCTATATCCTCAGACGTCTGGCGCTGATGATCCCGACCATCGTCGGCATTATGGGCATTTCGTTTCTCGTCATCCAGTTCGCGCCAGGCGGGCCGGTGGAACAGGTCGTCGCTCAATTGACGGGGCAGGGCGACAGCGCCTCCGACCGCCTCTCGGGCGGCGGCGATCTTCTCGGCCAGTCCGGCGGTTTCGATGAAAGCGGCTCGAAATATCGCGGCGCACAGGGCCTCGATCCGGAACTCATCGCCAAGCTTGAGAAACAGTTCGGTTTCGATAAGCCGCCGCTGACCCGTTTTCTCGAAATGATGTGGAATTACATCCGCTTCGATTTCGGCGACAGCTTCTTCCGTAACTCGTCGGTAATCGATCTCATCATCGACAAGCTGCCGGTATCGATGTCGCTCGGCTTCTGGATATTGATCATCTCCTACATGATCTCCATTCCGCTCGGCATCAAGAAAGCCGTTTCCGACGGCTCGACCTTCGATATCTGGACATCAGGCATCATCATCATCGGTTATGCCGTGCCGAGCTTCCTGTTCGGCATTCTTCTCATCGTGCTCTTCGCCGGCGGATCGTTCTTCGACTGGTTCCCGCTGCGCGGTCTGGTGTCGGATAATTTCGCCGATCTGAACTGGTGGCAGAAGATCATCGACTATTTCTGGCACCTGACCTTGCCGCTGATCGCGCTGTCGCTTTCGGCCTTCGCAACGACGACGCTTCTGACGAAGAATTCCTTCATCGACGAGATCAAGAAGCAATATGTCATCACCGCCCGTGCCAAGGGCCTCAGCGAGCGCAAGGTTCTTTATGGCCACGTCTTCCGCAACGCGATGCTGATTGTGATCGCCGGTTTTCCGGGCGCCTTCATCTCGGCATTCTTCACCGGTTCGCTGCTGATCGAGAATATCTTCTCGCTGGATGGCCTAGGACGCCTCGGTTATCTCTCGGTCGTCAACCGTGACTATCCGATCGTGTTCGGCACGCTCTTCATCTTCTCGCTGATGGGCCTCGTGGTCAGCCTCATTTCCGACCTCATCTACACGTGGATCGATCCGCGCATCGATTTCGAGCGGAGGGACGTGTGATGACGCTTGCCCATACCGCCGCAACGGAAACGTTGGTAAAGCCGAAGCGCCCATGGTTTTCGCCGACCACCAAGCGCCGCTGGCAGAATTTCAAGGCAAACCGGCGCGGTTACTGGTCCTTCTGGCTGTTCCTGATCCTGTTTTTCCTGAGCCTGATCGCGGAATTCATCGCCAATGACAAACCCATTTTCGCCTCCTACAAGGGCGAGTTTCTGGTGCCGGTCATGGTCGATTATCCGGAGGAAAAGTTCGGCGGTTTTCTTGCCCAGACCGATTACAAATCCTCCTTCATTCAGGACGAGATCAACGCCAATGGCTGGATGATCTGGCCGCCGATCCGCTATTCTTATCAAACGGTCAATTCCAATATTCCGCATTCTGCCCCCACCGCCCCCTTCTGGCTGATGGACGAAAAGGACCGTTGCTCCGCCTATCCGCAGGGCAATGCCGATCCCGGCTGCACGCTCGGCAACCTCAATTGGCTCGGAACCGACAATCAGGCTCGCGACGTCACGGCGCGAATGATCTACGGATTTCGCATTTCGGTACTGTTCGGCCTGACGCTGACGATTGCGTCGGCTCTCGTCGGGGTGACCGCGGGCGCGATCCAGGGCTATTTCGGCGGCTGGACGGACCTGCTGTTGCAGCGTTTCATCGAAATCTGGTCATCGATGCCGGTGCTTTATATTCTGCTGATCATCGCAGCCATTTTGCCGCCGGGCTTCTTCGTGCTGCTTGGCATCATGCTGCTGTTCTCATGGGTCGGGTTCGTCGGCATCGTGCGTGCGGAATTCCTGCGCGCCAGAAACTTCGAATATGTCCGCGCTGCCCGTGCCTTGGGCGTCGGCAACTGGACTATCATGTTCCGGCATCTTCTGCCCAACGCCATGGTGGCAACGCTGACCTTCCTTCCGTTCATCCTTTCCGGTTCGATCACCACGTTGACCTCGCTCGATTTCCTCGGCTTCGGCATGCCGCCGGGGTCGCCGTCGCTGGGCGAGATGATCGCGCAGGGCAAGAACAACCTTCAGGCGCCCTGGCTTGGCCTCACCGCCTTCTTCACCATGTCCATCATGCTGTCGCTCTTGATCTTCGTCGGCGAGGCGGTGCGAGACGCCTTCGACCCACGCAAGACGTTCCGGTGATCGCCATGATGGAAACAAAGACCCAGCCGCTTCTCTCCGTTCGTGACCTCTCCGTCGCCTTTCATCAGGGCGGCGCGACCAGTATCGCCGTTGATCAGGTCTCCTTCGACCTGATGCCGGGCGAGGTTGTCGCCCTTGTCGGGGAATCCGGCTCCGGCAAATCCGTGACGGCGAACTCCATACTGAAATTGCTGCCCTATCCGGCGGCGAGCCATCCCTCGGGTAAAATCCTGTTCGACGGCAAGGATATGCTGACGCTGCCGGAACGGGCGCTGCGTGCGGTCCGCGGCAACGACGTCACCATGATTTTTCAGGAGCCGATGACCTCGCTCAACCCGCTCCACAGCATCGAGCGGCAGATCGGCGAGATTCTGGAGTTGCATCAGGCGATCACCGGAGCGGAGGCGCGGGCGCGCACGCTGGAACTGCTGCTACAGGTGGGTATCCGCGAGCCGGAAAAGCGTCTGAAAGCCTACCCGCATGAACTGTCCGGTGGCCAGCGGCAGCGCGTGATGATTGCCATGGCGCTTGCCAACCGGCCGAAACTGCTGATCGCCGACGAACCGACAACGGCGCTCGACGTGACCGTTCAGGCGCAGATCCTCGAATTGCTGAGCGATCTCAAGACCCGGCACGGCATGTCCATGCTGTTCATCACCCATGATCTCGGTATCGTGCGCAAGTTTGCCGATCGTGTCTGCGTCATGACCAAGGGCAAGATCGTCGAGACCGGCACGGTGGAACAGGTGTTTACCGATCCGCAACACGCCTATACCCGCCATCTTCTGGCAGCCGAACCTAAGGGCGAGCCACCGCTTTCCGATACCAGCAAGCCCGTGGTCATGCAGGGCGACGACATAAAGGTCTGGTTCCCGATCAAGGCTGGGCTGATGCGCAGGGTGGTCGATCACGTCAAGGCGGTTGACGGCATCGATATCACCCTTCGCGCCGGGCAGACGGTTGGCGTCGTGGGCGAATCCGGCTCCGGCAAGACCACGCTTGGTCTGGCGCTTTCCCGGTTGATTTCCTCGCAGGGGCGGATCAGCTTCATCGGCCAGTCGATCGACAGCTATTCCTATGAAATGATGAAGCCGCTCAGAAACCGGCTTCAGGTGGTGTTTCAGGACCCCTACGGTTCGCTCAGCCCACGCATGTCAGTGGGCGAAATCGTCGCCGAGGGCCTGAAGGTGCATGAACGGTCGCTTTCGGCCGATGAGCGTGACATCCGTGTTGCCAAGGCACTCGAAGAAGTCGGTCTCGACCCGGCGACGCGCTGGCGGTATCCGCATGAATTTTCCGGCGGCCAACGCCAGCGTATCGCCATTGCCCGCGCCATGGTGCTGAAACCCCGCTTCGTCATGCTGGACGAGCCGACATCGGCGCTCGACATGAGCGTGCAGGCGCAGGTGGTCGATCTGTTGCGCGATCTCCAGGCCAAGCACGAACTCGCCTATCTCTTCATCAGCCACGACCTGAAGGTGGTCAAGGCGCTTGCCAATGACGTGATCGTCATGCGCAACGGCAAGGTGGTGGAGAGCGGCCCGGCGGCGGATATATTCGCCGATCCGCAGCAGGAATACACCAAGGCCCTGCTGGCCGCCGCCTTCAATATCGAGGCGGTTGAAACCAAAGCGGTGAGCCAGTAGCGGGCGCATTGCAGTTTCTATTAAGGCGATGATTTTTCTGTTGCTTTGCTGAAAATGCCGACCCATGTTGCGGAAGACGTGATGCGGAAACGGATTGAATGCCATGGCAGCGGATGTGATCGTTTTGGGGGCGGGGATCATCGGGGTCTCCGTCGCTTTGCAACTGGCCCGCAGGGGCAAATCGGTCGTCCTGGTGGACCGGCGGGGACCGGGTGAGGAAACTTCCTTCGGCAATGCCGGGCTGATCCAGAGAGAGGGCGTTGTGCCTTACGCCTTCCCGCAGGAGGTCAGCCGGCTGCTCCGATATTCCCTGAACAACAGCATCGATGCCCGTTATCATCTGTCGGCCCTGCCCAAGATCGCGCCCTTTCTCAGTCGTTACTGGTACAACTCTTCGGCCACACGCCACGCCACGATTGCCCGCGCCTATGCGCCGCTGATCGAACATTCGGTTTCCGAGCATAGCGTCCTGATCGACGAGGCCAAGGCCGGTGATCTGATCGTGAAAAATGGCTGGATGGAGGCCTATAGGACCGCCGAAAAGCGGGATGCCGATTATGCTTTCGCCGAGCGGCTGGCGCGCGACCACGGCATTTCCCATACCAAACTCGACGCTGAAGAACTGGCCGCAGCGGAACCGCATCTCAGCCGCGATTTCGTCGGTGGCCTGAAATGGAACGATCCCTGGTCGGTGCTCGATCCGCATGCGCTGACGCTTGCCTATCTACGACTGTTCGAAAGCCTCGGCGGAACCTTTGTCCGGGGCGATGCATCCACGCTCAGCCAGACGGTAAACGGCTGGACGGTGCGCACCGAAACGGGCGCAGTCGAGGCGGAACAGGCCGTCGTGGCACTTGGCCCGTGGGCGGATACCGTGACGGAGCGCCTCGGTTATCGCTTTCCGCTCGGTGTGAAGCGCGGCTATCACATGCACTATGCGGCGCAGGAGGGCACGAAGCTCAACAATTGGCTGATTGACGGGGAGCGCGGTTATTTTTTGGCGCCGATGCGAAAAGGCATCCGCCTGACGACCGGTGCGGAATTCGCCGAACGCGATGCGCCGAAATCCCCCGTGCAGATCGAGCGGGCGGAACGGGTCGCCCGCACCGCCTTTCCTCTCGGCGGCAGGCTGGATGCGGAACCGTGGATGGGAGCACGCCCCTGTACACCGGATATGATGCCGATCATCGGCAAGGCGCCGCGTCATAAAACGCTATGGTTCGCTTTCGGCCATGCCCATCACGGGCTGACACTTGGGCCTATCACCGGCCGCGTGCTGGCGGAAACCATGCTGGGAGAAACGCCGGTCATCGCCATCGATGCCTATCGCCCCGAAAGGTTCAATCCCTAGATCCTGATGACCTAAAGTCATCAGGATCTAGATTATGCGTTTGGAGCGGGATCTCAGGCGAAAACCGCGCACACTTTTCGCCATCCCGCTCTGATGGCTGAATCCGCTGGCCTTCCTGCGGCGGGCCACGTAACATGGGCATATCCAAGGGGAAAAAGGGCGAGCGTCATCATGACGGCGAGGTTTCTCATCTATCAGCAGCAGGACGATTTTCGTTAGCGAAGCGCTTCTGCGCGCGAAACAGAAGAGAAACGGCCTGCTGGTGCATGATGTATGATATTGAAGACGCAAAGAAATTTTTCGCCGATAACCCCGATATCGAAATTCTCGAAGCCTTCGTCATAGACGCAAACGGCGTGCCGCGCGGCAAATGGATTCCGCGCGAACGGGCCATCGATGTTCTTGAAAAGGGGATGGCGATCCCGCGCTCGGTCTATGCGCTGGATATCTGGGGCCGCGATGTGCACGCCGCAGGCCTTGCCGAAGGTACGGGCGATCCGGACGGGTTCTGCTTTCCTGTTCCCGGCACGCTGTCGCGGGTGACATGGCTTGGCCGACCGACCGCGCAGGTCCTGCTCGCGATGAAAAATCCGGATGGAACAGGGTTTTACGGTGATCCGCGCAATGTTCTGGCGCGGGTTCTGGAAGCATACAAAAAGGCCGGTCTCACACCGGTCGTGGCCACCGAACTCGAATTCTATCTGATCGACCCGGTTCGCTCCGCGCTCGATCCCGTTCGTCCGCCACACAGCCGCGAAGGCCGTTGGCACACGGGCCAGACACAGGTTCTGTCGATTTCCGAATTGCAGGATTTCGAGGATGTCTTCCACGATATCGCCACCGCTTGCCGGGCGCAGGGCGTTCTTGCCGATACGACGCTGCGGGAAAACGGCCCCGGACAATATGAGATCAACCTCAATCACGTGCCGGACGCATTGCGGGCCGCCGACTTTGCGGTCTTCCTGAAACGCATCGTCAAGGGTGTGGCGCGGCGGCATGAACTTGACGCCACCTTCATGGCCAAGCCCTACGGCTTGCAGGCCGGCAACGGCATGCATGTGCATTTCTCGGTTCTCGATGGTGACGGCACCAACATCTACGGTGGGGAAAATGGCCCGTCCGACGCGCTGATGCATTCGGTCGGCGGTCTCTTGGAAAATATGGGGGAAAGCATGGCGATCTTCGCTCCCCATGCCAATTCCTATCGCCGCCTGACGCCCAGCGAGCATGCGCCCACCTATGCCTCCTGGGGCATCGACAACCGCTCGGCGGCGGTGCGCGTCATCACCGCCAGCAAGGCCGCGACCCGTATCGAACATCGTGTCGCCGGCGCCGATACCAATCCCTATCTCGTCGTGGCGATGATCCTGAGTGCGGCGCTCGCCGGCATGAAGGAAAAACGCCAGCCCGGTGGCGCGATTTCCGGCGACAGCCACGCCATCAATCACGAGCCCCTGCCCACCAACTGGGATTATGCTCTTCAGCGCTTCACGCGTTCGAGCTTCGCTTATGCAACGCTCGGCCAGCGCTATCGCACCTTGTTTTCTGCCTGCAAGCAGCAGGAACTTTCCGAATTTTCCCTGCGTGTAACCGACGTCGAATATGACGCCTATATCAGGACGGTGTGAGATGGCTGAGGTGACGAATATTCCCAACCCCGGCCACACATCCTCCTGGTATGCGGCCTCCGCCAATGTCAAATCCGTGCGGCCCTCGCTGGAAGGCGCACTGGAAGCGGATATCTGCATCATCGGCGGCGGGTTTACCGGCATTTCCGCCGCCCTCGAACTTTCCGAACGCGGTTATTCCGTCATCGTGCTGGAGGGGGTGCGGGTCGGCTTCGGCGCTTCGGGCCGCAATGGTGGCCAGATCGTCAATGGCTACAGCCGCGACCTCGAAACAATCGCCAGTCGTTACGGTCATGAAAAGGCGGTGAAACTCGGGGAGATGTCGCTGGAAGGCGGCGCGATCATCCGTGAGCGCATCACGAAATACGCCATCGATTGCGATCTCGTTGATGGCGGCTTTTTCGCCGCCTTTACGCCCAAGCAAATCCGCGAGATGGAGGCCCACAAGGCCCATTGGGAAAAACACGGCCATGGCGGACTTGAGATGGTCGCCAAAGCCGATGTCGGAAAATACGTGCAGACCGACCGTTATGCCGGCGGCATGATTGACCGCTTCGGGGGGCACATCCATCCGCTCAATCTGGTGCAGGGGGAAGCGGCGGCGGCCGAAAGCCTCGGTGCGCGTATTTTTGAAAACTCGCGGGTCATTTCGCTGGAGCAGGGTGCGAACCCCGTAGTCCGCACGGCAATGGGCAGCGTGAAGGCGAAATATGTTCTCGTCTGCGGTAATGCCTATCTCGGTAAGCTGCTGCCGGAAATCGGCGACCGGATGATGCCGGTCTCAAGCCAGGTCATGGCGACGGAGCCGCTCGATGCCGACCTGATCGAGAAACTCCTGCCCGCCAACTATTGCGTCGAGGATGCGAATTACATTCTCGATTATTATCGCCGCACCTCCGACAACCGCCTGCTTTATGGCGGTGGCATCGGTTATGGCGGCAGCGACCCGACGGACCTGACCGGTGTCATCCGACCGAACATGCTGAAGACCTTCCCGCAACTGGAAAAGACCAGGATAGATTTCGCCTGGAGCGGCAATTTCGCGCTGACACTCACGCGCATCCCGCATATGGGCAAGCTGTCGGACAATGTCTATTTCTCGCATGGCGATAGCGGCCACGGTGTCACCACCACGCATCTGCTCGGCAAGATACTGGGCGAGGTCGTTGCGGGCCACGCCGAGCGTTTCGATGTCTGGAGTTCGCTGCCGAACTATCCGTTCCCCGGCGGCAAGACATTCCGCGTGCCGCTGACCGTGCTTGGCGCATGGTGGTACGGCATGCGCGACAGGCTCGGATTTTAAAACGTCACCGCTTGCAAACCGGAAAGTGCGTTTTTCGCAATATCCTCCGGTGTGGCGTCGATGCTGACGGTCACGACACCAGGTTCACCGGTCGGCACTTCCAGCGTCGCAAGCTGGGTCTGGAGCAGCGAGAGCGGCATGAAGTGGCCCTTGCGCTCGCCCATGCGCCGGCTGAGAAGTTCCAGGCTACCGTCCAGATAGACGAAAGCGAGCGAGCCACCGGCGGCTTTGCGAAGTCGGTCGCGATAGATTTTCTTGAGCGCCGAGCAGGAAACGACGACGCCGTTATTTTCACGGCCCTTGTGCAGTTCCGCGCCGATGAGATCGAGCCACGGCCAGCGGTCTTCATCGGTCAGCGGAATGCCCTCCGACATTTTATCGACATTGGATTTCGGGTGAAGCTTGTCACCCTCAATGAAGGCAATGCCCAGTTTTTCCGCCAGTTCCTCTGCGACTGTGGACTTGCCAGAGCCGCTCACTCCCATCACGACGATTGCCTGTGTCACCCGAACCTCGAATGTTTCTGTTTCGACGGTCTGCCCCTAACATGTGCAGCGGGTGCCGGGAACATAAAAATGAGGCGCTTCCTGCCGCTAATGTCCCGTTTTCCGAGCCGCCGCCCTTTCCAGCGCTGAAAAAGCAGCATGGATCAGGATCGCGAGAGCGGCGACGATCAAGCCGCCTTGGAGGATGAAGGCGAGATTGTTGGATTGCAAACCGGCGATGATGACTTCCCCGAGCGTTCGGGCGGCAACCGTGGAGCCGATGGTCGCGGTCGAAAGGCTGATGACCGCCGAAAGCCTGACGCCTGCGAGAATTGCCGGAAGGGCAAGCGGCAGCTCCACTTTGACAAGCCGCTGCCAGCCAGTCATGCCGCTGCCTCTGGCGGCATCCATCACGGCGGCGGGCAGGGTCGTCAGTCCGGTCAGCGTATTTTCGAAAACCGGCAGCAGCGCATAGAGAAACAGTGCGATGAGCGTGGGTTTTTCGCCAAAACCGATCATCGGTACCGCCAGCGCCAGCACTGCCACCGGCGGAAAGGTCTGGCCGATATTGACGATGCTGCGCGACAACGGCAGAAAATCCGTGCCGAAGGGACGGGTGACGAGAACCGCAAGAGCGCCCGCCACCAGAGTGGCCAGCCCCGTGGCGATCCCGACAATGGTCAGATGCGAAAGTGTCAGGGAAAACAGATTGGCCTGCGTGTAGATCGCCGGCGCATTGGCCTGCACGAGAGGGCGGAATACCGGCGTGAAGATTTGCGGCGCCGCGAGAAAGACGATCAGCGCCAGCACCAGAAGTCCGGGGGCGAAAAACGAAGCGGCGTTTTTCATGGGGTTCCGGCAGCACGCTGGAGGAGAACATCGCGCCGTACCCGGCCCGCCGGCTGACCATCGTCTTTGAGCACCGGCAAGGCATCGCAGCCCGCCCATAACATCGCCGACAGGGCGTCGCGCTGGCTGGTGTGCTCGTTCAACGGTTCGCCTTCCGCATGTCCCGGCTCCACGATATCAGCGACGGACAGGACGGAAAGCAGCTTAAGGGCGCGCTCGTTTTCGCCGATCATGGTGCGGACGAAATCCGTCGCCGGCTTCAGCACCAGTTCGGCCGGCGGGCAGTCCTGAACGATACGGCCCTTGTCCATGACGGCGATGCGGTCCGCCAGATGGAAGGCCTCGTCCATATCATGCGTGACGAGAACGATCGTGACGCCGAGCTTCTTCTGGATATCGAGAAGATCGTTCTGGGCCTTGGCACGGATAACCGGGTCCAGAGCGCCGAAAGGTTCGTCCATCAACAGGATGTTCGGTTCGGCCGCCAGCGCACGGGCCACGCCGACGCGCTGCTGCTGGCCGCCCGAAAGCTCATGCGGAAAGCGATCCGCATAAAGCGCGGGATCAAGCTGGAAGAGATGCATCAGCGCATCGATTTTCGCATCAATGCGTTTGCGGTCCCAGCCGATCAGCTGCGGCACGGTCGCAATATTCTCCGCCACGGTGCGATGCGGAAACAGCCCATGGCCCTGAATGGCGTAGCCGATTTGGCGGCGCAGCTTGAAGCCGGGCATAGTGCTCACATCGTTCCCGTCGATGCGGATCGTGCCGGAGGTCGGCTCCACCAGCCGGTTTATCATGCGCAGAAGAGTGGTTTTTCCCGAGCCGGAAGTGCCGACGATGACGGTGACGGTGCGGGGCGGGACGGTCAGCGAGACCTGATCGACCACGGCCGTATCGACATATCGTTTCGTGATGGTGTCGATCTCGATCATGCCTTTTGCCTTCCGCCTGCGCTGAAGAGATTGCTGTCGATGAGGGCGTCGAGCGCTATAGCGGCGGCAAAGCCGAGCAGCACGGTCGGCACGGTGCCGAGCAGGACGAGGTCCATCGCCGTCTGCCCGATGCCCTGAAACACGAAAACGCCAAATCCGCCGCCGCCGATCAGCGCCGCGATGGTCGCCAGCCCGATATTCTGCACCAAGACGATGCGAATACCGGTGAGAATGACCGGCATGGCCAGCGGAAACTCCACTCGCAGTAACCTTTGCACCGCCGTCATCCCAAGCCCACGCGCTGCTTCCCGCACCGCTTGCGAGACGCCGGAAAGGCCGACCACCGTATTGGAGACGACAGGCAGCAGCGAATAGAGAAACAGCGCCACGAAAGCGGGCGCCATACCGATGCCGGCGATGCCGATCTTCGCCGCGCCCGGTACATTGGCCGCCATCCATCCGAGCGGCGCGATCAGAAGACCGAAAAGGGCGATGGAGGGAATGGTCTGGACGATGTTGAGAGCGTTCAGCACGCCGGAGCGCAATCGCTCGACCTTGTGACAAAGGATGCCGAGCGGGATACCCGCGACGGTCGCAGCCACAAGTGAGCCAATGGCAAGCTCCACATGCCGGCGTGCCTCGGTCCAGAAGGTATCGGCCCGGCCGGTATATTCCTTGATGATGGAAAGATCGCCCCAGAGGCCGCTTGTCAGAACCGCTGCAAGCGCTGCCATGGCCATCAACAGCAGCAAAATCCGCAAGCCCGGCTTCGGCTGGAGGCGGGCGATACAATCCGTGGCAAGTAAGGCCAGCCCCGCAAACATCAGCCAGAAACCGCTCGCCGGCGAAACGCGCGCAAAGCCGTTACCCTCGGGTGTCAGGGCAGACGCCGCCTGCCCGACGAAGATTGCCAGCGCCGCAAGGCCCACCAGCGCGGCTGCGAGTTTCAGGCGCGCCGGAAAGCGGAAAAAGGCGACGAAGGCAGCGAGGAGGATGATCGCGACGAGGATGGTTGCGGCAGAAACCGGAAGGGCTTCGAAGATCGTCCGGGTTTCGCCCTGAACGATCCGGTTGGCGCGCAATGTCATGAAGGGAGACGCGAAAAGCGCGTAGAGAAGCAGGCACGAAATCAGCACGCCCACCTTGTCAGGCCATTTCGTCAAATTTCGCTCCCTCTGGACCATGGATACGGCGGGATAACGAAACCGCGCGTGGTTTCCGCTATCCCGCTCGTTAGAGGCAATTACTTAAGGAAACCGTTCTTCGTCAGGAAGTCGGTCGCGACGGTCTTGGCCTGTTCGCCGCCCACTTGTACGCGGGCGTTCAAGTCCTGCAAGGTCGCCAGATCCAGCTTTTCAAACACGGGTTTCAGCAATTCTTCGATATTGGGGTGCTTTTTCAGAACCTCTTCGCGAATGATCGGCGCTGGCTGGTAGACGGGCTGCACATGCTTGTCGTCCTCAAGCACCACAAGACCGGAGGGGGCGATGCCGCCATCGGTGCCATAGACCATGGCGGCATTGGCATTGTTCGTCTGATTGGCGGCGGCGGCGATCGTGGCGGCGGTATCGCCGCCGGAAAGCGTGATCAGCTGGTCCGGTTTCATGGTGAAGCCGTAAGTGGTCTGAAATGCCGGCAAGGCGGCGGCGGAGTTGACGAATTCCGAGGATGCGGCAAGAACCACCTCACCGCCACCGGCGATATATTTGCCGAAGTCCGAAAGCGTCTTCAGATTGTTTTTGTCGGCAACATCTTTGCGCAGCGCAATCGCCCAGGTGTTGTTTGCCGGTGATGGTGCCAGCCAGACGATCTTGTTGGCGTCGTAATCGAGCGTTTTGGCTTCCTCATATCCCTTGACGGCATCCTTCCAGAGCGGGTCGTCCGCCTTGGAGAAAAAGAAGGCGGCATTGCCGGTATATTCCGGATAGATGTCGATCTCGCCCGCCATGATCGCCTTTCTGACGACCGGCGTTGCGCCGAGCTGGATGCGATCCGTTGTCTCGATATTGTTCTGTTTCAGAACGGCGAGGATGATGTTGCCGAGAACGCCGCCTTCCGTGTCGATTTTCGACGACACGACCACCTGCGCCTGGGCAATGGAGCCAAAAAGTGCAAGCGCAAGTCCGGCGCCCGTCAACGTCATCAAGCGGTTCATGAAAGTTCCTCCGGTGGGTCAGCCTGCCAAACAGGTGAAAAGTCGCCGCCGCAATTGCGGCCAAGCCGTAACGGCCCCGAGGAAAAATGGTTGCAAGGAAGGCCGCATTTTTATGTGCCTGCCTCAGGCTGCTGACCCCCCCCCGCTATGTTTCGCCGTCTTGCTTGCGCGCGCCCTTGCCCATGACGAGCGGCATGAGAACCGACAGAAACAGGAGCCTGAGGACGTGATGCGAGCCGACATAGGCGGTATCGGCATGCATCATCACGGCCATGGCTGCCATGGTTTCAAGACCGCCCGGCGAATAGGCGATCATGACGGCATTGAGCGGTACGCCGGTGATGCTGGAAATCATCCAGGCGATGCTTCCGGCAATCAGCATGACGGCGATGGTGACGACGAAACCCGCCAGAAAGCCTTTCCGCACATCCATCAGCGACACATTCGAAAAGCGTGTGCCGATGAGACAGCCGATCAGCACATAGACCGGCAGGCTGAGCCAAGTCGGAACGCCACCCTCGGTGAGGCCGGTAATGTGGGTGCCGATGGATATGGCAACGCCGCCGAGCAGCAGGGCAGCCGGAAATTTCCATCGCAGGAAGAGCCATCCCATCGCAAGCGACGCGCCGATGGTCAGCGCCAGTGTGAACAGGCCCATGGGTGGGTTGACGATGAGCGGTTCCGTGCTGACCAGATCGAAATATTCGACGATCAGCGGCACGGAAAGCGTGAGCGCCAATACCCGCACGCTTTGCACGATACTGACGGTCGCAAGGTCGCTTTTCGTCTCGGCGCCGAGGCTGATGATATAGCTGAGGTGGCCGGGAGAAGCGCCCAGCATCGCCGTCGTCCGGTCGTATCCGAAGCCGTAATGCAGAATCCAGTAGGCGACATAAAGCATGATGACGACGGCGGCGAGCACGACGACGAAGCTCAGGGGCCACGTCTTTGCGGCATCGATCACCGAGGGCGTCACGCTCGTTCCCATCGAAATGCCGACGACGACGAAACAGGCATTGCGGATAAAGGCTGGAATTCCAAGTTTTGCGCCGGCCAGTCCCGTAATCGTTACGGCGAGCGCCGGACCGGAAAGAAAGGGTGCGGGAATATCGAGCAGGCTGGCAAGCAGCGCACCCATGCTGCCGACGAGTGCGGTAAGCGCAAATGTGTGGAATTCAGGCTTGATGATCATTGCGACGCTGGCTGCTTGCTTCAAAAAAGCTCGCGACCAAATGCGCCGCTTCGTCTCGCGACGTCAACACGCAAGGCCAAAAATATTGCATTTCAGGCGTATTCCATAAAAGAAAAGCCCGTGACCTGCGGACACGGGCTATCGCATTTGCCGGTCGGGCAATGGGATGATCAGGCGGCCGGAAGGGCGGCGATCTTCGGCATTTCCGTGTCGATACCGAGCAGGAAGTTGATCTGGGGCCGCGCCTTGACGAGATCGTCGATCGAATAGTCCGCCAGCACATCGAAGAAGGCGTTAAGCGCCTTGCGAAGCGCCGTGTTCAGGCCGCAGCTGTCCACTAGCGGACATTCGACAGCGCCGTCCTCGAAACATTCGGCCATGGCAAAGCTGTCTTCGGTGACCTTCACCACGTCGAACAGGCTGATCTTCTCGGCAGGCTTGCCAAGTCGCACGCCGCCATTGCGGCCGCGCACGGTTTCCACCAGGCCGGCCTTGTTGAGCGGCTGCAGAATTTTGAAAAGGAACAGCTCAGAGACGCCGTAAGCCCTGGCAATCTCCGGAATGCGGCTCAACTTGCCTTGGTTTGCGGCGCAATACATCAACATGCGAACCGCATAGTTGGTCTGTTTGGTCAAACGCATGCTGGTCTCCTAACTCTCAATGTGGAGTTATATAGTCTCTTTTTCAGTTTAGAACAATTCCAGAAACTGAAAAAACTGGTATCCATCAGATATTTCTCAAACAGCCTTGTTGACCGCTCTGATGATTCATGAACAAACAAGTCAAGAATTTGAATGTAATGGAGACATTCGTAATGGCAAGCTTGAAATCCTGTTTTTCCGCTGCCGTTGTTTCGGGCCTGACGATCCTCTCGGCCGCGCCCGCCGCTTTTGCGGATGGTGAGGTGAACGTCTATTCCTACCGGCAGCCGGAATTGATCCAGCCGCTGCTTGACGCCTTCACCAAAGAAACGGGCATAGAGGCCAACGTTCTTTTCCTCGACAAGGGGTTGGTGGAGCGCATTCAGGCCGAGGACGTCAATTCGCCGGCCGACGTGTTGCTGACGGTCGATATCGCCCGCCTAGTCGAGGCGAAAGAAGGCGGCGTCACGCAGCCGGTGCTGAACGATCCCGTCATTGAAAAGGATATCCCGGCCAATCTGCGCGATCCGCAGGGCGAGTGGTTCGGCCTGACGACGCGCGGCCGGGTGGTCTATGCCTCGAAGGAACGGGTAACCCAGAAGGACATCACCTATGAGGAGCTTGCCGACCCGAAATGGAAGGGCAAGATCTGCATTCGCGACGGCCAGCATTCCTACAATATCGCGCTGATCGCCTCGATGATCGCCCATCATGGCGTCGATTATACCCGGACATGGCTGACCGGCCTCAAGAACAATCTGGCCCGCAAGCCTGATGGAACGGATCGCAGCCAGGCGAAATCGATCTTTTCAGGCGAATGTGACATCGCGCTCGGCAATACCTATTATGTCGGCCTGATGCTGACCAATGACCGCGAGCCGGAAGAACAGGAATGGGCTGGGTCGGTGCGGGTGATCTTCCCCAATGCGGGCGATCGCGGCACGCATGTGAATATTTCCGGCATGGCGCTGACAAAATACGCACCCAACAAGGACAATGCGCTGAAGCTGATGGAATTCCTGGCATCGCGCGAGGCGCAGGAAATCTACGCCAAGCAGGTCTTTGAATATCCGGTGCTGTCCGGCGCGGAGCCTTCCGATGTCGTCAAGGGTTTCGGGCCCATCAATCCCGACAAGCTGCCGCTGACGGATATCGCCGCCCATCGCAAGCAGGCATCCGAACTGGTGGATGAAGTGGGCTTCAACGACGGTCCGACCAACTGATACCGTTCTCTACGGGGGCAGGGTACCGGCGGGTCAGTTGCCCGCCGGCTTGTTGTTCAAAGACGCACCGCTTATTTCATCGTCGGCATGACGAATTCGGCACCTGACTTGATGCCGGACGGCCAGCGCGAGGTGATCGTCTTGGTCTTCGTCCAGAACTTGATCGAATCCGTGCCGTGCTGGTTGAGGTCGCCGAAGCTCGAGGCCTTCCAGCCGCCGAAGGAATGGTAGGCGAGCGGAACCGGGATCGGAACGTTGATGCCGATCATGCCGATGTTGATGCGACTTGCGAAATCGCGGGCGGCATCGCCGTCACGGGTGTAGATCGCAACGCCGTTGCCATATTCATGCTTCATCGGCAGTTCGAGCGCGTCTTCGTAATTCTTGGCACGAACGACGGAGAGAACCGGTCCGAAGATTTCCGTCTTGTAGATGTCCATATCAGGGGTGACGTGGTCAAACAGGCAGCCGCCGACGAAATAGCCGTCTTCATAGCCCTGCAGCTTGAAGTCGCGGCCGTCAACCAGAAGCTTTGCACCCTGCTCGATACCGCTGTCGATCAGTCCCTTGACGCGCGTCTGCGCCTCCTTGGTGACCAGCGGGCCCATATCGGCCTTGTCGTCGGTGTAGGGGCCGATCTTCAGCGCTTCGATCTGCGGAATAAGCTTTTCAACGAGACGGTTGGCCGTCTCTTCGCCAACCGGAACCGCAACGGAAACGGCCATGCAACGCTCGCCGGCCGAACCGTAGCCTGCGCCCATCAATGCGTTTACCGCCTGATCGAGATCGGCATCCGGCATGATGATCATGTGGTTCTTCGCGCCGCCGAAGCACTGCGCGCGCTTGCCGTTCATGGCGGCTGTGCCGTAGACGTAGCGGGCAATCGGCGTCGAGCCGACGAAGGAGACCGCGCCAATATCCGGGTCGGTCAGGATGGCGTCGACAGCGCCCTTGTCGCCGTTGACGACGTTGAGGATACCGGCGGGAAGACCGGCTTCGATCATCAGTTCAGCAAGGCGGATCGGCAGCGACGGATCGCGCTCGGAGGGCTTCAGGATGAAGGCGTTGCCGCAGGCGATTGCCGGCGCAAACATCCACATCGGGATCATGCCGGGGAAGTTGAACGGCGTGATGCCCGCACCGATGCCGACCGGCTGGCGGATCGAATACATGTCGATGGCCGGACCTGCGCCTTCGGTGAATTCACCCTTCTGCAGATGCGGAATGCCGCAGACGAATTCGCAGACTTCGAGGCCGCGCACGATGTCGCCCTTGGAATCCTCGACGGTCTTGCCGTGCTCGGTGGAGAGTAGCACCGCCAGCTCATTGAGGTCGCGGTTCAGAAGTTCGACGAACTTGAAGAACACGCGGGCGCGGCGCTGCGGGTTGGTGGCGGCCCACTTCGGCTGCGCTGCTTTCGCGCTTTCCACGGCAGCGCGCAGCTCGGCATCGCTTGCAAGTGCGACGGTCGCCTGCACTTCGCCTGTGGCCGGGTTGTAGACATTGGATGTGCGGCCGCTGGTGCCGGGCACATGCTTGCCGTTAATGAAATGACCGATTTCCTTCATGGGTGTTCCTCCAGAATGTGATGGCACAGCATTACCTTTCGATTTGCACAAATCAATCGCCTGAAATAAGCATCCATTGTGCACAAATAGACACAACGAGGCTGCCATGAACTGGGATGATGTGCGTTTGTTCTTAAGCGTGGCACGAAGCGGGCAATTTTTGTCGGCGGCTCGAAAGCTCGGCGTCAACCATGCCACCCTCAGCCGGCGGGTTTCCGCGTTGGAAGCCGCCATCGGCACACAGCTGTTTTTGCGAAGCACCAATGGCTGCGAGCTGACGGAGGAAGGCCAGCGTCTTCTCGAGGGAGCCGAGCGCATGGAAACCGAAATGCTGAATGCGCAGGCAAATCTTGGTCGCGTCGATACGGCGGTTGCCGGAACGGTGCGCATCGGCGCGCCGGATGGTCTCGGCGTTTCCTTTCTTGCGCCACGGCTGGGCCGGCTGACCGCGCGCTATCCCGACCTGAAGATCCAGCTCGTGCCGGTACCGCGCTCCTTTTCCCTGTCACAGCGCGAGGCCGATATCGCCATCACCATCGAGCGGCCGGAACAGGGCAGGCTGATGTTTTCAAAGCTCACCGATTATTCGCTCGGGCTTTATGCCTCGGCGGAGTATCTGGCCGGATACGGAACGCCGACGGATGTCGAAGCGCTGAAGCGCCATCGCAGGATCGGTTACGTGGAGGATCTGATCTTCTCCCCCTCGCTTAATTACACCGGCGAGATAATGCGCGACTGGGATGCCGCCTTTGAAATATCCAGCGCCACCGGCCAAACCGAGGCGGTGCGCTCCGGTGCCGGCATCGGTATCCTGCATAATTACATCGCCGGGCAATATCCCGAACTTCTGCGGATCATGCCGCATCTCGGCATAAGCCGGTCCTATTGGACGGCCTATCATGAATCCGCACGCCAATTGGTTCGTGTCCGCACGGTGGTCGATTTTCTTCAGGAACTGGTTGCCGAAGAAAGGCGAATGTTCACATGACATCCTCATTGGTCGATTTATTAGTACTATTAATGCTCAAGTCCTCCTGCTCCGGGCTTGACAAGGCATGGTTGGCTGAACGACCAATGCAGCCATTGGGAGAAATCGGAATCTGACATGTCGAATATGATAAGAAAGCTTTCGCCGACCGGCCTTGGCGTGGCCGTCATGCTGCTTGGAATGCTGCTTTTCGCGTTGAACGACGCCATGGGAAAATGGCTCGTATCGACCTATAGCCAGGGTCAGGTGATCCTCATCCGAAGCGCTGCGGCTCTTGTCATCCTCGTTCCCATCGTCTGGAGAGCCGGTCTCTCCGGCCTCGTGAAAATCGAGCGGCCATCTCTTCAGGTGGCGCGCGTATTCTTCTCCACAGCCGAGCTTTTCTGCTTTTATTTCGCGGTTGCGAGCCTGCCCTTGGCCGACGTCATGACCTACTGGCTGGCTGCGCCGATCTATGTGGCGGCGCTCTCGCCGTTTCTGCTCGGCGAAAAGGTCGGCTGGCGTCGCTGGACGGCCATCGCCATCGGTTTTGTCGGCGTTCTCATCGCGCTGAAGCCAAGTTCGGCAAGCCTCACCTCCGCCGCACTGTTCTCCATTGTCGGCAGCGCCGCATTCGCCTTCATGATGTTGTCCGGACGCCAGCTGCGCAACACGCCCGATACGGTGCTCGCCTTCTGGCAGATCATCGGCGCCGCACTTGCGGGCATTGTTGCGGTGTTCCTGACGCCATCCGGCTGGTTGCCGGTCCAGTCCGGCTTCGATCTGGCGTTCCTCGGCCTGCTCGGCGTGGTCGCCATGGCGGCGCATGTGCTGGTCAACCGGGCCCTGAAGCTCGCAGATGCCGCCACCGTCGCGCCGCTGCAATATACATTGCTGCTCTGGGCGGTGATCTTCGGCTGGCTGTTCTTCGGCGATGTGCCGCAGAGTAGTATCGTCATCGGTGCGGGCCTGATCGTTCTTTCCGGGCTTTATATTTTCTTCCGCGAAAATACCCTCAAACGACGCCAGGGAACTGCCGAAAACCTGGCTGCGGAACAGGTCTGATCCGGTTTACCAGACGCAGACACTATCACGGGACTTGACGAAGAGGTGATCTTCGGGGAGTAAGAGGGGGTCCTGCGATCATATGTCTCGCAAGGACAGAGGAAACAAAGGTGCCGGGCCCCTCTGGCGAGAGTTTTACGGCGCTCTCGCGATGTCGGTACCGCCTGCAAAAATTGGCCGGCGGATTAAAAACTATGAAAAACCTGAATGTGCTTCGCGCGCGTGCTTTCTGCGTGCGGCCCGACGCCCTGCGTCGTTCCGCTATCGTCTTCGTGACCGGAGGTGACCGGACATGAGCACCGCCCAGAAAACCACGCTTTCCTACTTCAAGTGGGCTTTTATCGTCACCATCATCGGTCTGATCCTCGGCGGTTATCTTGGCTGGGAAATGACCGGAACGGTCAGTGGCACAGCCACGATCTTCTTCATCTGCGCGGTGCTTGCCGTGCTGGAAATCTCGCTTTCCTTCGACAACGCCATCGTCAATGCCAACAAGCTGAAAGAGATGACGCCGGTCTGGCAACATCGCTTCCTGACCTGGGGCATCCTGATTGCCGTTTTCGGCATGCGTATCGTTTTCCCGCTGCTGATCGTGGTCGTTGCCGCCAATGTCGGTCCTTGGACGGCGCTCGTCATGGCCGCCACGCAGCCTGAACGTTATGCCGAAATCATGCGTGACGCCCATCTGCCGATCGCTGCTTTCGGCGGCACCTTCCTGATGATGGTTGGCCTGAACTTCTTCTTCGACCATGAGAAGGACGTGCATTGGGTGCGCTGGATCGAGGAAAAGGCTGCGATCTATTCCTCCGTCAAGGGCATCGAGATTGCCTTCGTGCTGGTCGTGATGCTCGTCTTCTCCCGCATCATCGGTGCGAGCGACGATCCGGCACTTGGTCCGGTCGCGGCCAACACCTTCTTCCATTCGGCAATCTGGGGTCTTTTGACCTTCCTGCTGGTGGAAGTCGTCGGCGGCATTCTCGATCGTAGCCAGGAAGTGCTGGAAGGTGCTGCAAAGGGCGGCTTCGGCGCGTTTCTCTATCTCGAAGTGCTGGATGCCAGCTTCTCCTTCGATGGTGTGATCGGCGCTTTTGCACTCACCCAGAACCTGTTCATCATCGCCATCGGCCTCGGCATCGGCGCCATGTATGTGCGCTCGATGACGATCATGCTGGTCGAAAAGGGGACGCTTGCCGAATATCGCTATCTGGAGCACGGCGCTTTCTACGCGATCCTCATCCTGTCTGTCATCATGTACGTGCAGACGATGTTCCACATACCGGAGGTCATCACCGGCCTTGGCGGTGCGGCGCTGATCGGCATCTCGCTCTGGTCGTCGATCCGTTATAACCGCCAGCAAAATGCCGATGCGGTCGATGCCACACGCGGCGCGGAAATCTGATCTGCAACGATCCTCGCCTTCCGCTGTTGTGGCGGAAGGCAGTTTTTAAGCACTGAATTGCTGATTGCCTGTTTTTGTTGCTGTTTCCGTCTTGCGGAAAATTTGGCCACAAAGCCGGAATCATGCCCCAAACATCTGTTTTTGCTCATATTTGTGCGCCGCAATAAAACTGGCACACTTCCTGCATGTTATGTTGCAAGTCCAGAGGGGACGTTGAAAGCCCGGAAAACGGGTCGAGAAACACCGCCGCGCCGCGCGATCTTTTATGGTCTGCGATAGCGCGGCGGTTTTCGTTTGTGCGGTATGGTTCTTGAGTTTTCCATTCTGTTGAATGAAAACGGTAGGATAACAACTGGAAGGTTTACCGGTTTGCCTGCAGAACTTTCGCCTACGGAGGCCTTGGGGCTTTGGCATCGCGTGTCCACGGTACAGGTAATTGCCGATGCGCCGGATTTGACCTTGCGTCAGACCGCGATCCTGCTGCAGATTTATCTCGTGCCGCCACCGCATACCGTCAGGGGCCTCGCCGCAATGCTGGGCGTGACCAAACCGGTCATCACCCGCGCACTCGACAGTCTCGGCGCGCTCGGGCTGGTTGACAGGATGCGGGACGAGCGGGACAAGCGTAATGTCGTGATAAAACGCACGGTCGCAGGTGCGCTCTATCTGGAAAAATTCGGCGATCTGATTATTGATCAGGCGCGCAAGATCTAACCTCTGGATGTGAAACCATGATGCTCGACCGCCGCCTGAATGTCTTCCGCTCCGATCTGGCCGATGAGAAACTGCAGGGCGTGGTTCAGGCCGAGCGTTTCGTCAGCGGCACGCCCGCGCAAATCGCAACACCCGTTATTGGCCTTCGCCCCACGCCCGATCTTGCCACCGGCATCGATACGGAGCTTCTGTTTGGTGAAACCGTGCGTGTCTTCGATAGGGCGGATGGCTGGGCATGGGTGCAGGCGGATGCGGATGGCTATGCCGGCTATGTGCCGGAGACGGCGATCGGCGATGTGGTTGCCGCCACCCATCGGGTGACTGTGCCGCGCACCTTCCTCTATCCTTCCGCCGAACTGCGCAAACCGCCGGTCACTACCCTTTCCATGGGTAGCCTGATCCGGATTGTCGGTGAGGCGGAGACGCGCGGCACCCGTTATCTGCTGACCGAAAAAGGCGAAGGCATCATTGCCTCCCATTGCCGTGCGGTCGAGGATGCTCTTGAAGAGGACTATGTTGCGGTGGCGTTGCGCTTTATTGAAACGCCCTATCTCTGGGGCGGGCGCTCCGGCTTCGGCATCGATTGTTCCGGCCTCGTGCAATTGTCCATGGCGATGACGGGCCGGCGGGTTCTGCGCGATACCGACATGCAGGTGAAATCGCTCGGTGTGGAAATAGAGCGTGACGAATTGAAGCGTGGCGATCTGGTGTTCTGGAAGGGCCATGTCGGCCTCATGGAAAACGAAGAAACGCTGCTGCACGCCAATGGCCACACGATGAATGTCGCGCGCGAAAATCTCGATGCGGCCATCGAGCGTATCGGCTGGCTTTATGAAAAGCCGACGTCTTTCCGGCGTCTCGAAGGCTGACAGGGCGGCTTTCACGAAATTGTGCCTGCCCCGCCCTTTGTACGACCGCCGCCGACAGCCTACATCGGGTAAATGATGGTACGGGACCGGCATCGATGAAGACAAAGACTGCGACACGATTGGCAGCTGTCCTGGCAGCGGTTCTATTAAGCGCTTCTGCGGAGGCGCAGACTGTTTTCCAGAACGGTTTTGCCCCGGCGCCCGACGCCTATGCGAACCTGCCCGGCGTCAAGGACCCGCGAACGCTGCAACCCAAGGTCCGCTACAACTGCCACAGTGAACTTGGTACGACCGGCTATTCACGAGGTCCCCACCGGGATGTTTTCGGCAGCCGCGGACTTCCCGTTCAGGGTTACCGCTGCACCGATGAAAACGGCGTTTCCAGCTTTGGCGGCAGAAATCCGGTCTCCAGGGATTGGTATCCCGGCATCAATCCCGTCGATCCGACCTTCTGAAGTAATATGACTTAAAGCGGCGTTTGCGCCGCCCGCACTCTGGACTTGTTGTCGCTTTTTCAGATAAATCTTTGACATGACAGGTTGATACCTGTCGAGGCGCGGGGTGACGTCGGCCCTGCCGATGTTGCGGCCGATGTTAGGGAATGCGAGCATGACGAAGACCGATATAGCAACCCGTGTCCACAATCACACCTGGAAGCTCGATCCGATCGTCCGCAGCCTGATCGATACGGATTTCTACAAGCTTTTGATGTTGCAGATGATCTGGAAGCTCTATCCGGAAGTCGACGCGACATTTTCTCTGATCAATCGCACCAAGACGGTGCGGTTGGCGGAAGAGATCGACGAGATGGAACTGCGCGAGCAACTCGATCACGCGCGCACCCTGCGCCTCTCCAAGAAGGAAAACATCTGGCTTGCGGGTAACACCTTTTATGGCCGCTCACAGATATTCGAGCCGGAGTTCCTCTCCTGGCTTTCGAGCTATCAATTGCCGGAATATGAGCTTTTCAAGCGCGACGGGCAGTATGAGCTGAATTTCCATGGCCGCTGGATGGACACCACGCTCTGGGAGATCCCGGCGCTTGCAATCATAAACGAGCTGCGTTCGCGCAGCGCCATGCGCTCGCTCGGTTATTTCACGCTGGATGTTCTCTATGCCCGCGCCAAGGCCAAGATGTGGGAAAAGGTTGAGCGGCTGCGGGAACTGCCGGGTCTGCGCATTTCCGATTTCGGCACCCGCCGCCGCCACAGCTTCCTGTGGCAGCGCTGGTGCGTCGAGGCTCTGAAGGAAGGCATCGGGCCTGCCTTTACCGGCACGAGCAACGTCCTTCTCGCGATGGATTCCGATCTCGAAGCCGTCGGTACCAATGCACATGAATTGCCGATGGTGGTTGCGGCGCTCGCCCAGACGAACGAGGAACTGGCCGCAGCGCCCTATCAGGTTCTGAAGGACTGGAACCGGCTTTACGGCGGCAACCTGCTGATCGTGCTGCCCGATGCCTTCGGCACGGCGGCTTTTCTGCGCAACGCGCCGGAATGGGTGGCGGACTGGACGGGCTTCCGTCCCGACAGCGCGCCGCCGATCGAAGGCGGGGAAAAGATCATCGACTGGTGGCAGAAGATGGGCCGTGACCCCCGTAAGAAGATGCTGATCTTCTCCGATGGTCTCGATGTCGATGCCATCGTCGACACCTACCGGCATTTCGAAGGCCGGGTGCGCATGAGCTTCGGCTGGGGCACCAATCTGACGAATGATTTTGCCGGATGCGCGCCGAAGACCATCGCCAGCCTCAAACCGATCTCCATCGTCTGCAAGGTCAGCGATGCCAATGGTCGGCCGGCGGTGAAACTCTCCGACAATCCGCAAAAAGCGACGGGTGAGCCGGCCGAAGTGGAGCGCTATCTGAAGTTCTTCGGCGAGGAAGACCTCAAGGAGCAGAAGGTTCTGGTTTGAGAGAAATGGAAGCGTTTCCCGTGAGGGGAAACGCTCCGTGGCAGTTCCGCTAAGAAACCATTTCTCGCTTTTTCACTTTACGAAGTGATGCGCGATGTAATGGAAGAGCGCGCGGATGCCCTGGGCTTCTCCGCCGATGGAGGAATGGTGCCTCTCGCTCAAGGACCAGCCGTAAATATCGAAATGCGCCCATTTTTTCGTGTTGGTGACGAAACGCTTGAGGAACAGGGCGGCGGTGATCGATCCGGCCATGCCGCCGGAAGGTGCATTGGTGATATCGGCGGCGCGTGAGCGAATATCCTTGTCGTATCCCATGTAAAGCGGCATGCGCCACAACGGATCGTCGGTATCGATGCTGGCTTCGGCGATGTCATGGGCCAGATCGCTGTCATCGGTGTAGAACGGCGGCAGGTCCGGGCCGAGAGCGACACGGGCAGCACCCGTCAGCGTCGCCATGTCGATCATCAGGTCCGGAGCATCCTCGTCGGCATAGGCCAGCGCATCGGCCAGAACGAGACGGCCTTCAGCATCCGTATTGTCGATCTGTACCGTCAGCCCCTTGCGGCTCCTGTAGATATCGCCGGGGCGGAAGGCGTTGGACGAGATCGAGTTTTCGACGGCGGGCACGAGGACGCGAAGATCGACCGGCAGCTTCGCATCCATGATCATCAGCGCCAGACCGAGAACATTGGCCGCACCACCCATATCCTTCTTCATCAGGGCCATGGAGGCGGCGGGCTTGATATCGAGACCGCCGGTATCGAAGCAGACGCCCTTGCCGATAAGAGTCAGGCGCGGATTGCCCTTCTTGCCCCAGTTCATTTCCAGAAGGCGCGGCGCGCTTTCGCTGGCGCGGCCGACGGCATGGATGAGCGGGAAATTTTCCTTCAGCAGGTCGTCGCCGGTAATGACGCCAACTTTTGCCTTATAGTGGGCGGCAAGGCTGCGGAAAGCGATCTCAAGCTCGTCCGGTCCCATGTCGTTGGCCGGGACATTGATGAGGTCGCGTGCAAGGAAGACTCCGGCCAGGACGCGCTTGATCTCGCCGTCTTCGGCATCCTGCGGAATGAGAAGCTTCGCCCCGCTGGTTTTGGTGGTCTTGTATTTGTCGAAGCGGTAGCTGCCGAGGCCGAAACCGAGCGCCAGCCGGTTGGCCGTCAATGGTGCGGTTTCGATATGCCACTCGCCTTCGGGCAGTTCGCGGGCCAGTTTCCCGGTGATGAACGGGATTTCGGACGGATTGCCGCCGAGGCCGAGAAGAACCCCGCCCAGCGAACCGTCGGAGGAGGGAACGAGCAATACGGCGCCTGCCTCTGCCTTGAAGCCCGCCTTTTTCGCCCAGTCCAGAGCAACAGGATCGATGGCGCCCTGTTCGATATGGGCTGGCGTGACGGCGAAAACCGGCAGCGTGCTGCCGGCCTTGGAGCTGAAAGGGGTCGGGCGTTCGATGAACTGATAGGGCGCCATGGTCTGCTTTCGTAACTGTCGAGAATCGGTGCGATTAACATTCTATTAGGGTTAACAGATTATTGCTTAATCGAAAGTTGCGTCATGTGAGTCTGTCGTATGTCGGGCGCAAGATCGATAATTCTTGGGCGGGGGCGCTGCCATGACTGCATTTTCTTTGAGAGAGACGGGTCGGGCGGGATTGCTGCGGGGAGCATGTCTCGCGGCGCTGGTTCTAACCGTTTCCGGCTGCGCGAGCACCAACAAGCCGGATCGCATGTCGACCGGCTCCATTCCCGCTGCCACGCGCTCCTATGACCACATGAATATGGATCAGCTGCGGCAGGCGGAAGAGACGGCGGGCAAAGCCTACGAACGTAGCCCCAAGGACAGGTCCGTCGGCATGAACTATGCCAACGTGCTGATGATGACCGGCAAGAACACGCAGGCGCTCGCGGTGATGCAGCAGATCGCCATCGCCAATCCGGCCGACCGTGAAGTGCTTGCCGCCTATGGCAAGGCGCAGGCAGCGTCAGGTCAGCTCGAACAGGCCCTTTCGACCATCCAGAGAGCGCAGACACCCGACCGTCCCGACTGGCGGCTTTATTCCGCCGAAGGCGCCGTGCTCGATCAGCTTGGACGGTCGAACGAGGCGCGCACCAAATACCGGCAGGCACTTGATCTCAAGCCGAACGATCCGAGCGTGCTTTCGAACCTCGGAATGTCCTACGTCCTGTCGAGCGATCCCCGTACCGCCGAAACATATCTGCAATCGGCCATCGCCCAGCCTGGCGCCGACAGCCGCGTCCGCCAGAACCTCGCGCTCGTGGTGGGTCTCCAGGGACGCTTTGCCGAAGCCGAACGCATCGCGGTTCAGGAACTCTCGCCACAGCAGGCGCAGGCAAATCTCGGTTATCTGCGTGCGATGCTTTCGCAGCAGAATTCCTGGCAGCAACTGGCGAAGAAAGACAAAAAGCCGGCAGGCTGATGAGTTTTTAGATGTCCCCCATCAATGCCGGCACGCGGATAAATTATTCACAGTTCCGCTTCGCGTTGCGCTGCCGCCTGAAATGCCGGCGCGTTTCCTGTGTCAGAACGTATCGGCAACGCGAATCCCGGCCGGCCCAAGAATGACCGCGATGAGCACCGGCAGGAAAAATATGATCATCGGCACTGTCAGTTTCGGCGGCAGGGCGGCGGCCTTCTTTTCAGCCTCGTTCATCCGCTCGTCGCGACCTTCCTGCGCGAGAACACGCAGCGCCTGAGCCAGCGGCGTGCCATATCGTTCCGCCTGGATAAGCGCCTGTACCACGCTTTTGACGCCATCCAGCTGGGTACGCATGCCAAAATTCTCAAGCGCGATGCGCCGGTCCTGGAGGAAGGACAGTTCCGCTGTCGTCAGCATCATTTCCTCCGCCAGTTCGGGTGACTGCTCGCCCATCTCTTCCGCCACGCGACGCATGGCAGCCTCCATGGACACGCCTGATTCGATGCAGATCAGCATCAGGTCCAGCGCATCCGGCCACGCCCGCTTGATTGACGCCTGCCGCTTGTTCATGCGGTTCGAAACATAGATATTGGGCGCATAGAAACCCAGATAACCGAAAATCAGCACCGCCATCAGCCGGACGACGAAAGCCTTGTCCGCGAGGTTTCCAAGAACGAAGACCCAGGTAAAGGCCACGACAAGAAAAACGAACGGCAACAGAAACCGGGCGGCAAGAAACGTGTTGAGCGCGTTTTGTGAACGAAAGCCAGCCGCGCGTAGCTTGTTCATCGTGTTCTTGTCGGCAAGCGCTTCCTGGAGGTTGAATTTCTCGACGATGCGGCGTGCGGATTTGTTGTTGTTGCCTCGCAGGGAAGCCTTGCCGTCTCTGGTGGCGGTGGCCAGACGTTCGCGCTCGCGGCTGCGAATGAGATCGCGCTCCGATGACACGGCTTTCATGCGCTTGGCGAAGTCTTTTCGCTCGAAGAACGGCATGATGAGCGTATAGAGGGTCGCAAAAACCGCAAGCGTGACGAGAATGGCGATGATCGTCTGCGGGTCCGTCAGGCTGGAAAAGAGGCTTCCTGTCATGGTCGTGCCCTCATATGTCGAAATTGATCATTTGACGCATGATGAAGATCCCGATCAGCATCCATAACCCCGACGCGCCCAGAATGATGTGCCCGCGTATGTCGGTAAAGAGCACCGACAGATAGTCGGGCGAGGTGAAGTGGACCAGCATCATGACGATGAAAGGCAATGCGCCAATGATAACCGCAGAGGCCTTCGCCTCCATCGACAACGCGTTGACTTTCGCACGCATTTTCCTGCGGTCACGCAGGACTTTCGACAGGTTTGACAGTGCTTCCGAAAGGTTGCCGCCCGCCTGCGCCTGAATATTGATGACGGTGCTGAAGAAGCTCACTTCGAAAAGCGGCATGGTCAGCATCATGCGCTCGATGCCCTGAGGAATGCCGATCCCGACCTGTTGTGCATCGACGACACGCTGAAACTCCGATTTCACCGGTTCCTGGCCGTCGGATGCGATCAGTCGCACGGCGTCGTTCAGCGGCAATCCGGATTTGATCGACCGGCACATGACATCCAGTGCATTCGGAAATTCCTCGAGGAATTTTTTCTGCCGGCGTTTGAGTAGATATGCCAATACCCATCGCGGCAGCCCCAACGCCACGACGGCTCCTATGAGCAGAGCCATAAGCAGCGACAGGCCATAAAGAAGCGCGATGAGGATGGAGAAGGCGGCCGCGCCTGCACTCAGCAGGTGGAATTGCCGAACGGAAAGTTGCAGCCCCGCCTGAACCAGCTTGTCACGCAAACCGACATTCTTTGCTTTCTTCGCTTTTTCGCTTTGTTTCTTTTCCATATCGCGCAGGTTGTCCTGCATGGACTTGCGGCGTTTGCCGAGTTCCTGGACCCGGTCCCGCGCAGCTTTGATGTTTGCGTGATCCGTTTCGGCGGCCTTGACCCGCTTGAAGCGGCTGGTGGTCTTTTTTTCGACCTCTATCTGCTGGAAAAGGAAGGCGTAAGCCAGCGCCCCTGCCGAAATTGCGACAAGTGCGGCCAGTAACAGGATTGTGGGGTCCATGGCGGTCGCCTTCCCTTAGGATGTCTTTTCCATTTCATCGAGCGCGGTCGCCAAGCGTTTTTCCTCGCCGTAATAGCGTGCGCGATCCCAGAAATGGGGCTTGCTGATGCCCGTGGAAACGTGTTTGCCGATCAGCTTGCCATGCGCGTCTTCACCGTCGATTTCGTATCGCATCAGATCCTGGGTCACGATGACGTCGCCTTCCATGCCCATCACTTCGGTGATCTGCGTTATCCGGCGCGAGCCGTCGCGCAGGCGCGCAGCCTGAATGACGATATCGATCGAGCCCGAAATGATTTCGCGCACCGTCTTTGCCGGCAGTGTAAAGCCGCCCATGGCGATCATCGATTCGATGCGGCTGAGGCATTCCCGCGGCGTATTGGCGTGGAGCGTACCCATCGAGCCGTCGTGACCGGTGTTCATCGCCTGAAGAAGGTCGAAAACCTCCGGTCCGCGGACTTCGCCGACGATGATGCGTTCGGGCCGCATGCGAAGGCAGTTCTTGATCAGATCACGCATGGTGATCTCACCTTCTCCTTCGATATTCGGCGGGCGCGTTTCCAGCCTCACCACATGCGGCTGCTGAAGTTGCAGTTCGGCGGTGTCCTCGCAGGTGATGACGCGTTCATCCTTGTCGATGAAGCTTGTCAGGCAATTGAGAAGAGTGGTCTTGCCTGAGCCGGTGCCGCCCGAGATGACGACATTGCAGCGGACGCGGCCGATGATCTTGAGCAGGGTTGCGCCTTCGGGCGTGATCGCGCCGAAACGCACGAGCTGGTCGAGCGTGAGCTTGTCCCGTTTGAATTTTCGGATCGTCAGCGCCGGACCGTCGATGGCGAGTGGCGGTGCGATGACGTTGACACGCGATCCATCGGGTAAGCGGGCGTCGCATATCGGGCTAGATTCGTCCACGCGCCGGCCGACCTGACTGACGATGCGCTGGCAGATGGAAAGCAATTGATTATTGTCGCGGAAGCGGATGTCGGATTCGATGGTCTTGCCGCCGACTTCGATGAAGGTCTGGCCGGAACCGTTGACCATGATATCGGCAATGTCGTCGCGCGCCAGAAGCGGCTCCAGCGGCCCGTAACCAAGAACGTCGTTGCAGATGTCTTCGAGCAGCTCTTCCTGCTCGGCGATGGACATGGCGAAATTCTTGATCGTGATGATGTCATTGACGATATCACGAATTTCCTCGCGCGCGCTCTCCGCGTCCAGCTTGGCGAGCTGTGAAAGGTCGATCGTATCGATGAGCGCGGAAAACACCTGGCTCTTGGTATTGTAATAATCTTCCGTGCGGGCACGTTTTTTCTGCGGCGATTGCGCCGATGCCTGCGCGTTGCGCGTCGCCGGCGATTGGCCGGGCTCCAAAGTGTCGATCGTCAGAGACCGGGGCTCGGACGTCGTCGTCGCCTGCGGCATGGCAGGCACGACAAACTCCGGCTTTATGGTTCTGACCGGGCCTTCTGGCCCCCGTTTTCCGAACATTGGCGTTTCCGTCTAAAGGCGCAAAAGGGAGCCTATTTGCGCTTGAGAATATTCTTGAGCTTGTCCAGGCCGCCGCGCCTGCTTTTGCGCAGAACGGTACGGCCTGTGATGGTATGGGCGATTTGCGAGAAGGTTTCCGCGATCTGGGATTTTTCGTCCATCTCGCTGATCATGCGCCCGCTGTTGGCAGCATTTCCGAAGAGCACGGTGTCGAATGGAATGATCGCGATCGGTTCGATTTCCAGCGGGTCGAGAAAATCCGCCGGGGCGATCTCCGGGCGTTTCGGCATGCCGACCTGATTGAGAATAAGGTGCGGCAACTTGTCGTTGGGTCTCAGTTTTATCAGTGCGTCGAACAGGTTCTTCGTGTTGCGCAGATTTGCGAGATCCGGCACTGCCGTAATGACCACCTCGTCCGCTTCCGCAAGCACCGCCCGCGTCCAGTCGCACCATTGGTGGGGAAGGTCGAGGACCGCGACGGGCGCGCTACGCTGCAAAACCTCCAGGATCGGCAGGAAAGCCTGGCGATCGAGATCGTAGGTCCTGTCGAGGAGTGACGGCGCCGCCAGCAGCGACAGGTGGTCGGAACATTTCGTCAGCAGACGGTCGAGGAATACCTCGTCCAGCCGTTCCGGCGAGAAGACCGCTTCCGCCATGCCCTGTGCGGGATCCTGATCGAAATCGATGTTGGCCGTGCCATAGGCAAGATCCATATCCGCCAGAATGGTTTCGGTGGAAAACAGGGTGGAGATGCCGAAGGCGCAATTATGCGCGATCGTCGACGAACCCACCCCGCCTTTTGCACCGATGAAGGCGATGTTGCGGCCAAGCGGCTCTGCCTCCGGATCAACGAAGATCGTCGTGATCGAGGCCAATAGATCGGCCATGTTGATTGGGGCGACGAGATATTCGGATATGCCGTTGCGGATGAGATCGCGATAAAGCGTTATGTCGTTGTGCCGGCCGACGATGATGACACGAGTGGTGGGGTCGCAAACTTCCGCCAGAGGGGCGAGATCATCCAGCAGCGAAGCCGGTGAACTTACCGTTTCGAGAACGATGAGATTGGGCGTGGGTGAGGCGGAAAACATGGTCGCCGCCGCGTTGATATCACCCTTGGTTACCCGCAGGGTGACCTTGCTCATGCGCCTGTCGCTGGACAAGGCATCCATCACGCGCTGCATGTTTTCACTGACGCAGAACGCATGGACGGAGATGCGGGGCAGGGGCCGCAGGCGATCTATATCCGCGGCACGCGCAGGCTCGGCTTCTGCGTCGCCGCCTGACTTGATATCGTATTCTACAGCGCTCATCGTCTTCCCTGCCGTGACAGTTGTTGGAACCGCATCAGTCTGTTGCCGCCGGAGTCTTGCCGCGATAGGTATCGATGACGACCGCACGGCGCTCCGCATCGATCGGGCTCATGCCGCGCGGGCCAACCAGATCCATCGGATTGGCAATCTGTGCCGCGAGATTGCTTTGGGATGCGCATCCGAAATTGTACCAGTTCTTGTTGGCAGAGGTGTTGTCCGAAAGATCTTCGGGCCACTGGCCGCACTGACCGGTCATGGCGGTCACGGCCACGTAGCTCAGGCGAATGGGGGCGGCGTCGCCGTTCGGGGATGCGGCGTAACGCGTTTCCATGATCTTGCCCGAGGGCACACCGGCGCCGGAAAGCGTGGAGCGGATTTGTTTCGCCATTCTGGATGCCGTCGCCGAATTGGCCGAACCCGATGGCGTCTGAATATTGATGATCCCCGTCGACATCGAGGCATAATTCTGTGCGAAACCTCGGACGTTATCCGCCATCGCTGTGGTCAGCCGGCCATCACCCGCTGAAACCGGAATATCCAGCGAATGCTCGGCTTCCGACAGGGTGATCGGATGGCGTGTGCGATAATCGTCGGGAATGGCGTTGGTCGTCATCGGGTCGCGCGCGCAGCCCTGCAACAGACTGGCGGCAAGCGCGACGATGGCGACGAGACCGGCCCGTCTGCCGGAAAGGCTGAGGTAAAAGGAGGAAGAGGTTTCCTGCATGACGTTTCCTGCCCGGACCGGGCTTGCTCTGAGAAAGGGATTTCGTGCGCGTGTCGTCATTTGTAGATGAACCCCACTGATCCCTGATAGGGAGCCGCCTGAACCTGATCTTTACGGCCGTAGACCTTGTTGACACGGTTCATGAAATACATGGCGGCATCGTTTTCCGGGTTGAAGTTGTCATCCGGCCGGGCGATCTGGTTGCGCGCAACGGGCCGCACCAGATAGGGCGTTGCAATGATGACAAGCTCCGTCTCGTTGCGGATGAAATCCTTGCTGCGGAAAAGCGTACCGAAGATCGGTATCTTGGAAATGCCGGGCAGACCCGACATGCCCTGGCGGACATTGTCCTGAACCAGACCCGCGATCACGATCGATCCACCCGACGGAAGTTCGACGCTGGTCGATGCCTCGCGCTTGCGGATCGACATATAGGTACTGCCCGGAATTCCCCGTGTGTTGTTACCGCTTACGCTACTGCCTTCGTAAGTTGGCTCGGAAACATTCGTTTCGATTTTGAGGCTGATACGACCAGGAGAAAGCACAACCGGACGAAAATTTAACGTAATCCCGTAATCGACCGTCTCCGTCGAGCGCGTTACTATCGGAACACCTTTGTCGTCAGCTTCCACGCCCTGATTGCTCGCCAAGCGAAATTCCCCGCCGACGTAGAATTTGGCTTGCTCGCCGGATATGGCTGTCAAGCTGGGCTCAGCGAGAGTACGCATCACGCCAGCTTGCTCCATTGCATTGATGTAGCTGCTTAACACCATACCGCCGATGGACCCCGATGCTAGAGGCAGTGTACCTCCCAAGCTGTTCGTGAGTCCGGCAGCATGGCCCAAGTTGGAGGGGTTTTGGAATGTTATGCCATTGCTTCCATCGTAAGCGCTACCATTGAAGCCGAGCTGTTTCAGCACCTGCCGGCTGACTTCAGCAACGGTGACTTTCAGCGTCACCTGATCTTCGCCTTCGATCGTCAGCATATTAACGATCTGCGATGTCTGACGTCGTTCCGCAAAAATCGCCGCATCGCCGCCATTGTCGCCACCCGTCAGCGATATGTTACGGGTGGTGGCTTCGCCGCCCTTTAGAAAAGCGTCGGCGAGCTGTACGGCGCGTGCGGAATCCTGCGGTGTGCGCACCGATCCCGTGAGAACGATATTGTCGGAAACGATTTCGATCTTGATGTCGGATTCGGGAATAAACCGGCGAATATTGGCCTCAAGGCCGGCGATATCGCGCTCGACTTCGAGGTCAAGACTGACGATTTCCCGACCGCCTTCGCCGAAAATGAAAATATTGGTCTGCCCCACCGTTTTTCCGAACAGATAAATCCGTCTGGACGTGCGAGTCACGGCATCGGCAAGGCTTGGATCGGCGACAAGAATGTCATGGGCATCGTCCGGCAGGTCGATGACCAACGCCTTGTTGAGGCCGAGCTTCAGGCGCTTGCGGATGCCTGTGCCGCTTTCGGTGATCCGCACGATGCTGGCGGTCTGCGCCTCGGCTTCGCTGATACGCAAAAATGCGGGCGAGTGCTGACCCGGAATGCCTGAAAAAGCCAGGCAAAATGCAAGGCCGCCCGCGATCGAGGAACGCAGGTGTTTTTTGGTGCGCTTTGCCATTGAAACCCCGGTCATTGCGATGCTCCCTGTCCGCCCTTGACGATCGAACCGGATTTGATCACCTGAATCTCCGGCTGCCCGGAGCCGCCGTTGAGAAGATAACCGGCCGAAAGCGTGTCATTTTCCTGCGCATCGGCAACAGAGCGCAAAGCGAGCGTGAGGCGATCCGCCATCTGTTGCGCCACGGTTATGATCTTGGCCTGCTCGGGTGTCAGTTCCAGCGTTGCGGTGGCACCTACGACTGCGGAGGTGCCGTCCTCGCCTTCCTTGATCTGCTGATCGATCGCCAGAACGCGGACATTATTAAGAACATTCTCGGTCAGAAAGTTGCCCGTATCGCCCTTGCGGACCATGATGACGTCAACCCGGTCATTTGGCAGTACGAAACCGCCGGCACCCGTCGAGACGGAAATCTCGGTGGCGACGGCGCGTTTGCCGGCTGGCAAAAGCGAGGACATGATGCGGGTGCTGGAATCGACCACTTTTTCCGGCCGCACCGGTTCGCCCTCAAACAGGGGCAACCGTACGACGGCGCCGGAAAGTTCGGTGATGGCGTTAGGGCTTTTTGTTTCCGTTATGAAACTGTCGATGACATTGCCCCTCGGCCAGGGCGTCCAGCGCACGGAACTATCGTTCAGGCGGCTGCCGACGGGCAGGTTGACCGAGGAAACGAGAACGTTGACCGTCGGCTCCTTCTCGATGATCGTTTCCGCTTTTTCGATGACCTGCTTCGTGCCGGAAATCTGCATGGCGACGATACCGGCAAGACCGGCGGCGACCAGGGCAACGGAGAGGATGACGATACGCGACGGTTTCATGCTCGATCCTTGAGGGAATCAGATTGTTCTTCCCTCAGGATGGCGCGTGATTGGTATAATTATGGTTAATATTATGCTTGGATTTCTGGTTAACAGGCCTTTAACCTGTGAGGGGCGCATCTTTTTTTAAGAAAGACTTGCGATGGCGGCTTTTACAAGCGGTGTATCGCCATAGGTCAAGAACCCGGCAATGGCGATGCCGATGCCGTAAGGGATTTTTTTCGCCACCAGCAGGGAATCCGGAATGGGGATGCCGGCCGCCATGATTTCCTGCGAGCGCGAGCGCAAAAGCAGGATACCGATCGTCAACACGCCGCCGAGGAATGCTACCCCGAGTAAAAACTCCACCAGCGATATATTGAAACCATACCAGATTGCGGCAGCAGTGAGGAGTTTAGCGTCTCCTCCACCCATGACATTGGCTGCGAAGAGGGCAAAACAGGCAAAAAAAACGGCGGCAGCGGCGGCAATGCTCAAAGCGAAAGTCTGCCAATCCATTCCCGTAAAGGGCGCAGCCACAATGAAGGATAGTAGAAGTACGAGTGGTATTCTATTGGGTATGGTCATGCTGAACAGGTCATTCAGCCCAGCAAAGGCGAGACATAGAGGCAAAATCAGAAAAATTGCTGCTACGACCATTAGATCAATTCCACAAGGGATTCGTTATATGAATGGCAACCATACGCGGTGGATGCCAAAAATACTAAAATGACCGCCCGTTTCGGGGCGGCCATTCAAACAGGTTCGTAGCGATCACTCGCCCGACTTGGTGGCAGCCGTCGTCATCTTCGTACCGATGTTTGTGAAAAGCGTTCCGATTTGGCTGCCAACGGTAGTTGCACCACCGATGATGGCAACAGAAATAAGCGCTGCGATCAGGCCGTATTCAATTGCCGTTGCGCCGGACTCGTCCTTCAGGAAGCGAGTGAAAATCTTGGTCATGGGTCTCTCCTAATTCTTGTGTTGGTTCAGCACGCCGACAACTGTTTTCCGTTGTTCGGTTGCATTCAAATTACAGGTGAGCGATTTCCAAGCGCTTAAAGAAGAGGATTAATCCAAAGTAAATGGCAGGATGAGTTTCTGTTGGTAAATAAAAACAAAAAGTATTGCCTTTATTTTTATAGTTGCTGATAAACAAATATATTCCGGGGTTGACCCTTTCCTGTTTCTGGCCAAGTGTTCTCTTAACGAGACGCAGTTGTTCAATTTTGATGCGGGGCAGTGAGAACCGAAAAATGCCGTGACATCACGAATGGTTACCGCCAGCACTATGGATTTCCGTCATTTAACGCTTCATTCACTAAAACCGCGCATTCTATCGCGTAGTAAAGTGCAGATAGTGAGCAAGGGCCAAACGCGTGTCATCCGGAAAACTGGCGAAAATCGTGGTCGGCTTGTCCGTCATTCTAGGGGCGGCGTCGCAACCCGTTTTTGCTCAGGAAGACATATTGCGCGTTTCTATGAACCACGCCCGTGTCCTTCGCCTCGACCGCCCCGTGAGCAAGGTTATTGTCGGCAATTCGAAAGTCGCCGACGCCACGGTTGCCGATGCCACCACGATCGTGCTGACCGGCCGCAGTTTCGGCACGACAAATCTTGTTCTTCTCGATGCTGAGGGCAATCCGATCGTGGACGAACGCATTCTCGTCTCTATTGACGAGGGCAACACGGTCCGCGTTTTCCGCCAGACGGAACGAACCGTGCTTTCCTGTACGCCGAACTGCGAACAGCATTCGCAAAACAGCGGCGATAAAGACGCCCAGCCGTAACCGGGGCTTGGGCCTAATCAAATCTGAGTAATAGATTGCAATTCCGCATGCGAGAGCAGCGGGCTTTTGTCCAAGGTGACAAAGGCCTCGTAGTCGCCATGCGCTGCTGTTTTGCATGGAAAGATTTGGGCTGATTATCAGCAGAACGAAAAACCGCAACATGTTCCCCTGCGTTCTGCAGGAGGACTGAATGTTGCTGTTTTTTCGTCTAAGTATTTGATCTGGCTAGGATCAAAAAAGGAATGGTGCCCAGAAGAGGACTCGAACCTCCACACCCTTGCGAGTACCAGCACCTGAAGCTGGCGCGTCTACCAATTCCGCCATCTGGGCGACGGAGAGCGATGTACGAGGGCAGCCGCCCGGTGTCAACAGACTTTTTGAAGTTTTATGACGATCATTGATTTTAAAGGGAAAAAACTTGTTTGACACTGTTGAAACATTTCGCTGCGTCAATTGTCGAGCCCTTCATGCTTCGTCCTGTCCACGTGACCGAGGTCGCGTTCCGGGTCGATGACATCGCGGATTCTCTGTTTGAGTTCTTTAGGACCGGGAAAACCGCCGTCGCGTTTGCGCTCCCATATGGTTTCGCCGTTGACGGTGATCTCGAACAGACCGCCCGTTGAGGGAACAAGGGTAACTTCGCCGATGTCCGAGGCGAAGGTTTGCAAAATCTCCTGCGCCATCCATCCTGCACGAAGCAGCCAGTTGCATTGTGTGCAGTAGCGGATGGTGATGCGGGGCTTGGTCTCGGTCATAGTCATGTCTCCTTCAACGCCCAGCGACAATAATGCTCACGATAATGTCAACTACAACACTCATGTTTTTACCCGGTGCATGCTTGTTCTTATCATGGAGCTTTGCGAACAGATAAGCCATCGATGGCTGAAACGTGGAGATCCTATGGCCCAGTTCGACAATAATCGTCAGCGTCTTTTCGTTCCGGCGGTCGCACCGCTTTATAATGCGACGCATGATCTGGTGGAGACCGTTCTGCGCGTCGTGGCCGGGCTTCTTCTCGTCACCCATGGTTTCGGCAAAATCCTCAACCCTTTCGGGGCTGCCGGCATGGTGGAGAGCCTCGGCTTTTATCCCGGTGTATTCTGGTCGCCCCTTCTGGCCGCCACCGAGTTTTTCGGAGGAATTCTCGTGGCCATCGGCCTGTTCACGCGGCCGGCGTCATTTGCCGCGATGATCGTCCTTTTGGTAACGGTCTATTTCCACGGCATCGTAAAGGCGGAAGGTCTGGGCGGCGCGGAAAAATCAGTTCTCTGGGCTGCCATTTTCCTGTTCTTCGCCGTTCGCGGTGGCAACCGGCATTCGCTCGACGCGAAGCTGTCGCGGGAATTCTAAGGCACACCAGGTCAACCTGTCGCTTATTGTCTTGCTGATGATGTTGCGCCTCTTGAAAATCCGTTTTTCTCGTGGTGAAGCTGAATTCGATCGGCGATGTCAGTCGATCGAATTCCGTCGTCGGCAAGAGGCCCCATGCGCGTTGCAATTATCGAAAACATGGCGGGCACCCCGCATGGACAGCTGGGCGTCGCTCTGGAGGAGGCCCAGGCGCAAGTGGATGTCATCCGCGCCTATGCGGGAGAGCCTCTTCCCACCAGTGCGGCTGGTCATGATGCGCTTGTCGTTCTCGGCGGTGAGCAGAACGCCCTTGACGATATGCTTTGTCCCTATCTTCCGGACCTTGCGCTTTTGATGAAAGCCTTTGGCGATGCGGGCAAGGCCGTGATGGGCGTCTGCCTCGGCAGCCAGTTGCTGGCGCGCGCCTATGGCGGCGAGAATATTCTGGCCGGCCCGCCCGAATTCGGCTGGGAAGACGTATCCCTGACGGAGGAGGGCGTGTCCGATCCTCTATTGTCAGGGCTGGAGAAAGTGTTTCCCATCTTTCAGTGGCATTGCGACACATTCACGCTTCCGCCCGAGGCGGCGCGGCTTGCGACCAATGGCGCAACGCGAAATCAGGCGTTTCGTATCGGCCGGGCGGCCTATGGCACGCAATTTCATTTTGAGGCATCCGCGGCCGTGGTCGATGGCTGGTGCGAGACATTCCCGGCTTCCGTCGAAAAAATGGCGCCCGGCTGGATAGACAATTACCGTGAGCACCGCGGCCGGCGTGCGGATATGGCCGATGCGGCCGGTCTGGAAATTGCCCGCGCATGGGTTCGGCTTGTCTGATCTGACAATTTGTCTGATCCGGCAATTATCGGTTGCGAATATCGCTGGGGCCGCTCAGAATTGGGACCGGTTCACCTCAGGAGGCGCAAGGATCATGTATAAATTTGAGATCTATCAGGACAGGGCAGGTGAATATCGCTTCCGGTTCAAGGCATCCAACGGAGAAGCGATGTTTTCGTCCGAAGGCTACGAGACGAAGGCATCGGCCATCCACGCCATCGAATCGATCAAGAGAAATTCCCCCGGCGCCGATACCGTCGATCTGACCACGATGACCGCCTGAACCTCCCCGTTTTGCAAAACCTCGAAGCATTTCGCCTGTCAAAATTGACGGGCGCATTGGCGGGTGCGGGCGTAAAGATAAGATTCAGTCTTTTTTGATAATCTTCCGTTAGCAATTGTATTTCGAGGTCCCCGGGCGGCGTCAGAGTGCCCCCGATTGTTTTGCGTACGGGTTTTCATGCGTTCATCGGCTGTGCCAGCATTTCTCTTCGGTTGCCTTCTGCTTGGTGGCTGCACGTCCAGTTCCGGGCCGGAAAGCCTGATGGCTGGGCTGCCTTCGAAGGAAACGACGAGTTCGGTTACGCCATCCGCGCCGGTGCCGCAGGCAAGCGTGGGCAGCCAACCCATCCCCGCCCAGCCGCGACAGCAAGTTCTGGCGTGGGGTGGGCCGGTACCCGAAGAACCCAAGGCCTTTTCCGCCGTCACCCCACGGGCATCCGTGCCGCAGAATGCCCCGGAAATCCGTTTGCCGATCCCGTCACAGGCCGGAATGGTGCCGCCTGTGGAGCGCCCGATGGAACGTCCGGTGCAATTGGCGATGGCCGTCGCCCCGGCGGCGAGCGCCGGCGCACAGATCCGCTCGCGCATTTTCCGTTCCAGCTTCAGCGATGCCAAGCCGATCAATTTCGGCAGGGTCCAGCCGCGTCATTTTCAGGTCCACGGAGTGGATGTGTCGCGCTGGCAAGCAAATATAAACTGGCCGCAGCTGCGCACACGCGGCGCCAACTTCGCATTCATCAAGGCGACGGATGGCGGTGATCATCTGGATCCAATGTTCCGCACCAACTGGCGGCGTGCAAAGGAAGCGGGTCTGCGCCGTGGGGCCTACCACTTCTTTTACTGGTGCCGCTCGGCCGGCGAGCAGGCGGACTGGTTCATTCGCAACGTGCCGCGTGATCCGGATGCGCTGCCGCCGGTGATCGACGTGGAATATAACGGCGAATCGAGCTGCAAGATGCGCCATTCCCGCGAGCGCATCCTGGAAAAGATGCGCGTGTTCATGGACAAGCTCGAGCGCCATTACGGACAGCGCCCGATCATTTATACGGCGCCCGATTTTTATAAGGACAATCTTACCGGCGAGTTCCAGGATTATCCCTTCTGGCTGCGCGCCGTCGCCCAGCATCCGTCCGTGGTCTATCCCGGTCGCAAGTGGCTGTTCTGGCAATATTCCGGCTCAGGCCTGTCGCATGGCGTCGATGGCCGCATCGATCTCAATGTCTTTAACGGCAACGAGGAAGCTTGGCATCGCTGGGTGGGCCGCCGCTCCAGCTGATGATGGCGGGCGTCAGCGTGCGAATTTCCGCGCGCCCGCAACGCAGAGCACGACGACAAGGGTAATCCCGATCATCGCTGGACTGACCTCCTCGTGAAGCAGGGTCGCTGCAAGCACCAGCCCGAAGAACGGCTGCAACAATTGCAACTGTCCCACCGCAGCGATGCCGCCAAGCGCCAGCCCGCGATACCAGAAGATGAAACCGATCAGCATGCTGAACAGGGAAACATAGGCAAGGCCACCCCAGGCCTGCGGATTGATGTCGGCAAGCGTTTCCGGCCCTGTGAAAAAGGCAAGCGGCAACATCACCGGCAGGGACAGAACCAGCGCCCATGAGATGACCTGCCAGCCACCCAGTTTGCGGGAAAGGGCGGCACCTTCCGCATAGCCAAGCCCGCAGACGATGATGGCACCCAGCATCAGCAGATCGCCGGTAAGCGAGGCTCCGAGCCCGGAGGCTAGCGAATTCGACAATGAGAATCCGGCTACCAGAACGCTGCCGAGACAGGAGAAGATCCAGAAGGCGGGGCGCGGGCGCTCCCCGCCGCGCAGCACGGCAAAAACCGCTGTTGCAAGCGGCAACAACCCGACGAAGACGATGGAATGCGCCGATGTGATGTGCCGCAGCGCCAGCGCGGTCAACAGCGGGAACCCCACCACCACGCCGAAGGAGACGATGAAAAGGGATATCAGATCACCGCGCGCCGGGCGTTTCTGCCTGAACAGTAAAAGCAAGACGAGCGCCAGAACGCCGGCAATGCTGGCGCGGGCGAGGGTCAGGAATATCGGGTCGAACCCCGTCACCGCAACGCGTGTGGCGGGCAGCGAACCGCTGAATATCACCACCCCGGCCAGACCGCTCAGCCAGCCGCTTGTCGTCTTGTCCATGATCGTCTCCTGCGTCTCGCCTTTCTTGATCCGGAATGGCTGGTGAAAACAGCGACAGTCCTGTACAATTTCAAGAAACTGTTGTGGTTGTTAAGGCAATACGGTTGGAGAATAACGTGGACGGGCAAGTCTTTGCGGGAACGCGCATAGAAAGGGTGATGGCAAGTGTGCGGCAGCGCATTGCGTCACGCAGCCTCGTTCCGGGGGCCAGATTGCCGTCCGTCAGGGCGTTGGCAAAGGCCATGCAGGTGTCCACCTCCACCGTTGTCGAGGCCTATGACCGCCTTGTGGCGGATGGCACCATTAACTCACGTCCGGGCTCGGGTTTTTTCGTGGCGGGTCCGCTCGCGCCCCTGTCGCTCGCCGATATCGAGCCCCGGCTGGACAGGGCGGTGGATCCGCTCTGGGTGTCGCGGCAGGCGCTGGACGAGGGGGCGAACCTTGCCAAGCCGGGTTGCGGCTGGCTTCCCACATCATGGATGCCGGAACAGGCGCTGCGGCGGGCGATGAGGGGACTTGCCCGCGCGGATGCCTCGTTGCTGACGGATTATGCGAGCCCCATGGGCCTGCTGCCGTTACGCCAGCTCTTGTCCCGCAGGCTTGCCGAACATGGCGTGCAGGCGGGCGCCAGCCAGATCATGCTCACCGATTCCGGCACGCAGGCGATCGATCTCCTGTGCCGTTTCCTGCTACAGCCGGGGGATACGGTGATTGTCGACGACCCCTGCTATTTTAACTTCCACGCCCTCTTGCGGGCGCATCGGGTGAAAATCGTCGGCGTGCCCTATACGCCGGTAGGACCGGATCTGCCGCTTTTCGAGCAGGCACTGAAAGAGCACCAGCCGCGTCTTTATATCACCAATTCCGCGATCCATAATCCGACAGGCGCGAGACTTTCCGCTGTTTCCGCCCATCGCCTGCTGGTGTTGGCTGAACAGGCGGGCCTGACCATTATCGAGGACGATATTTTTGCCGATTTCGAAACGCAGGCGGCACCACGGCTGGCTGCTTTCGATGGCCTGAACCGGGTGGTGCAGATCGGTAGTTTTTCAAAAACACTATCGGCCTCCGTACGGTGCGGTTTCATCGCTGCGCCTCCGGCATGGGTGGAGGCCTTGACCGATCTGAAGATCGCCACCGCTTTTGGCGGAGCGCATTTTTCGGCAGCTTTGATCCTGTCGCTTTTGACGGATGGCAGCTATCGCAAGCATGTCGAGGCCCTTCGCCAGCGTCTTGCGGCGACGGTGCCAGAGGTCGCAGCGCGTTTGAAGGCGATCGGATGTGTGCCCTGGATCGAACCGCAGGCGGGCATGTTTTTATGGTGCCGACTGCCGGAAGGTGTCGATGCCGGCGATGTCGCGCGCCGGGCCCTGTCGCAGCAGGTGGTTCTGGCGCCAGGTAATGTCTTCAGTTCCTCCCAGAACGCATCGGGTTTCATGCGCTTCAATGTGTCGCAGATGGATGGCCCACAGGTGATGGCGGTGCTGACGGATGCCCTGCGCCAGGGGCTGGATCGTCGCCCATCCTGATAGCGCGGAGGAGAGGCGGAACAAAATCCTGTGAACGCCGTTTTCTCCCCAGAGTGAAGAGGAGGAAATACCATGACATTCGATCCCAACAACCCGCGCCCGGACCGCGATCTTCGCCCGGAACTGAATATCAGCAATGAACCGCGTGCGCGCACGTCGCCGTCCTGGGTGCCGTGGCTGGCGATTATCGTCGTCGTATTGGTGGGCGTTTTCGCTTGGTCGCAGATGAGCGGCCCGACCACTGATCCGGCCACGACGTCCTCAACCACAACGCCGCCTGCGGCAACGGATCAGGCACCGGCGCCCGCGACGCCGACAGTCCCGGCAACGCCGCCTGCCAACGATGCCGCACCGGCAAGCCCGAATACCGGCGGCACGCAGACGCAGCCGTAACCGGTTCAATGAACTGATAAAACCGCCTGCCTTCGAGGCAGGCGGTTTTGTTGCGACCTCTCTCTGGCCTCAGAGTTGCTCCATGGCGGAGGGGTGGTTGGACAGTTCGGACCAGCGGGTGATCGATTGTTCCGCGAGCGACGCAAGCGTAATGCTTCCGAACCGGGACAGGAGAATTGTCTCCGCTTCGTTCATCGCGTCGAAAAGTGCGGCATTGACGGCCTGCTCGATGACACAGTTCGGATTGTCGCCCGCCAGCCCGATCGAGAACAGTTCCGGCGCGCCGAGCGCCCGGTAGATATCGAGCAGCGTGATTTCGCTGAGCGGCCGTGCCAGAACCCAGCCGCCGCCATGGCCTTTTTCCGACGATACATAACCGCGCTCCCGCAGGCCTGCCATGGTTCTGCGCACCACCACCGGGTTGGTCTGAAGCATGGCCGCGATGCTTTCGGAGGTCGCGGCACCCTCGTGTTTTTCCATATGGATCAGAATATGCAGCACCCGTGAAAGGCGCGTGTCGTGTCTCATTGCTGCGTCCGTCTGTTTTTTGGCGATGCTACCAGTTTCCATGTGACGTAACAATATAAGTTGCATGACTATTGACTCCAAAAATCACGTAACAATATAAGTGTCGTGAATTTGACGAGCGCTTCCGGCTCAGTTTTTAAACGATAGGTGCATCATGAAATACGACGTCATCATCATCGGCGGCAGCTATGCCGGCCTGTCCGCCGCCTTGCAGCTCGGCCGTGCCAGAAAAAACATTCTGGTGGTGGATGCGGGCGAGCGGAGAAATCGCTTCGCCAGCCACTCCCACGGTTTTCTCGGGCAGGACGGCAAGGCGCCGGGCGACATCATCGCTGAGGCTCGGCGTCAGATCGAGCGCTACCCGACAATACACTGGGCAAAGGGCAGGGTGACCGATGCCGAAGGGGCCTTCGGTGATTTCGTCGTCGAGATCGACGGCGCCCGCCGCGAAAGGGCGGCCCGGCTCGTCCTTGCCATGGGCGTTACCGATGAATTACCTGAAATCGCCGGGCTGAAAGAACGTTGGGGCCTCTCCGTCTTCCATTGCCCCTATTGCCATGGATACGAGCTGAACCAGGGCAAGATCGGTGTCATCGCGGCCTCTCCGCTGGCCATCCATCATGCGCTGATGCTTCCCGACTGGGGCGAGACGACCTTTTTCACCAACGGCGTTTTCGTGCCGGATACAGATCAGAATGCGCTTCTATCGGCGCGGGGCGTTCGGGTCGAAAAAGACCGTATCGAAGAAATCGCGGGGCATGCGGATGTCGTTCTCGCGGACGGGCGCAGCATTGCGTTGGCCGGCCTCTTCACGCAACCGAGATTGAGGATCGCCTCGGACTGGATCGAAAAGCTCGGTTGCACCATTGAAGAGGGGCCGATGGGATCAACCATCGTTACGGACGCCATGAGACAGACTACGGCCCGCGGCGTCTTTGCCTGCGGCGATGTGGCAAGGCCCGCCGGCTCGGTCGCTCTTTCGGTGGGGGATGGCGCCATGGCAGGTGCTGCGGCTCACCGGTCGATCCTGTTCCCGGAATGACTAGAGCATTTCCAATAAAAGTGCGTAACGGTTTTACGTCCGGATAATGCGATAAAACAAAGAGATAGAGCACGTCCAACGATTCTGTTTAGACGGACGTGCTCTAGTGCGAAACAAGGTTTAGCCAGCGTCCCGGAGGCATGCCGAAGGCGCTCTTGAAGTGGCGGGTAAAATGCGCCTGATCCGCAAAACCACAGGCAAATGCCGTTTCGGCAAGGCCCGCACCCGCGCGCATCATGTCTTTGCATTTTTGCAGGCGTCGCATGATGAGATAGCGGTGCGGGCTCGTGCCGAACAGACAGCGGAAGTGCCTGAAGAGCGTGAAGCGATCAAGCCCGCTTATTTGCTCCAGCTCCTCTGAGCTGACCGTGACGGCGCTGTTCTCCAGCAAATAGTCCCGGCAACGGAAAACGGCGATCCGGTCCAGCCGCTTGATGGCTCTCTCGGTTCCGTTCGAATGTTTCCAGAGCAGATCCGCCAATCGCGATTGCCAGTCGGTCAATAACAGACTGTCCGGCTCGCCTTCGAGATTACCGAGAGCCTCTATCAGACATTGTCGGAATTCGTGGTCCTCAATAACGGGATTTCTTGCGAAGGGCAGCGAGTGAAATCCGGTTACCGCCTCCGTCGTTTTTTCCGGCGGAAGATAGAGCATGCGGTAGCGCAGGCCCTCATCGGTGCCCGCGCCGCCATCGTGAACTTCGTCCGGATGCAACACGATCACCTTTCCGGGCGTGCTGAAATGCGATTCACCGCGATAGGAAAAGGTCTGGACACCGGAAAGCGTAACGCCCAGCGCATAGGTGTCATGGCGATGCGGCGCATAGGCGTTGCCGTGAAAGCGCGCTTCTATGCGTTCAATGCCCTCACTGGAAGGCGCCTGCACGATCCCCTCGAATTTGCACGAACGTTCAAGATCAATGATGCGCGAAGCGTCTAGGGTCGTTTCTCTTTCGTAACCACAGCCAGATTGAGTTCGCATGTTTGATACCAAGATCGCCGTCATCCTTCGTGATGACCTTGCCGTGTGGCAAAAACTGAACGTCACCGCATTCCTCATGTCCGGGATTGTCGCCCAGACCAGGGAAGTCATCGGAGAACCATACCGCGACGGGGCGGGCAACGTCTACAATCCGCTTTCCGTCCAGCCGATTGTCGTCATGGCCACGGATCAGGAAGCGCTGCGCAAAATCCATCAGCGATCCCTGGAACGCGACGTGACGATATCGCTCTACATCGAGGAAATGTTCGCCACCGGTCATGATGTCGCCAACCGTCAGGTATTTTCGGAGTTTTCTCCTGATAATGCCAAGGTCGTCGGCATGGCACTGAGGGCAGACAAGAAAACCGTCGACAAGATCACCAAGGGCGCGAAGCTGCACGCTTGAGGATCGTGTCCAAATACGAAAAAGGGAGGCTGCAAGCCTCCCTTGTAAACGCAATGGCGATATGGGTACCGCTTATTCGTCGTTCATCTTCAGCGCAGCGATGAAAGCTTCCTGCGGAATTTCCACCTTGCCGAACTGGCGCATGCGCTTTTTGCCTTCCTTCTGCTTGTCCAGAAGTTTGCGTTTGCGCGTCGCGTCGCCGCCGTAGCACTTCGCCGTCACGTCCTTGCGCAGCGCGCGCACGGTTTCACGGGCGATGACCTTGCCGCCGATGGCCGCCTGGATCGGGATCTGGAACATGTGCGGCGGAATGAGTTCCTTCAGCTTTTCGCACATGCCGCGTCCACGCCGGTCGGCAGCCGAGCGGTGCACCAGCATCGACAGCGCATCCACCGGATCGCCGTTGACGAGGATCGACATCTTGACGAGATCGCCGGCGCGGTAGTCGGAGATGTTGTAGTCGAACGAGGCGTAACCCTTGGAGATGGATTTCAGCCGGTCGTAGAAATCGAACACCACTTCGTTGAGCGGCAATTCATAGGTGATCATCGCGCGGTTGCCGACATAGGTCAGCTCGGTCTGAAGGCCGCGCCGGTCCTGACAGAGCTTCAGGATACCGCCGAGATATTCGTCGGGCGTCAGGATCGTCGCCTTGATCCACGGCTCGCGGATTTCCTTGATCTTCACGACGTCAGGCATGTCGGCCGGGTTGTGCAGTTCCTTCTCGGTGCCGTCGGTCAACGACATTTCATAGACAACCGAAGGCGCTGTCGCGACGAGGTCGAGATTGAACTCGCGCTCGAGGCGTTCCTGAATGATTTCGAGGTGCAGCAGACCGAGGAAGCCACAACGGAAACCGAAGCCGAGAGCGGCGGACGATTCCATTTCGAAGGAGAAGGAGGCGTCGTTGAGGCGAAGCTTGCCCACCGCCGCGCGCAGGTCTTCGAAATCCGCAGCGTCGACGGGGAAGAGACCGCAGAACACCACGGGCTGCGCAGGCTTGAAGCCGGGCAGGGCCTGCGTCGTCGGGCGCTTGTCGTCGGTAATCGTGTCACCCACGCGCGTATCGGCGACTTCCTTGATCGAGGCCGTGATGAAGCCGATTTCGCCGGGGCCGAGGCTGTCGACATTGACCATCTTCGGGGTCAGCACGCCGATGCGCTCGACGCCGTATTTCGCGCCCGAGCCCATCATGCGGATCTGCTGACCCTTGGTCAGTACGCCGTCGATGACGCGCACGAGAACCATGACGCCGAGATAGGTGTCGTACCAGCTGTCGACCAGCAGGGCCTTGAGCGGTCCGTTTTCGCCAACATCGCTCTTCGGCGGCGGCAGGCGGTTGACGATTGCTTCCAGAACATCGGGAATACCAAGCCCGGTCTTGGCCGAAATCAGCACAGCTTCGGAAGCATCGATGCCGATCACTTCCTCGATCTGTTCCTTGATACGATCGGGTTCGGCGGCCGGCAGATCGATCTTGTTCAAGACCGTCACCAGCTCGTGATTGTTGTCGATCGCCTGATAGACGTTGGCAAGTGTCTGCGCTTCCACACCCTGCGACGCATCCACCACCAGCAGCGAGCCTTCGCAGGCCGAAAGCGAGCGGGAAACCTCATACGCAAAGTCCACGTGACCGGGCGTGTCGATGAGGTTCAGCACATAGATCTCGCCATTATTCGCCTTGTAGTGCAGGCGCACGGTCTGGGCCTTGATGGTGATGCCGCGCTCGCGTTCGATATCCATCGAATCGAGAACCTGTTCCGACATATCGCGCTCGGCAAGGCCGCCCGTCGACTGGATCAACCGGTCGGCCAGCGTCGATTTGCCGTGATCGATGTGGGCAACGATCGAGAAGTTGCGGATATGGTCCAGGGGAGTGCGGGTCGAATTTGTGCTCATGTCCCGCGCTATAGCAGGGGCTTCTCATGCCGCAAAGTGGGAATTTGGTTAAAAGCCTTTTAAAATGGGCTTTTTAGATCGCAAATTGCTCCGGCCAGTCGCGGCGGGTGGCAACCTGCCCCTCGGTTCTGAGCCTTGCGACAGCGGTAAGATCGATATCGGCGATCAGGAGGCTGCTTTCCGTTACCGCGTCGCTCTCGCTTTCCGCAACGATGCCGGATGCCGGCATGCCGTAATCAGGCGGCACGTAAAGTGCGGCGCGGCCACGATTTTCATCGACGGCGGGAGACCATGGGGCCTCGCCCGCAGTCGGGGAGGAGAGGACGGCATATTGGTTTTCCAGCGCCCTGGCCTGCGCGCCGATGCGCATCCGATAAGCGCCCGCCAACGTGTCGGTACAGCTGGGAGCGAGAACCAGTTCGACGCCAAGCTCTGCCAGCCTGCGGCCAAGCATCGGAAACTCGTTGTCGTAGCAAATGAGGATGCCGAGCCTGCCGATCGGCGTCTCGAAGGCTTTCAGGCCCTCGATGCCGGCATGAATGTTCCATTGCTCCCGCTCGAAGCGGGTCATGATCTGCTTGTCCTGATAGCCGATCAACCCGTCCGGGCCGAACAGCCAGGCGCGGTTGCGGAACTTGCCATCGGCGTCTTTAACCGGTGCGCTGCCCGGCTGGAACAGGATTTGATGTTGCCGCGCCAGCTCTTCGCAAAGCTCGACCCAGGAAGGGATAAGCGGCTGTATCTCCTCGATGGAGCGGTGCAGATCGGAGCGCGCATCGGGCGGCAATTGCCCGGTCAACGCCATGGCCGAATATTCCGGCAACAGCAGCAACTCGGCGCCCTTTTCTTTGGCCTCGCGCACGATGGCGGAAAGATGCGCGGCGTAACCTTCCCATGTCTCGATCAGTTCGATGGCGTATTGGCTGGCGGCGAGGCGCGTCATCTGTTTCCGTCTCCGGCGGCGATGTTCTTCATCCAGAAGGACAGGGGTTTAGGACTTTCGGTGCTCTCGTCGAGATCCCGCCAGGTGAAGCTGGTGTGCAGTTCGGGGTGGCGGCGATAGCCGCGTTTTTCCCAGAAGGAATTCAGCGGCACGTAATCCGTCGGCCGGCGCGGATGGTCGGCGGGCCGCTCGACCGCGCAAAAGGTGCACCAGTCGAAGCCGAGCCATTTTGCATGGGCCTCCCGCTCCTTGAAGAACCGCACGCCGAGGCCGTGACCGCGATAGCTGGGCAAAAGCACGCTTTCACCGAAGTAAAATATCCGGTCCGTATCGTGACCACCTTCAACGAAGGGCGCTTGCACCTCGTGGGTTTCCGCAGCCATCGGCATGCCGGTAGACATGCCCACCACCTGCTCGCCATCGAGCGCCAGCACGAAAACCGAGCCTTTCGTGTCGGCATAGGTCGCGAGATATTTGCGCTCATGCTCCAGTGTGCCGTCATAGAGATAGGGAAAGGCGCAGAACACCTCGATCCGCAGGCGCGCAAGGTCATCGAAATAGGGCGCGGCATCGATGCCGGAAAGAGACTTGATTTCGACGGTCATGGGCATTTCACTTTCGGTTGCACTGGTTATACCGTCATGGAAAACCCGCGCAAGCATTGAACGGAGAAGACGATGACCGCCACTGAGACCATCCGCGCCTATTACGATGCCTTCAACCGTCAGGACATGGATGCTTTTCTGGCGCTTCTTCATGACGAGGTGGTGCATGACATCAATCAGGGCGAACGCCAGACCGGCAAGGCCGCTTTCGCCTCCTTCATGGACCATATGAACCGCTGCTACAGGGAAAATCTCACCGACATGGTCATTATGGCGAGCGAGGACGGCAAGCGCGCCTCTGCGGAATTCATCGTGAACGGTGAATATCTCGCAACCGATGAGGGTCTGCCGGAAGCCGATGGCCAGACATACGTGCTGCCGGCCGGTGCATTCTTCGACCTGAAGGACGGGAAAGTTAGCCGAGTAACGAACTACTATAATCTGAACGACTGGATTGCCCAGGTCGGCGCCTGAGGCATCGTTTGCCGTACGGAACCGGCGTCAACAGATCAATATAATTTCCATTATAATGGATATTGACTCCATCATCTGAGAATGCAATTCTCCCATGATGGAAAACCAAGACGACATTCTCGAACGTTCGATCGGCGACCGCATCAAGATGTTGCGGGCTGAAAACGGCCTGACGCTGGACCGGCTCGCATCCGAATCTGGTGTCAGCCGCGCCATGATTTCCCGGATCGAACGTGGTGAGGCTAGTCCCACGGCCGCGTTGCTTGCCCGCATCTGCGCGGCGCTCGGCCTGTCGCTCTCCGGCTTTTTCGCCGAAAACGAAGAGGCTGTTTCCCCGCTGGTGAAAAAGCGCGATCAGCAGCTCTGGAAAGATCCGGAGACCGGTTATGTGCGCCGGTCCATATCCCCGCCACGCATCGGTTCCGATGTCGATATCGTTGAGGTCGAGTTTCCGGCAGGCGCGCGCGTCGGTTTTCCGCCGCATGTGGCAAGCCGTGGAATGACGCAATATGTCTGGCTTTTCGAGGGTGTGCTGGAAATGACGAGCGGCGGAGTTGTCCACCGGCTGGAACCCGGCGATTGCCTTTTCATGCCGGTGGGTGAGGGGCATGTTTTCCACAATCCCACCGAAAAACCCGCCCGTTATGCCGTCGTGCTGGATCAAAGACAGCGCTGATTTTTCCCGACAGGAGTTATTATGACCACCATCCGTGTGTTGAACGGGCAAGAGACCATCGATGCCTTGCCGGAACTTTGCGATGTTCTCGCCGCCTGCGTGAATGGCGGCGCATCCGTCGGTTTCATGTTGCCCTTTTTCCCGCAAGACGCCGAACCCTTCTGGCGGACCGTCGCGGAAACGGTGGGCGAAGGCGGCACCATTCATGTCGTGGCGGAAGTGGATGGCAAGGTGGTTGGCACCGTACAGGTTGGTCTTGCCTCAAAGCCGAACCAGCCGCATCGCGGTGATCTGATGAAGCTTCTCGTACATCCTCTGGCGCGTGGGCTGGGGCTTGCCCGCATGCTCATGCAAAAGGTGGAAGAGGAGGCGGCAAAACGTGGCCGTACCCTTCTGGTGCTGGATACGGCCACGGGCAGCGATGCCGAGGCGATTTATCCCCGTCTCGGCTGGGAACAGGTCGGTGTCATCCCCGATTACGCGCTGTTTCCTGACGGGCGCTTTTGCGGCACGACCCTGTTCTACAAGCGGCTCGGTTAGGCCTTTCAGACTGCCGTCTTACTGACCCGGCTTCAGCGTGCGGTTGAAGGCGGTGACGATCATCGTCTGCAATTGTGCATGAATGTCCTTGCGGTCGCGCGGCCCGGCCGGTTCGCAGATCGGATCGCGCTCGCCGACGGATTTGAGAAATGCGTCGGCATCCGGCTTGCAGAGGGGCAGGAAGCTGAAGTGATCGGCCTCATCAACCTGCTGATAGGTGGCGGCGGGAACCTGCGCCGCAAGCTTGTCCGCAAGCACGGCCGGCGGTATTTTGCCCTTGCTGCCAAGATTGATGAAGGTCAGCGGAATATCGATCTGTCTCAGGCTGTCCGGCTGGAAGGCCAGCGCCAGACCCGGATCGACCAATATGGCGGAACGGATGCGCCGATCGCGGTTCTGTTGCTCGAAACGGGCCTTGTCGATGGTTCTGAGATCGAGCTTGGGCACGCTGACCGACGTGTCATTCACATAACCGCGCCCACCTGCAAACCACTGGCAATCCATCATTGCCGCATCCTTTTCACAATAGCGCACATAGGCGTCGAGATCGGCGCGTGCACCTGATATCTCCATCGCGGCACTGCCGCCCAGCGAAAAGCCGAGAACGCCGATGCGCTGCGCATCGATCGCGCCGGACCAATTTCCTTGCGTGGTCAAGGCCGTGACGATCGTGGAAAGGTCGTTCGTCCGCTCCCAGATTTTCGGTGTATCGGCGGGGGTGGAATCGCCGCTGGTCGTGCCGGGATGATTGGTTCCCGCAACGATGAAACCTTCGCTGGCGAGTTTCGCTGCTATCCAGGCCATACCCTCAGCGCGAGAGCCGGACCCGTGCGAAATCAACACGAGGGGGAAATGGCCGTCCTTAATGGTCGCGTCCTTCCGAACCGCCGTTCCCTGAAAGATGCGGTTCTCGGCGGAAAGCGCCGGTGTGCCGTCTCCATCCTTGGCCGGGTACCAGATCGTGACATCAAGGTTTGTGTTCCGTGCCTTGGAAGAAACCGGGATCGTGGTAGACCCGACATCCTCCACAGCAAATGCCTGTGGGGAAAACGCCGCACAAATCAGAAGTGCGGCAAGGGTGCTTTTCAGTGTCATGAGAGTCTCTCCGTTTGACAAAGTGATGCTCCCGTTTTCTCTTTGGGGTGAATAAATGCGTCCTTGATCGCGTTAAAGGTCGTACCGAAACACGATCTGGTCCATGAAAGTGCAATTATCGTCGCTCCGGGATCTTTCGTCCGTGCTTTTCATTCCCCTACCTTTCGTTGTCGCACTTCTACTGGTCGTTATGTTCATCGTCTTCTTTAGAGGCGGAGACGATGTGCGGGCCAACCGGGCTTTTCTGGCGCTTATCGCCCTTTGCGCCGTGCAATCTGTTCTTGTTGGCCTGCGCTGGGGTTATGGCGTGAGCGAAGCGCGTTATGTTTTGCCGGTCCTGGCCGCCTGCCTGCCGCCTCTTGTCTACATCGCCTTTCGTGGATTGATGGGGGTTGCGGCGGAAAGCAGGAGAGCGATGCTTGCCGGCCTTCTCCTGTCACCGCTGTTTGTCGTCTTTCTGGAGTTCGTTTTCCCTGTCGCGATCGACTTTGCGCTGATCGTCATTTTTGTCGGGCACGCTGTTGCCCTGCTTTTTCTGGCAGGAAAAGGCCCGGATGGGCTGGACGAGGCGCAATTTGCCAGCGTCGCATCGGCGCACAAGGCGCTCATTATTGCCGCGGTCGCTCTTTGTGTTTCCGCGCTGTTTGATCTTCTGGTGTTTTTCGATTTCGAGTGGGCGCATGGGGAAAATGTCGCCGCACTTGTCAGCAATGCCAATCTTCTCGGGCTTCTGCTGATCGGCCTCATGGCCGCTCTGGCCGGCAAAAGCAAAGCGCCACAAATGGCGGCAGAACCGGCCGCGGAACTGCCAGCACCGGCGGAGCCTTCGGAGCAGGACCGGGATGTCGTCGAAAGGCTCGATCGCTTGATGGAGGCACAGACGCTCTACCGCGACGAGAACCTCAACCTGTCACGGCTTGCAAGACGCCTCGGCCTGCCGAGCCGGCAGATTTCCGGCGCCATCAACCGCTCCCTCGGCGTCAATGTCTCGCAATATGTCAATCAGCTCCGCATCCGCGAAGCCTGTCGCCTGCTGGAGGAGACGGAGCAGTCGGTGACCGCGATCATGCTGTCATCCGGTTTCCAGACGAAATCCAACTTCAATCGGGAATTTCGCCGCGTCACCGGCATGAGTCCGGTGGAATGGCGGGAACGGCAAGTGTGGAAGCTGGTCTCGCCAAACAAAAACGGCCACCCGGTAAATGCCGGATGACCGTTTGACGATGGGTCGCACAATGACCGGAATGGCGATCAGAGCGTGCCGTTGCGCTGCTGGATCATCATATAGGTGTCATAGGTATATTCGGCGATCTGGGCCCAGAGATAGGCATCCTTCTTGAACGCCTGCTGGCTCTCGTAGATTTTCTTGAAGCTTTCGTTCTTGGCCGAAATCTCGGCATAGGTCTCCAGTGCCGCCTTGTGGCAGACGTCGAGGATTTCCTGGCTGAACGGCCGCAGGATCGCGCCCTGCGCCACGAGTTCTTTCAGCGCTTTCGGATTGCGCGCGTCGTAACGCTCCAGCATGCTGGCGCTGCCGGCGGCGCAGGCGTCTTTCAGGATGCGCTTGTAGTTCTCCGGCAATTCGTTGAACTTCTGCAGGTTCACGAAAGCATGCACGGCCGGGCCGCCTTCCCACCATGCCGGGTAGTAGTAATATTTCGCGACCTTGTAGAAACCGAGCTTCTGGTCGTCATAGGGGCCGACGAATTCGGTGGCGTCGATCGTGCCTTTTTCCAGAGCAGCATAAACATCGCCACCGGCGATCTGCTGCGGTGTCACGCCAACCTTCTGCATCACCTGGCCGGTCAGGCCGGCAATGCGCATCTTCAGGCCCTTCAGGTCATCGATGGTGTTGATTTCCTTGCGGAACCAGCCGCCCATCTGGGCACCTGTATTGCCGAGCAGGATCGAGTAGATATTGTGCTGGGCGAGGAATTCGTTGAGCAGCTCGTTGCCGCCAGCCTGGTTGAACCAGGCATTGGTCTGGCGCGCATTGAGACCGAAGGGAACCGATGTCCCGAGCGCGAAGGTCGGGTCCTTGCCGACATAATAATAGGAGCAGGTATGCGCCATTTCGACGGTCCCGGCCGTCACCGCATCCGCTGCCTGAAGCGCTGGCACGATTTCGCCACCGGCGAAATGCTGGATGACGAAGTTGCCGCCGGAGGCTTCCTTGACGTGATCGGCGACGATCTGGCCTGCGCCAAAAAGAATATCGAGGCCCTTGGTGAAGGACGACGTCATGCGCCAGGTGATTTTTGGATTTTCCTGCGCAATGGCCGGAGCGGCCAGCACAGTTGCGGTAACACCGGCGCCAACTGCGCCAGCCTTGCGAATAAATGATCTGCGATCCATGTTGATAAGCCCTAATATGTCTGCATATTGCAGGCGAACCGCACGGTACGCCTCCCGCCGGTTACTAAACATTTATCCTTGTCGCCATCAAGAGGGAATGTTCGACCCTGTCGGGTTCCAGGCAATGCCGCTCGCCTGCTATTCCGGGCGCGATCATGTCCTTCCGCGACTATCGCCGGCGGTGGCTATGGATGTGGGCGTTTTAATGCCGGGTCATCCATTGCAGGATTGTAAAACAACGAAAGCGTCAGGCTTTTTGCGATGCGCTCCGCAGTTTCCATGAACCAGTCATGGGCTTGCCTGCTTGGCGCGATATCGTCAAGCGTGGCGGAAAAAAGCGCCAGCCATTGCGGAAACAGTTCCGCCGACATGCCTTTTACGCCGAGATGCGCCTGTACGGGCTTGCCGCCGTAACCGCCGTTTTTGAAAGCGATGGCCATCCAGAACTGTTTCATCCTGGCCATATGTTCTGGCCAGCGTCCAGTAAGCCGCGCATCAAAGACGGGGCCGAGCGTGGGATGTTCCAGAATGCGACCGTAAAATGTCTCGACCAACAGGTCGATGAAATCGGCGTCGACGCCGATCTCTGCCATGGCTTTTTCAGCCCTGTCCTGAATTTCCGCGTTGTGGGCGGCCTTTGCCGTGATCTGGTCCTGCATCGTGTTTCCTTTGCTGCAAACCTACGCGGCCCGGACGTGCTCCGCAATGCGACCATTTGGCGTATTAGAATAATTCTAAAAAGCTTGATCGGGATGCGATCCGGATGTATTTAGAATTATTCTAAAAAGGTCTCAGCCATGTTCCGCAGTCTTTTCTCCCTGTCCAAACGCCCGTTCTCCTCGCTTGGTGAACAGGAAATTCTAGCACTCGCCATCTCGTCCGAAGAAGACGATTCCCGTATCTACCGCTCCTATGCCGATCATCTGCGTGTGCAATATCCGCAATCGGCAAAGATCTTCGATGATATGGCTGAGGTCGAGCAGCAGCATCGAAACGTGCTGATCGACATGCATCGCCGCCGCTTCGGGGAAACGATCCCCCTGATCCGCCGCGAGCATGTGCGTGGTTTTTACGAACGCACACCGGATTGGCTCGTGAAGAACCTGTCGCTGGAGAAAATACGCGCTCAGGCCGAGTTGATGGAAGCCCAGGCGATCCGTTTCTACGATGAGGCCGTCAAGCGCACGAGCGATGCCTCGACGCGCAAGCTGCTGGGCGATCTGGCCGAGGCCGAGCGTGGTCATGAAGACATTGCGCATATGCTGGAAGAAAAACATCTCGACGAAAACGGCAAGACCGAAGAAGAGGAAACCGCAAAGCGCCAGTTTCTTCTGACCTATGTGCAGCCTGGCCTTGCGGGATTGATGGATGGCTCCGTCTCCACACTGGCGCCAATCTTCGCGGCCGCCTTCGCCACGCAGGATACCTGGCAAACTTTTCTGATTGGCCTGTCGGCCTCGGTCGGCGCGGGTATTTCCATGGGCTTCACCGAAGCCGCCCATGACGATGGCAAGCTTTCTGGCCGTGGCTCACCGGTAAAACGTGGCTTTGCTTCAGGCATCATGACCGCCGTCGGCGGCCTCGGCCACGCGCTGCCCTATCTCATTCCGCATTTCTGGACGGCCACCGCCATCGCCGCCATCGTCGTCTTCGTGGAACTCTGGGCCATCGCATTTATCCAGAACCGCTTCATGGAAACCCCGTTCCTGCGGGCGGTGTTTCAGGTGGTGCTTGGCGGGTCGCTGGTGCTCGCGGCCGGTATCATCATCGGCAACGCATAATGAAAAAGCCCGCAGCGTCCGCTGCGGGCTTTGTCGATCCTATGATCTCATTCGATCAGCGCAATGCGCCGACCAGAACGTCGCGGCCATCCTCGATGGAGACCCAGCGGCCCGAATTGAAGGACGCCTGCCGCTTCAGATAGGTGTAGTTGGTGTCGGTCCAGAGCTTCACGTCGTCGGTAAGATTGTCGAGAATGTAATCGCCGTCGGTGGTGCGGAGCGTCAGTACGGCATGGCCTTCGCCGTCCGGTTTACGCACGACGGTAATCAGCAGGTCGGCCACGGAAAACCCGCGCTCGATCAGCTTTTTACGCTTCAGCAGCACGAAGTCCTCGCAGTCACCGGCGGTCGTGGGATATTCCCAGACCTCTTCCTTGCCGTAGATTTCCATATCGGTCATCGCGACAACCGTGGTGTTGACGGAGGCGTTGATCTCGCGGACAACATCCCAGCCATATTCGGTAACGCGCGGCGGCGGCGTCAGCTTGCTGCGAATGTTGCACTCGCTCGCATATTTCTGACAGAACTCATAATGGCCGATCGGCTGGGACGTAATCCCGCCCGTGACCATGGCAGGGCTTCCCTTGGTTTCCGCCATCGCGGAAGCAGCAGTCATTAGCCCGGCGGCAACTGCAAACAGCAGCGCACGCGCCAGCGGTGCGTTCATCATGAAACCCGTCCCTTAATTCTTAACGAAAAGTTAAGAGGGTTGGGGGTCATGAGTCAATCATTTGCATTCGATGGCCCGCAAGACTCGTTGAATATGGTTAAGAGCGTTGCGCAAATGCCTATGTTGCAAGGGCTCTGACGGCGGCCAGCATCCTGTCGATATCCTGCGGCCGCGAAAGCCGGTGGTCGCCATCGCGGATCAACGTCAAGACGACGTCATCGGCGGGAAGGTGTTCGAGGAGCTTCAGCGCGTGCTGATAGGGAACATCGGGATCGCGCATTCCCTGCAGGATGTGAACAGGGCAGCCTGTGGTGATGATGCCGGTGAGGACGCGGTTTTGTTTTCCGTCTTCCATGAGCGCGCGAGTGAAGATGTTTGGCTCGGGGCTGTATTCGGAATGTTCCTCGAAATACCCGTTCTCCTCAAGCGACCTCCTTTCAGCCTCCGTCAGGCTGGGCTCTATCTGCTCCGCAGTGAAATCGGGCGCAGGCGCGATGAGGACGAGACCGGCGACCGATGGCGTGCCGCCCTGCTTGCGCAATTCCTCGACCATGCGAAGGGCGATCCAGCCGCCCATCGAAGAGCCTATGAGGATAACGCGCGAATGCGCCTTCGCGCGCACGACGGCAAGTGCCTCTTCCAGCCATCTCGAAATCGTGCCCTTCCTGAAGTCGCCGCCGGAAGCGCCGTGGCCGGAATAATCGAGCCGCAGACAGGCAAGGCCGTTTTCCGCCGCAAATCGGTCGAGTTCCACTGCCTTGGTTCCCGTCATGTCGGAACGATAACCGCCGAGCCAGACGAGCGTGGGAGTGTTCTTACCTGATGTCGCCTGGCGATTGAGGAAAGCGATGTCGCGGGCGTCATCGTCAGCGCCTATGCGCAGGAATTCAGCGGCTTGTTCCGTCATGTATATGCAATTCTCCTGATTTTCATGCGACAAAGGCGACGTATTTGCAAAATCCGTGGCAACAGGTGATCTTTTCGGGCAGATATGCTATTGACTTCGCCACGGCAATAACGACATTTCCGCCGCTTGTACCAAACAAGCTGTTTTTTTGCCGACGCGATCCAGAAACAGATCAGGAGAATACGACCATTCGCAGACCTTTCAAAGCCGATGCCCCCGTCAAGGAGGGCCCGCGCTCCAACCGGGAAATCCGGGTTCCAAGAGTTCAGCTTATTGATGAAGAGGGCCAGAACCTCGGTAGCATGCCGACGGACGAGGCTTTGAAAATGGCGGAGGAGTCCGGCCTCGATCTCGTTGAGATTTCGCCGAACGCTGAGCCGCCTGTATGCAAGATCCTCGATCTCGGCAAGCTTAAATACTCGACCCAGAAAAAGGCCGCTGAAGCGCGTAAGAAACAGAAGATCGTCGAGGTCAAGGAAATCAAGATGCGCCCCAACATCGACACGCATGATTATGACGTGAAGATGAAGGCGATGAACCGTTTCTTTGAAGAAGGTGACAAGGTGAAGGTGACGCTGAAGTTCCGTGGCCGTGAAATGGCCCACCAGGAACTTGGCATGAAGCTTCTCCTCCAGGTGAAGGAAGATACCCAGGTGATTGCCAAGGTTGAAGCCGAACCCAAGCTGGAAGGCCGTCAGATGATGATGGTTCTTGCGCCGAAATAACCCTTTTGCGCAGGCCGCTCCGGCGGCATGTGGCATTACCGCAAGGGGAAGTTCTCATTCCCCGTTGCGCTTTTAGCCGACTGCGGTTATAAGCGCGCGTCCGAACGGTCCGGCAGGGCATGCCGTGGCCGTTCCTGAATAGCTTGAAATAGGCCTCGTCTGCCTGTTTCGATACAAAAAAATGGAGTAGCAAAATGCCCAAGATGAAGACGAAGTCCGCTGCAAAAAAGCGGTTCAAGATCACCGCTACCGGCAAGGTTGTTGCAGCCGCCGCCGGTAAGCGCCACGGCATGATCAAGCGTACCAACAAGTTCATTCGCGACGCGCGTGGAACCATGGTTCTCGCCGAAGCTGACGGCAAAAAAGTCGTCAAGAACTACCTGCCGAACGGTCTCTGAGACTTTTCCGCGTATTTGGACACTTTAAGGAGATCATGACATGGCACGCGTAAAACGTGGCGTAACTTCCCGCGCCAAGCACACCAAGACACTCAAGGCAGCCAAGGGCTTCTACGGCCGCCGCAAGAACACCATCCGCGCAGCAAAGGCTGCCGTGGATCGTTCCAAGCAGTACGCTTACCGCGACCGCAAGGCCAACAAGCGCAACTTCCGCGCTCTGTGGATCCAGCGTATCAATGCTGCTGTTCGCGAATTCGGCCTGACCTACGGCCGCTTCATCGACGGCCTGAACAAGGCTGGCATCGAAGTTGACCGCAAGGTTCTGTCCGACATGGCTATCCATGAGCCGGCAGCATTCGGCGTGCTCGTCGAAACCGCGAAGAAGGCTCTTGAGTACCTCAAGGATGCTGGTACGACCAACGAGTTTGAAACCGCTGTAAAGTAATTACGGCGCGGACAATCTGTTGTTCATTTGAAACCCGCGCCGGTCTCCGGCGCGGGTTTTCTTTTCGAAATCCATGGCAGTCGGGCAAGAGCGTGCATCGCTTCACATTCCGACGGGCAAAAAACAAAAGGGTAGGGCATCCGGCCAGGTCTCGGCCGGGCAGGTTTCAGGGGGCAGAAAATGCTGGTTGCCGCAAGCGAGGCGGAAAAAGCGAAGGGTTTCCAAGTCCATCTCGAAGATGGCGATATCGCGGCTCTGATGCGGGTGCTGCTCAAGAACGAGCGTCGCGTACAGAACTCGAGCTTTCCACAACGACAGTCTGGATCAAGCGTCAGGGCACGGAAACGCGGTCCTGGTGGATGAAGTTGCTGACCGTTCTCGCCAAACTCCTTCCCTACACCTTCATGCGGCCTTCGACGCGGCTCGATGGCGCCGGCCTGATGCGCCGCGAACTTGAAACGCTGCAGGCCTTCAGGGGCCGGGGTTTTCCCGTTCCGCCCATTATCTATACCTCCCGCACTGCGGTCGTGCTCGGAGACGTCGGCCCCACCGTGATGGAGCGCATGGATGCGATGAAGGCCACCACCCCCGTGGAACACGATGCCCTGCTGGTGAAATCCGCCGAAGCGCTCGGCGAGTTGCGTGCGGCCGGTCTCTGTCACGGGCGGCCGCATGTGCGCGATTTCTTTCTTGAAAACGGACGCATCGGTTTCATGGATTTCGAGGAGCATCCGCAGGAGGTCATGCCGCTTGCGACGGCGCAGGCGCGCGATATCTGGCTGCTGTTTTTCCAGGTCGCGACACGCGCCTGCAACCCGCCTGAAACGTGTGATGCGGCCCTTGCCGGCTGGCGTGAAAACGCCCCGACCAGGGCACAGGACGAATTGTGCCGCCTGATCGGCATTCTCGGGCGATTTTTACCGCTTGCCCGGTTGATCGGGCGCGTGCGGATGGGTAGTGATCTGCGACGCTTTATCATGGCGACCGACTATCTGATGAATGCTGTGAACCCCGAAGCCGTTGTTAGAACAACCGGCAAGGCAGGAAAAGATGACTGAACTTGATACCTTGAAATCGCAATTGATGTCGGAGATCGCCGCCGCCGCCGATGAGCCGGCCATCGAAGCCGTGCGCGTCTCCGCGCTTGGCAAGAAGGGCTCGGTTTCAGAGCTTCTGAAGACGTTGGGATCGATGACGCCGGAAGAGCGCCAGACCCGCGGCGCTGCCATCAACCAGTTGAAGACCGAAATCACCGACCTTATCGGCGAACGCAAGAGCGGCCTGAAGGATGCGGCGATTGCCGCCCGCCTGAAGGCGGAAACGCTGGATGTCAGCCTGCCGGTCCGCCAGTCTCCCGCCGAGCGTGGCCGCATTCATCCCATCAGCCAGATCGTCGACGAGATCACGGCGATCTTCGCGGATATGGGTTTCTCGATCGCCGAAGGTCCTGACATCGAGACCGACTATTACAATTTCACGGCGTTGAATTTCCCCGAAGGCCATCCGGCCCGCGAGATGCACGATACCTTCTTCTTCCAGCCGGATGAAAACGGCGAGCGCAAGGTGCTGCGTACCCACACCTCGCCCGTGCAGATCCGCACGATGGAAAGCCAGAAGCCGCCGATCCGCATTGTCATTCCCGGCAAGACCTATCGTCAGGATTCCGATGCCACCCATTCGCCGATGTTCCATCAGGTCGAAGGTCTGGTGATCGACAAAAAGGCGCATGTCGGCAATCTGCGCTGGATACTGGAAGAGTTCTGTAAGACCTTCTTCGAGGTGGACAGCGTCGTCATGCGCTTCCGTCCGTCGTTCTTCCCCTTCACGGAGCCGAGCTTCGAGGTGGATATCCAGTGCGACCGTTCCGGCCCCATCGTCAAGTTCGGCGAAGGCAAGGACTGGATGGAAATCCTCGGCTGCGGCATGGTGCACCCGAATGTGCTGCGTGCCGGCGGGCTGGACCCGGATGAATATCAGGGCTTTGCCTGGGGCATGGGCCTCGACCGCATCGCCATGCTGAAATACGGCATGCCGGATCTGCGTGATTTCTTCAACGCCGATGTCCGCTGGATGAACCATTACGGCTTCCGCCCGCTCGACATGCCGACGCTGTTCGGCGGTCTGAGCGTTTAATCCGGTTAGCCAAGGAGCAAAGACATGAAATTCACTCTTTCCTGGCTGAAAGAGCATCTCGAAACCGATGCGACGCTGGACGAGATTTGCGAGCGGTTGACGGCTATCGGTCTTGAGGTCGAGGACGTTGACGACAAGGCGGCCTACAGGCCTTTCGTCATCGCCAAGGTCGTTTCCGCCGAAAAACATCCGGAGGCCGACCGCCTCAAGGTGCTGATGGTGGATGCCGGCGACGGCAAACCGGTGCAGATCGTCTGCGGTGCGCCGAACGCGCGCGCTGGTCTCGTTGGTGCGCTCGCGCGTCCCGGCGTCTATGTTCCGGGCATCGATGTCACGCTGGCCGTCGGCAAGATACGCGGTGTCGAAAGCCACGGCATGATGTGCTCCGAAAAGGAGCTGAATATTTCCGACAGCCACGACGGCATCATCGACTTGCCGGAAGATGCGCCGGTCGGCACATCTTTTGCCACCTATGCCGGGCTTGACGATCCGGTCATCGAGATCAATCTGACGCCAAACCGTCCGGACTGCACCTCGATCTACGGCATTGCCCGCGATCTCGCCGCATCCGGCCTTGGCAAGCTCAAGACAAGACCCGTGCCGTCCTTCAAGGTCGAAGGCGCAACTCCGGTTGATGTGAAGCTGGAGCTGGACGATGCGGCGCTTTGCCCCGGCTTTTCGCTGCGCGTCGTGCGCGGTGTGAAGAACGGTCCAAGCCCGAAGTGGATGCAGCAGCGCCTGATAGCGATCGGCCTGCGCCCCATCAATACGCTGGTGGATATCACCAACTACATGACCTTCGATCAGGGCCGGCCGATGCACGTCTTCGATGCCGCCAAGGTCTCGGGTGACCTCACGGTTCGCCGCGCCAAGGAAGGTGAGACCATCCTTGCGCTCGACCAGCGTGAATACAAGCTCGGCCCGAACAATGTCGTCATCGCGGATGAAAAGGGCCTCGAGTCGATTGGCGGCGTCATGGGCGGCGAACATTCCGGCTGCGACGAAAACACCGTCGACGTTCTGATCGAGTCCGCCCTTTGGGATCCTATCAACATCGCCAAGACCGGCCGCTCGCTCGGCATCATTACCGATGCGCGTTATCGCTTCGAGCGTGGCGTCGATCCGGAGTATATGGTTCCGGGTCTGGAACGCACCACCGAATTGGTTCTGGAACTTTGCGGTGGCGTCGCCGGCGAAGCCAGGGTCGTTGGTTACAAGGGTCATCAGCCCAAGGTGGTGGATTTTCCGCTGGCGGAAGTGAAGCGACTGACCGGTCTGGAAGTCTCGGCGGAAGAGAGCTTCACCATTCTTAGAGGTCTCGGTTTCGGTGTTGAGGGAACGGGCGAGCGGGTTTCCGTCACCGTCCCATCCTGGCGTCCGGATGTCGATGGCAAGGCCGATCTGGTGGAAGAGGTCATGCGCATCCATGGCGTTGACAACATCAAGCCGGAACCGCTGGAAAGCTTCGGTGCCGTCAACGGCCGTATTCTGACGACGCTGCAGATCCGCACCCGCACCGCGCGCCGTGCGCTCGCGAGCCGCGGCATGCTGGAGGCCGTCACATGGTCCTTCATCCCCGAAGCGCAGGCAAAGCTTTTCGGTGGCGGTTCGCCGGCGCTGAAACTGGCCAACCCCATCGCAGCCGATATGTCGGACATGCGGCCCTCTTTGTTGCCGGGCCTTCTGGCCGCCGCACAGCGCAATGCCGACAAGGGGCACGGCGATGTGGCGATCTTCGAGGTCTCCGGTACCTATGAGGGCGATACGCCGGAAGCCCAGCGCCGTGTCGCCGGCGGCGTTCGCCGTGGTACAGCCTCGCTCGCAGGCAGCGGCCGCATGTGGTCCAATGCCGTAAAGGGCGGCGGCAAGCCGGTGGATGTCTATGACGCCAAGGCCGATGCGCTTTCGGTGCTCGAAGCCTGCGGCCTGCCCATGGCCAATGTGCAGATCGAGGCCGGCGCTCCGGGCTGGTATCACCCCGGCCGTTCCGGCACCATCAAGATGGGTCCGAAGGTCGTGCTCGGTTATTTCGGTGAATTCCACCCGAAGACATTGTCCGAACTGGATGTTTCCGGCGCCTATTGCGGTTTCGAGATCTATCTCGACGTCATGCCGGAGCCGAAGAAGAAGGCGACCCGCACCAAGCCGGCGCTTGAACTTTCGCCCTTCCAGGCGGTCAAGCGCGACTTCGCTTTCGTAGTCGACAAGTCGGTCGAGGCAGGCGCCATCATCAAGGCGGCGACGAGTGCCGATCGCAAGCTGATTACCGGCGTCAATGTCTTCGATATTTTCGAGGGCGCATCGCTTGGCGAGGACCGCAAGTCCGTCGCCATCGAGGTTCAGATCCAGCCGGTCGACAAGACGCTGACGGATGAGGATTTCGAGGCGCTTACGGCCAAGATCGTCGGCAATGTCGAGAAATCGACGGGCGGCGTTTTGAGAGCATAGGGCCTCGTCGCATAGATTGGAAAAAGCCGCGGCGACTGCCGCGGCTTTTTGTTTTTAACGGTTCGCCATCTGTGACATGCGCTCGGGATAACGTTGGCCGGCGACCTTTGTTGGAGCCAGCAACGTGCCGAGGCTGGCGACCTCGTCCGCCGTCAGCGATACGTCCGCCGCAGCCACGTTTTTCTCCAGATTGGCGATTTTTGTCGTGCCGGGGATTGGAACGATGAAGTCGCCCTGTGCCAGAACCCAGGCGAGCGCCAGTTGTCCGGCAGTGATGCCCTTTTGGGCCGCCATATCTTCCAGAAGCTTGATGAGAGCCAGATTGGCGTCGAAGTTCTCGCTTTGAAAGCGTGGCAGGCTGCGGCGGAAATCATCGGATGCAAGGCCGTCAAGCGTCTTCAGTGCGCCTGTCAGAGCACCGCGACCGAGCGGGCTGAAGGGCACGAAACCGATGCCGAGTTCACGGCAGGTTTCCAGCACGCCATTCTCTTCGGGATCACGGGTCCACAGCGAATATTCGCTCTGGATGGCCGCGATCGGGTGAACGGCATGCGCCTTGCGGATGGTCGCGGCACTGGCTTCGGAAAGCCCGAGCGCCTTCACCTTGCCCTCGCGCACCAGATCGGCCATCGCGCCCACCGTCTCCTCTACCGGCACGTCGGGGTCGACGCGATGCTGGTAATAGAGATCGATGACATCGATATCGAGCCGTTTCAGCGAGGCTTCCGCAACAGCGCGGACATTTGCAGGCGAGCCGTCAACACCCTGGATCATCTCCGCCGCTGAAGGTTTGCTGCCATCGATGCGGAAACCGAACTTGGTGGCGATGACCACCTTGTCGCGATAGGGCTTCAAAGCCTTGCCGACGAGGATTTCGTTTTTGAAGGGGCCGTAGATTTCCGCCGTATCAAAAAATGTGACGCCAAGCTCCACGGCGCGGTGCAGTGTGGCGATCGCGCCGCTTTCGTCGGCCGAAGGGCCATAGGCATGGCTCATGCCCATGCAGCCAAGCCCAAGTGCGGAAACGGAGAGGTCTTTTCCGAGAAATCTGTTTTTCATCTGTCTGTCCTTTATTAGAGTATGTCTCCCAAAAGTGTTCAGCGGTTTTGGGACAAAGACATGCGTCAAAACAAAAACTTAAATGCCCTCTGTCGAGCATGACGAGAATATAACGCCGCAAGGCGGCAAAAATAATCGCTGCAAATCCGTGCGGGTTGTTCTATCATTTAGAACAATGAACCGCGTGCAACTCTCTCAGCTGGCCGTCCTCGCCGCCGTCGCCGAAGGCCGCAGCTTCCGCAAGGCTGCGGCTGAACTTGCCATTGCACCATCGGCGGTCAGCCATGCGGTGTCGTCGCTGGAGGCGAGCCTTGGCCTGCGTCTGCTTCACCGCACCACCCGCAGCGTTTCGCCGACAGAGGAGGGCAAGCGACTTCTCGAAACGCTCGGACCGGCTCTTGCCGATATAGATACGGTCATTCAGACACTCGCCGAACATGGCGGAAGAGTTGCCGGCCCTCTGCGCGTCACCCTGCCTCGGCTTGCGGCCGAGGACCTCATCATGCCGAGGCTCGGTAAGTTCCTGCGGCTTTACCCGGATATCTCCCTGGAGATTTCGACGGATGATCGCTTCGAGGATATCGTTGCGAAAGGTTTCGATGCGGGTTTTCGGCTCGGTGAGCATCTCGAAGCGGATATGATTGCCGTGAAAGCCAGTGGCCCATGGCGTGGCGCGATTGTCGGTGCGCCCTCCTATTTCGCAGAAAATCCTCCGCCGCGTGAGCCGGGGGATTTGATGCGGCATCGCTGCATCCTCCGCCGCTTTTCCAGCGGCCTTCTTTACCGCTGGGAGCTTGAAAAGGACGGCAAACCTTTGGTGGTTGATGTGCGGGGACCACTCATCCTGTCGGACCAGAGCCTCATCCGCCGGGCGGCGATCGACGGGTCGGGTCTGGCCTTCGTTTTCGAACAACGCGTGGAGGACGATATAAAAGAGGGCAGGCTGGTCCGCGTGCTGGAGGACTGGTGTGCGCCCTTTGACGGTTTTTATATCTATTACCCCTCGCGCCGGCAGATGCGCCCGGCGCTGAGGGCTTTCGTTGATTTCTTCCGCTTCAGAAGTTGAGGCGCTCCGTGTCAGATCGTGATGCGATAGCGGATATGGCCGTCGCTCTTTATGTAGCTGTCGTAGAGCTTTTGGGCGCGATGGTTATGCTCGTCCGTGTTCCAGTAAAGCCGTGACCAGCCCTTTTCCTTGCAGATGGCGATGAGGTCGTCGATCAGCGCCCGGCCCGTTCCTTTGCCGCGGATCGCGCCGTTGACAAACAGGTCCTCCAGATAGCAGTCCGGCGTTTTGACCCAGGTGGAATCATGGAAGTGGTGGATGGCGAAACCTGCCATGCTGTCGCCGAGAAAAGCCGCACGCATGGAAACACGCGACGCAGGGTCGATGATGCGCTGCCATGTGTGGGCCGTCACGTCGTCGGCAAGATTTACATTGTAGAAGGCGAGATAGTCGGTCCACAGACGCAACCATTCCGCATGGTCGCCCGGCTGCGCGTCACGAATTGACAGGTCCATATTACGCACCTGCCTTGTCGAGAAGCGCCATCATCTCATCGGTCAGCTTCAGATCGACGGCGCGACTGAAGCTTTCGAGCTGCGACAGGCTGGTGGCGCTGGCGATCGGCGCCGTCACGGCCTTCTTCCGCAACAGCCATGCCAGCGCGATATCGGCAAGTTTGGCCCCGGTTTCCGCAGCAACCGCATCCATGGCGCCCAGAACGGCAAGGCCGCGTGTGTTGAGATATTCGCCCACCCGGTAGCTGCGGGCGACGCCTTCCGTATCGGCCTTGGCGCGATATTTTCCGGTGAGGAAACCGGCCGCAAGGCTGTAATAATTGATGACGCCGATCTCTTCCCTGGCGCAAAGTTCGGCAAGCGGGCCTTCGAAATCCGCGCGGTTGTAGAGATTATACTCCGGCTGCAGCACGTCGTAACGCGGAAGATTATTCTTCGCAGCCGTGTCCAACGTCTCCTGAAGCTGGCTCGCCGAATAGTTGGAGCAGCCGATGGCGCGGATTTTTCCCTGTTCCTTCAACTTTGCGAAGGCGGCAAGCGTTTCCTCCAGCGGCACGTCCGCGTCCGGCTTATGGGCGAGGTAAAGATCGATATAGTCGGTTTGCAACCGCTTCAGCGAAGCTTCGACGGCCTCTGCGATCCATTTGGCGCTGAGGCCGGTCTTCTGACCGCGATTGTCGAAACCGACCTTGGTGACGATCACCGCATCTTCGCGCTTCACGCTCGACTGTTTCAGCCACTTTCCGATGATGGCCTCGGACTCGCCGCCCTCATGCCCGTCCACCCATGCCGAATAGACATCCGCCGTGTCGATGGCGTTGAAGCCGGCGTCGAAAAATGCATCGAGCAGGGCAAAGGAAGTTTTCTCGTCCGCCGTCCAGCCGAACACGTTGCCGCCGAAGACGATCGGGGCGATGGAGAGGCCGGTGCGGCCAAGGCTTCGTTTTTCCACGGGGAATGCTCCTGTTGCTGTCTTGTGGCAAGATTAGCAACTGCTTGCCGTCATAACCATTCAATTCCTTTGATGGCATTCATCAGGCAACGGGAAAAAGCGGCTGAAATCAGGCCTGAAAGCCGCGATAGTGGCTGGGCGGGAGGCGATTGTGCTGTTGCCACACGCGCCGCAAATGTCGGGCAGAGGCAAAGCCCGCCCGCTCGGCGATGGCTTCCATATCCAGGCGGCTGTTTGCAAGAATGTCACGGGCGAGATTGACCCGCATCAGGTTGACGTAGTCGATGACACTGATCCCGGTATGCTCGCGAAACAGGCGGGACAGATGCCTTTCGCTGAGTGCGGCAATATCCGCCAACCGTTCCAGCGACCAGTCCTGAGCCGGCTCAGTCATCACCCGGTCCTGCACCCGGTGAATGGCGGGGTGGATGTGGTTGCGGCCGGTAAGCCAGGGGGAGATTTGCGGATCGTTGCCACTGCGTCTGAGATAAACGACCATGTTTTTGGCAATCCGCGCTGCGACCGCCGGCGATGTCAGGCGGGAAACGACATGCAGCATCAGATCGGTGCCGGTGGAAATACCGGCACTTGAGAAGCGGTTGCCATCCTCGACGAAAAGGCGGTTTTCGGCCACCTGCGACAGCGGCGCGATGCGGCGCAGCGCTTCGACGCAATCCGCATGTGTCGTGCAGCTCCGCCCGTCGAAAAGCCCGGCGTCGCCCGCCAGAAGCGCGCCGGAGCAGATGGAAATGACTGTGGTGTCCGCGCGCACTGCGCGGCGTAGCCATGCCACCAGCGCCTGCCGCTCCCGTCGCATCTCCGGCGCGTTGTCGAAGCGGGCGATGCTGCCGGAAATCAGCAGGAAGGCATTTTCCGGCAGGGTCGCGGGCAGGGTCTCCAGCCCGCAAAGCCCAAGGCCGATAGAGGATTGCTGTTGGTCATGCTCTGCTATGTAGCGGCAGTCGAAATGGATGTCGCGCTGTTCCCCGTTGGCGTAACGGATTACCTCCAGCGGACCGGCAATGTCGAGCAACAGCGCATGCGGCGGCACAAGCGTGTAAAAGGGAATGATACGTGTGCCGCCTTTGTCCATCATGCGGCCTTTTTGACAGTTTCCAGAACGTCGTCGACGGTCGCGATGCGTGCGAAGCGGCCGGCCAGTACCAGTTCCGTCCGCGTGCGGATATCGTCCGCACTGAACACAGTGCCGGAGGCGTGCGTCATCGGAAAGGTGAGCGTCGCCTCGGTGACGTAGTCGACGGTGTAACCGAGGTCAGATGCATGACGAGTAGTCGTTTCGCAGCATTGTTCGGTGCGGATGCCGGACACGATCAGCCGGTTGATACCCTTCTGCGTCAGCCAGATATCGAGACCGGTGCCGGCGAAAGCCGAATGGCGGTTCTTGTGAAAGGTGACGTCAGGGGTGATGCGCACACCCTCCAGCGCTCGGATATACCCGCTCTCTTCTGCAAAGGCCCGGTCGCCATCGACGTGGAAGATTTGCACGACGGGAATCCCGGCGGCTTTCGCGCCATCGATCAGCGCCTGCTGCTTCTCCAGATAGGCGGCAAGTCCGCTTTCCTCGAAATAAGGGGTATGCCGGAAGGACTCCTGAACGTCGATGACAAGAAGGGCGGTGTGAGAAGAGGACATTTCATGATTCTCCATTGGGTTCATGCATAGCATAATCCACCCTAGAAAGGATGGAGAAAAGCAGGCAAACCGACAAAGGAGGGACAAATCCAGCCATCCACTTTCGCCGTCTCGCTTTCGCACGGCTTGCCACGCTGCACGACAATGGTAAGTTTCCGGAAATTGCAGAGTGGGAGAATGGAATGTTGCGCTTCGGAATAATTTCAACGGCGAAAATCGCTCAGGATCATGTCATTCCGGCGATACAGGATGCGCAGAACTGTGTGGTCAGCGCCATCGCCAGTCGCGATCACGCCAAGGCCCGCGCGGTTGCCGACCGTTTTTCCGTGCCCCATGCCTTCGGCTCCTATGAGGAGATGCTGGCGTCGGATGTGATCGATGCCGTCTATATTCCGCTTCCCACCGCTCAACATGTGGAATGGGCGATAAAAGCCGCCAATGCCGGTAAACATGTTCTGTGCGAAAAGCCGATTGCTCTGAAAGCTGAGGCAATCGACGCTATCATCGCGGCGCGCGACAGCAATGGCGTCGTTGTGTCGGAGGCCTTCATGGTCACCTATTCTCCTGTTTGGGCCAAGGTGAAGGAATTACTGGCATCAGGTGCGATTGGAACGCTGAAGCATGTGCAGGGTGCTTTCAGCTACTTCAACCGCGATCCCGGCAATATGCGCAATATTCCCGAATTGGGGGGCGGGGCCTTGCCGGATATCGGCGTTTACCCGACCATCGTCACCCGTTTTGCCACCGGTGCCGAGCCGAAGCGCGTACAGGCGAGCGTCGAGCGCGACAGGGAATTCGGCACCGATATCTACTCCAGCGTCAGGGCCGATTTTGGCGATTTCGAACTGAGTTTTTATCTGGCGACGCAGCTTGCCGCCCGCCAGCTGATGGTTTTTCACGGTACTGACGGTTACATCGAGGTCAAATCTCCCTTCAACGCCAATCGCTGGGGTGCGGAGGAGATCGAGCTGACCAATCAGGCCCATAACCAGTCGCAAATCTTCCGGTTTCAGGATAGCCGCCAGTACAAGCTGCAGGCGGAAGCCTTTGCCCGGGCAGTGAAGGGCGAGGGTGAAGTCGTTACTCTGGAAAGTTCGAGGAAGAACCAGCTTTTCATCGACGCCATTTATCGGGCGGCCGAAAAGGACGGTTGGGAGACGGTTTAATCCCGGTCCGTCTGCTGCTTTTGCAGTCGCCGGTAGCCGTAAAGCGCCAGCGCCAGTGCTGCAAGCACAGAGAAGGCGAGCGGAACGAGCGGCTGCACCAGCGGATTGCGCCATTGCAGCAGGACGAATAGTCCGACGCCGACGGTGCGGGAGATAAGCGTGACGGCGTTCGTTGGAAAGCCGTTCACCTTGCCGGGTCCATCGCCGTTCGAACGGTTCAGCCGCCAACTCGTCACAAGCCCTGCCAAAGCTCCCGGCAGACGGGCGGCGAGCGGGTCGACTCCGATATAAAAAATCAGCAGGCAGGTGATGGCGAGGTCTACGGTCAATCCGTAAATCTCGGTCAGGGCAAAGTGGGGAAGCCGCAAGGCCGTGCGCTTTTAAAGCGTCGGCTGTGTGGAGCGCGGGCGTTGCAGCACGAGAAGGCTGATGACGACACCCACGACACCGAAATTGTAACCGGCAAGCGCCAGGAGCAGCGACATCAGGGGTACGGCCGTGGAAGAGAGCGCCATTGCGACACCATAGGCGCCGATAATCATCAGGCAGATGAAAACGATGCTGAATACCGAACGCAACGCAACTGCGGTTACGCCGAGCACTGTGGCGGTAAGAAAAATCATGGGTGCCGCCTCCTCTTTGGTTGCCGGGTCTGGGACAAGACGTAGCGTCTCCTTCCCTAACGAACCCTTGTTTTCTCCCCCATTCCTCATTTTCCTAACCCGTTAGTTGAGGATATGGTTTCATCGCCGTTAAAACAGGGCCGGTCAGCGCCGGCATTTCCGAATCGACAGGTTTTGGTTACAAACAGGCATGAGTGATTTCTTCTCCAATGCCGCATTGAGCAATCTTGCCGAGTTTTCGGTGTCCGAACTGTCGGGTTCCATCAAGCGAACGGTGGAGACGGCTTTCGATCAGGTGCGAGTGCGCGGCGAGATTTCCGGCTATCGTGGTCCGCATTCCTCGGGACACGCCTATTTTTCGCTGAAGGACGATCGTGCCCGCATCGATGCGGTGATCTGGAAAGGCACTTTCTCGCGGCTGAAGTTTCGCCCGGAAGAGGGCATGGAAGTCATCGCCACCGGAAAGGTCACCACCTTCCCGGGTTCCTCGAAATACCAGATCGTCATAGAAAGCCTCGAACCGGCCGGTGCAGGCGCGCTGATGGCGCTGCTGGAAGACCGCCGCCGGCGTCTGGCAGCGGAAGGGCTGTTCGATCCGGAACGCAAGCGCCGTCTGCCGTTCATGCCGCGTGTCATCGGTGTTGTCACCTCGCCCACGGGCGCGGTCATTCGCGATATTCTTCACCGCATCTCGGATCGTTTTCCCGTCCATGTCGTCGTCTGGCCGGTCAAGGTGCAGGGCGAAGGCTCGGGCGAGGAGGTGGCGAACGCCATTCGCGGCTTCAATGCGCTTCAACCCGGTGGGGAGATTGCGCGTCCCGATGTGCTGATCGTCGCCCGTGGTGGCGGCAGCCTGGAAGATTTGTGGAGCTTCAACGACGAAATCGTCGTGCGTGCGGCTGCCGAAAGTGAAATCCCGCTGATTTCCGCCGTAGGGCATGAAACCGATACGACATTGATCGACTACGCCGCCGATGTGCGAGCGCCGACGCCGACAGGTGCCGCCGAAATGGCCGTACCGGTGCGGGCTGAGCTGGAAGCGCAGCTTTCCGGCCTGACTGCGCGCCTTTCCGGCTCGGTCTCGCGGCAGATGGACAATCGCCGTCAGGGCGTGCGGGCGTTGGTGCGCGCGCTGCCGTCGCTGGACCAGCTTCTCGCTTTGCCGCGCCGCCGCTTCGATGAGGCCGCGAGCGGTCTCGGCCGTGGGCTTGAAATGACGACGCTGAACAAGCGCCGTGCCTTCGAACGTTCCGCCTCGGGTCTCAGGCCGGAAACCTTGCTGAATGGTCTCAAGCATCACAGGCAGCGGATTACCGAGCGCATGCACCGCGCTGAAACCTTGGTGGAGCGGCGTCTGTTGCAGGGAAAAGGCCGTGTCGATTCGTTCGATTCTTCGCTGCGTTCTCTCCCCGCTCGCCTGCTCAGCCAGCTGGAGCGGCAGAAGGAGCGGGTGGTCACCGCCGCGCGCCGGGCCGATACCGCTGTGCTGCACCGTATGGCGCAGAACCGCTCGGGCCTTGCCGCCCATGACCGCATCCTGCAATCGCTCTCCTACAAGAACGTGCTCAATCGCGGTTACGCTGTTATCCGCGACGGGGAAAACCGGCCGCTGACCCGCGCTGCCGCTATTGCATCCGGTGCTGTGGTATCGATGGAATTTGCCGATGGCCGCGTATCGGCGCTCACCACGGGCGAGGCGGAACCGTCTCCGGAGGCCGCCGTGGCACCCAAAAAGAAGCCGGTAAAACCGGCTTCTTCTGGCCCGGGCAATCAGGGCAGCCTGTTCTGATCAGATCGACGCCGCATCCGAAAAACGGCGGCTGACGGTGAAGGTCTTTTCGATATCGGGGTGCAGCTCCATGCCGAGACCGGCGCCCGGCGGCACGGTGATCATGCCGTTTTTCACCTCGGGCAATGCGGTGACGAGATCGCGATACCAGGTCTTGTAGAAGGCGCGCACACTTTCCTGCACCAGCGCATTCGGTGCATTGAGCGACAGATGCGTGGAGGCGCACAGCACCACCGGGCCGGTGCAATCATGCGGCGCGACCGGCAGATGCCAGGCCTCCGCCATCGAGGCGATCTTGCGCGCCTCGGAAAGCCCGCCGCACCAGCTGATATCCAGCATCACCACGCCGGCAGCACCGGTTTCCAGAAGATCGCGGAACGCCCAGCGGGAGCCGAGCGTCTCCGATGCGGAAATCGGCGCTGGCGAAACGGCGGCATAACGCGTCAGGCTGGAAAGGCTGTCCATCTTGATCGGGTCTTCGTGCCAGAAGGTCTGGTAGGGCGTGAGCGCCTTGGCGATCTGCATGGCGGGCAGAAGCTGCCACATGGAGTGAAATTCCACCATGATATCCATCTTGTCGCCCACCGCCTTGCGGATTTTTTCGAAAGGCTCGAGCGCGCTTTTCAGGTCCGGCATCGAGATATATTGCCCGCGCGTCTTTTCCGCCGCCGCGTCGAAAGGCCAGATCTTCATGGCCGTGATGCCGTCTTCCAGAAGCGAATGGGCAAGTTCGTCCGCCCGGTGCAGGAAGCCGTTCAGATCGTCATAATCCTTACCGCCGGACAGGCCGTAATTGGCCGTCTGCTGGCCGGTGGCCTTCTTGATATATTCCGTGCCGGCGCAGGTATTGTAGGTGCGGATTTCCTTGCGGCTGAAACCGCCGAGCAATTGGGCGATGGGCTGGTTGGTGGCCTTGCCGAAAATATCCCAAAGCGCGATATCGAAGGCCGAATTGCCGCGTACTTCCGCACCCGATGAACGAAAGCCGAGATAACCGACGAGATCCTGTGCCAGAAGGTCGATCTGCAGCGGATCGCGGCCGATCACGCGGGGTGCGATATATTCGTGCACATAGGTTTCCACCGTCGCCGCGCCGTAGAAGGTTTCGCCAAGCCCGGTAATGCCCTCATCCGTATGGACCAGAACCCAGAGCAGGTTTGCCCGTTCCGCCACGCGGACGGTTTCAAGTTTGGTAATTTTCATGAAGTGTCTCCTCCAGAGGCAGGCAGTTTTCCATCTGGAACTGCGTTGAAAAATCAGGCGATGCCGGCGGCCAGAAGCGCGTGCACGCTTTCATCGAAATGCCGCGCCATCAGCGTTGCGGCCGTTTGCGGGTCGCCTGCGGCAATGGCCTGTCCAATGGCGACGTGAAGTTCACCTGCGGCATGGCGCTGCGCGTCGGATGTGCGGCTTTTCCAGCCGATCGGCCATGTTCGGCGTGTCACATTCTGGAAGGCCCCGAGAATGAGTTCGAAAACCGGGTTCTTGGAGGCTTTGGCAATGGCGAGGTGAAAGGCCAGATCGTGTTCCATGACCTTGTCGTTGTCGCCGAAATCCCGCTCCATATTGTTGGCATGACCGAGAATGGTGAGCGCTTCCGTATCCGTTCGCCTGAGCGCCGCCAAGGTCACGGTTCTGACTTCGATGGTGCGGCGCACGTCGTAAATCTGCTGGATGTTGATCTGCTCGGTGTGAATGCCATGTTCGAACATCAGCGACATCGCGCCGTGATCCAGCGTCGCCACGGTGGCGCGCTTGCCGGCGTTGACATCGATCAGCCGCATGGCTGACAAAGACCGGAAGGCTTCGCGGACAACTGTGCGGGAGACGCCGAGCTGTTGCGAAAGCGAAAGTTCGCTTGGCAACTTTGCGCCGGGGGCAAGTTCGTTTTCGCGAATGTGGCGAGTGATTGCGCCAATCGTGCTGCTGACGAGACCGGTTTCATGCGAAATGGCGTTATACATTTTTCCTCCAACCTGTAGTACAGGTTTACGGAAAATTGCTTACAGGATTTTTTTCACGGAAACAAGCATCATCGCCGGCGCGATTGCCGGTCCCTGTCCGCGCCGCAAGCCTATTCCTCGAAATCCTGCAAGAACCGCTTGAGAAGCCGGTTCAGCGTCGTGCGTTCTTCCTCGCTGAGGTGGGCGACCAGCCGTTTCTGGTTCTCGACATGGGCGCTGACCGCGTCCTCGACAATGGCAAATCCCCGCTCGGTCAATGATATCAGCACGCTGCGACGGTCCTGCGGGTTGTGAATGCGCTCCACCAGTCCGGCTTTTTCCAGCTGGTCGATCCGGTTGGTCATGGTGCCGGAACTCACCATGGTCATGGCCAGCAGATCGCCGGGAGAAAGCCGGTAGGGTGGCCCCGCGCGCCGTAATGTCGCCAGCACATCGAAAGCGGAGGAGGAAAGGCCGTGTTTCAGCAGCACCGCCTCGACCTCGCGGCCAAGATGCGTGCTGAGCCGGTTCAAACGCCCGAGTAGCCCCATGGGCCCGACGTCGAGATCGGGTCGCTCTCTGCGCCATTGCGCCAGAATATGATCAACGTGGTCCAGCGGTTCTTTGCTCATCACCAAGGCATAACAATTGGTATCTTGACGTCAAGATAAAATTGACTAGATCGTATTTATCTTGACGTAGAGAATCTTGAAATGAAGAAAAATACGACATATGCAGCCGACGTGCTGGTGACCGCACTCGCCCCCGCAATCTGGGGGACAACCTACTTCGTCACGACCGAATTTTTGCCGCAGGGATATCCATTCCATGTCGCGATGCTGCGCGCATTGCCTGCTGGCGTGTTGTTGCTGCTTCTCGTCAGAAAACTGCCGGAAGGCATCTGGTGGCCGCGCAGCTTTATTCTCGGCGCACTGAATTTCTCGTTTTTCTGGGCGATGCTCTTTGTGTCGGCCTATCGGTTGCCCGGCGGTGTCGCAGCGACTGTGGGCGCGGTCCAGCCCCTGATCGTGATCGGCCTTTCCCGGCTGTTTCTCTCCGCGCCGGTTCGGCCGCTCGCCATCGCCGCTGGTTTTCTCGGCATTGTCGGCGTTGCGCTTCTGGTTCTGGCGCCGGGTGCTGCTGCTCTGGATGGTATCGGCGTGGCTGCGGGTCTTGCCGGTGCCGTATCCATGGCCTTCGGAACTGTGCTGACCCGGAAATGGCGGCCACCGGTATCGAACCTCACCTTTACGGCCTGGCAATTGACGGCCGGCGGCATCCTGCTCCTGCCGGTCGCATATTTCCTGGAACCGGCGTTACCTGCACCGACCACGGCCAATATTCTCGGCATGGTCTATCTCGGGATTATCGGTGCGGCCTTGACCTATTTTCTGTGGTTTCGTGGGCTCGCCCGCATCGAACCCTCCGCTGCCGCATCGCTCGGTTTTCTAAGCCCTGTCGTTGCGACTTTGCTCGGCTGGCTGGCGCTAGGCCAAAGCCTCACGCCAGCGCAGATCGTTGGGTTTGTTGCGGTGCTTTTCAGCATCTGGCTCAGTCAGCGTAGCCAGTTGCCGAGATAGGCCCCGTCAGGCCCATTCGCCCTTGCGCATCACCGGAACCGTGGAGCCATCCGGCTTCACGCCGTCAATATCCACCTTGTCGGAACCGATCATCCAGTCGATGTGGATCAGGCTGGAATTTCCGCCCTGGGTCTTGATCTGATCCTGCGACAGCGAAGCACCGTCGACGAAGCACTTCGAATAGCATTGCCCCAGCGCAATGTGGCAGGAGGCGTTTTCGTCGAATAGCGTGTTGTAGAACAGGATGCCGCTTGCCGAGATCGGTGAGGAATGCGGCACAAGCGCCACTTCCCCCAGACGCCGCGCGCCCTCGTCGGTATCGAGCACCTTGTTCAGCACGGCTTCGCCCTTCGAAGCCTTGGCTTCCACGATGCGGCCGGCCTCGAACTTCACCTGGATATCGTCGATCAGCGTTCCCTGATGTGAAAGCGGCTTCGTGCTGGACACGTAACCATCCACGCGCAGCGCATGCGGCGTGGTGAACACTTCTTCCGTCGGGATGTTGGGGTTGCAGGTCACGCCGTTCTTGGCGGTGGATGCGCCGCCATGCCATTCGTGGCCGTCCGCCAGCCCGATTTTCACATCCGTGCCGGGACCGGTGAAATGCAGCGAAGCGAAGTGTTCTCCGTTCAACCATGCCGAACGCTTGGCGAGATTGGCATTGTGCTTCGCCCATGCCGCGACCGGATCCGCCAGATCCACCCGCGAGGCGGCAAAGATGGCGTCCGCGAGTTTGCGGACCGCTTCGTCTTCCGTCACATCGGGAAAGACCTGCCTCGCCCAGGACGGGTTCGGATAGGAGATGATGTTCCAGTTGATGTCGAAGTTGGAGATCTTCTCCAGCGCCGGCTTGTAGGCCGTGGAATTGGCCTTGTTGGCGCGCGCCACCTTGGCAGGGTCCTGTTCGGCCAGCAGCATCGGGTTGTCGCCCGCGATCGCAAGACGTGCCGCACCATTGGCATAGGCCTCCGCCATGCCTTCATAAAGCCAGCCGGAAGCCCGGTCGAAATTCGCGTCACTGGCGTGGCGGTAGCGGGAAAGCGTGGTTTCCTCGTCGGAATAGAAGGTGGTGACCAGCCCGCCACCGGCAAGATAGGCGTGTTTGGTCAAGAACCGCACCAGCGGCAATGCCGCCAGTGGAGCAGTAATCACCAGATCCTGATCTTTCTGTAATTGCAGGCCGACCTTGACGGCGACTTCGGCAAGTTTTTCGAGTTTGACGGGATCGATGGGGGAAACGGTCATGATCTGCCTTCGTATATGTCAATCTGAGGCGCCGACCATAGCCCATTCTTTTCGAAAGCCAAATGCTTTCAAAAGCGGTCTGAGAGCATCAGTCGGCCACAAGCGGCGCGGCGACGGCCTTCAGCGCCGCCTGCGCATCGAGAGGGGAAAGTCTTACCTGCAGGCCACGCTGCCCGCCGTTTATATATACATATTCATGGGCCATGGCCTGCGTTTCGATGGCCGTCGGCACCTGCTTCTTCTGCCCGAAAGGGCTGATGCCGCCGACATGATAACCGGTTGCCCGTTCCGCATCGGCAGGCTTCATCATGCTGGCGGATTTGCCGCCGAATGCTGCTGCGAGCTTCTTCATGCTCACCTCGCGGTCGGAGGGCACGACGACGCAGATCGGCTTGCCGTCCAGCTCCGCCATCAGCGTTTTCAAGACCAGATGCGGCGCCTCACCGATTGCCTCGGCCGCCTGCAAGCCGATCCGGTCCGCATTCGGGTCATAGTCATAGGTGACTGTGGTGAAGCTTATGCCGGCCTTGGTCAGCATCTGTGTCGCGCGGGTTGTCCTGGACATGGCGGGCGGCGCTCACGCAAAGAGGGTCTGATAGGTGTCCGGCTTGAAACCGACGGTTATCTTGTCCCTGGCCTCCAGCACGGGGCGCTTGATCATGGAGGGCTGCTCCAGCATCAGCCCGATGGCCTTTTCACGACCCAGATCGGCTTTCTTGCCGTCATCCAGCTTCTTGAAGGTGGTGCCGGCGCGGTTGAGAACCGTTTCCCAGCCTGCGGCATCGCACCATGTCTCAAGCTGAGCCCGGTCGATACCCGCTGACTTATAGTCATGGAAAGAATAGTCGATGCCGGTGGCTTCCAGCCAGCTTCTCGCCTTTTTCATCGTGTCGCAGTTCTTGATGCCGTAAATGGTGACCGTCATGTTGTCCGCCTCTTTGCCTTGGCCCACCGGCATAACAAAATATGCGTCTTATTCAAGCCGCCGCCTGAGGGTGCGCTTTAAGCTATGCAAAAACGCAAAAGCTGACATCCAAACGAGCGCGAGCAAAGCTGCATGGCTTCCTTGCTACATCATGAGTTGTAGAACAGGCCGAAAATACCCACTATTTGGCTATCAAATATGGAGAGAAAAATGCGTCAGGTTGCAAAGACATCGCGTAACTTCTTCGGCGAAACTTTCGCCGTTCTCGGTGCAGCACTGTCGGTTTCGGCCGCTGTTCGCGCGCATCGCAAGCCGGCCCGCGCCGACCTCGAAGCCCTTGGCATCGACGGCAAGGCTTTCGACAAGGTCCAGCTCTAAGCTGGTTATCGTTTGCAGCGAGGCGACACCGCCTCGCTCGTGCATGAGTTCTGGTGGCGTTACCGTACCGCCAGCTTTCGATTGGACCGTTTTTTGGGGCCGATCACTTTTTCCGGTAAAGGTATCTGGCTTTCAAGCGGCTCGTAACGATCGGCTTTCGCCGAAAGCGCGAAGCGTCCAAGTGACTCGTGCCGTGTTTCGCCATTGTGGCTGAAAATCAGCTCAAAATTGCCAGCCAACCAGCTATAGGGTTTTCCTTCCGGCATCGGCTCTATCTTCCCGCAGCCGTAAATCATGGTGATGTGCGGCGTGAAAGACGATGCGGCGATATAGGGAAGATTTGCCCGCCAAAGCGCGCGCTGTAACATCTTCACCAGAGCGCTCATCTCCGGCATGTCACGATTGCTTCGCAGCACCAGGCTGTTTCGATTGCCGAAAAGCGAGCTTGCATCCAGCGTGATCGGAACGGGCCGTGCCCTGACTTCCCCCAATGCCGCCTTCAGCCTGTTTGTCAGGCCGTGAGGGACGGTATCGAAACATCCGATACACATCAGCGTTATATGCAGAAGCTCCGCAGGATAGGCCTCACGCAGCGTGCGTCCTTCCGCGTGGTGTGATGCATCGGCAAAAATTCTCGCCGCGAGGGTCGGCGGCGGCTTCAAGACCAGCAACAGCTTGCTGAGAAATCGCGGACTGAAGCGCCGTATTTTCTGCGGCTCCAGCCCATCAAAATAGAGCTGCCTTAAAGCTCCTCCATCCGTCAACTCGCAACCCATGACGATGCTCCACAGCCTTATGCCAAGGCCGGGAACCTATCATCGTGCGGCGACGAAATAAAGAACAAAAGAAGAACGAAAGGCGAAATTGCTCCGCCTCGGTTTTATTCCCACTCGATCGTGCCGGGCGGCTTGCTCGTAACATCATAGACGACACGGTTGATGCCGCGGACTTCGTTGATGATGCGGGTTGCCGCGCGGCCGAGGAAATTCATGTCGTAGGGATAGAAATCCGCCGTCATGCCGTCCACGGAGGTCACGGCACGCAACGCACAGACGAAGTCATAGGTGCGGTAGTCGCCCATCACGCCAACCGTCTGCACCGGCAGCAGCACGGCGAAGGCCTGCCAGATGGTGTCGTAAAGACCGGCCTTGCGGATTTCGTCGAGATAGACTGCATCGGCCTTGCGCAGAATATCGAGCTTCTCACGGGTGACCGCGCCGGGGCAGCGGATCGCCAGACCCGGACCGGGGAAGGGGTGGCGACCGATGAAGCTTTCCGGCAGGCCGAGTTCGCGGCCAAGCGCACGCACCTCGTCCTTGAAAAGCTCACGCAGCGGCTCCACCAGCTTCATGTTCATGCGCTCGGGAAGACCGCCGACATTGTGGTGGCTCTTGATGGTGACGGAGGGGCCGCCGGAGAAAGAAACGCTTTCGATGACGTCAGGGTAAAGCGTGCCCTGTGCCAGGAATTTCGGCGCGCCCTTGCCATCTGCGGCAATCTTCGCCGCTTCGGCTTCGAAGACTTCGATGAACAGGCGGCCAATGGTCTTGCGCTTCGCTTCCGGGTCGGAAACGCCAGCCAGTTCCCCGAGGAACATGTCTGCGGCATCCACATGCACCAGCGGAATATTGTAATGGTCGCGGAACATGCCGACGACCTGCTCGCTTTCGCCAAGCCGCATCAGGCCGTGGTCCACGTAAACGCAGGTCAGCTGGTCGCCGATCGCCTCATGGATGAGGATCGCCGCAACAGAGGAATCGACGCCGCCCGACAATGCGCAGAGCACGCGGCCGGTGCCGACCTGATCGCGGATCTTGCGGATCATCTCGGCGCGATAGGCCGCCATCGTCCAGTCGGATTTCAGACCGACGATCTTGTGCACGAAGTTGGAAAGCAGCTTGCCGCCGTCAGGCGTGTGCACCACTTCCGGGTGGAACATGGTGGTGTAATAATGGCGCGTCTCGTCCGCCGCGATGGCGAAAGGCGCATTTTCGGAGGTTGCGATGACCTCGAAACCTTCCGGCAGCTTCGTCACGCGGTCGCCGTGGCTCATCCAGACGGGATAGCTCTCGCCCTGTTCCCAGAAGCCGTCGAAAAGCGGGCTTGCCTTTTTGATGTCGATGTTGGCGCGGCCGAATTCTGCCGCATGGCCACCCTCGACAACGCCGCCGAGCTGGGTGCAGAGCGTCTGCTGGCCGTAGCAGATGCCGAGGATTGGAACCTTGCTGTCGAACACCGCCTGCGGCGCGCGCGGGCTTCCTTCAGCCGTCACCGATGCGGGGCCGCCGGAGAAGATCACGCCCTTGGGCTGAAGCTTCTCAAACGCCTCTGCGGCATTCTGGAACGGATGGATTTCGCAGTAGACCCCGGCCTCGCGGATGCGGCGCGCAATCAGCTGCGTCACCTGGCTGCCGAAATCGATGATGAGAATGCTGTCGGGATGGGCTATCTGGGTCATGGCGAGCCTTTAAAGAAAATGGCGGCTTTAGGCAACCCGGAAGCGGGTGTCAAACAGCGGAAATTTGCGAAAATCGCAAGGTTTCAAAGGGTGATCGCGCCGTCTGCGATGGCGCGGCATAGCCGGTCGATGGCATCTGCGAGCTTTTCATCGATGATGTGCAGATATTCCGTCCAGTCGTCCACATGGTTTACATCGGCCTTGCCATCGGAAATACCGCGCAGGCCGACGAGCGGCAAGCCGAAGCGCTGGCAGGCCCTGAGCACGGCATAGGTTTCCATTTCAACCATATCTGCGTCGATCAGCCCATAGGCCTCGCCCGAGATGACGTTGGCGCCGGTGGAAAGCCGCGCCTCGGCAAGACCGGGTATGCGCAAGGGCAGGGCCACCTCGGCCGGCAGATCGAGGAACGGCGTACGGCCCTTTTCGAAACCGAAGGCGGAAGCATCCATGTCTCGATAGGAAACCGAAATCGCCTGATAGACGCCCGTTTGCTCCAGCGTCCGCGATCCGGCGGAGCCGAGCGAAACGACGAGATCAGGCAGATGGTCTGCCGCATCGAGACCGGCAAGAACGGCCGTGACCGAAATCGCCGCCTCGACCGGGCCGACGCCGGTCATCAAGGGCGCGATGCGCGCCTGGAGATGCGGGCCGTATTCGGCGGAAGCCGCCATGACGAAAAGAACGGATTTGTCCGCAACATGCAAAAGCCGGTAACTCATCCGGTAATATCCTCGCGGCCTTTTACGACCATCATTGTGCCCGTCATGGAGGCGATCAGCTTTGCCGGCCCGTCCGAAAGCGCATAGGCGCGGCCATCGGCCACGATCAGATTATTTCCGGGCTTGATGATTTCGCCACGAAAGAGAAACCGCTCGCCGCGTCCGGGGGACATGAGGTTGACCTTGAACTCGATGGTCAGCAGCGAAGCTTCCGGCTCGATGATCGTATAGGCGGCATAGGTGCAGGCGGTGTCCAGACCGGCGGCGATGACGCCCGCATGCAAGATACCGTGCTGCTGCGTCAGCTTTTCATGAAAGGGCAGCTCGATTTCCACCAGCCGATGTTCGATACGGCTTATCTGCGCATCGATTGCCTGCACCACACCCTGCCGCGCAAAGCTTCTTTCTATCCGCTGACGAAAATCGCCGGGATCCGTGATCTCCATGGTCTACCTGCCTAAATTAAGTCCCCATCGCAAACTGACATGGCGTGTGGCGACGGGCAAGGCAAGGATTGCTCGGGCAAAATTTAGTTCAGCAAGACGATACTCGCGTTCAGCATCGTGGCAAAGGCGACCCAAACGGCATAGGGCACGAATAGCCACATCGATATCCTGTCACGGCTGTAGGTGAGCGTGATGAAAGCGACGATGCAGATCAGCATCGGAATGATGATGACAAGCCCGCCTGTCGGGCTTTGCATGCCGAAAAAGATCGGCGACCACAGAAAATTCAGCACCATCTGCGTGAACCAGAGACGCATGCGCGTCCCCATCGGCTTGCGGATCCATGTCCGCGCCCCGGCGATGCCGATCATCACGTAAAGCGTTGTCCAGACCGGGCCGAAGATCCAGTTGGGTGGATTGAAGAATGGTTTCTGCAGCGATTGATACCATTCGCCGGGCACGTTGTTGACGCCGATCAGCGCTCCAATGGCAACGACTGCAACCACGAAAATAATGTACACGGCAAGGTTTTTCATGACGCATCCAATGCACCGGCCGTGCTTTTGTTCCCGTGCCTTTTCAGTATTTTAGCCGGAGATGCGCACGATGTGCTGATCCCATGCCACCTCGCTGCGAACGGTCTCGAAAAATCCGTCATAGGAAGAAATCGCAATGCCACTCTCGGCAGGGGCGACGCCCGCTGCCTCACGCACCGTCGTCTCCGATACGACACGCCCGGTTTTTGCATCCAGCGTCACGGCGGCGTTGCCGTTGGGCGAGGTCAGGCCCACCAGTCCGTCACGTCGGTTGACGGCGATGGCCCCGACATAATTGGCAAGGCGCACTGTCGTCTCCTCCGGCAGATCGACGAAGGCCAGGTCCTCGCCCTTCGAGAAATGGCCGACGAGCGGCGGAAGGTCGTTGCGCGGCCCCTCATATTGGCAGGCGAACCAGACGCGCCCGTCATCACCGAGATCGACATGGCGGGTGGAAAGCTGACGCAGCTGCTCCGGCATCGCATGTTTCTGGATCAACTGGCCACTGGCAGCATCAAGAAGCACGAGCGACGGCTGCATGCTGTCGATATTGAGTTTGGTACGGCCGAAATCCGGGTGGGTTTCGATGCCGCCATTGGCGATGACGATCAGCCGCCCGTCATCGCTCACCGTCATGTCATGGGTGCCGACGCCGTGAGCGTCGTACTCGCCGATGCGGACAAATCCGTTTCGGGCATCATAAAGCCCGATAACGCCGCGATTGCCGTCGAAATCGTTTTCGCTGGCATAGAGGATCGCGCCGTCGGGGGAAAATTGCCCGTGGCCGTAGAAGTGGCGGTTTTCCGGCGTGTGCATGATGATAGGCTCGCGACGCCGCGCCGGGTCGAAGGCCATGAAGAAGGTGCCGGGCCTGCGCGCGAAGGCCACCGTCATGCCCGTCGCATGGCTCGTCGCCATTCCATGGGCACGGGACGGCAGGGTGACGCGGTCGATGATCTCGCCGCGTTCGCTTACCGTTGCGATGCCGTAGGACCCGTCACGGGCCCGGAAGGCGGAAGCGAAAACGGCATCGGCACGCTCGAGCGCGTGCAGCGAGCCGGGGGCAAGCGCTGCGAGAAAGGGAATTCCCGCCGCCTTGATGAAGCTGCGCCGGTCTATCAGCACCCGCTTTTTGCCTGATATCACCGGTTCAGTCTCCGTCGGCGAAGGAAAAGCCGGAGCTGAGGCCGATTGCGCCGCCATATTGGTCGTTGAGGCGGTAGATCAGGTCTTTGCCGTTGAGCAGTAGATAATCGACCTTGGCGCGCTGCTGATTGTCATCAAGCGCTTTTTCCACGTTGGTATCGATCGTTCCGGCAATGCGGATCATCGATTTGGCGATGAAGTCGATGGAGTTGACGATGGAGCGCTGGTCGGGCGGCACGAGTTCCACCATATCCGCCGTGTGCAGCAAGGTCTGAACAGCCTTGATGTTTTCGGCAATGCTCTTCCAGGTCAGGCCGGACCGCCAGTAAATGGCCGTGCGGGGAAATCTGGCCTTGTCCGGCCCTTTGTAGAAGGTCTCGATACGCTGGTCGCGGATCGCTTCGGAGCCGTGCACGAGAATGCCGAGCAGGGCGACCAGCGCCTCACGTTCATCGCGAAATACGGGATTGTCCGCTCCGGGCTGCGTCCAGTTTTTCAAAGCACCGTCGGGCGCGTTCCAGCCGTCGGAAAGCTCCGCCGCCACATTGGCGACGTTGCCGGCAATCGCTGCACCATAACGGCAACGGAAATCGCCCTTCTTGTCGAGAAGTTCATCGGCACCGGTGCCGTAGAGCACGAATTCCAGTGCGCCAAGGCCCTGCGCAGCGACACTCTTCCCCTTCAGGCTGTCGGCGCTGGTGACGCTTTCATCTTTTTCCGCAAGATAACGCTGTACCTGCTTCAGGCCGAGACCCTTCTTGTCGGGGTAATAGAGCACGCGTTCGAAACGGTTATGTTCGATCACCGGGCCAACGCGCACGATCTCGATGGTCGACCAGCTTGAGACCGTATCGGCAAAAGCTGTCTTGGCCATCTCATCCGCCGTTTTGGAAGGCGCGGCGCAGAAAGCCCTCATGCTGCCTTCCAGCCTGTCGGCTGATTGCCGGAAACGATCATAGCCGGGACGGATGAAACCGTTCACGGCTTTTTCCATCACGCCCCGCACCTGCACCGGGTCGAGCGGCGGCGGCGGCATCAGTTCCACATCCTGCGCCATGGCGGGCTGCATGGTCAAAAACAGCAGCACGGAGATAAGGCCGGAGATTTTTCGCATGGCATTTTTCATCAAAGGGACTCCAGAAAAGCCAGCAAAGCCTGCCGGTCGGATTTTTGCAAGGCGGCAAAGGCGTCGCGCGCGCTCTCGCCTTCGCCGCCGTGCCACAATATTGCTTCTGTCAGGCTGCGCGCCCGCCCGTCATGCAGGTAGAAACCGTTGCCATTTACGCTTTGCGTCAGGCCGATACCCCAGAGCGGCTGGGTTCGCCACTCGCGTCCGCTTGCTTCGCCTACTTGCTGGCCGTCCGCAAGCTCCTCGCCCATATCGTGCAGTAGAAAATCGGAATAGGGCCAGATCAGCTGGAAAGAATGCATGGGGTCGGCGGCGTCCCGGCGAGTGACGAATTTCGGTATATGGCAGGATGTGCAGCCGGATGCGTAGAAAAGCTGCTTCCCCTGCAAAACGGCGGGATCACCCACATTGCGACGTTGTGGCACGGCGAGGTTCTCGGTGTAGAATGTCACGAGATCGAGGATGGGATCAGGGGCTTCCACCGGCCCCAGCCGCGGCTGTACGCCGGTCGGCATGGCAAGACAGTCCTTCTGGGCCTCGGTGCAATCGCCATAGGCGTTTGGAGCGTCCGGCGTGGAGATGCCGATATCGTGGGAAAAGGCGCCGGCGCTTTGATCGCGCACGCTGGCATTCTGGGCTTTCCAGCCAAACCGCCCGAGTTTCACCTCGCCGGTCCGGTGATCCCGCACAAAGGCCGGACGACCGGAAATACCATCGCCATTTTTGTCGTCCGGATCGGCGCCGGCCAGGATGTCGGCCTCGGCAATGGCCTCGATCAGCCCAAGCCCGAGGGTGGGCATGGCGACGCGTGCCGACAATGTGGTATCGGCGCCTAGCGGGCCATATTGCAGGTCCGCCACGGCGTAGTCGGGCTTGCGCAGCATCACCACCTCGCCGTCGGCAAGCCGCACGGGCTTTTCGGCATAGGTGACGAGAGGCTTGCCCTCTGCCGCGAGGCCGGGAATGGCAAGGTTCTGAAGCTGCCTGCCATAGGTCTCGTCGGGAAAATTCAGCACCTCATGGCGCGCAATCGCCGCCCGTTCCGCCTCACTGTGGGCCGGTCGGGCCAGCCGCAGAAACATCGAGACGGCATCTTCTCCGGCACGCGGCGGACGGCCTCTGCCGTCCTTCACATGGCAGGTCTGGCAGGATCGGGCGTTATAGAGCGGCCCCAGCCCGTCCGAGGCCTGTGTGGAGGAGGGGGAAGACACCCAGAGCTTCTGGAACAGCGCGTTGCCGAGCTTGAAATCCTGTTTCCGCTCGAACGTCATCGTGGCGGAAGGATGCGAAAACGCGCCGCTGTCGGGTTTATTGGTGCTGGTCGCCGCCCCGGCGGACATCGCCTCGAAGGGTTCCGGCCGGGTAAAATCCGTCGTCGGCGCGGTCACGGTGTCAACGCGCCTGCGGTCTTTCTCCGTCAGATCGTCACGAAGCGGCGCAGCAAGCGTCATCGATGCCACAAGGCAGGCTGCCCCGGCGAAGAAGAACGGCTTGCTGATCGACGGCGGCAAAAACTGCATGGGAGTAACGGGCCGCAACGGGTTGCGGCCCGTCCGCTGCTTACTTGAAGACAGTGTTCGGATTGTCGAGGCTGTCGGAACCTTCAAGCTCGATCTTGCCGAGATCGAGCGCCGCGATGACACGTTCGACGGTTTTCGTCTGGTCGAGGAGGCCGTCGATGGCTGCCTGAACCACGGCGTTGCCTTCCTTGTTGCCTTCGCCGATCATCTGGTCGTAGGCCTCGACGGTCTGTGCGCGCTTTTCCATCGCATGCATGGCGTCGAGCGTCTTGTTCAGCTTCGCCGTCATCTCGTCGTTCAGCGCCTTGTCCTTGGCGCCCACCAGTGCCGAAAGCGAGGCGCCGGTCATCTTCGTGCCGTCCACGCGGGTATATTCGCCGGTATAGGCCGAAGCGATGCCGATGGCGTCATAGAGATGCGAATTATAGGTGTTGTCGGAGAAGCAATCATGCTCCTCTTCCGGATCGTGCAGCAGAAGGCCGAGCTTCATGCGTTCACCCGCCAACTCGCCATAGGAGAGCGAGCCCATGCCGGTGAGAATGGCCGTGAGGCCCGCTTTCGGATCGGCTTCCACGGTTTTCGCGGCTTCGCCTTCCGGCGCCCAGGCGTCCACCATTTCCTGAAGATCCTTGATCAGCAGGGTGGAGGCGGATTTCAGGTAGTCGGCGCGGCGGTCGCAATTGCCGTTCGTGCAGCTTTTCTTGTCATAGTCGGTATAGGGGCGGTTGCCCGCGCCGGGTCCGGTGCCGTTCAGGTCCTGACCCCAGAGCAGGAACTCGATGGCGTGATAACCGGTCGTCACATTGGCTTCGACATCACCAGCCTCGTGCAGGCTTTCGATCAGTTCGGGCGTGATCTTCGAGGCATCTACCTCTTCGCCGCTGATCTTGATCTTCGGATTGGCGATGATGTTTGCGACATACAGCTCGTTCTCGTCGCTTTCCGTGCCATAGGAGCCATCGACATAGTCGATCAGGCCTTCATCCAGCGGCCAGGCGTTGACCTTGCCTTCCCATGCGTCGACCACAGGGTTGCCGAAACGGTAGACTTCGGACTGCTGGTAGGGAACGCGCGCCTTGATCCAGGCTTCGCGTGCAGCCTTCAGCGTTTCTGCGCTCGGCGTCGCGATCAGCGCATCGATTGCCTTGTCCAACACCTTCGCCGTGGTCAGCGAATCCTCGTATTTCGCATGCGCGACATCGGCATAATGCTTGACGACAGCGGCGGCATCGGTCGCGGCGCGGGCGGGAAGCGCTGTGAAAGCCGCCGATGCGGCCAGAAGCGCGAAAGACGCGCTGAGAATTGTTTTGCGGATCATGATCCCTCTCCTTGGGCAGGCATGAAATAACTTCACGCCGCGGCAAGCGAGTTCTGACCCAATCACAAACTTGTGTCAAACATTCTAGTTTAGAATGCTTTGAAACAAGCTGCGTGGCATTTTCCAAGTAAAATCAGCGCGTGCAAAACCTGTTTCAGGCTTTGCGTTTCATCACGCAGAAGAAGAAACCATCCGTATCTGTGGTTGCAGGCGTCAGCGTCACAGTCTTTCCGTCAGAGGAATGCGGTTTGTTCGCATTGCCGCCAAAAGTCGTCTGCCAGCGTTCCAGTGCCGAGCCGATGTAGAATTGCGGATTTTCCTCGCAGAAGCGCCTGACCTGCTGCTCGTTTTCTTCGGGCAGAACCGAACAGGTGACATAAAGCAGCTCGCCGCCCGGGCGCACGAAACCCTTGGCCTGCGAAAGCGCTTCGCCTTGCTGCTGCACGCGTTCTTCCAGATTGCGTGTCGTCAGCCGCCATTTGGTGTCGGGGCGCCGGCGCCATGTGCCCGTGCCGGTGCAGGGTGCATCCACCAGAACGCGGTCGAATTTTTCATGGAAGGGGACAAGCCCGGCTGCGCGGTCATGAACCTGCACATTGCGGGTGCCGGCCCGCTTCAGCCGCTCGATGATCGGCGCGAGCCGCTTGCGATCGGCGTCGAAGGCGTGGACCTGACCCTTGTTGTTCATGCTGGCGGCCATGGCCAGCGTCTTGCCGCCGCCACCGGCGCAATAATCGAGGATCTGTTCGCCCTCATGCGCGCCGGCAAGATCGGCGACGATCTGCGATCCCTCGTCCTGCACTTCGAACCAGCCCTTCTGGAAAGACAGTTCGGCGGTCACGTTCGGCAGGCGGGAGGCACCTTCGCCGGCGGGGATGCGTACACCCTGACGGGCGATGTGCGTGGCTTCCGCACCGCTCTCCGCCAGCGCCTTCAGCACCTTGTCGCGGGTGGCTTTCAGTGTGTTGGCGCGCAGATCAAGTGTCGGGCGCTGGTTCAGCGCCTGTGCCTCGGCAAGCCAGCCCTCTCCAAACGCCGTCTCGAAAGATGATTGAACCCACTCGGGAATGTCGCCCTGAATATGGGCTGGTGCATCGGAGAGAGAACGGGAAAGAAAGGCCTGTTGCCTTTCTTCGTCGGGCGCGGCGGGGGCGAACTTGTCGCCGTCGAATTCTGCCGCCAGTCCCGAAAAGTTTTTGCCCCATTGCCGCAGCAACACGGCATAGCCAAGCGAGGCGGCGCTGTCGTCATCCATCAGCCAGGCGTGCGACAGTTTCATGCGCAGTGCGTCGTAGACGATGTTGCCGATCGCCGCCCTATCACCGGATCCGGCAAAACGATGCGCAAGTCCCCAGTCCTTCAAGGCATCGGCAACGGGACGCCTGCGTCCCTCGATATCCGCCAATACTTCGATTGCTCCGGCCAAACGCCCGCCTAAACGCATTGTCTACCTCATTTTGCTGATAAGCCGGTTGGTAGACGCGAATGGCGGCAAGGGCAAGGCTCAATCGGCTTTGACGATCTCGTAGCAAACCTTGGCGGTGCCGGAGTTGATCATGCCGATGTTCTTTGCGGCCGCCTTGGAGAGATCGAGAACGCGACCCTTGATGAACGGGCCGCGGTCATTGATGCGCACTACCACGGCCTTGCCGTTGCGGGCGTTCGTTACCTTGACCTTGGTGCCGAACCGCAGCGAGCGGTGAGCGGCGGTCATGTTGGCGGCGTTCATACGCTCGCCCGAAGCAGTCTTGGAGGTCAACGCATACCACGATGCCCCTCCACAACCATTTGCCGCATTCGCCTGAAGAGGCGCGATGATCGAACAGGCGGCTATAGTTGCAGCGGTGAAAGTTATACGACGGATATTCAACAAACTGTGCTTCCCTGAAAATCGGCCCCGCGCCGATTGATTGTGCCCTTGCTAAACGGCCATTGACTGGCCTGAACGCCTTTTGATGCGAGATTGTAGGGCGAGGGAAAAATGGCGAAAAAAAGCTAAGCTCAAATCACGAAGTGTTACAGTCTGTAATATTCGTGATCATTAGCCGGAAAGGCGTCGTCTGGCTCTTCCTGTCACAATTCAGGAAAAATAATGCAGAATCAACGCTCAATGGGAATGCTATTGCAAGTCACGGCTTCGTGAATCCACTTCACGGAATGTGAGTGAAATATTTTTCTAATGACTACGATTTTAGCGAATTTTGTTGGGTTAATAAAATCTTAATTGGCTAAAATGCGACGAAAACCATCCGCAAAACCGGGTTTGGAAGGATTTTTCATCGCTTTCCGTGAGGGGATTCCTCAGCCTCGCCAGAGACCGTTTTTCCACAATTGGGTCAGCGATATTTTATATTCCGGGAACCCGAAATCGAAGCCGAGACCACGGATTTTGGCGTTGGAAACGCGCTTGTTCTCACCATAGAAGGAGCGCGCCATCGGCGTCAGATCGGCGGCCTCGAATGCCTGTTCAGGCGGCGGTTCGACGCCCATCAGCGTGGCGGCGAAGCTCACCACATCCTGCGGTGGGCCGGGTTCGTCATCCGTCACATTGAAGATGCCGTCTTGGTTTTTACCTGCCAGGAAGGCCAGGGCCGCGCCGATATCCTCCACCCGGATGCGGTTGAACACCTGGTCTTTCTTCACCAGCCTTCGCGCAGTGCCCTTCTCGAAATTCATGAAGGCATTGCGTCCGGGGCCGTAAATTCCGGAAAGACGCATGATGGCAAGCGGCAGATCGGCCTTTTGAGCGGCTGCAGCCCAGGCGGTTTCGGCGACAACCCGCTCCATGGACCGGGCGGAGACCGGGCGGCACGGAGTTTCCTCATCCACCCATGCGCCGTCATGGTCGCCATAAACGCCGACGGTGGAGAGATAGGCCAGCCATTTGAGGTTGGGCAGGTGCTTTTTCAGATCGTCGCCCAGAAGCGCAAGCAGCGGATCGCCATCCTTGCCCGGTGCGATGGATTGCACGAGATGGGTGACATTGGCCATTGCGGCGACGAGATCATCATTGAGATGGGCGCCATCGAACAGCAACGGCGTCATGCCCGCCGCAGCCAGGCTTGCGAACTTGTCTTTACTGCGCGTGGTGCCTGATATCGTTGCGGCCTCGGTTTTCAGCGCGTTTGCGATGGCCTTGCCCGAATATCCCGCGCCGAAAATCATCACATGCATGGTTCACGCCTCTGCCAGTAGCCATTCCATTTCCGCCTCCGGATCAGGCTCCGGCGCGCGCCCGGCAGAGTATGTACGGAATTCGTCCCTGTCCATAAGCTGCGACAACGCCCATGCGGCCATGCCACGCACTTCCGGCGAAGGGTCTTTTTCAGCGAGAGATTTGCATTGCTCCACGAATTGCCGGTCGCCAGAGTTTCCCGCCGCGATCAGCACATTGCGGATGAACCGGTTGCGCCCGATGCGCTTGACCGGTGAACCGCTGAAGAAGCTGCGGAATGCAGCATCGTCCAGCGTCAGCAGGAAGGCGATGGAAGGTTCCTGCAAATCCTCGCGCGCCTGCAATTTCATCTCGGAGGCGCTGGCCGCGAACTTGTTCCAGGGGCAGGCGGCAAGACAATCGTCGCAGCCATAGATGCGGTTGCCGATCATCGGCCGGAACTCGTGCGGGATCGTGCCCTTGTGCTCGATGGTGAGGTAGGAGATGCAGCGGCGCGCATCGATCTGATAGGGGGTGGGGAAGGCGGCCGTCGGACAGGCATCGAGACAGGCGCGGCAGGAACCGCAATGGTCCCTCTCTGCCTCGTCCAGACAGAGTTCGGCGGTGGTGAACATGCTGCCGAGAAACAACCAGGAGCCATGGGTGCGGCTGACCAGATTGGTATGCTTGCCCTGCCAGCCGAGACCTGCGGCGGCGGCGAGCGGCTTCTCCATCACCGGCGCGGTATCGACGAAGACCTTCACATCCTCGCCGGCGCGAGCAGCAAAACGGGTGGCGATCTCCTTCAGCCGTCCTTTGATGACGTCGTGATAGTCGCGATTGCGGGCATAGACCGAAATGGCTGCCTTGTCCGGTTTGGAAAGTATCCCGCGCGGGTCTTCCTCAGGCCCGTAGTTCAACCCGAACATGACGATGGAGCGCACGTCGCCCCACAGCGTTTTCGGCTCGGCGCGACGGGCTTCCGTTTCCTCCATCCACGCCATCGTGCCGTGGTAACCCTTGTCGAGAAACTGCCTCAGCCGCTCCGGCGCAAGCGGAATGCTGTCCGGCGCGGTGATGCGGCAGAGATCGAAGCCGAGCGAAAGCGCTTCCTGACGAACAAAGTCCGTCAGTTTACGCGCGCGTATCCGCTGCTTTTCGCTGGCAACGTCGATGGTCGTTTCTCCTGCGGGTTACTCTGCGACATATATATGCGTAGCTACACGCCGCAGCAAATAACCGGGAGGCCGGAATTTAGAAATCCAGATCGGCGTAGTGGGAGGAGGGGGCAAGGCGCGGAATGCGCTCGCTGAGGAACGGCCGGAAGGACGGGCGTGATTTCAGCCGCTGGTACCATTCCTTGGCGATGGGCGCTTCGAGCCAGTTGATCTCGCCGAGATAGTCCAGCACCGAAACACCGGCGGCGGCGGCAAGGTCGGCATAGCTCAACCGGTCGCCGGCAAGCCAGGTGCGTGAACCCGCCAGCCATTCCAGATACTTGATGTGCTGACGAACATTATTGCGGGCGGTGCGCAGAAGCTTGGAATCCGGCGGTCCGCCACCCTGCGCGGCCGTCATCTGCAATTTATAGACCCGTTCCCGCACCAGCGGCCGTGTCACGTCGTTTTCCATCTTCTGCAGAAACCATTCCGTCAGGCGGCGGATTTCCGCCCGCTGAAACGGGTCTTCCGCCAGCAAGCGCCTGTCGCGCTTCAAAACCCCGTGCGTCTCGTCGAGAAACTCGGCAAGCACGTAGGGCCCGCTGAGGGATCGCATATTATCATCAAGATAGACCGGCAGGGTGCCCGCCGGGTTCAGCGCCAGAAACTCCCGCCTTCTTTCCCACGGCTGTTCCTCGACGAGATCGGTCTGGAACCCGTATTCCGAAAGGATCAGACGAACGAACCGGGATGCGGTCGACATCGGAGAATGATAGAGAGTTGGCATCGGTACTCAATTTTTACGATTGGTTGTCATGATCGGCATTTGCCGGAAAACTTTTTCAGTTTCGCTTCATCAAGACGCTATAAGAGCTTGGCTACTTTAAAACAAGTTTAACGCAATTGCTTTCCATTGCCGCTTCCCCCTGAAAAAAAGGATACCTCATGGGTGACCAATCGATCATCAGCGCGCTTCTGCTGGGCATCATCGAGGGTCTGACGGAGTTCATTCCCGTTTCCTCAACGGCGCACGTCCTGCTGGCCGGCCATTTCCTCGGCTTCAAATCGCCGGGCAACACCTTTGCCGTGCTCATCCAGCTCGGCGCGATCCTTGCGATCCTTCTTGTGTATTTTCAAAAGCTTGTATCGATCGCCACGGCAATGCCGACAAGCGCCAAGGCGCGCCGCTTCGTGCTGGCCGTCGCCGTCGCCTTCCTGCCGGCGGCAGTCATCGGCGCTCTGGCGCATGATTTCATCAAGACGGTGCTGTTCGAAACACCGATGCTCATTTGCGTCGTCTTGATTATCGGCGGAGTGATATTGCTCGCCGTCGACCGGATGCCGCTTAAACCGAAATATACCGACATTATGGATTACCCGCCGTCGCTTGCCTTCAAGATCGGCCTGTTCCAGTGCCTTGCGATGATTCCCGGCACCTCCCGGTCCGGCGCCACCATTGTTGGTGCGCTATTGATGGGCACGGACAAGCGCTCCGCCGCCGAATTCTCGTTTTTCCTGGCGATGCCGACCATGCTCGGCGCTTTTACCCTCGATCTCTACAAGAACCGGGATGCGCTGAGCTTCGATGATGGCGCGCTGATCGCCGTCGGTTTCATTGCCGCTTTTGTTTCCGGCCTTTTCGTCGTGCGCTCGCTGCTGGACTTCGTCTCGCGACGGGGCTTTGCACCCTTCGCCTGGTGGCGCATCGTCATCGGCTCGCTCGGTCTGGTGGCACTTCTGGTCTTCGGCTGAGCCGGTTTTAGAAATAGCCGCCCGTTTTCGATGGCCGGACTGAAATAAAAAAAAGCGCCCCGGAAAACCGGAGGCGCTTTTTCTTTGAAGCTTATGAAAGCTGATCAGTTCGCGCTGATCGAAGCCGTTGCGCAAGGGTCGACGCCGTAGGCGGGAGCGCAGCCGCTCTTGCCCGCTGCAACCGTTCCCGGCGCCATGAAAGAACCCGCCAGAACCACCAAAGCCGCACACGCAAAAAAGAGTGCGATAGATCTGCCCATTTTATGATTGCCTTTCAGACGTTCGTTCGCGCGGAACACGCCGCCGTGTGTGAAGTGAGGGTTCGGGATATGTTTGGAATGTGGCGAATATCAATAAAGCAGCTTCTTGAATACCGGGTTAATGCGAAGTCTTTTCCACAGTTGCGCTTGTGCCACGCTTGCATATGGAAACCAGACTGCCGTTAAATTTTACCCGGCTTACCAAAACAGCCCCGGTCGATGCCGCACTTCCCTTTCAGTTGAGGGAAAATGCGCTAATAGCGGATTGGTTGCAATTGGATTGTGCAAAAACAAAAAGCGGGAATCTTCCCGCTTTCGTTTAAATCGTTAAGGCCAGAAAAATGGGTTCAGGCCGCTTTTCCCGCATTGGCGAACTGGCCGTGCTGGCGATACTGCACCATGTAAGACGGCAGGACGGAGGCGACGCGAACGGGTGCGATGCCGATGCCTTCCAGCGTCATGCCATTCTTTTCTGCGTCAGCGGAAACGATATTGTCCTTTTTCAGCATCGTCACCTGATCGACCGTCAACGGCGGCGTAATCAACGGCACCAGCGAAGCGATCTTGCCGATCATTGAGGCGACGCCAAAAGGCAGATTGACGAAGGGGCGCTGACGGTAGGTCGCGGCAAGAACCGCCTCGAGACAGTCGCGGAACGTCATCACATCCTGGCCGCCGAGTTCATAGATCGCGCCGGGCTTCAGCTTGCCGTCGACGCTGCGGGCCACAGCTTCTGCGACATCCTCGACATAGACCGGCTGGAACTTCGTTTTTCCGCCGCCGATCAACGGCAGGAACGGCAGGCTGCGGGCCATCTTGGCGAATTTGTTGAAGAAATCGTCTTCCGGCCCAAAAATGATCGACGGACGCAGGATCACAGCGCCGGGCAATGTGGAATGGATGGCGGCCTCGGCGCGGCCTTTGGTGCGGCCGTAACCGGTCGGCGAATTCGCCTCCGCACCGATGGCGGAGATGTGTGTCAGTGTGGCGCCGACGTCACGGGCAGCTTCGGCAATCGCCTTCGCGCCGAATTCCTGCACGGCGTCAAAGGTGTTGCGGCCACTTTCGGTGAGGATACCAACGCAATTGACCACATGATCGGCGCCTTCGACGGCTTTGACGACGGAAGCGCGATAACGCAGGTTCGCCTGGGCAAACGAGATCTGGCCGACATTGCCGAGCGGCTGCAGGAAGCCGGCAAGATCCGGGCGACGCACAGCCACGCGGATGCGGTAACCGCGCCTGGCGAGCATTCTCACGACATGCCGCCCGACAAAACCCGAACCGCCGAAAACGGTGACGAGGGGGGGAAGGTTGGCCAAAGTCATGGGAGGCTCCTCAGAAGCTGTGAATTAAGCGTTTTTCAGTCTCTTAGCCCAAAGCCGTGCGCGCGTGAAGAGACGTTGTAGCTGGGCTTCGGGCAAGTTTACGGCGCGGTTCCGGAAACCGCGTTGAAGATGATCAAATACCTTCAACAATCATCATATTGGCATCCGCGACTTCCTGACGGATTTTGGCGGCAGCCTGATATTCGGGCGAGTTGTAGCAATCGATGGCGTGCTGCACCGAGGGAAACTCGATAACGACGTTGCGGCCGCGTGCTTTGCCCTCCAGTTCAGTCACCGAGCCTCCCCGGGCCAGAAAATTGGCGCCGAAGCGTTCGAATGCAGGCTTCGCTGTCGTAACGTAGTCTTTGTAGCGCTCATTGTCGCGTACATCGACCTGAGCGATCCAGTACCCCTTGGCCATTTCGTTTCCTCCGATTGGTCTTTATTGGTTTGCCGGAAAGCTGGCGCGCAGCATGTCATCAAGAATGGCGCGGGCAGCCGCTTTCGGGTCTTCCGCCCTGACGATCGGGCGGGCGACGACCAGATGGCTCGAACCGGCCCTGATGGCGTCGAAAGGCGTCATCACACGCTTCTGATCGCCGGCCTCGGAACCGGCCGGGCGGATGCCCGGGGTGACGACGGCAAGATCGGGACCAAGGATTTCACGCACCGCCGTCGATTCCTCCGCCGAACAGACGATGCCGCCCATGCCCGCCTCGCGCGCCTGTTCCGCACGGCGCAGCACCAGCGAACGGGCATCGGAGGCGTAACCGGCCTCGGCAAGATCGGCGTCGTCCATCGAGGTCAGCACCGTGACGCCCAGCAGGCAGAGACCGGAACCTTCGGCTGCCTTGACTGCGGCGCGCATGGCTTTGGGATAGGCGTGCAGGGTCAGCATCGACATGCCCATGCGAGCAATGTTTTCGACGCCGGAGGCGACGGTGTTGTCGATGTCGAGCAGCTTCATGTCGAGAAAGACCTTCTTGCCGCTCTGGACAAGGTCGCGGGCGAATTCAAGACCGCCAGCGAAAACCAGCTGATAACCGATCTTGTAGAACAGAACGTCGTCGCCGATTTTCGACACGATGTCTTCAGCCTGCTGCACAGTCGGAACATCCAGCCCGACGATCAGTTTTTCGCGTGCGGTCATTGTCTCATCCCTGCCATGTTTCCATTGCCGTCCAGTCGCATGTGGGGCGCTGAGCCGCAAGTAAAAATTCGGCGATGGAAAACCGGAAAAGGTTGCCGCCGCCGGGCGGCTGGTCTCTGCTGCGGTTGATGCCGAGCCCTTCGATATGGCATTTCAAAAGCGTACCCACGCCACCATGGCCGACAAAGGCGATCGGCTGTTGCGGATCGTGCCAGTCGAGAACGGCTTTGGCGGCCCCTACGATCCTTGCCTGCGCATCGATCGCCCGTTCCCAGCCGTGAAAGCTTTCCTGCGGGTGTGCGAAGAACCAGTCCGCCGCCTTTTCGAATTCCGGCGGCGTCAGGAAGCCCGTGGCAGACCGGTCGTTTTCGTGCATCGCCTCGACGATCTCTATTTCCGCGCCGGATGTTTCGGCAAGAATGCGGGCGGTTTCGATCGCCTTGGTTTCCGCGCTTGAAACGATCCGCCGTAACGCCTTGGCCCAGGGCAGGCGGCTCGCCTCACGCGCCCGCTGCGCGCCCACATCAGAAAGTCCCCATTGAGGAACCGGAACCGCCGGATCGATCCTGACCTGGGGATGGGTGATATAGAGCGCATGCATGAAAAACGGTCCTCAATGGCGATGGAAAGGGTAAATCAAGACCCTAACCATCTGTCACGACCGGGAAATGACGACATCCGCACTGCCGAACATCAGGCCCGCGTATAGGTCCACAATTGCGCCGGCGGAATGTTGCGCACGATGAAATCGAAATGGCGGATATGATAGAGATGCGGCTGCGCGACGATGGGCGAAATGGGGCCGTAGGAAATCTGTATGACAGGGCGGCCGTGCGGCACGCGCTTCAGCAATTCGTCGAAAAGCTTTATACGGGCGGCCATGGGGAAATTCAGCATCGGCACGGCGGAGATGATACTATCGAACATCTGGCCCTTGTGCTCGCCAAGCGTCGCATCGAGATCGAAAGCGTCGCCATTGATGAAGTTGACGCCCGGATAGTTTCTGAGCAGCTGATTGTAGAAGTCGGTCGAATATTCGATGGCGGTCAGGTTTTCGGGCTTGATGCCCCGCGCTAGAATGGCCTTGGTGATGACGCCCGTTCCGGGGCCCAGTTCGAGAACGGGAAGACCTGAATGGGGATTGATGACACTCGCCATTTTCTTCGCCGTGATGGACGATGTGGGGACGATAGCCCCGACTTTTTTTGGCTGGCTGACCATGCCCTTGAAAAAACGAATTTCTTCCTCGAACTTCTGTTCAAGGCGTTGCTTCAGGTTAAGTGCCATAATTCCCCTCAGATGTATTTGGTCATTGTCAAAAAATTGTTACGCAATGTTGATCCCATTTGGCGCAAAAACAAGGCAAAATGTCGTAACTGGAAAAATTCGCCTGCGGTTTGAAATGCCTTCTTAGCAGAATCAAAAAAGCCGGTGACTCGATCCACCGGCTTTCTTGATGAAATTGAGAAAAATCCCGCTTCAAACGCGCATCGGCATCAAAACATAAAGCGCATCGTCGCCGGCAGTGTCGCGAACGAGCGTCGGCGAGCCTGCATCCGCCAGCAGGAAAATCGCGTCTTCACCGGAAAGCTGCGAGGTGATGTCGAGGAGATATTTGGCATTGAAGCCGATTTCCATCGAATCATTGTCGTAACCGACAGCCACTTCTTCCGTCGCGCTGCCTGAATCCGGATTGTTGACGGTCAGCGTCAACTGGCCGTTGGTCAGCGCCAGCTTCACGGCGCGGCCGCGCTCGGAAGAAATGGTCGATACGCGGTCGACGGCCCGTGCGAAGGTCTGGCAATCGACGCGCATTTCCTTGTCGTTGCCCGTGGGGATCACGCGCTGGTAGTCCGGGAAGGTGCCGTCGATCAGCTTCGAGGTCAAAACGACCGAGCCGATGGTCAGGCGAATTTTCGCATCCGACACCTCGACGGTAACTTCCAGTTCCGGATTATCCATCAGCTTCTGCAATTCGCCGACCGTCTTGCGCGGAATGATGATGCCCGGCATGCCTTCGGAGCCGGCGGGCGCATCCACATCGGCGCGTGCCAGACGGTGACCGTCCGTCGCGACCGCGCGCAGCTTCAGCTCGCCATTGCTTTCAATGGTGTGGAAGAAGATGCCGTTCAGGTAATAACGGGTCTCTTCGGTCGAAATCGCAAATTGCGTCCGGTCGATCAGCATCTTCAGGTCGGTCGCCTTCAGTTTGAAGGTGTGGCTGAAGGTGCCGGCGGTCAGATCCGGGAAATCGGTTTCCGGCAGGCATTGCAGCGAGAATTTCGAACGGCCGGAGGCCACCGTCATCGAAGAGCCGTCCGGGTTGGTTGCCAGAAGCACTTCGGAACCATCAGGCAGCTTGCGCACGATTTCATAAAGCAGGTGTGCCGGCACGGTGGTCGCGCCTGCCTGCTCCACCATGGCCGGTGTCGCCTCGGTGATTTCGAGATCGAGGTCGGTCGCCTTCATGTCCAGATTGGCGCCGGATGCGCGAAGCAGAACGTTGGACAGGATCGGGATCGTGTTGCGACGCTCTACGACCCTGTGGACGTGGTTCAGCGATTTAAGAAGGTTCGACCGTTCAAGAGTAATACGCATGGACGCTACCGCTTTCAACCGTTGCGAGCCGGCCACCGCCGGATCGATAAAGAAGAGTCTTGACCGGCCGGAAAGCCGGATAATGTGGACGGGCAAAATGGCAGAGTTATTGCAGAAAATGCAAGAGCCGAGTTCATCGGCTACCGGTCATTTTGCTGCTATACAGCATGATCCACAGGCTATGGCCACCCGTGGACCTTGTTCGCCGGTTTTCTATTGCCCATAAAGAGGCGAAAATGGAGCGACCGGCCGGAAATGATCGGCCAGAATGATTGGAAGCCGTGTGACGGAAGAAATATCGAACAGCGATGACAGACCGGCAGCAAAGAGCTTCAGGATCGGCACCGCCGCTATTCCGGCGCGGCCGCTGGAGCCGGCGCTTTATCTTGTCGCCACCCCCATCGGCAATCTGGGCGACATCACCATCCGCGCGCTGGAAACGCTGGCCTCGGCCGATGTTCTCGCCTGCGAGGATACCCGCGTCACCCGCATCCTGCTCGAACGTTACGGTATCCGCACGCGCCCGCTCTCCTATCACGAGCATAATGCCCAGGAAGCGGGGCCGAAGCTCATCGCCGCCCTGGAGGCTGGGAAATCCGTAGCGCTGGTGTCGGATGCCGGAACGCCGCTGGTCTCCGATCCCGGTTATCGTCTCGGTCAGCTCGCACTCGAGGCCGGGCATCGCGTCGTGCCGGTGCCGGGGGCTTCGGCGCCGCTTGCGGCCCTTGTCGGAGCGGGTTTGCCGAGTGATGCCTTTCTGTTCGCGGGTTTCCTGCCGGTGAAGGATCGTGGCAAACGAGACCGTTTTGCCGAACTTGCGAAAATCCCCGCCACCCTGATCTTTTTTGAATCGCCGCGCCGCATCGGCACTTCCCTCAAGGTTGCGTCGGAAGTGCTCGGCCGCGACCGCCGTGCCGTGGTTTGCCGCGAACTGACCAAGACCTTCGAGGAGTTCCGACGTGGCACGCTGGGCGAACTTGCGGATCATTACGACGGGGACCGCGTGGTGAAGGGCGAGATCGTGCTCCTGATAGAGCCGCCTTCCTATGACGAAATTCCCGATATCGAGGATGTCGAGAGGCTCCTGAAGGATCTCGTCACAACGATGCCTGCCGCGAAGGCCGCGGCCGAGGCGGCAAAGCTGACCGGCCTGCCACGCAAGGAGCTTTACCAACGGCTGCTGGATATGAAGGACACGAATGGCCGCTGACGGGCAAACGGACAAAAGGCGAAAGGCCGAGCGACGCGGCCACACTGCGGAATATTGGGCAGCGCTCTATCTGCTGTTTCGGGGATACCGCATCCTCGCCATTCGTTATCGCACCCGACTGGGGGAAATCGATCTCATCGCCCGCAAAAAGGATGTCGTCGCCATCATCGAGGTCAAGGCGCGGTCTTCCGGTGTCGGGGCCGTCGACGCGGTCGGGTTTCGTTCGCAACAGCGTATCCGCGCCGCCGCCGATATTTGGCTCTCCCGCCGCAGGGATGCGGCACGGTTTTCGTTGCGTTTCGATATTGTCGCCGTTCTGCCGCGACGTCTGCCGCAGCATTTCATTGACGCGTTTTGAGGGAGGGTAAGCCAATGTCCACCGAGCGGGAAAAAATGGCCGCGGGCGAATGGTACTGCTGCATGGATGCCGAACTGGACGTGCTGCGAGGACGCGCCCGCCGGGCCGTTCACCAGCACAACACCCTATCGCCGGACGAGCGCGGGGCCATGGCGCCGCTGCTGCGGGCGCTCTTTGCCTCGGTGGCGGAAGGGGCATTTGTCGAAGCGTCGTTTCATTGCGCTTACGGCTTCAACATTACATTGGGCACAAATGTCTATCTCAATACCGGCTGCGTCATTCTCGATTCCGCGTCCGTGCGGATAGGGGACGGCGCGATGTTGGGGCCGGCGGTGCAGATCTATTGTGCCGAACACCATCTGGACCCGGTTCCGCGTTCAAAAGGCATTGAAATGGCAAAACCGGTGACGATCGGTCGCGACGTGTGGATCGGCGGCGGAGCGATACTTTTGGCGGGAGTAACAGTTGGCGACGGCGCGATCGTCGGCGCCGGTTCTGTGGTGACGCGGGATGTCTTGGCTGGAGCGACGGTGGTCGGAAATCCGGCCCGTCCGATAAAGCGGAAGGACGCTTGAGACATCCATTTTTGGAAGAACGGAGCCTGTCTCGCCGGTACTGTAATAAATCTGACATGGAACTGTTAAAGAGACGTCATGGAACGTCTCTATTCGCATCCTCACCCCAATAAATGGTGGAGAGGATTTAGTAATGTTGAAGAAGATTTCCATGGCCGCAGTGGCCGTCAGCATTTCGGCAACGTCTTCTATGGCAGCGACCAACATCACTTGGTGGCATGGCATGGGCGGCCGTAACGGCGAAGTCATCAACGAAGTTTCGCAGAAGTTCAATGAAGCCCAGAAGGAATGCGCTCTGACGCCGGTTTCCAAGGGCTCCTACGAAGAAGCTCTGGCAAGCGGCATCGCTGCCTTCCGCTCGGGCGAACAGCCTAACATTCTCCAGGTTTTCGATGCCGGTGCTGCCACCATCATCAACGCCAAGGGCGCTGTCATTCCTGCGGAAGACCTCATCAACAAGGCCGGTTACAAGTTCAACCGCGAAGCCTTCATCAACGGCGTGCGTTATTTCTACGCTGCCGCTGATGGCAAGTTCGTCGGCATGCCGTTCAACACCTCCGCACCGATCATGTATGTCAACGACGAAGCCCTGAAAAAGGCCGGCGTCGAGGCACCGAAGACCTGGGAAGATTTCGAAAAGGTTGCGCCGAAGCTGAAGGAAGCCGGTTACATCCCGCTCGTCCAGTCGCAGCTCACCTGGCAGTTCACGGAGAACTTCTTCTCCCGCAACAACATCCAGTTCGCCAGCAACAACAATGGTTACGACAGCGTCACCGACACCAAGCTCAAGCTTACCGACCCGAACCTCGTCATGATGTTCGACAAGCTGAAGGACTGGAAGGACAAGGGCCTGTTCGCCTATTACGGCGCCGGCTGGAACGACAACCAGAAGCCTTTCGAAGAAGGCAAGGTTGCATTCTGGATCGGTTCGTCGGGTTCGTTCGGCGGCCTGCAGAAGACTGCGGCCATGCCGTTCTCCGCAACCTTCCTTCCTTACTGGGGCTCCATCAAGGGTGCAGGCACCAACTCCTTCATCGGCGGTGCTGCCCTCTTCGCAATGTCGGGCAAGTCCGAAGCCGAAAACAAGTGCGTGGCCGACTTCTTCCAGTTCCTGACCTCGCCGGAAATCCAGGTCTTCTACCACAAGGCTACCGGTTACGTCGCGATCACCAAGGCCGCCTACGAAAAGGCCAAGGCTGAAGGCTTCTACAAGGAAAAGCCGGTCGCCGAAGTCGGCATCCAGCAGCTGTCGCTGCCGTCTGGCGAATGGTCCAAGGGTTATCGCCTCGGCTTCTACCCACAAATCCGCGCCGTGATGGAACGTGAATACAACCGTATCTTCTCCGGTGAAGTTACGCCGAAGGACGCCTTCGACATCATCGAGAAGGAAGGCAACGACCTCCTCGCACGTTTCGCCAAGACGGCCGGCTGATCGCCGGTTTCGAAACCAGAAATCGCTATTGAGCCTCCTTTCCGATGGAAGGGAGGCTCATTCTTGGATTAAGGAGGCGCAAGCGTGGCCTATACATCGTCTCAACCGCGTCTGACCCGGTTTTTGTCCGGTCGGGCCGCAAAGGCTGGAAAACCCGTCAGCGCCGCCGAAGCCGGCATGAAGCGCGTGCAATTCTCCTCGTCCTATGTGCCCTATCTGTTTCTGGCGCCTCAGCTCGCGGTGATTTTCATCTTCTTCTACTGGCCATCCATTCAGGCCGTGCAATCGTCGTTTTACATTGAAGACCCGTTCGGCTTCGGCGCTTCCTTCGTAGGCTTCGCCAATTATTCGGATGCGCTATTCAATCCGGAATATCTCAGCATCGCGAAATTCACGGTGGTTTTCACCGTTCTGGTGACCTTCTTTTCGCTGGCGCTTGGCCTTCTTCTTGCGGTCAAGGCCGATGCGGTCATTCGCGGCAGTTCGGCCTACAAAACAGTGCTGATTTCCATCTATGCCATCGCGCCGCCGGTTGCGGGCCTCATCGGCATGATGTTTTTCGACCAGCATATCGGACCCTTCGTCAGGATGGCCGCGATGCTCGGTTGGGATATGAAGGTCGGCCTCAATTATTTCGACACCGCCTTCGCCATGGTGGTCGTCGCCGTCTGGAAGCAGATTCCTTATAATTTCATCTTCTTCCTGTCCGGGCTTCAGGGCGTCTCCGTCGCCGTGCGTGAAGCCGCCGCCATCGATTGCCGCTCCGGCTTTCGCCGGTTCTGGACAGTCATCATGCCGCTTCTGGCACCCACCGCCTTCTTCCTGCTCATCATCAACATCACCTATGCCCTGTTCGATACGTTCGGGGTCATCGACGTGATGGTGAAGGACAAGGCGGCCAACAATCCGATTACGCTGGTCTACAAGGTGTTTCTCGACGGTTTCCGCGGCAATGACATCGGCGGTTCTTCGGCCCAGTCCGTCATCCTGATGCTGGTCGTCTTCGTCCTGACCGTCATCCAGTTCCGCTTCATCGAAAAACGCATCCACTACAATTGAGGGAAAAGACGATGTACAAGACAAAACCCCTCGATCATCTGGTGCTGATCATCGGTGCGCTGTTCCTGATATTGCCTGTTATCGTGGCATTCATGACGTCCACCCATACGGCGGCGGAAATCCACCGCAGCGGTTTGACACTCATTCCGGGCGACAATTTCGTCGAGACCTATGAAAAGGTCCTGACGCAGAAGGGCGGCTTTACCGGGCAGATCACCGGTCTCAACATGGTGCTCAACTCGCTGATCCTCGGCGTGGGCTTTGCCGTCGGCAAGATCGTCCTGTCGATGACGGCAGCCTATGCGATCGTCTATTTCCGCTTTAGGTTTGCGACGCTTGCCTTCTGGATTATCTTCACGACGCTGCTTCTGCCGCTCGAAGTGCGCATCATGCCGTCCTACGAGGTGATGAGCAAACTCGGCCTCCTGAATTCCTATACCGGCCTGATCGTGCCGCTTCTGGCGTCTGCAACGGGCACTTTCTATTTCCGGCAGTTCTTCAAATCCGTTCCGGAGGAATTGCTGGAAGCCGCCCGTATCGATGGGGCAGGGCCGGTCAAGTTCTTCATCGACATTCTCATCCCGCTTTCCCGCACCATGATGGCGGCGATCTTCATCATCATGTTCGTGTACGGCTGGAACCAGTATCTCTGGCCCATGCTGATGACGACGGATGAGAAATTCTTCACCCTGATGCGCGGCATCAAGTCGATCCTACAAGTCTGGGTCGGTTCGCAAATCCCCGATTACAACGAAGCTTTCGCGCTTGCCGTTCTGGCCATGCTGCCGCCTGTGATGATCGTCGTGATCTTCCAGCGCTGGTTCATCAAGGGCCTCACCGAAAGCGATAAATAAGGAGACCGAAATGGCCGCGATCGAAATCAGTCAGGTCTGCAAGGATTATCATGGCGGCGTGCGCGCTGTGCATCACGTCGATATCGACATCAGGGACGGCGAGTTTATCGTTCTGGTCGGTCCCTCCGGCTGCGGCAAGTCCACGCTTTTGCGCATGGTCGCCGGCCTTGAGGATATTTCCGAGGGCACGGTGAAGATCGGCGACCGGGTGGTCAACGAGACCGATCCCGCCGACCGGGATATCGCCATGGTGTTCCAGAATTATGCGCTTTATCCGCATATGTCGGTGCGCCAGAACCTGGAATACGGGCTGAAGAACCGCAAGACGCCGAAGGCGGAGATCGATGCGCGCGTGGCCGAGGCCGCCCGCATGCTGCAACTGGAACCCTATCTGGACCGCAGGCCGCGCGCCCTTTCCGGCGGCCAGCGCCAGCGTGTCGCCATGGGCCGCGCCATCGTGCGCAAACCGGCGGCCTTCCTGTTCGACGAGCCTTTGTCCAACCTTGATGCCAAGCTGCGCGTATCCATGCGCGGCGAGATCAAGCGTCTGCAAAAGCGCCTCGGCACCACCTCCATCTATGTCACCCATGACCAGCTGGAAGCGATGACGCTGGCTGACCGTCTGGTGGTGCTGAATGGCGGACGCATCGAACAGATCGGCGCGCCGCTCGAGGTCTATCACACCCCGGCTTCCACCTTTGTCGCAAGCTTCATCGGCTCTCCCGCCATGAATCTGCTGAACGCGGAACTGCATGGGGATTGCCTAGCAATCGGTCCTTCGCTGATCGCGCTCAACGGTTTCGCCCCTGCCTCCGGCCCGGTTACGGTGGGCATGCGGGCGGAAGATTTCCGGCTCGCGGCCGCAGACGAACAGGGCATTCCCCTGCGCATCGACTACATCGAGGAGCTTGGTTCGCAACGCCTCGTGCACGGCATGCACGGCGACCAGAACCTGACCGTGGCCTTTCCACCTGACGTGCAGGTTCCCGACGCGCTTTCGGTAACGATTTCGCCGGACAAGCTGCACTTCTTCTCCAGCGAGACCGGCAAGCGCATCGCCGGCAAAGCGGAGCAGGCCGTAGTGCAGCCCTCACAGATGGCGACCGCCTGAGCCATCGGAAAAAATCGGCGCGATGGCTAAAATTGCGCCGATTGTCAAAACCGCTTCGTTACGATCCCGATGATAGAAGACCTGCAATAATTCATGGGGGTTTTCTAATATGCCTTTAAAGATGATGTTCGCGGCGGCGGCAACCATGGCGATCCGCACGGTGCCCATGTTGCCGGCCTCTTTTCGCCGTGCAAAAGACGAGGCCGTCGTCAGCGCATCCTGCACGGATTTGCGGCTTCAACCCGCGCCCATCAACCCGGACTGGATCATTTCCGGCGACCCTCAGGCGCGCGCGGCGGATCATTCCAGAAGCGGCGACCGCGCCTCCAGCACCGCCATGTGGGACTGCACGGCGGGTGAGTTCCGCTGGTTCTTCGGCTGGGACGAGACCGTCTATATTCTCGAGGGCGAGGTGCATGTGACGGCGGAAGACGGTTCGGTCAGCATCCTGCGGGTCGGCGATGTCGCTTATTTCCGCGCGGGAACATGGGCCACCTGGCGGGTGGATGAATATGTCCGCAAGGTCGCCTTCATGCGCCGTCCTTTCCCCACGGCTCTGGCTCTGGCCTATCGGGTCAAGAACAAGCTGTTTGCCGGTCGTTCCTATAAGCTGGCGGCCTGAACCGGTAAAACACTCTGGCAGGTGGGGTCAGCGCAGCTCCACCAGCGGAATTGTGAAGGTTCAATAAAACTCACAAAAAGCCCCCCTCGCAGCAGTTGCGTTTGAATGGTCGCTGCCCTACATCTTCAGGGTTTTCTGAAGCATTTCCGGGTCTCTTCCGGTCCTGCCGGGAATCGCGAAAAGACGAGGCAATGGGCACGGCGGACCGGCAAGGCGTCCGCATGCTGCAAGAGGAACATGCGCATGGCGAAGATCAAGAACGTCGCGATCCAGATGGATCATGTCTCCGGCATCAATATCGCCGGTGACTCCACCTTCGCCATGAGCCTTGAGGCGCAGGCGCGCGGATACCGGCTGTTCCATTACACGCCCGAACGTCTCTCCATGCGCGATGGCAAGATATACGCTACCGTCGAGCAGATGGAATTGCGCGACATCAAGGGCGACCACTTCTCGCTGTCGGAGCCGGAGCGTGTTGACCTCGCGACCATGGATGTCATCCAACTGCGTCAGGATCCGCCATTCGACATGGCCTACATCACCTCGACCCACCTGCTGGAACGCATTCATCCCAGAACGCTGGTGGTCAACGATCCCGCTTGGGTCCGTAATTCGCCGGAAAAGATTTTCGTCACCGAATTCGCCGATCTGATGCCGAAGACGCTGATCACCAAGGACGTGGCCGAAATTGCCCGGTTCCGCAATGAAATGGGCGATATCATCCTGAAGCCGCTTTATGGCAATGGCGGTGCGGGCGTTTTCCATTCGGCGCGTGACGACCGCAATTTCTCTTCCCTGCTGGAAATGTTCGGTCAGATGTTCCGCGAGCCTTATATTGCCCAGGAATATCTGCCGGATGTTCGCAAGGGTGACAAGCGTATCCTCCTGGTGGATGGCGAGCCGGTGGGCGCGATCAACCGCGTGCCGGCGGAAAACGATGCCCGCTCCAACATGCATGCCGGTGGCCGCCCGGAACCGACGGAACTGACGGCGCGCGAGAAGGAAATCTGCCGCCGTATCGGTCCCGCCCTGCGCGAGCGCGGTTTCCTTTTTGTCGGCATTGATGTGATCGGCGATTATCTGACGGAAATCAACGTCACCTCGCCGACCGGCATTCGCGAAGTGCGCAAATTCGGCGGTGCCGATGTGGCAAGCCTGTTGTGGGACGCGATCGAGAAAAAACGCGAAGCGCAGGATATCTGAGGCGATTTCGGAGCCGTCTCCGGTTTGTTCCACGAGTACAACTCGATACAACTAAAATACACTACGCGCGTGAAATTGTTCACTGGATGTTCTTGTTTTATTCTTTGCGCTGTGGCAGGTTGCTTGCGGGTGGCCGCCATCGAGGCATGATGCTTTGATATTGCGGCCGGTTTGCGGGGGCAGGCCATGGTGGCACGGGTCAATACGGTTGCATTTCAGGGCATAGAGAGTGTGCCGGTTGAGGTGCAGGTGATGGTCGCACCCGGAAAGATCGGCATCCAGATCGTCGGCTTGCCGGACAAGGCGGTGGCCGAAAGCCGGGAGCGGGTGCAGGCCGCGCTGCACGCCTCGGGTCTGGCGCTGCCGGCAAAAAAAGTCACCGTCAATCTGGCGCCTGCCGATCTACCGAAGGAAGGATCGCATTTCGATCTTCCCATCGCCCTTGGTCTCATGGCTGCCTTGGGAGCCATACCGGGGGAGGCGCTCGGGCAATATGTGGTTCTCGGCGAACTCAACCTTGATGGCACCATCGGTATGGTTTCGGGCGCCCTGCCTGCGGCGATCGGCGCCAATGCGCTCGGCAAGGGATTGATATGTCCGGCCGAGAGCGGGCCGGAAGCGGCCTGGGCCGGGCCTGACATCGATATTCTCGCCCCGCGCAGCCTCATTGCGCTTGCCAATCATTTTCGAGGTACCCAACTTCTCTCCCGGCCAACGCCCGCCATCCGGACCAATCCGGTGAATTTACCGGATCTGGCCGATATCAAGGGGCAGGAGACCGCCAGGCGCGCGCTGGAGGTGGCGGCGGCCGGCGGCCACAATCTGCTGACATTGTGCTACATTAATTAAGGGGAGTTAAGTCCGTTATCGGCCTGTTTCAGACGTTTCGCGCGACGGCTTTAAGCAGTGCATCGAGCGCAAGCGGCTCCCAATTCTTTACTATCGCTAGCTGCATCCGGAGTGTAAGTTGCCCACCGGTAATGTCTTTCAGATGGGGCGGTTGCGTGAAGCTAAAGACAATAAAAATAAAGAACTTCCGCTTACTGCACGATATTTCTCTGCAGCTTGAAGACGAGACCACAGTCGTGGTCGGGCGCAACAATTGCGGAAAGACCTCGCTCTCCGACGTTATCCGCAAATTCCTCTCGGAAAGGAGCACATTCGAGATCGAGGATTTTTCGAGCGCTTGCTACGATCAATTCTGCGCGGCGCATCGCGCGCACCTAAAAGGTGCAGACCTCGAAGAGGTTCGCGGGCTCGTACCGTCAATCGATCTGCGGCTTCACGTGAGCTTTGACCCGACAGTTCCCGAGTTCGGCCCGCTCCGCGAGTTCGTCATAGATACCGACGTCAACTGCACAGAGGCCGTCATCGTGTGCTCGCGAAGCCTCGCCGATGGCCGGATTGCAACTTTGTTCGAGGGGCACGAAGAAACCGTATTGCAAGGAATCGACGAAGCGCACTCAGACGAGGATCGCTTGGCACTCTTCCGCAGCTTGGCCGACCGCGTGCCGACGCTTTTCACAACGCAGATGTGGGCCGAGGACCCACAGGACGCGACCAACACGCGCAACGTGACCCAGAACGCTGTCATGAAGCTGTTGTCGCTCGGCTTTGTGAACGCGCAACGTGCGCTCGACGGCACGGGTAGCCGTGACACCGACGTGTTAGCAAAGGTGCTTGAAGGCTTATTCCAAAGCGCCTCCGTCTCGACGGCGGACGGCTCCCAAAAGAACATCGCTGATGGGCTCCAGAAGGCTGTCGAGGAAATCCAGTCGAGCATGGACACGGATTTCAAGAAAGAGCTCGCGAAGCTCATGCCGACGATTGAGTATTTCGGGTATCCGGGCATGGACAACGCGCCACTGCAGCCGGAGACGAAGCTTGAAGTCGGCAAGCTCCTTTCCAACTTCACGAAGGTTCAGTACGCCGGTTACAGCGGCGTGCAACTACCAGAGTCCTACAACGGACTCGGGTATCGCAATCTTCTCTATATCCTCCTCAAGATTGTTGGTTTCTTCCGCGAGTACCGGGCGCATGCGAATGCGCCCGGCTTGCAGCTCATCGTGATCGAAGAGCCTGAAGCCCATTTGCATCCGCAGATGCAGGAGGTCTTCATTCGGCAGTTGCCGGAGATCGTTAAAAAGCTCTGTGCCTTGGAGGGAGAGGACGTCTCGTGGCCGGTGCAATTCGTCGTCTCGACGCATTCGCCGCACGTCGCGAACGAGGCCCGCTTCGACACCATCCGCTATTTCGCCGTGACGTCAAAGGATCAGCCGGTAGGCGTGCGTTGCACTCAGGTCAAAGACCTCAGTAGTGAACTCGCTGGATTGAAGGGGCCAGCCTCTGACTTCCTGCACCAGTACCTGACGCTGACGCGTTGCGACCTTTTTTTCGCGGATAAGGCGGTGCTGATTGAAGGGACTACGGAGCGGCTGATGTTGCCGCAGGTGATGCGCGCCCTCGATGCTGTCGATCCGTCCCTGAAGCTTGGCGGCCAATACGTCACGATCATGGAGGTAGGAGGGGCCTATGCACAACTCTTCATTCCGCTCCTGGAATTCCTGGGCCTGCGCAGTCTGATCATCACCGATCTCGATGCGGTTAAACGCAACGCCAAGAAGAAGCTCGAAGCTTGCCTAGTCTACGAGGGAGAGACCACCAGTAATTCCTGCATCAAGCACTGGTTCAATACGAACGATGCTGCGGCTCCGGTGTCCGTAACTGTGACCGAAGCGCCTCCCGAGGAACGGGCCACAACGCCCGTAGCCTCACCGCAAGCAGCTCCGGCGATGGCAGACACGACCGCAGCCGAGATTGCTAGCGATGACGAGGAAGAAGTCACGGATGGGGAGACTTTGTTCCCACTGTCGACGGCGGTGGCGGCCGATAACGCCGCCAAGACCCGAGGCAATCTGCGTCTCGCATATCAGGTGCCAGAAGCGTCGGGCAGGCCGTGTGGCCGGACGTTCGAAGACGCGTTCATTCTCGCGAATCAGACCTTGTTCGGCATCACGGGCGCGACTAATGACGCGCTTGCGAAGGCGGCACACGACAAGGCCACGAAGCAGAAAAAGTCGAAGTTCGCGCTGACATACGCGATTACGAAAACTGAATGGGTTACGCCGCGATACATCGAAGAGGGCGTACGCTGGCTCGCCGCGGGTAACGCCGCTGTCGTTGATCCTGGTGTGACGCTTGCCGCCGAAGCGCAGGTCGTCAATGCGATCGATGCGCTCACTGACCATCAAGCTTCGGTGAATCCGAATGATTGAGGCAGCTCAACCCAATCCGGCTGAGGCCGCTGCGGATGCCGCATGGGAAGCACTGAAAAGCTGCCTCGACGACGGGTCGAGCTTCGTGTTCGAGGCAGGCGCTGGCGCTGGTAAGACCTACTCGCTGATTGCTGCGCTTCGCTACATCCTGAAGGACCGGACACGAGAGCTTCAACGTGCGCACCAGCAAGTCGCCTGCGTTACCTACACCAACGTCGCGCGGGATATGATCATAGCGCAGACCGATGGCGATCCGGCGATCTACTGCGACACGACCCACGCGTTCGCATGGATGCTCGTCAGCCCGTTTCAGAAGCGGCTTCGCGGGCTCGTCCGCACGCTGCCGGGCTGGGCGGATCGCATCGAAGAAGTCGATGCCGCGAACATTACGGCGGTCGGATACGCGCTCGGCCGACGCTCCATCGAAGATGGTACGGCGAACCTCCACCACGACGACATTTTCCCGGTGTTTATCGAGCTGATGCAGTCCGCGAAGTTCCGCAACGCAGTGGCGTCGCGCTTCCCGATCATCCTCGTGGATGAGTACCAGGACACGAACGCCGAGCTCATCGAATGTCTCAAGAACCAGTTCATGGGCAAGCCGATGACGCCGCAGTTCGGGTTCTTCGGTGACCACTGGCAGAAGATTTACGGCGATGGCTGTGGCTCGATTACACATGAGGCGCTGAAGCGGATCGATAAGAAGGCGAACTTCCGTAGCTCGAAGCCAATCGTCGACAGCTTGAACTTGATCCGCCCGGAGCTCGCGCAGGCGGTGAAGGACCCGGTTGCGCCGGGCGAGGTCCACGTCTTCCACACCAACGGATGGGGCGGTGTACGGCTTACGGCAAACCACTGGCAGGGCGATCTCCCTGCGGCCGAAGCGGCGCGAGCGCTCCGGAGTGTCCGTGCCGAGCTCGAGAGCGTTGGCTGGGATTTTGCTGGCGACACGAAGGTCCTGATGCTCACCCACCGGGCGCTTGCGACAGAGATGGGTTACGGCTCGATGCGAACCGTCTTCGCGTTCAACGACTCCTTCACGCGTAAGGCCAACGAGATCATCGCGTACTTCCACGAGCACCTTGAACCGGCGGCGCGTGCCTACGTCGCCAAGCGGTTCGGCAAGATGTTCGAAGCGATTGATGCCGCGCGTCCAGTGATGAATGGGCCGGCCGACAAGGCGAGGTGGGCGGATGCCATGAGGCGGCTCTGTGAACTTCGTGACACGGGCACGGTCGGCGACGTGATCACGCACCTGTCCTCTACGGGCCTGCCAATCCTCTCAGATGTGGTCCTGCGTCAGGAGAGAGAGCTTTCGCACGCACTCGCGGGTGGTGAACCGCTGACTGGACGCGTCAAGGAACTCCATGCGCTTCACGCAGTGTCCTATCAAGAGGTCATCGCGCTCTGCGAGTATCTCGACGGTCACTCTCCGTTTGAAACCAAGCATGGGGTGAAGGGCGACCAGTTCGAAAATGTCCTCGTAGTGTTCGGGCGCGGCTGGAACGAGTACGACTTCAATCTCTATTTGAAGATGGCTGGGAACCCTAGCCTGATTGGTACTCGAACGACGGCCTACGAGCGATGTCGCAACTTGTTTTATGTTGCGGTCTCGCGGCCGAAGAGGCGCTTGGCGCTCATCTTCACTCATCAACTTGAGCCCGGTGCGATGGCGACACTGTCAAGGTGGTTCGCGGACCACCCCATCAGTGATATTGGCCCGGCGCTATGATGGCTGACTCTGGGTAATGTTTAGGTTTAGCACTCTGAGGCTATCTCTCGCGTAGGTCAGTTTTGGGCGCGAAAAAGACGAATCGATATCCGGTATGTCCCTCCATTGTTCCAACGCCGAATCAGCCTCAGAATGGGCTGATCGCGATAATGTTAGGCAAGCAGTGTAGCCGCGTCAGATTTCGAAGAAGGGTTCAAGGCATGCACGAGCATGATTGGAGGGGCAGCGATGGTCAGAATATCTTTGAAATGTTCGTTGCCGCCGATGGGCCGGGGTTCTGGATAAGCCGGACTACATGGGGCGGGACGCTGGCACGCATCATCCGCGTTGGGGTGTTCACGAAGCCGGCTCCTTATTTCGGCAATCCGTCGGTCCTTATGGATGTGTACGGACTTGAGGGCGGCCTGAAGGAAGGGCTTGCGATGGTTCCGGTCCCTGGTACCTACAAGACTTGGCGAAGAATTGAAGCGCCGCCATGGGCGGAGCAGGCGAGGTTGCGACCGCTCGACGATCCCGCAATCGACGTAGCGTTGGCGGCGCTCGACCGAAGACGTGGTAAGGGGGCCGCAAAACCCCGCAGACGGAATCCGCTCCGGAAGTAGTACGAATCCCCACTTAGTCCCATACGCGCGCAAGGACGAAGCTAAGGGCATAGGGGCACGCTGGTCTCCGACGGAAAAAGCTGGTGGCTGCCAGCGGACGACAGCTCGGCACTGTCGAAGGCGCAGGCTCTCGGTTTTCTTGAAGTTTAAGGGCAACCACTCGGTCGCCTCGTCGCCAGAGCGACGACATGGCCCCCCAGGTCTCCATGAAATGGCTATGCGGCGCGGCCCTCGGAGAGCCGCCATCATGACGCAGGAATGATGATAGTCGGTCACTATCATGGTACTTTTGCCTTCCTTTCCTTTCCGCCGGCAGGCACGCTGGGGTATTCCTTCGAGTGCCCGTCATGGCCTTCCAGTTCGTCCACCTCGAACCCTGGTGCCGACGTCCCGATGCCAAGGGGCGCAACACCACATTCGTTTTCGATGAAGCTTCGCGAAAGCCGATAGCGTCGGTCCACGTTCGCGATCCCAAGCCGCCGACGACAATTTGGGGCGTCGGCGTGGAGGAGGTTCGGGCGATGCACGACGCCGCGGCTGAGGTGGCGATGACGCCCGGAGCACGGGGCAAGCTACGGAAAATCCAGAGTACTCAGAAGACACTCCACACCGTCGTCGCCTCGCACCCCTACACCGTCGAAGAGGTCCGTGGCGACAAGTCAAAGCTGGCCGAGGTTCGGCAATGGGAGCGTTTGACGATCGATTGGCTGAGGCAGCAGTACGGGTCGGCGCTGAAATCCGTCATTCGTCACACCGACGAACAGCAGTGGCATATCCACGCCTATGTGCTGCCGAGTGAGGACCGGGAACTCAGGGCCGCCGTCTTCCATCCCGGCATCGTCGCGAAACGGGCGGTGATGGCCGAGGGGCGGAGACCAGGCGAGGACGGAAAGGCCCTGAACAAGCGGTCCAACGCCGCTTACAAGGGCGCGATGCGCGAATGGCAGGACTCGTATCACGAGGCCGTGGCCGTGCCATGCGGGCTTACCCGTATCGGTCCTAAGCGCCGCCGGCTGACCCGTGAGGAATGGATGGCGGAACGGACGCAGGCGCAGGCGCTCAAGCGGGCCGTGGAGAGGGCGGCTATCGTGGAAGCGAAGGGCCGCGACTACATTGATCGCACCAAAGCCGAGGCCCGCGCCGTCAAGGCACATGCAGAGAAGCTCACGGCGGCCGCCGATCGCCTGAAAGGCGTCGGGGGTGCATTCCGGGCGGTTGTCGATGGCATTCAGGAATCCCGCATCCGCGACCAGGTCCGCAAGGAGTTCGCTCGCGATCTCGCCGCGGCTAAGGCTGCCGTAGAAAAGGCCAGAGCCGCCGCCGGCAGAGAGCGCAACTCACGCCGTGAGTTTGAACGAAAGGCTGCCGATGCGGGCTATGCATTCCGCCAACAGCGGCAAAGGCTCCTCGCTGCACAACAGGAAATCCGGACCTTGTCGCGGGCGCTTGCCGCCGCGCTGGACGAACCGGGTCCGACACCAACACCGGGAGGGATGACGCCATGAAGGACGGCGGCGAAGAGATTTTTCGGCAGAACGCCCGTGCAGTCTTGCGCGATATCGGGATGTCCCACCTCGATCCGGCACACGGGGCGGCAGTGGACGTAGTGCGGTGGTGCCTGCTGGTTCGCGGGCGACCGACACACCATCGGCAGGCATTCCTCGAAGAGGAGTGTCCGGCGCTCCTGGCATACCTCGAAAAGCTGGCGTCCAGCGGTGATGCGGCGGGCTGGCGCATGCTGGAAGAACGCATCCGATACCGTGCTGAACTCCTGCGGGACGGCGACATGCAGCCGTGTCCCCGTCCCTGGCTGGCTGCGATCTGGCACACGCTCCCCGAAATCGCGGGGATCGGACAAACGATCCTTGACGGCGCGGATGAACTCAAGAGCGTGGCTGACTTCGAAGTCGTACCCGCGTCGACCGATACCGACGCGAGGGCGGGCGACGGCGGCGACGACAACGGCAGCGCGGGGAAGTCGGGATCGGCTGGAGCCACCGCAAGGCCGAAACCCTCGCCTCGGCTGTCTCTGCCGGTCGTCTCCGTCGTTCTGACGGAAGCCGAAAAGAAGACGCTCGGCCTCGACAAGCGCGGTTCGGACGCCGACACGAAGAACGAGGCCACGCCTGACGATCCAGATGGAACGAGCGGCCCAACGGGACCGAAAATGCCAGGAGGTTCTAAATGATTGATCTGTTGGCTGAACCGCCGCCCACCGATATCGCATGGCAAATCGTCAACGCGGTGTTGCCGAGTGAGGCGACGACGATGTACGGCCGCGTCCTCCAGGTTTTCACGTCGGTCCTCGCATTTCTTGGCGGTCTCCTCGTCGCCTATCAAACCTTGCAGGCGATAGTTGCCTCAGCCCGCACCGGAGAGGCTCTCGGCGGGCGTTGGCACCACATCTGGACGCCCCTGCGGGTTGTCTTCGCAATAGGGCTTCTGATTCCCCTGTCTTCGACCGGGTTTTCCAGCGTTCATTACATCCTTCGGGATTTTGTTGCCCGGCCTGGTGTCAATCTCGGCAATGCCCTGTCTAATACGGGCATCACCACCGTCGTCAAGGAGGGCGTCACCATTACGCCCGCATCCTCGAACGGGTCGAGCATCGCGATGACGATATTGCGGCACGAAGTCTGCGCGGCGGTCTACAATCAGGCCGGAGACGTGTGGGGTTGGAATGCGCGTCTGCCCGATCCCGAGGGTGAAGAGACGGGTATGGGCATCCTCGGGTCCGAGCGCCGCCACACGTGGGCCTATGGTCCGACGTGTGGGCAGTTTTCCCTCAGCGCCCTCGACGATCGCCCGTCGTTCTCGAAAGCGCGGCGCGAGGAAATAAAGGCGTTTGTGGTTGCCTTCCGGGTAGAGGCGGGCCGATACGCGCGCCTTGCCGCCGAAACCTCGGGGCTGTCCTCGGCGGGTGCAGCGGCGAATGCTGTGACGTCCAAGGTGCTGTCACCCGATCTCGTCCAGAACATTCGTTCCATGGGTGCCGCCTACGACCGTGCTATAACGGCCGCGGCCAAGGAGGAGGCCAAGACCATCGCGGCCGGCTCCCGTGACGCCCTCGTTGAGGGTGCCCGTCACGAGGGGTTCCTAGCGACTGGCATGTATTGGAGAACTCTGGCGCAGGTTTCGGAAATCACGACGGCGATGACAAACGAGCGGCCCGAAGATACCCCGCCGCGCGTCGATGGGGATTTCGGCGAAGCGATCCAGAAAGCATTCGATGCGCTGCGGTTGCAGGTGTCGGGCGAAGCCGAACGTCAGGCGCTGAGTGCCAACGATTTCGCCGCGGCGGGCGACGAGACGGCTGACCCCGCCACGAAAATCCTCGCGCCGGTATCCCGCTCGATCGTTGAATGGGCGGCGAAGCCTGCCGATGACAGGGAGCCACGCGACGAAATGGGCTCGCTGATTTCTTCAGGCCACGCGATGATGGCGGGTGTCTACGCTGCTATCGCCGCCGGCGGTATAGTCGCGGGTGTTGCAGGCAACCAGATCGTGGAGTTTTTCGGGGCGGCGGCGGTCGACTACTTCCTCGACTGGTCGAAGTTTGCCATCATTCCCGTCTGGATCATCGGCGCGCTGAGAGCATACGTGATCCCCTTCATGCCGCACGTCTTCATGCTTGTGTCCGGCGTTGCCCTGCTGGCTTCGCTGATGGAGGCAACGATTGCCTTGCCGCTCTGGTGCCTGCGTTGGCTCAAGATGGACGGCAGCGATGATTTCGCTGGGGACAGCGTCAAGCTCGGCCTGCTCTTCACCGTAAATATTTTCTTGCGGCCCGCATTGGCCATGCTCGCGATCTTTGCCGCGTATGGAGTCTTCAACCCCGTCCTCGGAATGCTGGACCGGTTATGGGCAACGGCATTCATTGCGCAGTCGGGTGGGCATGTCGTCGGGCTTCCTGGTTACATCCTGCTGACCTTCGGACAGACTTACATGATCTGGTACGTCGTTCTGAGGACTTACGGGCAGATATGGGCTCTCCCTGACCGTGTGCTGGCTTGGTTCGGTCAAAGCACTTCTTACGGCGAGGCCGGGTTCGTCTCTGGCGCGTTCGGCGGAATGTTGGCGCTTGCCGGACGCGGCACATTGCCCAAGACTGGTCTTCCAGGGCTTTCGAAAAAGGGAGGGAAATCGAAATGAAAAAACTCATGATCTGGACTACGGGCGGGTTTGGTCTGGCGATGGCCTGCGGATTGGCGGGACTGCCGCACCTGTCGGCCACGCTCGTCTCGCTGACGGTGTTCTGCGCTGTGCCGGCGCTCATCGTCGTGGTGATCGATGCCCCGTCCCGCAGGAGGGCAAACATATGAAGATAGAGTCTCAATCCAGAGGCTTCTGGCTCGCGGTCCTAGTGGGGAGCTTGGCGGCCCATGGTCTCCTGACCGCCGCGTTCGTCGTAAGTGCGGTGACCCTGATCGCTGTCTCTTTTGGCGCATTTGCATCAGGATCGCCCGGTTACGGAATACTCCAAATGGCGGCTATTCCAATGCTGCTCGCGGGATATTTCCATGCGGGCAACGTTGCCAGCGCCGAAATCGCTCGGGTAATGACCTGGCTCTTCTACGGCGAGTGGGTGCCGAGATGAGGTGCTCGCCGATCACCGCCGTTGTGCTGGCGGCATTCGCGGCGGGGAGCGCAAGCGCCGAGACCTTCCGGTTTCCCGCGGCGGACCGGGCGGCTTACGGTGTGCCGCAGGTCGACATTGCGATGTCCGTGTACAGGCATCCTGATTGCGCAGGCCGCTGGTCCGTTGATTACCCGGCAGGCTTCGCGTTTCGGCGCGGGGGACCTAACGGGGGGAACCTCTACGGTAACCCTGGCAGGGGTTCGTATGACGTCGCCATAAAAACAGACGCCTGCCCGTCGCGGGATTCCGATTACGTCGAACCTGCGCGCACGACCTGGCACAAAGTGGTCGTTTACTGAAAGGCCCCATGAAAACGCTCCTGACCACCCTTTTCCTCGCCCTGGTGACCCTACCGGCTAACGCGGGATCGCTCCTGCAGCCGCCCGCCGACGCGCTACGCGTCGAGTTCACAAGTACCGATACGTCGCCCGCCGATCGTCTCAAGGCAGGCCAGCCGCTGACCATGGGCGTCGTGGTTTCACGGTCGACGGGGGCCGTGGAGGTCATGCCGACTTCGACGCCGGAATGGATGACTTACGATGCCGCCAACCGCCAGTTTTCGGGGGTTCCCGTACCGGGTGAGCATGAGCTTTCTGTGCGTGTGACGGACACTGGTACGGGGCAGACGGCGACGGGCGTCTTGTCCTTCAACGTCGAAGCGAGGTGAGCATGAGGCAAAGTGAGAAAATCGAGCGACTGCAGCCGTTCGTGCGTGCGATCCTCGACAGCGAAAATCAGTATGCCGCGCCGGGAATCCGCGCAGCACGGTTCATTGACCTGTGCGCGCCGGTGACGGACACTTTCCTTGTCCGGTCGATCTGAGAGCCACAGGCGCGGTTTGGAGATAGATGGGGACAAGGGCGGCGGGCGGAAAGCGATGTGAAGCCAATCCGCCGGGACCGGAACCGCCAAGGGAAGGGTTCAAGAGAAACACATCAGAAAAGGGTGGCAGAAATGCCGCCCTTTTCACTGTTCGGTCATGGACGCCAACTTGTCCCTGATCTGGCCGAGATCATAGCCCTTGTCGAGAAGGACGAGGACGGCGACGGATCGCACCAGTTCCACGGCGTCCCGAGTTCGGGCGTCCACGTCGCAGTCTGGCGCGAGCTTTCCGATGTAGACGCGCATCATCCGTTCCAGGCCGCCGCCTTCGACGGCTGCCATGTAGGCGTCTGCGATCGCACGAGCGTCGGGGCGGCGGAGGGCTTTCGCCTTCCGCCTATTCTTGGCCGCATACGCTGCCTGTCGCTTTCTGTGGTCCTGTGCGACTTCGGCCATCGTGCTACTGTCGCAGGATAGCGAGGGCGACCGCCGTGGCGTTGTCGCCGTGGGTATAGTCCAGACGCCTCCAGGTGCGTTCCTCGGCAATTTCGTCGGCCTGCCGCGAGAAGTCGGCGGCGTGCAGCATCGCTTGCAGGACGGGGAGTTCGCCTATCGAAAGGACGCCGGCGATCTCCTTAGCTCGCTTGACCAGATGGCCCACGTCCTTGTCGTTGGTAGCCTGGAAGCAACTGCTGTAGTCGTCCCAGCTTCGGCAACTGCCGATGTCGAACCCGAGTTTGCGGGCGATGTCCTCGACGGGATCGAGGGTTTTCCAAGTGCTGAAATCCATTCTGTTACCTCGTGTTTTCAATCTATGTTTATGGTCTCACGGCGTGAGATCGGCGGCAAATAAAAAATCACGCCGTGAGATATTTTGTCAGGCAGCGCGGATGAATGCGCGACGGCCGGCGGCTTCGGCAGCGCGGCGGGCCTCGGCGGCGCTGGCGGCAGTGCCAGAGTCGATGCCGTCGCAACCGTCTACGACTTCCCACGAGAATGTCCCGTCCGCACAATACGTCACTACGAGGTCGAGCACGCGGTCGTCACACATCATTCCTGCGGCTTCGCCGTATACGTCAGCGTCGCGTTTCCAGGGCATTACATACAATTCCATATCTTTCTTCCTTTTCCTGATCTTGAGTTTCTCAGGCGAATGCCAGTCCCGCGAACTCGGTGAAATCCGCCGAATCGCGCACTCGTTCCGATCCCGTCATCACGTAGATGCGGTGGCGGTCCCCGAGGCCGTATTCCTCCCTGACATGGATTTCCGTGTCGCCGATCTTGTGCTCTGAAACGAATGCACCCATCCGCCGATCCGTCATTTGTCTACCTCGACGATCGCCGTCGCGCTGTTGCGCGTGTGCGTTCGGCAACCGCTCAAGAAAGCCGATGTTGTCTGATGCGCCGATTACGCCGGCGCTCACGAAAACTTCGCTGGTCATGGCTTACTCTTCCTCGAACCCCGAAATTGCCTCACGGGCTCGCGAGTCACCGTAGACAAGCATCGACCGCCCGAGGAAACCCAGTTCCTCGACCGAGATAGCGTTGATGGTAGAATAGGCGACCATACCGAGTGCCGCCTCCATCTCTTCCAACGGCATAGGGGTAATCGGCACCATGTAGTGCCAAGCCTGAGCAATCCGCTCCTTGCGCGTCTCTTCATCGATTACCGTGATGTTCGTATTCCTCACATTCTCTCTCCATGTTCGTGACTAAGTCTGTCGCTGTGACGAGGTCCAGCATACAGAACGAATGAAAATATCCAATACGGCAGACGGCTAACCTATTGAAATAATTTATTAAAGAACTCATTCAGCCGAAATTGGATCGAGTTCTTTGATTTCGAGCTAATTGAAGACGCCGTCACCCTCTGAGTTCTTCAATTATGGCGAAGCGGACGTGAAAGCGGTTCCGAACTGGTGAAGTCTTGGAAAAATATTTCACTTCCAAATGCGTCTCGCACCCTTTGCGATGAGTACCGCAGGCAGCAGGAGCCAAAGGATGATATTCGTCATCTCGACGGCTTCGGGGGCCTTGGTCGCGACGACGTAAAGGACGGCGAAGGCTGCCATGGCGAGCGGCAGGGAGAGGATACGGAGCGCGATCATTGGCGTTTCCTTCTTTCAGGCCGTGGCTTCGAGGCGACGGAATGCCTGGATGCCGCCCTGTTGAAATTCACGTTTCATGTCGTCGGCAGTGCCCGGGATGCGGGAACGCCGGACAAGGTGTCGGGCTGAGGTCTTGGGATCGAGCCGGTAGAGGGAAGCAAGGTAACAAATGAGGCCGCCAAACTGGTCACGGTGATTAACTTCCTCGACTTGAATGGAGAACGTCAATCCCGGAATGGTTGTTGTGGTGACCTGCATCGAAGTGCCTTTCGCCTCTGATTTCACTACCCTTTCTTTTTATCACAGCGTGAGAATCGAGCCCAGGCAATAACGCGGAATGGTTGAGTTGTGCCGGAGGGGCGGTTAACGGGATCGGTAGAATTTTAAGGTTATGGAGTGAAGGGCCTGTTCCCTGTTCGATCCTTCCGGAGGGGATCGGACCCGCCCGCAGGGCGGAACTCTTGATGTTCCCCGTCCCGATGCCTCCAAGACGGCCGGCACGCACAGCGGCAGTCACCCGGAGGGCCGCAGCACCGCGGAGGATGCCCGTGGGCGTTGACATAGCGAGCATGCTGGCAGGCTCGGCGGTGAGGGTGGGGAAATGGATTTAGGGGTATCTTGGCCCATCTGAACCGCTAAATGTGCTGTACGGGCGCGTGTAGAGCCTCGTACAGCACGTTTGACTTCAAAATGGACCCGTGGTCCATCCGAATGCGGGAACCGCATCCGTGGTGAAGAAGAGCGTATCGGAGCGCCCAGCATAGTGTTCCTCGATGTCGAGGAGGGCGCGGGAATTCGCGCATGTGACGATCGGTTAGAAGGGCTGCCGCAGGAGGTTCAGCATAGCGCCGCCGGCTCGGCGGGAACCGGGACCGACTGCTCCCGACGTCACATACCCTATTGGCGGTTCGGACTACCTTGTTAGCGGTTGCAGAAAAATGTTACGCCTCGCGTAATGGGCGATTGGGAGGCTTGGGATGGGCGAGGCAAAAAGGCGGGCAATGGCGCGGGCGGAAAATGAGAAGCTTATAAAGGAACTCACTCCAGCCCGGTTTCACTTGCTCTCTATCGGAGTTCGGATGGCCGTCAGCCGTTTGATCTCGGGTGAAGTGTCATATTGGGCCGACAATGAGGAGCGCATTCTTGGTCTGATCAGCTTTGACTTCACGGATGAGGACTTTGCCTGGATGATCCTTGCGCGGGACCGAATTGGACGTTTTCGATGCTGTCAGGTCGATGCCAGTATCAAGAGTGAACCGCTGGCCACGGAAATCCTGCTTAGCGAAATGGCTAAGCTAGTGAGGGAAGGCATCCCAGCGGACTTCGGTTGGCAAGGTGACGAGCCAAACGCGCCGTTCGATCTGCTCAGCGTTACCCATGATCAGAAGCTGCACCCTTACTTCGAGGTATTGAACGATGCTGGACATATGCCAGCCCGGGCGGCGCTAAAAGAGATTGGCCCATGGCTCGCTCCGTCTGATCCTCACTTCGTAAAAGAGTTTCAAACGACGGCATTCGATCAGAGAATTTGGGAGCTTTATCTGTGGGCAGCGTTCAGAGAACTTGGGTTCGACGTCACTCAGCCTGAAGCGCCAGACTTTTCGTGTCGTGCGCCTGGTATCGCCTTTACCGTGGAGGCTACGACTGTCTCGCCATCCACATCGGGGCCACTCGCAGTCCATCCGGAGCCAAAAACGCCAGAAGAGCAAGCTGAGTTTCTCCAGCATTATATGCCGATGAAGTTCGGCTCCAGCCTGACCAGTAAGTTGAATAAAAAGAACGTCGCTGGGGAGCCGTACTGGGACCGCGCGGAAACGAAGGGAAAGCCATTCATTATTGCAGTCGCCGACTTCCACAAGCCAGCGGACCTGGAGAACCTTGGTTCAATGACGTACAGCCATTCGGCTCTGTGGCCATATCTCTACGGCAAGCGCGTCGTTTTTGAAGCCAAGGAGGGCGGCGGCTATTGGCGAATGGTGAAGGGAGATGAGCATGTCTACGGTGGAAAAACGGTCCCGACAGGCTTCTTTGATCTCCCGGGCGCGGAGAACGTCTCGGCAGTGCTTTTCTCCAATGCAGGTACCTTGCCGAAGTTCAATCGAATGGGACTTCGGGCCGGCTTTGTGCCAGAGAACCATATGTATATACGCCAAGGCTTCCGTTACGATCCCTCCCCGGATGCCTACGTCGGCATTCCGTTCCAAGAAGACATTCTATCTCCCGGGTATGAAGAGTACTGGTCCGATGAATTGCAGGTGTTTCACAATCCAAACGCTCGAAATCCGATTTCCCCGGATACGTTTGGAGGGATCACGCAGTATTTGTTCAAAGACGGCGATCTCCATTCAATTACACCAGAGCGAGCGGTGATCGCTTCCTTCACAGCGGTGTTCCGTTTCGAGAAGGACGAGGCGGTGGCTGTTGCTTGAGGGCACGTACTCAGCATGCCTGTGGCCAGTTCGCGGCTCAGTGGATGCGGCGCGTGTCGAGGTTAATAAAGAACTGGATCATTTCATAAGAACGGGCGGGGGTGCAAGCACCCCCAGGCCTACGGCCTCCCCCAGGCGTTGGTAAACACCATACACCGCGACGAATCGTGACCGAGGCAGAATTGCCAAGGGGTTCCGTTTATCGTTCGGATGCCTTCGCTTCCGTCATTGCCTTGGAAATCTGGCCTGTCGATACGCCGAAGTGCTCGGCGAGTTCGGCGCGGTTCATGCCGTCCTTTGCCGCAAGATAAAGGCATTTCTGTCCGAGTTCGAGGCGGGCCATCTGTTGGGCGGATCGATCGGCAGCGCCGCGGCGGTGCCGGCTCTCACGGGTTCTCTCTGTGTTAAGCTCTCTGCGACGGTCTTCATCCACGAGTGCCCGAAGCCCAGCCGCACGCTGTTCGGCCGGCTCAATACCCAGCCATTCGACGATCGTGGATGCCTTGAACTTGTATCGTGGATCAACTTCGCGACCGCCGAACTCCATCTTGAGGCCATCTGCGGCTTGTTTCGCTCGCTTGACGACCGCGCTGAGGCGGGCGTCAGTCTCCGCATCCGTCCAGTTCGTCGCCTGCTTTGCGAGGGTCGTAATTTCGCGGCCCATGACATCCGGAACGTCAGTCCAAGACAAAGCATTGGCGGCAAGGAATATCCACACGTCGCGCTGACCAGGAGGAAGTGCTCCAGTCTCTGGACTCCGATGTTTACGGAGACGTTGAAGGTCTTCGAACACCGTTCCCCACAGGGTAGCCTGAGAAAGGCGCTGTGCGGGCCTGATGTGGCTATCCAGCCCCTCGGCCTTCCGGGTGGCGCGCGCAGCGCGCAGTGATACCAATTCCGCTTGGGTGAACGGCAGCACCTCGTCGGCCAACGTCGCGAACTGATGGCGTGTCGGCGCTTCAGGCGTTCCCTGACACCAGATCATGCCGACTTGACGCCGATCCCATTCGGCGCGCGAGTTAGTGCTCCCCGAAAGCCGAAACACCCTAGCGGCATCAAGGGCACGCTTGTCCGCGCCGAACTCCGTTAATGCCTCGGCCAATGCTTTCTGCACCAGGTTCCAGCGGGGGAGTACTGCGAACGGCAAAAGCTCCGTCAGCCAAACACATACCAGACCTCGGCCAGTGGACAGGATGTAGGATGGAAGCGGCAAGCCATCCTCCTCCAGTTTGTACAGTACTGCGGCGGCGACGTCGGCCGCGGGGCGTCCCTGCCACCGTTTCCGGTTATGATAGTCAAGGTCGACGTAATTGGAGCCGAGGGCAGTAAGGTCAGCGATGCCGCGCCACCGGCCAAAAGCCTGCTGACTGACATAGACATCCTCGCTGCCGGTGCGGCGAAAGATGTCTTCGGCATGGAGAATGGCGTCTCCGCCAATCGGGACAGTCCATTCTTTCCAGTTCTTACCGCCGTCAGCCACGCGCTGCGCGAAAGATACGACACCTTTACGAACACCGTTGCGGTTCTGGTTTTCTGGGTGAAGAACCCGGAGATGCTGGCTGGGGCCGAAAGCATCGTACTGGAACGTTGCGGGACGCGCCGAACTTACGTGCGCGTCCGAATTGTCAACACTGAAACTTTTATGATGGTGCTCCGGATCGGCTGGGATATGTCCCAGCCTCGGGCTCAACCTTCAGAAATGGGGGTCTTTACAACAATCGCGCCGTTGGCAATCATGGACTTGTCCTTGAAAAAGCACCACTGAGGGTTCCCGCCCTGTGACGTGGTGTTTTTTTATGGTCATGCGCGACGGCGGACAGGTCAAGCGCCGAAAATACGTTCCGCTTCCGAAACGATTTGGCGCTGCAGTCACGTACAAGTACGTGATGCTTGCAAGCCCCCACCCCGCCCAAGGGCGGTGCTGCGGCCCTCCCCCAGGGAAGGGCCTCACGCCCCTCGCGGGGGCGACTTGGTTTCATCGCCGTCGCGCAGGCGCTCGGGCGATGCCGTCTGTTCATTTTTGCCGTGATTTAAAGGCGTGTGGCGACGGGAAACCCTTGATCCCGTCTGCAGCCATCACCTGACCACCCTTACCTTGATAGAAGGCATCACGCGCTTCATCGTTAGGGTTCTTCACTAGCAGGAAAAGAAAACGAGGAGGAGGCGCGTCAATCGCTCGCGGCTGGAGATCAAGTTGATAGGCAAATGCGCCCTCGGTGGGAGCATTTACGCGCCAGATTTTCGTGTCGATTGGCAATACCATGTAGGCTCCCCGGACTGGATCGCATTGAATGAGGTCCACGATCCGGCGGATAAGGGATGAAAGACGGATTCGACTTTCCAGTTTCTCCTCACCTTCTGTTCTGAAAAAGTCTGTCGACAACTGGAGAATTTCTGCTAGGCGGACGGCGTCGCCAGGGTCGCTTTGGTGTGTCGCCAGTTCCGCCTCGGCCGCCGCTAGTTCCGTTTTCTTGGCCTTAATTTCCTTGGCGTTCTCAAGGAAGCGCGCTTCTGCCTGTTCGTCTTCGGACTCCGCCAGCCTCATGAGAACTTTGTTCCTGCGATTGAGGTCATCCAACTCCGCCCGGAGCGCGTCGACTCTCTGACCCTGATTAACGACAGTACCGTTTAAACTCTCGAAGGATTGCGTTTTGAAAGAGGTCAGACACAGAAGAACGGCTTCCTCAAGTTTGTCCACGCGCCAAGCTCGGCTATTGTCGCATCCAGTGTTTCGTCGGTTGGCAGAACAGACGAGATAAATTCCGCCTTTGGGCGGCTTGCCTTTGTTCATGACGTGCATTGGACCGCCGCAAGCTGCGCACTTCGCCAGCCCTTGGAGAATGTGAGCCCCGTTGTTTCCGCGCCGGCCACCAGTCTGCTGTCGCCGGTTTTCAACGGAGGCCTGGGCACGCCAAAATACGTCGTCCTCCACAATCCGGGGATAGTAGTCTTTGATGGGGTCTCCCTCTGGCTTTCTGTTGCGCGCTTTATGTGTGCCGGTGTGAGGTTGGTACTCGCCCATCACTGCGCGGTTCTGCACGATCTTCGCGACACTCGAAGTCTGCCACCCAGTGGAAGGCTTTTTCCGCTTCTCGTCGGCTTTGAACGGCAGCTTTCCTTCGCCGTTTAACCGGCATACGATCTCTCGTCGCCCAAATCCTTCGATCGTTTCCCGAAAAATACGGTGCACGATTTTGACCCTTTCCTCGCGCTCAATGAACTTTCCGTCGCGGACTTCGAGCCATTCTGGGCATCGTGGCGTAATCGGCTTTCCTTCTGCACGTGCAGCCGCCTTCTTCTGCCGCCATGCTTCCCCGACGCGCTCGCTCTTCACGCGACTTTCATCATGCGCGCGTGCCATGACCGCAAGTGATATGACCAGAGGCGTCCAGTCTTGCCTGAGGCGAGTGGCCGAATATTCCTGACCATCGCTGAGGGTGACGACGACGACGCCGGCTTGAATGAGGGCGAAAAGCTGAGTCGCAGCATCAATCACGGTTTCGCGCGATAGGCGGTCCAGGCTCTCCACGATGAGATATGAATCTCGTTCGATCCTGCCCTCCTCGACCATCTGAAGAAACGATCGAAGGGCACCATTCGTCCGGTTCGCTCCGTGATAGGCGCTGATACCAAGGTCGCGATGGGAGTCGTCCAAGATCAGGCCGCGCCCTTGCGCCCAAGCTTCCGCTTTCGCGACTTGGCGGCGTAGGGAGTCCCCTTGCGCTTGTTCCGGCGTGGAGAATCGAATGTATGAATAAGCTTTGGTCATGCTGCATTCCATATCTGAGATGATAGAATTAATGTAGCAAAATCTGCTGATGGTCGGCCCGCCCGGCTCGGGAAAATCCATGCTCGCCGCGCGGCTGCCGTCAATCCTGCCACCGCTCGAGGCGGCGGAACTGCTGGAAGTTTCCATGGTCCATTCCATCGCCGGACAATTGTCCGGCGGCAAGCTGTCGGACCGCAGGCCGTTCCGCACGCCGCATCATTCCGCCACCATGGCGGCGCTGATCGGCGGAGGGTTGCGTGCCAAACCGGGAGAGGCCTCGCTTGCCCATCACGGCGTTCTTTTCCTGGATGAATTCCCGGAGTTTTCGCCGCAGGTGCTGGATGCTCTGCGCCAGCCGCTGGAGACGGGTGAATGCATCATCGCCCGCGCCAATCACCGTGTTACCTATCCGGCGGAGATCCAGCTCGTGGCCGCGATGAACCCTTGCCGATGCGGCAGGGCAGGGGAGCCGGGTTTCACCTGCGCCAGAGGCCCGCGTTGCATGGCTGATTATCAGGCCCGCATATCCGGACCGCTGATGGACCGTATCGATATCCGCATCGACGTTCCCGCCGTTTCCGCTGCCGATCTCATCCGCCCCACGGTGGCTGAGCCAAGTGCGGCGGTTGCCGCCCGTGTTGCCCGCGCCCGTCATGCCCAGCAGGAGCGCTATGCGGCGGCGGGTTTTTCCGGCATCCGCACCAATGCCCGCTGCACGACGACGCTGATCGAAAAATATGCCGAGCCCGACCCGTCGGGGCTGCAATTGCTGCGTGACGCGGCCGAACGGTTGAAGTTCTCCGCTCGCGGTTATCATCGCATTCTCAAGGTTGCCCGCACGCTGGCGGATCTGGACGGCAAACAGACGGTCGGGCGCATCCATATGGCGGAAGCCATTTCCTACCGTATCGTTGGCGAAAGGCTGACGGCGGCGATGTAAGAGGCCTTGCTGCATCCTCTTGCCGGTTAAAACAATTGTGCCGCCGGCGGGCGGCCAGCGGCATAATAGAACATTTGCGGTTCGAGGCGCAGTCGTCTGCGCTCCAATAAGGTAGCTTAAAGCCCGAGCCCTTCGAAAAGCGCGGTCGAAAGGTAACGTTCCGCGAAGGAAGGAATGATGACGACGATATTCTTGCCGGCATTTTCCTCGCGCGAACCGACTTTGATCGCCGCTGCCAGTGCCGCGCCCGAGGAGATGCCGACGGGCACACCTTCCAGTTTCGCCACCAGACGGGCGATTTCGAAAGCCTCATCATTGGTGACGGTGACGATCTCGTCATAGATTCCGGTATCGAGGATCGCGGGCGCAAACCCTGCGCCGATGCCCTGGATTTTGTGGGGACCGGGGTTGCCGCCGGAAAGAACGGGGCTGTCGGCGGGTTCGACAGCAATGACCTTCACTTCCGGCTTGCGGGATTTCAGCACCTGGCCCGTGCCGGTGATCGTACCACCCGTGCCAATGCCGGAGACGAGAATATCAACCGTACCCTCGGTATCGTTCCAGATTTCTTCCGCCGTCGTCCTGCGGTGAATATCCGGATTGGCCGGATTTTCGAACTGCTGGGGAATAACGGCGTCAGGCAGGGTTTCGGCCAGTTCCTGCGCCTTGGCGATTGCGCCCTTCATACCCTTCGGGCCTTCGGTCAGCACCAGTTCGGCGCCCAGCAAGGCCAGCATTTTCCGGCGTTCGACCGACATTGTTTCCGGCATGGTCAGGATCAGCCTGTAGCCCTTGGCGGCGGCGGCAAAGGCGAGCGCGATGCCGGTGTTGCCGGAGGTCGGCTCAACCAGCGTCGTTTTGCCGGGGGTGATTTTGCCCTGCGCTTCCAGCGCGTCGATCATGGCGACGCCGATGCGATCCTTCACGGAGGCAATGGGGTTGAAAAACTCCAGCTTGGCGAGAAGGTTGGCCTTCACGCCCTTTTCCCTCGCCAGCTTGTCCAGCCGCACGATCGGCGTATCGCCGATTGTTTCCGTGATGGAGGAATAGACGCGTCCGCGTCCGGGCTTTCTGGCTTCGGGCATGATGTTCTCCTGTATGAAGGCCACATGATATGCGACCGCAAGATTTCAGCGGCAGAATAGGAGCAATAGTCTCGCCAGACCAGCGAACGTTCGTCCTAATATCATCCGATTACCGGAAAAAATTCACGATAAGCCGGCCAAATGCACGAAATCGTTTCAGGTGCTGCGGATCGCGATCATGGTCGCCGTTCCGGCCAGAATTCCTGCCGCCGTGCGGTTGAGGATCGTCAGCGCGCTTGGCCGTTTGAGCAGGTTGCGCGCCTTGGCGGCAAGCAGGATGTAAGGCAGGAGAACGGCCATCAATACGACGAAGGTAAGAGCCAGAAGTGTCGCATATTCAGACGGGCCGATCATGCGGATGTCGATCAGCGTCGGCACCAGCGCCACATAGAACAGCATGGTTTTCGGATTGCCGAGCGTGATCAGCAGGCCGGACAGGAACGACATGGGCATGCTGGTGCTTTTTTTCGCCTTCAGGTCCTGCGGCAACAGGCCGGCGGTCCACAGCTTCCAGGCGATATAGAGAAGATAGGCCGCGCCCGCGAATTTCAGGACCATAAAGGCCTCCTGAAAGGTCTGCGCCACGAAGGCAAGGCCCAGTATCACGCCGGTGAGGTAGATCATGTCGCCCAGCACCAGCCCGAGGCCCATGAAGAAGGTTTCCCGGAAGCCCGACCCGAGCGCCCGCGCCACGATCGCCGTCATGCCGGGGCCGGGAATGGCGGCGGCGATGAAGAGTGCGGTGGCATAGGCAAGAAGGGTCGTCAGCGTCATGGTCGTTTCCCCCGAAATCCGCCAAACCCATAGCGAAAATCAGGGACAAAAACAATCGGCCATAAAGGCTGGGTTGGTCAAAGCCCCGTCGAACCGAAACCGCCGGCGCCGCGCGCGGTCTCGGATGTTTCGGTCACTTCGCTCACGGCAACCTGTGTCACCGGCGCGATCACCATCTGGGCGATGCGCATGCCGCGCTCGATGACGAAATCGTCCTGCCCCAGATTGGCGAGAATGACCTTCACTTCGCCGCGATAATCGCTGTCCACCGTGCCGGGAGAATTGAGGCAGGTGATACCGTTCTTGATGGCGAGACCGGAGCGTGGGCGGATCTGCGCCTCATACCCTTGCGGGACTTCGAAGACGAAGCCGGTCGGCACCAGCGCCCGGTCGCCCGGTCGCAAGGTCAGCGGTTCACCGGCCAGTACTGCGGCGCGCAGGTCCATGCCGGCGGCGCCGCCGGTTTCGTAAGATGGCAATTCGAGGTCAGCGCCATTGGCGAGACGGACGAGCCGGAGGAGGGGTCTATTGTCGTTTTGAACGGTCATGCGGCATTAGTTTGCCGAGATCGCGGCAAGGTCAATTGCAAAACCGGCCCTGAAACGCTAGATACCCCGCAATTCCACAGGATTTGTCAGATGGCCGAAACACTTGCCGAGGCGGTCTCCCGCCGCCGCACCTTTGCTATTATCGCGCACCCGGACGCGGGTAAGACCACGCTTACGGAAAAACTGCTGCTGTTCGGTGGAGCGATCCAGCTGGCCGGCGAGGTGAAGGCGAAGAAGGATCGCATCCAGACCCGTTCGGACTGGATGAAGATCGAGCGCGAGCGCGGTATCTCGGTCGTCACTTCGGTCATGACCTTCGAATACAACGATCGCGTCTTCAACATCCTCGATACGCCCGGCCACGAAGATTTCGCGGACGATACCTACCGCACGCTGACGGCGGTTGATGCGGCGATCATGGTCATCGATGCCGCCAAGGGTATTGAGCCGCGCACGCTGAAACTCTTTGAAGTCTGCCGCATGCGCGATATCCCGATCATCACCTTCATCAACAAGATGGACCGCGAAAGCCGCGATCCCTTCGAGATTCTGGATGAGGTCGAGGAGAAGCTGGCGCTTGATACTGCCCCGATTACCTGGCCGGTCGGGCGGGCGAAAAGCTTCTGTGGTGCATACAATCTTGCTGAAAACACCTTCCGCGGTAACGACACGCAGGTTGACGGACTAGCCGTCGACGGCCCCCAGGCAATCGCCGATCGTCTGCCGGAAAATGAGCGCAAGGTTTTTGTCGAGGAAACCGAACTGGCGCTGGAAGCCTGCCGTCCCTTCGATCGTCAGGCGTTCCTCGAAGGTCATATGACGCCGGTGTTCTTCGGTTCGGCGCTGCGCAATTTCGGTGTGCGTGATCTCATCAACGCGCTCGGCGATTTCGCGCCGCCGCCACGCGACCAGGTGGCGGATACCCGCACCGTGCATGCGGCGGAAGACAAGATGACGGCCTTCGTCTTCAAGATTCAGGCCAATATGGACCCCAACCACCGTGACCGCATCGCCTTTGCGCGCATCTGCTCCGGCAAGCTGGAGCGCGGCATGAAGGCGCGACTGGCACGCACTGGCAAGCTGATGGGGCTGACCGCGCCGCAATTCTTCTTCGCAGCGCAGCGCCAGCTGGCCGATACCGCCTATGCGGGCGATGTGGTCGGCATTCCCAACCATGGTACGCTGCGCATCGGCGATACGCTGACTGAGGGCGAGAACCTCGTCTTTCAGGGCGTGCCGAACTTCTCGCCGGAAATCCTGCGCCGCGTGCGTCTGGAAGACGCCATGAAGGCCAAGAAGCTGAAGGAAGCCCTGCAGCAGATGGCGGAAGAGGGTGTTGTGCAGCTCTTTTCGCCGGAAGACGGCTCGCCCGCCATCGTCGGCGTCGTCGGCGCGCTTCAGCTCGATGTCCTGAAGGAGCGGCTGATGGGCGAATACGGCCTGCCGGTCTCTTTCGAAATGTCGCGCTTTTCCGTCTGCCGCTGGATTTCTTCCGATCAGCCGACGGAAATGGACAAGTTCCTGACCGTCAAGCGCGGCGATATCGCTCGCGATCTGGATGGCGATCCGGTGTTTTTGGCACAGGACGCCTTCTCGCTGCGCTACGAATCGGAACGGTTTCCGGCAATCAAGATGGTCGCGATCAAGGAATATCACGTCGCCAAGGCGGCGTGATAAAGACGAGATTGCACTTTGAATGCCAAGGGCCTGGAGCATTTTCAGGAAAAAGTGTGTAGCGGTTTTCCGGCCGGAAATGCGAAAAACAAAGAGATGGAGCATTGAAGGTGATTATTCACCTGAAATGCTCTAGTTTCCCCTGAAACGGGAAACTGGTCCGGCATCATGGCGCTTTCAGGCAAACATATTCTCCTCATCATCTCCGGCGGCATCGCGGCCTATAAGAGCCTCGATCTCATCCGCCGTCTGAAAGAGCGCGGCGCGAAGGTGACGCCTGTCATGACCAAGGGCGCGCAGGAATTCGTCACTCCGCTTGCCGTTGGGGTGCTGTCCGCCACTCATGTTTTCACCGAGCTTTTCTCCAGGCAGGACGAACAGGATGTCGGCCATATCCGGCTCGCGCGCGATTGTGACCTTGTGCTGGTCGCGCCCGCCACCGCCGATCTGATGGCGAAGATGGCGAATGGGCTGGCTGACGATCTCGCCTCCACGATCCTTCTGGCAACCGACCGCAAGGTGCTGGTCGCGCCTGCCATGAACCCGAAAATGTGGTCGGCAAAGCCAACAACGCGCAATGTCGAAACGCTGAAAAAAGACGGCGTGTTTTTCATCGGCCCCATGGCGGGCGAGATGGCGGAAAAGAGTGAGGCAGGTCTCGGCCGTATGGCGGAGCCGTTGCAGATCGTTGAAGCCGTCGAGGCGCTGCTGGATGGCGGGCCGAAGCCTCTGAAGGGCAGAACGGCCATCGTCACCTCCGGTCCCACACATGAGCCGATCGATCCGGTGCGTTATATCGCCAACCGCTCCTCCGGCAAGCAGGGGCATGCCATCGCGGCGGCTCTGGCTGAACTTGGGGCGGAGGTCACGCTGATCTCCGGTCCCGTCACCATCGCCGATCCGGCGGGTGTCGCGACCGTTCACGTAGAGCGCGCCGAAGAGATGCGCGATGCGGTGATCTCGCGGCTTCCCGTGGACATCGCCGTCATGGTCGCCGCCGTCGCCGACTGGCGGGTGGCTGGCTCGTCTGAGCAGAAGATCAAGAAACAGCCGGGCGACGCGCCGCCTGCGCTGCAACTGACGGAAAACCCCGATATTCTGAAAACCGTCGGTCATCACCAAAAGCGCCCGACGCTTGTAATAGGCTTTGCCGCCGAAACGCAGGATGTGGAGAAAAACGGCCGGGCCAAGCTGGAGCGCAAGGGTGCGGATTATATCGTCGCCAACGATGTTTCGGCTGAAACCGGCATCATGGGTGGAGACCGCAACAGCGTGAAGATCATTTCGGCTGATGGTGTGGACGCCTGGCCGGATCTCGACAAGGCCGAAGTAGCCAAACGTCTGGCGACGCTTATTGCGGAGAAACTCGTATGAACCTGTTTGATCGCCAGAGCTTCGACAAAGTGCTTGGTGGCTGGCCGGGCGTGCGCTTCGTCGATCAGTGGGATTCCCACGTTGCCAAGGTCGGGGACAAGGTGTTTTCCGTGCTTGGTGAGCGGGCGGACTGGCGGCTTGTGATGAAATGTTCGGAGGAAAGCTTCGAAATCCTCACCTCGCTGGAAGGCGTCAGTCAGGCGCCCTATTTCGCCAAGCGCAAATGGATATCGATTTCCGATCACTCACCGCTTGAGCAGGAAGAGCTGGAGCATTACGTGCGCCGCTCCTATGAACTCGTTGCGGTCGGGTTGACGAAAAAGCTGCGGGCGGAACTGGGAATTCCGATCGCCTGACAGCTGCCACCTCACCTCAATTGTCTTTCGTGCTTCGCCCGATGATCTGGCGAACGCCATCCTTGGTGAAGGGCTGGAAAAGCTGCGGCAGAAAGCCCTTTGCAATTTCTCCCTTGATACCGATGTTGGTCGAAGACGGGCGATCGGGATTGAAATAGCTGCCGAACAACTGATCGAACACGACAAGGTTCTCACCATAATTGGTGTTTCCCTCAGGCAACTCTTTCGAATGGTGCCATCGGTGCAGCCGGGGAGTGCTGAACACGTAGTCTAGCGGCCCGGTTTTCATATCGACATTGCAATGGGTCAGAATGCCGATGAAAGCGGTGACAGCCGCGAGCCACCAGAAGACATGCAACGGTGCGCCCATGAGATAGAGCGGGATTTGGCTGAGCGCGATCTTGAACAGCGAGTCGGCCACATGAAAACGGCCCGTATTGACCACCCACAGACGGACAACGCTGTGATGAAGCGCATGGAAACGCCAGAAGAATACCCGTTCATGCGCGATGCGGTGTGCCCAGTAGAGACCGAATTCAGCGATCGCCACGGCAAGCACGACCTGAACGATCAACGGCCGCCCCGAAGGCCAAAGGTCGAATTTCATGGCTGCCAAGGGTTGCAGGAAACCGGCGGTCAGCATCGGAAAGATAACCGACGCCAACGCCGCAAGCTGGACAAGCCCCTTGGTCAGCAGCGTGTGGGCGATACTGTTTACCGTTTCGCCATCAGACTGAAGCCATTGCGTCTCATAGGGAATATAGCGTTCGAGAAGAAACAGGGCCGTCAACGCGCCCGCATATACGGCGAGGAAACCCGTGATCGGATGCTGGCTCGTAAAAGCGAAATAGGCCCCGACAAGACCGCCAAAAAACACCATTGGCCACGAACAATAGGTAAGGGCCCGTTTTACTGCTTCATTTTTTGCCATGAATTTCAATTCCCGTCCGGCAATCATTTAACTTTCAACCAAGATCAGGTCATTATCTTCGATATGTTGCAGCAGCATGGTACGCATCTGTCGAACTGGCAGGGCTGGCGATTTTCTGTCCGGACTTGCGGCGTGAGCGCCGAACTGGAAATATCCCTCAGCTGATCCTGATCGCGATATAGAGAAGCGTCAGCGCAATCACCCAGAGCGCCGCCCGCCCCCATTTGGTATGGCGCGCTTCCGCCTTGCCGATGGCTTCCGCCGTCTGCGCGTCGAAACGCAGGCCGTTCTCGCTCATATACATCAGATCGGAATGCAGCTTCTCCGTCTTGGCGGCGATCTCGGGGGCCGCCTCGGCAAGCTTGAGAGCCGCCTTCACGCCATCCTTCAGATCGGTGACGATGCGCTTCGGGCCAAGATTGTCCCTTATCCAGCCGCTGACGACTGGGTCGGCCGCTTTCCACATGTTGAAGCGCGGATTGAGCATGCGGGATACGCCTTCCACCACCACCATGGTCTTTTGCAGCATCACCAGTTCCGGGCGTGTTTCCATGTCGAAGAGTTCGGTCACTTCGAACAGCAGCGTCAACAGCTTGCCCATGGAGATCGTCTCGGCCGGCTGGCCGTGGATCGGCTCGCCAATGGCGCGGATCGCCTGTGCGAAGCTGGCTTTATCGTGATGGCCCGGCACATAACCGGCCTCGAAATGCACTTCCGCCACGCGCATGTAATCGCGGGTGATGAAGCCGTAGAGGATTTCAGCAAGGAACCGGCGCTCCTTTTTACCGAGCCGTCCGGCAATGCCCATATCCACGGCCACGATCATGCCCTCAGCATCGACGAAGAGATTGCCGGGGTGCATGTCGGCGTGGAAAAAGCCGTCGCGCAACGTGTGCCGCAGGAAGGACTGGATCAGGGTGTCGGCCAGCTTGTTCAGGTCGTGACCTGCGGCCTTCAGTCCCTCGATATCCGACATCTTGACACCGTCGATCCACTCCATGGTGACGACATCGCGGCCGGTGCGTTCCCAATCGACCTCGGGCACGCGAAATCCGGGATCGTCCTTGGTGTTTTCGGCAAGTTCGGAAAGGGCGGCTGCCTCAAGCCGCAGATCCATCTCGATCTTGGTCGTCTGTTCCAGCGTCCGTGTCACCTCCACCGGGCGCAGGCGGCGGGCGGAGCGGACGAAACGCTGTTGCAGGTCGGCAATCAGATACATCGCCTCCAGATCGTTCTGGAAGCGCTGACGAACGCCGGGACGGATGACCTTGACGGCCATTTTGCGCTGTCCTTTCGGCGTATCAATTATCGCCGGGTGAACCTGCGCGATGGAGGCGGCGGCGATCGGATCGCCGAACTCCCTGTAGAGTTCAGACACCGGCCGTCCGAGCGAACCTTGGATATTCGCCTTCGCTGCCTGAGCGGGGAAAAACGCCATACGGTCCTGAAGGCTGGCAAGATCGTCGGCGAAGTCGGCGCCCACCACATCCGGCCGGGTCGCCAGAAATTGTCCCATCTTCACATAGGATGGCCCAAGCCGCTCCACAGCCACTGCCAGCCGGTCGCTGCGCTGCGCCCGCTTGGCCCTGCTGCGGGCGAAGGGCTTCAGCAGCGCCTTCAGCACTTGCGCGGAAGCAGGCAGGTCGTCAGACGGCAAAGCCAGCACGACGCCTTCGCGCACGAGAACCCAGCCAACCCTTGCGAGGCGGAAATATGCGCCCAAAGTGCTCATGCTTATGCTTGTCTCCTGCTTTTTCCAGCCATGGTCTTAAAGCTTCCAACCGGAATGCAGGGCGGCGATGCCGCCGGTGTAATTGGTGTAGGTCACGCGGGAAAAACCGGCGGTGCGGATCATCGTCGCGAAATCCTCCTGATTGGGGAATTTGCGGATCGACTCGACCAGATATTGATAAGGCTCGGCGTCACCGGTGATCATCTTGCCGAATTGCGGAATGGCGTTGAACGACCATGCGTCGTAAACGCGGTCCAGCAGCGGCATTTCGACTTCGGAAAATTCCAGCACCAGCAGCCGCCCGCCGCGTTTCAGCACACGATGAGCTTCCTTCAGTGCGACGTCGATGCGCGGCACGTTGCGAATGCCGAAGGCGACCGTATAGGCATCGAAGGTATTCGCCTCGAAGGGCAGCTCCTCGGCATTGGCCTCGACAAAGGTCAGATTGTCGGACAGCTTTCTTTTTGCCGCGCGCTCCTCGCCGACGGCAAGCATCGAGCCGTTGATGTCGAGAACGGTGGCCTGCGCCAGACGATTGGAGGCTTCCACGATGCGGAAGGCGACATCGCCGGTGCCGCCCGCCACGTCCAGCACCCTGTAGGACGCATCCTTGCGTGGCGAAAGCGAGGACACCATGGCGTCCTTCCAAAGCCGGTGCAGACCGGCCGACATGACGTCATTCATGATGTCGTAGCGCTTGGCCACCTTATGGAAGACGTCGTTGACCAGCCCCTGCTTTTTGCCTTCGTCCACCTTGTGGAAGCCATAGGACGTTTCCATGCCGCCTTGGGCGGTGGTACGGGCGTCGGTCATCGTCTGTCTCCATATTAATTGCGTGGCGGACCATAGCGGAAACGCCATGGCGACGCTATCTGTTGCCGCATCGCCTGGGCGCGACATTTCGCGTGCACTGTATAGACCACATGGTCCTAACGATAAACTGCCGGATAAGCCAGATGCCAGAATTGCCAGAAGTCGAAACCGTCAGACGTGGCCTCGCACCCGCCATGGAAGGGGCAAGCATCCGCAAGCTTCACCTCGGCCGCCCCGATCTGCGCTTCCCGTTTCCGCAAGATTTTGCGACCCTGATCGAGGGCAAAACGATCATATCGCTGGCGCGCAGGGCGAAGTATCTTTTGATCGAACTGGAGGGTGGGCTGACGATCGTTGCTCATCTTGGAATGTCCGGCTCGTTCCGTATCGAGGCGGAGGCGGATGAGGGCGAGGATAAGAAGGTGCCCGGCACGTTTCATTATCCCCGCTCGAAGGATGGCAAGCATGACCATGTCGTCTTTCATCTGGATAAGGGAGAAGAACGCGTCTGCGTCATCTATAATGACCCGCGCCGCTTCGGCTTCATGCATCTGGTGGAACGCAACAAGCTCGATCTTTACCCCGCCTTCGCCGAGCTTGGTCCGGAGCCGACCGGTAATGCGCTGAGCGCCGATTATCTGGCGGGCCGATTCCAGGGCAAAAGCCAGCCTTTGAAAAGCACGCTTCTGGATCAGAAGGTCATTGCCGGCCTCGGCAATATCTATGTCTGCGAGGCGCTGTGGCGCGCCCATCTCTCGCCCCTGCGGGCGGCGGGAACGCTGGTGACGAAAACCGGCGGGCCGACACCGCAGCTCATCGTTCTGACGGAGAAAATCCGGGATGTGATCGCCGATGCCATCGCCGCCGGCGGCTCCTCCCTGCGCGACCATATACAGACGGACGGAACGCTCGGTTATTTCCAGCATTCCTTTTCGGTCTACGATCAGGAAGGCCAGCCTTGCCGGACACCCGGCTGCGGGGGTACGGTTGAAAGAGTGGTGCAGGCCGGTCGTTCCACTTTTTATTGCGCTGCCTGCCAGACGTAACGAAGCCGGAATAACGGAGAAGGGGAGACTGCCGTGGACTATGAAACGATACTGGTCGAGAAACGCGAGGAGGTGGGCGTCATTACGCTCAATCGCCCCAAGGCGCTCAACGCTCTCAATTCGGTGCTCCTGAAAGAGCTGCGGCACATTCTTTCTTCGTTTTCCACTGACGACTCCATCGGCGCGATCATTATAACCGGCTCGGAAAAGGCATTTGCAGCCGGTGCGGATATCAAGGAAATGCAGGCGCTGGATTTTGTCGATGCCTATGTCGGCGATTTTCTCGGCGGCTGGGACGAGGTCGCGTCGACCCGCAAGCCGGTCATCGCCGCCGTCTCCGGCTTTGCGCTGGGCGGCGGGTGTGAGCTGGCAATGATGTGCGATTTCATCATTGCTTCGGAAACGGCAAAGTTCGGTCAGCCGGAAATCACGCTTGGCGTCATTCCCGGTATGGGCGGCTCGCAGCGGCTGACGCGGGCGGTGGGCAAGGCGAAGGCCATGGATCTGGTTCTGACAGGCAGGATGATGGATGCAGCGGAAGCCGAGCGTGCCGGTCTGGTCTCGCGGGTTGTGCCTGCGGCAAATCTCATGGATGAGGCGGTGGACGCCGCCACACGCATCGCCTCGCTGTCGCGCGCCTCGGTTCTCATGGCCAAGGAAAGCGTCAACCGCTCCTTCGAGGTATCCCTGGCGGAAGGGCTGAGATATGAAAGGCGATCCTTTCAGTCGCTCTTCGCAACGGCGGATCAGAAGGAGGGCATGGCGGCCTTCGTGGAAAAGCGTAAACCCGCTTTCCGGAATCGCTAAGGATTCGAAATATCGGCGTTTTCCGCCGTTTGCGCGTTGACGGGCGTACGCTTTAGCGGTATATGCCCGCCCACGGTTAAGGAAAGCCATCCGGCTTGTCCGAAATTACTCCCGCATTCTTGGGTTAAGTGAGGTCTTCGAACGACCCGATCCTCTGGTTGCGGAATTTGGTTTGAATTCGAAGAGAGGCATACATGGCCAATACAACTTCGGCGAAAAAGGCGACCCGCAAGATCGCTCGCCGTACCGCAGTCAACAAGGCTCGCCGTTCGCGCGTTCGCGGCTTCATCCGCAAGGTCGAGGAAGCCATCGCTTCCGGCGATCTGGCAGTAGCCACCGAAGCTCTGAAGGCAGCTCAGCCCGAGATCCAGCGCGCAGCAACGCGTGGCGTTCTGCACGGCAACACGGCATCCCGTAAGGTGTCGCGTCTTGCCCAGCGCGTTAAGGCTCTTTCCGCCTAATCCGGCTAATCACAAATAACTATTCAAAAAGCCTGGTCTTTTGACCGGGCTTTTTGTGATTCTAACCACCCGTTAATCATTCCTGCCGTAACGTGACAAACGCATGTCAGATGGACGACAGGAAAAAATGAATAAAAACAATAGATTGCTGGAGGTCTCCCGAAAAATGGGAAGCTTTCTCTACGGAAGTCGCGGCCAGTTTTGAGTCAAGAAGATTTTTATTTTTTTGCTAAAATGGGCTCTCGAAAAATGCCAAAATTGAATCTCATTGATTCATAAGCGATTCTGCTTCGGACCTTGCCGGTGATGCAAAACGGCCATTGCGAGTCAATGGCCGATCTGAGTTTTTGCAGAAAAAACGCCATTGATCTCTCCCCACGATCCTGCCTAAATGCAATCCAACAAGGGGTGCGGATCTCAGTCCACAGATTATCTCGATGATCGTATCGACGATATTCACCTTCTTGCTGGCGGGTCTTTCGGGGTCCGTTTTCTCAGTTCATTGAGCTTTTTGCACCGTTTCGGTCTCGGAACGGGCGAGGCTTTTTGCACTCAAGAATGCGCCTTAAGGTTGTAGCAAAAGGAGCGTTTTTAGCGTGTCGCAGGCCTCTCCATGAGGGGGAGGGAAATGGGATAACCGGCTCGCAGACAAAGAGTAGCTTTTGACGTTCTTTCGAGGGGAACGCTGGAGGCAGGAATAAAACGAGGGGGATCTCTGGCGATCGATCTTTGATCGTCAGGCTATGATTGGCAATTTGAAAGGCGGCAATATGCAATTGAATTTGGCGATGGGTGCGGTGGCTGATGGGGACCGCACACCGAAGGCATGTGATGCAGCTTGCTCAGAAGCGGCAGGGGATAAATCGGCAATGCAGTACGATGCGCTGTTTCAACGTTTTAGCGCGCGGCTCAAGGCACAGGTTGGTCCCGAGGTCTATGCAAGCTGGTTCGCACGGCTCAAACTCCATTCCGTTTCGAAAAGCGTCGTCCGCTTTACCGTTCCGACGACCTTTCTGAAGTCCTGGATCAACAACCGTTACATGGATTTGATCACCGGCCTCGTCCAGAGCGAGGACCCGGATGTGCTGAAGGTGGAAATTCTTGTCCGCTCCGCCAGCCGCCCGGTTCGTCCCGCGCAGGTCGAGGAACGGGCTCAGCCCGTTCGGGACATGGGCGCTGTTGCGCGCAACAAGTCCTTCATTCCGTCGCAGCCCGCGACAACGCCTTCCGCACAGCCTGCGGCGGCGCAGTCGACCTTGCGTCAGGGTGGTTCCGGGCCGCTGTTCGGTTCGCCGCTCGATACGCGTTTCACATTCGATACCTTTGTCGAGGGCTCGTCCAACCGTGTGGCGCTTGCGGCGGCAAAGACGATCGCTGAAGCGGGTGCCGGCGCGGTGCGCTTCAATCCGCTGTTCATCCATGCGGGTGTCGGTCTTGGCAAGACTCACATTCTTCAGGCCATTGCGAATGCCGCCATCGACAGCCCGCGCAACCCGCGTGTGGTCTATCTGACGGCCGAATATTTCATGTGGCGTTTTGCGACGGCGATCCGCGACAATGACGCACTGACGCTGAAGGACACCCTGCGCAATATCGATCTTCTCGTCATCGACGACATGCAGTTTCTGCAGGGCAAGATGATCCAGCACGAATTCTGCCATTTGCTGAACATGCTGCTCGACAGCGCCAAGCAGGTGGTGGTGGCGGCTGACCGTGCGCCCTGGGAATTGGAATCGCTCGATCCGCGCGTCCGTTCGCGCCTTCAGGGCGGCATGGCCATCGAGATCGAAGGTCCCGATTACGACATGCGCTACGAAATGCTCAGCCGCCGCATGGGCTCGGCGCGTCAGGACGATCCGTCTTTCGAGATTTCGGACGAAATCCTGACCCATGTGGCCAAAAGCGTGACGGCGAGCGGACGCGAGCTTGAAGGTGCCTTCAACCAGCTGATGTTCCGGCGCTCTTTTGAGCCGAACCTCTCGGTTGACCGTGTCGATGAGTTGCTGGCGCACCTCGTGGGCAGCGGTGAGGCGAAGCGTGTGCGCATCGAGGATATTCAGCGCATCGTCGCCAGGCATTATAATGTGTCTCGGCAGGAGCTGGTTTCCAACCGCCGCACCCGCGTCATCGTCAAGCCGCGCCAGATCGCCATGTATCTGGCCAAGATGTTGACGCCGCGTTCCTTTCCGGAGATCGGTCGCCGTTTCGGCGGTCGCGACCACACCACGGTTCTTCACGCGGTGCGCAAGATCGAGGACCTGATTTCCGGCGATACCAAGCTCGGCCACGAGGTTGAGTTGCTGAAGCGCCTGATCAACGAAAACAACGCTTGATATTGAGCGGCCTCCGGGCCGCTCATTTTCTCTTTGTCATGCTCGGGCCTGCCCCAAGGATTAAACACGCCAATAAAATCAAGGCGTTGCAGACTCTCGGGACAAGCCCGAGGATGACGTCGGAGTGTTTGGTGAGGGTCGCCATTTATCGAATGATACGGACAGTAGTGAGCCTGTCTCTACATCTATTCACGCCGCGCAAGATCAACGGTTGCAGATGCCCGGGACATCCTTGGGCTCGACACGGGGACGGAGCATGACGTGATGAGAGGTTTTCCGGTTTCGTGTCAGCCAAGGCGGCCTTCGGGCCGCTTTTTTATTGCCGTTTCAAGACCTGCCGATGCTGCCGGTCAGCAGGCGAGATCAGCGACAACCGCATCCAGAATGAGCATCCCGGAAGGGGTGCAGCGCAGGCGGGAATTGCCGATCCGTTCCACGAAACCGTGTTGCAGGAGGAATTCCTCTTTCTCCGGGTCGAGTTCGCGGCCGGAAAGATCGCTCCAGCGGGCAAGATCGATGCCTTCGCGGAGGCGAAGACCCATCAATAGCAACTCGTCTGCCTGTTCGTCGACGCCGAGAAGCTCCTGATCGACCATGCCGTGGCCCTCCCGCTCAACGGTTTCGAGCCAGGTTTCCGGGTGGCGCTCGGTGACAGTCGCGAGTTTGGAGGCGCCAGTGGTCAGGCGTCCATGCGCACCGGGGCCGATGCCGGCATAATCGCCATAACGCCAATAGGTCAGGTTATGGCGGCTTTCGGCGCCGGTGCGGGCGTGGTTGGAAACCTCGTAGGCCGGCATGCCGTAACGCTCGGTGATTTCCTGTGTCGCCTCATAAAGCACGGCCGAGTGTTCGCCATCCGGCACGATCAGCTTGCCGGCCTTGTGCAGCCCGTAAAAGGGCGTGCCTTCCTCGATCGTCAGCTGGTAGAGCGACAGGTGGTCGACCGCATAGGAGACGGCCTCTTTCAGTTCGGCGTCCCATTCGGCCACCGTCTGGTTCGGGCGGGCGTAAATGAGATCGAAGGACATGCGCGGAAAAATCTCGCGCGCCAGCCGGATGGCCTTCAAGGCATCGGCCACGTCATGCAGACGGCCGAGAAATTTCAAATCCCGGTCGTTCAACGCCTGCACGCCAAGCGAGACGCGGTTGACGCCGGCGGCGCGATAACCGCGAAACCGTTCCGCCTCGACGCTGGAGGGATTGGCCTCCATGGTGATCTCGATACCATCAGGCACGTGCCAGAAGCGCGAGACGCCATCAAGAAGCGCACCAACCGTCTGCGGGTCCATTAGCGATGGCGTGCCGCCGCCCATGAAGATGCTGGTGACGACACGCGGGCCGCTGAGCGCCCGCATCTTTGCCATTTCGCTGAGGAAAGCCGCAGTAAACCGTTCCTGATCCACCGGGCGGTGGCGGACATGGCTGTTGAAATCGCAATAGGGGCATTTGGCCGCACAGAAGGGCCAGTGCAGATAGATCCCGAAACCGGGATCGCCCGTATCCGGCAGAAGCGATGCGCCGGGGGCAGAAAGTTGGTGCTCCCCGGTCATCGGGTTCATGCCTCCAGACAGGTTTCGACGAATTTTTTGAAGGCGCGGGCACGGTGGGAGAGCGCGAACGCATCGCCGTGCTTCCAGCCGTGTTTTTCGTCCGCGGTCATTTCACCGAATGTGGTGTCGTAACCTTCCGGTTTGAAGATGGGGTCATAGCCGAAGCCGCTCGTTCCGCGCGGTGGCCACGCAACAGTGCCTTCCACCTCGCCGCGAAAATATTCGACATGCCCGTCCGGCCAAGCAAGGCACAGCACGCTGACGAAGCGGCCCGTGCGGTCTTCCGGTTTCGATGCGCCGCGTTCCGCAAGCGCGTCCTCGACTTTCTGCATCGCCATGGCAAAGTCACGCGTGCCGTCCGCAGTCTCGGCCCAATTGGCGGTATAAACGCCCGGCGCGCCATCCAGCGCGTCGATCACCAGACCGGAATCGTCGGATAAAGCGGGCAGGCCGGACGCCTTCGCGGAGGCAAGCGCCTTGATGGCCGCATTTTCCTCGAAGGTGGTGCCCGTCTCGTCCGGCTCAACGAAATTCAGCTCTGCAGCCGATTTCGCGGAAAAGCCGAAAGGTCCGATCAGATCGGCGATTTCGGCGATCTTGCCCTTGTTGTGGCTGGCGACGACGATCGTTCTGGTGTCGAGCTTGCGCATCACGTTTTCCTGTCGGCTCAGGCAATGACCTGCTTTTGAAGGGCGACCAGTTCGCTGCATCCTGCCTTGGCGAGACCGAGCAGCGTCAGGAATTCCTCTTCGGAGAATGGTGCGCCTTCCGCCGTTCCCTGAACCTCGACGATGCCGCCGGAGCCGGTGATGACGAAATTCGCATCGGTCTCGGCGGAGGAATCCTCGAGATAGTCGAGATCGATGACCGGCTGTTTTGCGAAAATGCCGCAGGAGATCGCCGCGATATGATCCTTCAGGACCTTCTCGACCTTGATCATGTTGCGGGTTTCCATCCATTTCAGGCAATCATGCAGGGCGATCCATGCGCCGGTGATGGAAGCCGTGCGCGTGCCGCCATCAGCCTGAATGACGTCGCAATCGATGCTGATCTGGCGTTCGCCAAGCGCCTGCAGATCGACCACCGCACGCAGCGAGCGGCCGATGAGGCGCTGGATTTCCTGGGTGCGTCCACCCTGCTTGCCGGCAGAGGCCTCGCGCTTCATACGCTCGTTGGTGGAGCGTGGCAGCATGCCGTATTCTGCGGTCACCCAGCCTTTGCCGCTGTTGCGCAGCCACGGCGGCGTCTTTTCCTCAAGGCTTGCGGTGACCAGCACATGCGTGTCGCCGAATTTGACCAGACAGGAACCTTCGGCATGTTTCGAGAAATTGCGCTCGAAAGAAACCTTGCGCATCTGATCGGTTTTTCTGCCTGAAGGCCGCATATGATCCACTCTCCATGTTGGTTCCTGCCTTCTAAGGTGCGCTCCGGGCTTTTGCAAAGCCAATTTCCATTTTGCCGCAGCGGTGCGACGCATTATATTGATACAAACAGGGTTTGGATGACAAAGAACGGACGAGATGGGCTTTTCTGCACCACTTTCAAAAGATCAGGCATCGCTGCTGGATGAACGGTCGCGGGAGATTTTCCGGCGCATCGTCGAAGGCTATCTCGACACCGGCGAACCCTTGGGGTCGCGCAGCCTGTCGCGGCTCTTGCCGATGTCGCTTTCACCGGCCTCCGTGCGCAACGTCATGAGCGATCTCGAGGAACTGGGCCTCATCTATTCGCCGCATATCAGCGCCGGGCGCCTGCCCACCCAGACCGGGCTGCGCTTCTTCGTGGATGCCTTCATGCAGGTGGGCGATCTGCCCGCCGACGAGAGGGCGAGCATAGACCGCCAGATCGGCCCGGTCTCCGGCCATGAACAGCCGCTGGAAGGGCTATTGACGGAGGCGAGCCGCATGCTGTCCGGCATGTCGCGTGGCGCCGGGCTCGTGCTGACGGCCAAGAACGACGTCACCCTCAAACATGTGGAGTTCATCAGGCTGGAACCCACCAAGGCGCTTGCCGTGCTGGTGGGTGACCACAATCAGGTCGAAAACCGTATCATCGAATTGCCGGCCGGTATTTCGTCATCGCAATTGACGGAGGCGGCGAATTTCATCAATGCCCATCTGTCCGGCCAGACGCTGCAGGAATTGCGGGACCAGTTTCAGACGCAGCGTGCGGAGTTGCAATCGGAACTCGGCACGCTGACACAGGACCTCATTGAGCGTGGTCTGGCCATATGGTCGGGTGACAATGAGGAAGGCAAGCTCGGCCGCCTCATCGTCCGGGGACGCTCCAACCTGCTCGAGGGCCTGGCCGGCGAGGAAGATATAGATCGCGTGCGCCTGCTGTTCGACGATCTGGAACGCAAGGAAAATCTCATCGAGATCCTCAGTCTTGCGGAAAGCGGTTCCGGGGTCAGGATTTTCATCGGCTCGGAAAACAAGCTCTTTTCGCTATCCGGTTCGTCGCTGATCGTCGCGCCCTATCGGGATGAGGAAAATCGCGTCGTGGGCGCGGTCGGCGTCATCGGTCCCACCAGGCTCAATTATGCCCGTATCGTTCCTATGGTGGACTATACAGCGCAGATCATGGCCCGCCTTTCCCGAAAGCAGAGATAGGACAAGCCCGCAAGGTCGGAGAATGCGGCAAGCTTTTCGCCGCAAGCCTTGATTTTTGCCCGTCAAAGCTCGATATCGGGCGCAACCAACAACATTCAAATCTGGAGAACGTCATGACCGACGATACGAAAAAGCCCGGACCTGACGCGGACGTCGCCGAAGAACTTATCGAGCCCGCGCTGTTGGGAGAAGAGACGGTGGAGACTGCCGAACCCGATCCGGTCGAGCTGCTCAGGGCCGAAAACGCCGATCTGCGCGACAAGTTTCTGCGGCTTGCGGCGGAAATGGACAATCTTCGTCGCCGCACCGAGCGCGAAGTCAAGGATGCGAAGTCCTATTCCCTTGCCGGTTTTGCGCGCGACATGCTTGCCGTTTCCGATAATCTTCGCCGCGCTCTGGAAGCCATTCCGGACGAACTCAAGACCAATGGCGAAGCCGGTCTCAGCGGCCTGATCGAAGGCGTCGAGATGACCGAGCGCTCGATGCTGTCGACGCTGGAGCGCCACGGCGTAAAAAAGATCGATGCGGAAGGCCAGAAGTTCGACCCGAATTTCCACCAGGCAATGTTCGAAATTCCCAACCCCGCAGTTCCGAACAACACCGTGCTTCAGGTGGTTCAGGCTGGCTTCACCATCGGTGACCGGGTGCTGCGCCCCGCCATGGTCGGCGTCGCCAAGGGCGGCCCGAAGGTGGATACCGCCACATCGGCCGAGCCGGGCACTGCCTCCGTCAACGAGAAGGATGCGTGAAGCATTCTCTCATCCAATAAAAAACGCGCCTCAAGGGCGCGTTTTTTTTGAGCATGGAAACGAACTCCGGCAGGCCGCGTCAGGCTGCTGTCGCCTGCTCCTGATTAAGGAAAGCGTAGATTGCCGTGTCGGAATCGGTGGCGCGCAGCTTGGCCACCAGTTCGGGGTCGCGCAATGAGCGCGCAATTCTGGACAGTGCCTTCAGGTGATCCGCGCCGGCGCCTTCAGGCGCGAGCAGCAGGAAAACCAGATCGACCGGCTGGTCGTCCAGCGCCTCGAAATCGACCGGTGTTTCAAGACGTGCGAAGACGCCGGTGATCTGATGGATGCTGTTGAGCTTGCCATGCGGAATGGCGATGCCGTGCCCTACGCCGGTGGAGCCGAGTTTTTCACGCTGGAGGATGACGTCGAAAATTTCCCGTTCCGAGACTCCGGTAATTCTGGCTGCCTTGGCGGCCAGCTCCTGAAGCAACTGCTTTTTGGAATTCACCTTGAGGGCGGGAATAATCGCATCTTGTTGCAGCAAATCTGCCAACGCCATTCTCTTTTTCCTTCATGCCATCGAGACGATGCAGGAGGCAGATACGCTGTTGCGATCTGCCTCCCATGTCTTGTCAGACTGTTCAGCTCTTGATCGTTTCCGCGTCGATCCAGCCAATATTGCCGTCATGACGCCGGTAAACGATGTTGAGATACTCCTTGCCCGGGCTGCGGAAGAGCAGAACCGGTTCGTCCGTCATGTCGAGCGCCATTACGGCGCTGGCGACGGACATCGTCTTTATCTGTTTCGAACTTTCCGCCACGATCGTGGGTGCGTAGTCTTCGGGAACCTCGTGGTCCTCATCGGGAACAGCATCCATCACCGTATAGGCGATTTCCGACATCGCGCCGTTCGCTGCGGAACCATTGTGATGATGGTCCTTGAGCTTCCGCTTGTAGCGACGCAGGCGCTTTTCGATCCGTTCGGCGGCTGCATCGAAACTTGCTTGCGGATCATTTGCCTCACCCGCCGCATGCAATACAACGCCCGTATCGAGATGTAGCTTGCAATCGGCTGCAAAACGCGATCCCGACTTCTCCACGGTCACTTGGCCTGAATACCCCCCATCGAAGTATTTGGTAACTGCCAGACCTATATTGTCCTCAATCCGCTGACGGAAAGATTCGCCGATCTCCATATGTTTACCAGATACACGCACACTCATGGAAATTTTCCTTTTTGTAGTGATTTGCGAGTACCAGCTTACGTCAAGCCGAGCGCGCATCCAAGCGTTTCGAAGACCTTTAAAAGCCTCCATTCGAATTTTACGCCCATGGACGGTGGAGATGAATCCGTTACAAATAACCTTGCTTATGTGTGCGGCGGGCTTCTAGCCCCAGACGTTGCAAGAGTCAATGGTGCAGCCGGAATGCGGCTGAGAAGCCCCGAAAACGTGATCGTTTGCGCTGCTCAGTAGACGGATAATCTGGCGAGCGCTTTCTTTTCCCGCCGTCTCTGGACGGAGGAGGGGATGTTCATCGCCTCGCGATATTTGGCGACGGTGCGGCGGGCGAGATCGATGCCGCTCTTTTTCAGGTTATCGACGATATCGTCATCGGAAAGGACCGCGTCGGCGACCTCATGCGCGATCATCCCCTTGATGCGGTGACGCACCGCTTCTGCCGAATGGCTGTCGCCGCCCTCCACCGAGCTGATGGAAACGCTGAAGAAATATTTCAGCTCGAACAGCCCGCGCGGCGTCAGCATGTATTTTTTCGACGTCACCCGGCTGACGGTGGATTCGTGCATCTTGATGGCGTCGGCCACCGTCTTGAGGTTCAGCGGACGCAGATGATCGACGCCATTGACGAGAAAGGCGTCCTGCTGGCGTACGATTTCGGTCGCCACCTTCATGATCGTTCTGGCGCGCTGGTCGAGGCTGCGGGTCAGCCAATGGGCCGTCTGCATGCATTCGGAAAGAAAATCCTGATCCTCACCCGCGCGCGCTTTGTGCCTTGAAACTTCGGCGAAATAGGTCTGGTTGATGAGCACGCGCGGCAGGGTCTCAGGATTGATTTCCACCAGCCAGCCGCCTGCGGAGGAGGGGCGAATGATGATATCAGGAACGATGGTCTCCGAAACGGTCGATTCATAGCCCGCGCCGGGGCGTGGATTGAGCGTCCTGATTTCCGACAGCATGTCGAGAAGGTCTTCCTCATCGACACCGCAGAGTTTTTTCAAGGCCACGAAGTCCCGTTTCGCCAGAAGCTCCAGATTGGCGACGAAAGCCCGCATCGCCGGATCGAGCCGATCCTTCTGGGCGAGCTGGATCGCCAGACATTCGCTCAGCGAACGGGAAAATACGCCGGGGGGGTCGAAGCCCTGTAGTATCTTCAAGACGCGCTCCACCGCCGAAAGGGTTGCTCCCAGCCGTTCGGCGACATCGTCGGCGGCGTCCGCAGCGATATATCCGGTCTCGTCGAGCTGGCCGATCAGCGCATCGGCGATCATCCTGTCTTCTGCGGAGGATATGGCGAGCGGCAATTGCTGATTGAGATGGTCGCCAAGGGTTTGTCTCGCCGCAATGAAATCGTCGAGATCGTAGCTTTCGCCGGACCCGTTCCCGGGCATGGATTTCCATTGGCCGGCCAGCTCGGGGGCATCGGCCTTTCTCGGTTCGGTATCGTCGGGAAAGACGTTTTCGAAGCTGGTGTCCAGCTGTTCGCCGAGATTGGCGGCGCGGTCGCCATACCAGTCGTCGCTGTCAGATGTTACCGTGGCGGACTTGTCCGGGCTTTCGCTCTCCGTGTCGCCGAAATTCTCCGCATTTTCCGGAGTATCGCTGCCCAAATCGCTGTCGTTTGCCGCAATTTCAAGCAGGGGGTTGCGCTCAATCTCCTGCGCGATGAACTGCGTCAGTTCGAAATGCGTCATCTGAAGCAGCTGGATGGACTGCATCAGTTGCGGTGTCATCACGAGAGACTGGTTTTGACGCAGCAAAAGGCTGGCAGATAATGCCATGGCGGACGCGAAACTCCCCTTACAGCTTCTCCGTCGCCACAATTTTCATAAATTTTGCGAGGGCAACGAAACTTGGCCCAAAAATTGCTTTTTTATTTTGTTTGGTCAAGCGTCAGCGCGGGGCGCGATGAAGAATCTTTCGCGCCCGAGGGCTTAAAGGCTAAAATTATTGCCGAGATAGAGCCGGCGCACGTCCGGATTGTTGACGATATCGTCCGCACGGCCATGAGTCAGGACTTCACCGGCATGGATGATATAGGCGCGGTCGATGAGACCAAGCGTTTCGCGAACGTTGTGGTCCGTGATGAGAACGCCGATCCCGCGTGCAGTCAAATGCCTGACGAGATTCTGGATGTCGCTGACGGAGATCGGATCGACGCCCGCGAAGGGTTCGTCCAGAAGCATGAAGGTCGGATCTGTCGCCAGAGCACGGGCGATTTCCAGGCGGCGGCGTTCACCACCCGATAGCGCGACGGCCGGCGACTTGCGCAGCTGCGCAATGTGAAACTCTTCCAGCAATTCGTCGAGCTTGCGGTTGCGCTTGGCGCTGTCGGGCTCGTGTACTTCCAGCACGGCGCGGATATTTTCCTCGACCGTCAGCCCGCGAAAGATCGAAGCTTCCTGTGGCAGATAACCGACGCCGAGGCGGGCACGCCTGTACATCGGCATGGTGGTGACGTCGTTGCCGTTGATGGCGATCTTGCCGCTATCGACGGGTACGAGGCCCGTGATCATGTAGAAACAGGTGGTTTTGCCCGCGCCGTTCGGTCCGAGCAGCCCCACGGCCTCGCCACGGCGCACGACCAGCGAAACGCCATTGACGACCCGACGCGTATTATAGGTCTTCGTCAGACCATGCGCGATCAGAGTGCCTTCATAGCGGGCCTTGTCGGCCTGTGACGCCGCGTCCACAGGTTGGTCGCGCCCGCCGCCGAATATTTTTGAGATCGAGGGTATTTTCACGAGGTGAGACTACTGTTTCTTCTGCTGCGATTTCGGATCGAGCATGATCCGGACAGGCCCGCCGCAGCTTTCGAGCTTTGCCTGTCCCGAATTCATCAGAACAGTGAGCTTGCAGCCGGTGAAGACATTCGTGCCTTCGGACAGCACGACCTGTTTGCCCGTCAGAATGAAGGTCTGCGCCGCCATGTCGAATTCGCCGTGATCGGCGGTAGCCTTCTGGGTCTCCGACGTCAGGTAGACGTTATTGTCGACGAAGATTTTTTCGATGTTGGCGTCGCCGCTCGTGAGTGACGAACCTTCACCCTTGTAGTTGACCGTCATCTTGCCGGCCTGAAGGGTGGTGGTGCCCTGCACAACTTTTACATTGCCGGTGAAATAGGCCTTGCGCTCCTGATCCCGGATTTCGAGCTGATCGCTTTCGATTGCAATCGGCTGATCGCCGGAAAGCGAAACACCCTTCATGTTGCTGGTGGTGTTCTGGGCAAAAGCCACAGTTGCAAGACAGGAAAAAGCAAAAGCTGCGGCTGTAAAGCCTGCGGATTTGCCAAGGGAAACGGGACGGGAAATTTGCATCATCTGGACCGGGCTCTCATTTGCCTTCATTCTTGATATTGGATGCAGCGATACGTGCCCGTACCTGCCCCGAAAATGTAATCGTCTTGCCATTATCGGCGATATCAATCGATTGCGCAACAATCGAGCCGTCGTTTGTTTTGATTGAAACGGGCTCCTTGCTGCTCATCTTTCCGGCCTTCAGATCGACATCCGCAGACTGGAACTTCGCTTGTATGCCATTGCTGAGATTGATGTCAAAAGGAGCGGTCATCTTCAGCGTGTTGGAGGACCGGTCGAAAAGGCCTTCCTTGGCGATCACCTGGGCAATGCCGTCGTTTATCGGCACCGCGGCCAGAACCTTCTCGAGCGTCATGAGATTGGGGTTGGCGATATCCTGCAACGCACGGTCGGCGTTCATGGAGTAATCGATCCCCTTCTCGTTGCGGCCGGCAACCGCCGGTTTTTCCATCACGATCTTGCCGTCCTCGATCCTTGCGCTCTCAAGCGACACCTCTTCGGGCGCCCAGGTTCGGATGAGCGAAATGGCGACGAAGGCAAGCGAAACGATCGCTGCACCGAGCGGCAGAATGATTTTCAGTCGCTTCACGCGTGCAGAATGCCTGAGCGCGCGCTCATATGCGCCGTTCTGGTCATTGGGCAGCGGAAATGCTGGCGCTGGTTCGCGGAGTCTTTCGAGCATAGGAGCGGGTCCGGAAAACGTCTTGGGCACCATTCTGGCGCGCAAATGAAGCTTATATGTTTATCTTGATGTCTCTGGCATGAGTGCTTTGTCCTGCCAATATGGTTTTTGTCTGGAAAGGTGCAAGGGATATGCGAATTTAATCGTAATTCTGGTTTCCTTATTGTTTCCTTGCGGCTTCGCGCTAGAAGAACCATATGGCCATGATGCTCAAGTCGCTTAAAAGGCCGGATGGCAGAGGTTTTCGATGGATAATATGGCGATAGCGGATCGCAGGCGACTGCGCCGCAAGCTGACTTTCTGGCGGGTTGCCGCTGTTCTCCTGTTCGTCGCCGGCATGTTCGGCCTCTACCGGTTTTTATGGGCCGCGCCGCAGCAAAGTGCCAGAGCCCATATCGCCCGCGTCGAGGTTTCCGGTCTGATCCAGGACAATACTGAACTTCTGGAGCGGCTCGACAAGATTGCCAAGAGCGATAATGTCAAAGGGCTGATCGTATCGATTTCGTCACCAGGCGGTACGACCTATGGCGGAGAGCGCATCTTCAAGGCCATTCGCGGCGTTGCGGAAAAGAAGCCTGTCGTGTCCGACGTCCGCACCCTGGCCGCCTCCGCAGGTTATATGATCGCGTCAGCTGGCGATGTCATCGTTGCCGGCGAGACCTCGATCACCGGCTCGATCGGCGTGATCTTTCAATATCCCCAGATCGGCCAGCTGATGGACAAGCTCGGCGTCTCGCTGCAGGAAATTAAGTCTTCTCCCATGAAGGCGGAACCTTCGCCTTTCCATGAGGCGCCCGAAGAGGCGAAGACGATGATCCGCTCCATGGTGATGGACAGCTACGGCTGGTTCGTCGATCTCGTGGCCGATCGCCGCAAATTGCCGCGCGAGGATGTGCTGAAACTGGCCGATGGATCGATTTTCACCGGCAGGCAGGCGCTTGCCAACAAGCTGGTCGATATGCTCGGCGGTGAAAAGGAAATTCGCGGCTACTTCGAAACGCGCGGGCTTGCCAAGGATTTGCCGATCGTGGAGTGGAACGCACCGTCGTCCCGTTCGCCTTTTTCGCTTTTCAGTGTTGCGCAAATAGCGAAGCTTCTGGGATATGACGATTTAATTCCGTTTGCGGGCTCCGGCCAGCTCGGTGCGGACAAGTTGTTTCTTGACGGTCTTGTTTCCGTTTGGCAGGTTGAGTCGCATTAAAAATCCAATTCTTTCAGGGGGCAACCGTGATCAAGTCTGAACTGGTGCAGATCGTTGCTGCGCGTAACCCGCACCTTTATCACCGTGACGTGGAAAACATCGTCAATGCGGTGCTGGATGAAATCACCGATGCCCTGGCGGGTGGAAATCGCGTCGAGCTTCGTGGTTTCGGCGCATTTTCGGTGAAAAATCGTCCTTCGCGATCCGGTCGGAACCCGCGCACGGGTGAATCGGTTTTCGTCGAGGAAAAATGGGTGCCCTTCTTCAAGACGGGCAAGGAACTGCGCGAGCGCCTGAACCCCGGTATGGGTGACGAAGAGGACGATTGATCGTTCTCACCGGCCGCGCCGGAAACGGAGCCGGCGGAATGTCCGTCGCGATGGAGTATTGTCGGATGTCGAAAAAAATCATCAACCTCATCATCCTGCTTCCGCTGGCGATCATCCTCGTCATCCTGTGCGTGGCCAACCGTCAGGCCGTAACGCTTGCGCTCAATCCTTTCCGGCCGGAGGATGGTCTTCTTTCCTTCACCGCGCCGTTTTTCGTGTTCCTGTTCCTCGCCGTCATTTTTGGCGTGCTTCTGGGGTCTTCGGCCACATGGTTCGCGCAGGGCAAGCATCGCAAACGTGCGCGTATCGAAGCGAAGGAAGCCGTTCGCTGGCATGACGAGGCGAACCGGCACAAAGCCGCGGCGACCGGCCATGTTCCGACTGCGGGACAACTCCCGGCAAAGTGATGGTGCCGACATTTGTTGCGGCTCTAGTCGAGCGACGCTTGGAATGCTATTTGCTGGCGCGATAGGACGCGGGCAGAAGCGGAAAGATTTCCATTGAAGAAAAAAGACAGCCGGCCAGGCAATCGCGTGCGTGCCGGGAGCGAGAAAAAACAGGTTCATGCCGCAAAGCCGGCACGGCGGGCAGACGCGGCGCCGAAGAAGCGTGAGCCGGACGCGGTTCGCAGCGTGCCGAAACCTGCCCCGAGGGAAAAGGTCGCCCCAGCGCCGGCTGTTGAACAGGTGCCCGTGCGCGCCCTCAAGCTTCGCACCGGGGAGCGCCCCGCAGAACAGGTTCCGGTCATTCTGGAATCGAGCGGCGCGGGTGATTTTCATCTGATCGACAGCGGCAACGGCCTGAAGCTTGAACAATACGGCGAGTACCGCGTCGTCCGTCCCGAGGCGCAGGCTCTCTGGCAACCGTCCGTCCCCGACCGCGTATGGCAGAATGCCGACGCCATTTTTTCCGGGGATACGGATGAGGACGGCATGGGCCGCTGGCGTTTTCCGAAAACGCCGCTTGACGAAACCTGGCCATTATCCCTGCTCGGTGTCGAGTTTCTCGGCCGTTTCACGGCTTTCCGACACGTTGGCGTGTTTCCAGAACAGATCGTGCATTGGGAATGGCTGAAAAATGCTGTCGAGACCGCCGACCGGCCGCTGAAAGTGCTGAACCTGTTCGGTTATACCGGCGTCGCTTCGCTGGTCGCCGCTGCTGCCGGTGCTGAAGTCACCCATGTCGACGCCTCCAAGAAGGCGATAGGCTGGGCGAGGGAAAACCAGGCGCTTGCCGGGCTGGAGCAGGCGCCGATCCGCTGGATTTGCGAAGACGCGATGAAATTCATCCAGCGCGAGGAGCGGCGCGGCAGCACCTACGATATCATTCTCACCGACCCGCCGAAATTCGGCCGCGGCACCCATGGTGAGATATGGCAATTATTCGACCATCTGCCGTTGATGCTGGATATCTGCCGGGAAATCCTGTCACCCAAGGCTCTCGGTCTGGTGCTGACGGCCTATTCCATTCGCTCCAGCTTCTATTCGATGCATGAGCTGATGCGCGACATCATGCGCGGTGCCGGTGGCGTCGTTGCGTCCGGTGAACTCGTCATTCGCGAGGCCGGGCTTGATGGCAAGACGCCGGGCCGGGTGCTTTCCACATCGCTGTTCAGCCGCTGGGAGCCGAAATGACGAACGATATGCGCGAAAACACGACGCGCCGGGTTGGCCAGGTCAAGGAAGTCACCAGCCTTGCCAATCCCATCATCAAGGATATCAAGGCGCTTACCCAGAAAAAGGGCAGGGAAGAGACCGGCACCTTCATGGCGGAAGGCTTGAAGCTGGTCATCGATGCGCTTGAGCTGGGCTGGACCATTCGCACGCTGGTTTACGCCAAGGCGGCCAAGGGCAAGCCGCTGGTGGAGCAGGCGGCGGCAAAGACGGTCGCGTCGGGCGGCCTGGTGCTCGAAGTCAACGAAAAAGTCATAGCCTCGATCACCCGCCGCGACAATCCGCAAATGGTCGTCGGCATTTTCGATCAGAGATGGAAGCCGCTGAAGGATATTCGCCCGGTAAAAGGCGAGACCTATATCGCGCTCGACCGCGTCCGCGATCCCGGCAATCTCGGCACCATCATCCGCACGGCCGATGCGGCGGGCGCCTCAGGCGTCATTCTGGTCGGTGATTGCACCGATCCCTTCTCGCTGGAAACGGTTCGCGCCACCATGGGCTCGGTATTCGCCACGCCCGTCGCCCGCGCCTCGGTCGAGGAATTCCTGTCCTGGAAAAAATCGGCCAATGTCAGTGTCGTCGCCACCCATCTTGCCGGTTCCGTGGATTATCGAAAGATCGATTATGCCGGTAAGCCGGTCGTGCTTTTGATGGGCAACGAACAATCCGGCCTGCCGCCGGAACTGGCCGGCAAGGCCGATCAGCTGGCGCGCATTCCCCAGCAGGGCCGTGCCGACAGTCTCAATCTCGCCGTCGCAACCGCTGTCATGCTTTTCGAGGCGCGGCGACATCTCCTCGAACTGACACCGGTGAAGTAATGGCCAAGGCGGCACTGTTTTCGAAATTTGGCCCGGCTTTCGTACTGATCGTTGCCGCACTGGTGCTGGACCAGATCGTCAAGCAGCTGGTCGAGGCCTATCTGCCGTTGCAGGAGATGGTTCCGGTCGTTCCGTTTCTGGCGCTTTACCGCACCTACAATCTCGGCGTGGCGTTTTCGATGCTGGCGGACATGCATGGCTGGTTCATCGTCAGCATGCGGCTCGTCATCGTGGTCTTCGTGCTGTGGCTCTGGCGCAAGACGGCGGCGGACCGGACCTTCGCCCATCTCGGCTTCGCCTTCATCATTGCGGGGGCAGCCGGCAATCTTCTCGACCGCTTTTTCTACGGTCACGTCATCGACTATATCCTGTTCCACACCGAGACATGGTCGTTCGCGGTCTTCAATCTGGCCGACAGTTTCATAACCATTGGTGCAGGTTGCGTTATTCTCGATGAGTTTTTGCACGCTCGCGCGGCCAAAAAGTAAAATTTTAGGGATTCAGCCAAACATATCAAAACCGCTGCCGTGGTAGCGGTTGTGCATGAGCGAACTGGCAAGACTTCGGGAAAAAGTTTCAGATGGCCTCGGCCTGGCCGCCACACCGGCGCAGTCGGCGGATCGTGACCCCGCACCTCACCAGGCTGTTGCGGGCCACGAGATTACTGCCAGGTCGATCGCGCTCTATGTCGCCGTTTCGTTGTCGGTGGGTGCCTTCTCTGCGGCCTTGATCGCGCTTGCGGTGCCCTATGCGGTCACCGTCGCGCTGGCATCCTTCTTTGCTGCCGTGCTTGCCGGTCTCCTGTTCTACGCGCTGTTCGGCAAATCTTTACCTCATGCTGACGAACTGCCAGCCGATTATTCGGACGTCCGGCTGCGGCAAACGCAAAACCGTTCGCTGATCGCCGAAATGCAGGAAGCCATGGGCGATATCGTCGTGATCCGTAATATGGACCGGCGCATCGTCGAGGCGAACACGGTTTTTCGTGAAGTGACGGGTTGTTGGGCGCCCGAAGGGTTGAGTTGCGAGGAAATCGGCATCGCTTTCCGTCCGGGCGACAAGGTTCACGCCTATGACGTGGAAATAGCGACCCCTTTCGGTCAACGCATTTTCTCCTGGCATGATGTCGTCACCCGCGATCTGGCAAGCAGCCGTCTTCTCATTAGCAGCATCGCCAGGGATGTGACCGAGGAGCGGCTGGCACTTGGCGAGCGGGAAGACGCCCGCTTGCGCGCCGAAAAGGCCGATGCCGAAAAGGCGCGGCTGCTTGCGACGGTAAGCCACGAAATTCGCCTGCCGCTTTCCGGCATGCTCGGCATGAACCATCTTCTGTCGCAGACGAAGCTCAACGAAGAACAGCGCAATTATCTCGACGGCATGAAGCAGTCCGGCCAGTCGCTGGTGCAGCTGGTGGAGGACCTGCTGGATTATTCGACCATGGAGGCGGGCCGCTTCAAACTCAACCCGCGTGCGGAAAACCTGCGCCGGCTGATCGAGAGCATCGTGGAGATGCTGGCGCATCGCGCCCATGAAAAGGGCATAGAAATCACCTCCTTCGTCACGCCTGACGTGCCCGATTATCTGGATTTCGATCCGGCAAGGCTGCGTCAGGTCCTGTTCAACCTCCTCGGCAACGCCGTCAAATTCACCCGGGAAGGTGGGGTCGTCATAAGGGCGCGCATGGTCGAAGGCGAATTGCACATCGCTGTCGAGGATACAGGCCCCGGCATGAGTAAGGCGGAACAGGCCCGCATCTTTGGCGAATTCGAACAGGCTGGCCCGATGTCGCAGCGAAGTGCAGGGACAGGGCTTGGGCTTGCGATTTCCGCCCGCATCGTGCGGGAATTCGGCGGCAGCCTCACGGTCTTCAGCCGTAAGGGTGAGGGCAGCACCTTCAAGCTGGTGTTTCGTCCGGGCAGCGCTCCGGTCGGCATGCCGGATCCCGGTCGGAACCATTGTCTGCAACATACGAATGTCCTGCTGATTGCGCCGAAGGGCGTGGCGGCGGCGGTGACGATGGAGGCGATCGAAGCTTTCGGCGGTCAATGCATTCTCATCCACCAGCCGGAGGATCTGGAAAGATTGAAAGACAGGACTGCCGATCTCACCGATATCATCGTCGATCGCCGCATTTCGTCTCTGTTCAGGGATGCCCTGAGGGATTGGCCACAACAGAATGTCCGCCGCACGCTGCTGGTCAGTCCCGAAGAGCGAGCTTCGACCACGCATGCCTCCTTCGACGCCTGGCTGATCCGGCCGCTGCGCGAAAAATCCCTGATTGATGTGCTGTGCGGCCGCCTGCGCGGAATAGAACGGCGTGACGCCATCAACGACAACCACCCGGATGTGGGGTTTTCGTCACGGCTGAGCGAAGGGGCGAGCGGCATCGATATCCTCGTGGCCGAGGACGACGCCGTCAACGCGCGCATCATCCGGGCCGTTCTGGAAAAAAGCGGCTACAGCGTCCGCTCCGTCGATGATTTTCAGGCCTTGCGGCAGTCGGTGGCGGCGGACGTGTCCCATCTGCCGCAGCTCATCATCTCCGACCTCAATATGCCGGGCGGTGAGGGGTTTGAAGTGTTGCCGCACATTCTTGCCACGTTGAAGGGGGAAAGAAATATTCCCGTCATCGTGCTCAGTGGCGATGCGAGCGCTGAGACCGCCGAAACCCTGCTGAAGGCCGGTGCGGGGGCGGTTTTGACCAAGCCGGCCGACCCGAGGCGGCTGGTGGAGGAAATCCGCCGCCTGCTGGAGGCGAAACGCCTGTTGCCATCATAACTTGACAGACTCGCGCCGGCGGCATTTTGTCACTATTCTGTCGTCAATTAGTGATTTATGACAGGAAAAATCTTTTGGTGGCGGAGCGATTCCCCATGGTTGCCGAAATCCTCAATCACGACATTTGTGAAAACAAAGTTGTCATTCATCCTCGTCCCGAGACCGCTCAGGACAATGAGGGTCTTTTCGGCCGTATCGGCACGCTGGAGACACGGCTCGCGAGAAACGAGCGTGAGATCGATGCCGCGCAGTCCGTGCGTTACCGGGTTTTCGTCGAGGAAATGAAGGCGCGCCTTCCCGCAGACGCGATGCGACGCAAGCGCGATATCGATGCATGGGATAGCGTCTGCGACCATCTGCTCGTGCTCGACAAGGCTATCGAAGGTGATAGCGAGGACCAGATCGTCGGCACGTATCGTCTGCTGCGGCAGGAAACGGCGCTTGCCAATAATGGTTTTTACTCCGCAAGCGAGTTCGATATCGCCGCGCTGGTGGCACGCCATCCGGGCAAGCGCTTCATGGAGCTTGGACGTTCCTGCGTGCTGCCGGAATATCGCACCAAGCGCACGGTCGAGCTTTTGTGGCAGGGCAACTGGGCCTATGCCGTGAAACACCGCATGGATGCCATGATCGGTTGCGCCTCCTTCCCCGGCGTGCAGCCGGAAGCGCACGCGCTTGCTCTGTCCTTCCTGCATCACAATTGCGTTGCAAAGGGCGAGTGGGCGGCTTCAGCCCTTCCCGAGCTTTACCATGAGATGGACCTCGTGCCGGCGGAGGCGTTGAACGCCCGCAAGGCGCTGAACACCATGCCGCCGCTGATCAAGGGATATATGCGCCTGGGGGCGATGTTCGGCTCCGGCGCGGTCGTGGATCATGCCTTCAATACCACCGACGTGCTTGTGGTCCTGCCGGTATCGTCCATCGCCGGCCGTTACATCAGCTATTATGGCGGCGAGACCGAGCGTATCAACGGCTGACCGGGTGTTGGTGCGGGCCAGGCGGGATGTTCCTGTGGGCAGCGGTCCCGCGCGTGTTGTGTTGGGGCGGAGATTGCCGCTAGTGTCGGCGCTCCTTTTCCGCAACACGATATGACATCGGCAAGCCATTGACGGACGTTCTGACAACCGCTGCCCTGATTACGGAGGAAAGCCGCGCTTCGGCCACTCCGATGATGGAGCAATATATCGAGATCAAGGCGAACAATCCCGGTTCGCTGCTGTTCTATCGCATGGGCGATTTTTACGAATTGTTCTTTGACGATGCGGTCGAAGCCTCCCGCTCACTCGGCATCACGCTGACGAAACGCGGCCAGCATATGGGACACGATATTCCTATGTGCGGCGTTCCCGTTCACGCCGCTGACGATTATCTCCAGAAGCTCATCCTGCGCGGTTATCGCGTCGCCGTCTGCGAGCAGGTGGAAGACCCGGCCGAGGCGAAGAAGCGCGGATCGAAATCCGTGGTCAAGCGCGATGTGGTGCGGCTCGTCACACCAGGCACGCTGACCGAAGAAAAACTGCTGTCGCCAACGGAATCCAACTATCTGATGGCGCTCGCCCGTATTCGTGGCAGTGCGGAGGCGCAGTTCGCGCTGGCCTGGATCGACATTTCCACGGGCGTCTTCCGTCTGGCGGAAACCACGCTGACACGACTACTAGCCGATATCTGGCGTATCGATCCGCGTGAGCTGATCGTTGCGGACAGTCTGTTCCATGATGAGGAACTGAGGCCGGTATTCGATGTCCTCGGCCGTGTAGCGGTGCCGCAGCCTGCCATCCTCTTCGATAGCGCGGTCGCAGAAGGGCGTATCGCCCGTTATTTCAATGTCTCGACGCTGGACGGCTTCGGCACATTCTCGCGTGTGGAAATGGCCGCAGCCGCTGCTGCCGTAGCCTATGTCGAAAAGACCCAGATCGCCGAGCGTCCGCCTTTGGGCCCGCCGGAGCGTGAAAGTGCCGCCTCCACCCTTTTCATCGACCCTGCCACCCGCGCCAATCTTGAACTGGTGAAGACGCTTTCCGGTGAAAGAGACGGGTCGCTGCTGCATGCCCTGAACCGCACGGTAACAGGCGGCGGTGCGCGACTGCTGGCCGAGCGGCTGATGTCGCCTCTGACCGATCCGGAAAAGATAAACGCCCGTCTCGATGCCGTCGCTTACCTCATCGACGATGTCTCCCTTTGCGATGGCCTGCGGGACGCCCTGAAACATGTCGCGGACATGCCGCGCGCGCTTTCCCGCCTTGCGCTGGAGCGCGGCGGGCCGCGTGATCTCGGCGCTATCCGGCAGGGGCTGGTTTCAGCCGAAAAAATTGCGAGCATTCTCGATCAAGGATTGCTGCCGGACGAGCTGGCGACGGCTCTCAAGTATTTGAAAGCCTTGCCGGGCGGGCTGGAGGCAATGCTCGGCTCGATGCTCGCCGACGATCTGCCGCTTTTGAAGCGCGACGGCGGTTTCCTGCGTGAAGGCGCCAATGCCGAGCTTGACGAGGTACGGGCGCTGCGTGACCAGTCGCGCCGCGTGATCGCCGGGCTGCAACTGAAATATGCCGATGAGACCGGCATCAAGTCGCTGAAGATCAAGCACAACAACGTACTTGGTTATTTCATCGAGGTTACGGCCGGCAATGCCGATGTGATGATGGCGACGGATGAGGCCAAGGCGCGCTTCATCCACCGCCAGACCATGGCGGGTGCCATGCGCTTCACCACCACCGAGCTTGCCGATCTCGAAAGCCGCATCGCCAATGCCGCAGCGCAGGCATTGACCATGGAGCTGGAGGCCTTCCAACGTATGGTCGAGGCCGTGGTGCAGCAGGCGGAGGCGATCAAGGCCGGCGCGGCGGCACTTGCCGTCATCGATGTTGCCTCGAGCCTTGCTTATCTGGCGACGGAACAGGCCTATTGCCGCCCGATCGTCGATGCCTCCATGGCGTTCGCGATCAAAGGCGGGCGTCATCCGGTGGTGGAGCAGGCCCTGCGGCGTCAGTCGGCTGGGCCGTTCATCGCCAATAATTGCGATCTCTCGGCTGCTGACGGCGGCAAAAACGGGGCGATCTGGCTGCTGACAGGCCCGAACATGGGCGGTAAATCGACCTTCCTGCGCCAGAATGCGCTGATCGCCATCCTCGCGCAGATCGGCTCCTTCGTTCCGGCAGAGGCGGCACATATCGGCATCGTTGACCGGCTGTTTTCCCGCGTCGGCGCGTCTGACGATCTGGCGCGCGGCCGCTCGACCTTCATGGTGGAGATGGTGGAAACTGCGGCCATCCTCAATCAGGCGACGGATCGCTCGCTGGTTATTCTGGATGAGATCGGTCGCGGTACCGCAACCTTCGACGGCCTTTCGATCGCCTGGGCGGCGGTCGAGCATCTGCACGAGGTCAATCGTTGCCGTGGTCTCTTCGCCACCCATTTCCACGAACTGACGGTGCTGTCGGAAAAACTCGGCCGCCTCTCCAATGCCACGATGCGGGTGAAGGAGTGGGAAGGCGACGTCATCTTCCTGCACGAGGTCGGGCCGGGTGCTGCGGACCGCTCCTACGGTATCCAGGTGGCGCGGCTTGCGGGACTTCCGGCGTCGGTGGTGGAGCGCGCACGCGAGGTGCTGACGAAGCTCGAAGATGCCGACCGCAAGAACCCGGCCAGCCAGCTGATTGACGATCTGCCGCTGTTCCAGATCGCGGTTCGCCGCGAGGAGGGCCGCAAGGCCGGACCATCGAAGGTGGAGGAAGCTCTGAAGGTGTTCAACCCCGATGAAATGACGCCGCGTGAGGCATTGGACGCGCTCTATGCGCTAAAGAAAGAACTTGGCAGGGCTTGAGGGGATAGACTGCCTGTCCATCGCCTTTAAAACTCGTTATAGGACACTCCCATCGCAAGCGGTGGGATTTCCCACAGGACATGGATACCGGCATAGATGGCCATCAAGGACCTGGATTTTTCGGCAATTCTCGATGTGTCGGCGCTCAAGCGCGAATGCGACATCATCTTTAAGGAAGACGGCAAGCGCATCGCCGACACCCGTTCCGATTTGCTGCCGATCTTTCGCAAGGCCAGCACGGAAGGCCGGGAAAAGGCCCGGGAACTGCTGAAATCCGATGGCAGCGGTATCGATTGCGCCAGACGCATTTCCTGGCTGCAGGATCGGCTGATCGAAATCCTCTATGATCTTGCCTGCCAGTATGTCTATCCGAAAGACGCGCCGCAGATCGCCGTGGCGGCCGTGGGCGGTTACGGTCGCGGCACGCTGGCGCCGGGATCGGATATCGACCTTCTGTTCCTGCTGCCTGCCAAGAACACGCCGGATATGCACAAGGCCGTGGAGTTCGTGCTTTATCTCCTCTGGGACCTCGGCTTCAAGGTCGGCCATGCCACGCGCACGGTGGATGAGTGCGTCCGCCTCTCCAAATCCGACATGACCATCCGCACCGCCATTCTGGAAGTGCGGGCGATTTGCGGCAAAAAATCCCTGACCGACGATCTCGAAAAGCGTTTCGAGTCTGAAGTCGTCACCGGCACCGGCCCGGAATTCATCGCCGCAAAGCTCGCCGAGCGCGACCAGCGCCACCGCAAGGCGGGCGATACGCGTTATCTGGTGGAGCCGAACGTCAAGGAAGGCAAGGGCGGCCTGCGCGATCTGCACACGCTGTTCTGGATCGCCAAATATTACTACCACGTCCGCGATACCGCCGATCTCGTCAAGCTGGGTGTCCTGTCGAAGCGCGAACTCAGGCTGTTCGAGAAGGCCGATGATTTTCTGTGGGCCGTCCGTTGCCAGATGCATTTCATCACCAACAAGGCGGAGGAGCGCCTTTCCTTCGACATTCAGCGTGAGATCGCCGATGCGCTGGGTTACCAGCCGCGTCCGGGACTTTCCGCTGTTGAACGTTTCATGAAGCATTATTTCCTCGTGGCGAAGGATGTTGGCGATCTCACCCGCATCGTCTGCGCCGCACTGGAAGATCGGCAGGCGAAGGATGTGCCGGGCCTGTCGGGTGTTCTCAGCCGTTTTGCCCACCGCGTCCGCAAGATTCCTGGTTCTGTGGAATTCGTAGAGGATCGTGGGCGTATCGCGCTTGCGAAGCCTGATGTGTTCAAGAACGATCCGGTCAATCTGATCCGGCTGTTTCACATCGCCGATATCAACAATCTCGAACTGCACCCGGACGCGCTGCGCGTCGTCACCCGGTCGCTGTCGCTTATCGATGAGGGGCTTCGCGAGAATGATGAGGCGAACCGGCTGTTTCTGTCGATCCTCACCTCGCGGCGCGATCCGGCCCTAACGCTGAGACGAATGAACGAGGCAGGCGTGCTCGGCAAGTTCATTCCCGAATTCGGCAAGATCGTCGCGATGATGCAGTTCAACATGTATCATCACTATACGGTGGACGAACATCTGATCCGTTCGGTCGGCGTGCTCTCGGAGGTGGACAAGGGAACCGCTGTGGATGCCCATCCGCTCGCCAACCAGCTGATGCCAGGTGTCGAGGAGCGTGAGGCGCTTTATGTCGCCGTTCTGCTGCACGATGTCGCCAAAGGCAGGCAGGAGGATCACTCGATTGCCGGCGCACGCGTGGCCCGCAAGCTTTGTCAGCGTTTCCGGCTGACCGGCAAGCAGACGGAAATGGTCGTCTGGCTGATCGAGCAGCATCTGCTGATGTCCATGGTTGCCCAGACGCGCGACCTGCACGATCGCAAGACCATCACCGATTTTGCCGATAAGGTACAATCCCTGGAGCGGCTGAAGATGCTGCTCATCCTGACCGTCTGCGATATCCGCGCTGTCGGTCCGGGCGTCTGGAACGGCTGGAAGGGGCAATTGCTGCGCTCGCTCTATTACGAGACCGAGCTGCTTCTGTCAGGTGGTTTTTCGGAAGTCTCCCGCAAGGAACGGGCACATATCGCCCGCCAGGCGCTGTACGACGCCCTTGACGACTGGGGCCAGAAGGCACGGCGCAAATACACCAAGCTGCACTACGAGCCCTATCTCCTGACGGTAGCGCTCGAAGATCAAGTGCGCCACACCCGCTTCATCCGCGAGGCCGACAAGCAGGAAAAAGCGCTGTCGACCATGGTGCGCACCCACTCCTTCCACGCCATCACGGAAATTACGGTGCTGGCGCCCGACCATCCGCGCCTGCTGTCGATCATCACCGGCGCCTGCGCTGCGGCCGGCGCCAATATCGCGGATGCGCAAATCTTCACGACGTCCGATGGGCGGGCGCTGGATACGATCCTCATCAACCGCGAATTTCCGATCGACGAGGATGAGACACGGCGCGGCAACAATGTCGGCAAGCTCATCGAGGAGGTTCTGTCCGGCCGGCAGCGCCTGCCGGAAATGATCGCCACCCGCACCAAGAGCCGCAGGAAGAAAAGCGCCTTCACCATTCCGCCCTCCGTCATCATATCCAACGGGCTGTCGAACAAGTTCACCGTCATCGAGGTCGAGTGTCTCGACCGGCCGGGTCTTCTGGCGGATATGACGGCTGTTATCGCCGATCTTTCGCTGGACATTCACTCCGCCCGCATCACGACTTTCGGCGAAAAGGTCATCGACACTTTTTATGTCACGGACCTGTTCGGACAGAAGGTGACGAACGACAACCGGCAGGCCAGCATCGCCACGCGCCTGAAGGCGGTGATGAGCGAGCAGGAAGACGAATTGCGTGACCGCATGCCGAACGGCATCATCGCCCATCCAGACGTGGCGGCGCTGCCGGCCGCGCGCACGGCAAAGGCGTGAACTCATGAGCCTGATCGGCAAGTTCGCCACAGTCGGCACTGCCACGCTCGGCAGCCGTATTTTCGGTTTTCTGCGTGAAACGCTGATGGCTGCCGCCGTCGGCACCGGTCCTGTGGCCGATGCCTTCAACGCCGCTTTCCGTTTTCCGAACACCTTCCGGCGTCTCTTTGCCGAAGGCGCGTTCAATTCGGCCTTCGTGCCGCTTTTCGCCAAGGAAATCGAGGCGAACGGCATGGAGGGCGCAAGGCGCTTTTCCGAAGAAGTTTTCGGCGTTCTGTTCACCGTGCTTCTGGCTTTGACGATCCTGATGGAACTGTCGATGCCGTTCATCGTGCGAACCGTGATTGCGCCGGGCTTTCTGGAAGACCCGGTGAAGTTCGACAACACCGTCCATCTCGCCACCATCATGTTTCCCTATCTCGCCTGCATGTCGCTGGCTGCAATGATGGGCGGCATGCTGAACTCGCTGCACCGTTATTTCGCAGCCGCGATCGCGCCGGTTTTCCTCAACATCATTCTTATCGGCGTGCTCGCTTGGGCGTGGTGGAAGAATTACGACCCGCTTCAGGTAGGGTATGCCTTGTCCTGGGGGGTGATGGCAGCAGGTCTGGTGCAGCTTGCCATCGTCTGGATCGCCGTGCGCAATGCCGGCATGCGGATCGGTTTCCGCAGGCCCCGGTTGACGAAGAACGTCCAGCGGCTTCTGGTCCTTGCTTTGCCGGCGGCGATCACCGGCGGCATCACCCAGATCAATCTGCTGATCAACACCAATATCGCTTCCGCCGGTGAGGGCGTGATCTCGTCGCTTGCCTATGCGGACCGGATTTACCAGCTGCCGCTCGGTGTCGTCGGCATCGCCGTCGCCACCGTGCTTTTGCCGGAACTGGCGCGGGCTTTGCGCGGCGGACACATGGTCGAGGCGGGAAGTCTGCAGAACCGCTCGGTCGAATTCGTGCTGTTCCTGACATTGCCGGCCGCAGCTGCACTTCTCGTCATGGCGGAGCCCATTGTGCGCTTTCTTTACGAGCGCGGTAATTTCGCACCTTCGGCTACCGTCACTGTCGCTGAAATTCTCGGTATCTACGGGCTGGGGCTGCCAGCTTTTGTGCTGATAAAGGCATTCATCCCCGGCTTCTTCGCCCGCGAGGACACCCGCACGCCGATGATCTTCGCTGCGATTTCCGTGGCGGTGAACGTCTCTCTGGCACTGACGCTGTTTCCGCGTCTCGGCGGTCCGGGCATCGCCATCGCCGAGATCACGGCTGGCTGGGTGAATGCCGCCCTACTGTTCGCCATGCTGTTGTGGCGCGGCCACTGGCATGTGGATATTCCGCTCCTTACCCGCATTCCGCGCCTGCTGCTGGCCGCTGCCCTCATGGCGGGCTTCGTTCACTATGCGCTGACCTATCTGAGCTTCGAGCTGTCCTCCGCCTCCTCCATTTTCGTTCGGGCCGGAACCATTATGGGCCTCGTGTTCGCGGCCATGCTGGTTTATTTCGTGCTGGCCTTTGTTTCGGGTGGCGCCGATCTCGGCATGGTCAAGAGAGCCGTCCGGAAGCGCGGCAAGAAGAACGTCGAGACGGAGACAGGCTGATGTCCTTTGCCGGGAACCGCCGCATCGCCCTCGTAACCCTCGTGGTCGATGATTACGACCGCGCAAAGGCATTTTATTGCGACGTTCTGGGATTCGATTGTCTTTCCGACCAGCCTCTTGACGAGGGTAAGCGCTGGCTGGTGGTGAAGCCGCAAGGAGCCGACGGCTGCGGCTTGCTGCTTGCCGAGGCGGATGGTGAGGCGCAGCGCCTTGCCATCGGCAATCAGGCCGGCGGACGTGTCGGTTTTTTCCTCCACACCGAAGATTTTGCCCGCGACTATGAGACGATGCTCGCGCGCGGCGTGCGTTTTCTGGAGGAACCTCGCCACGAGGTTTACGGTTCCGTCGCGGTCTTTTCCGACCCCTACGGAAATCGCTGGGATCTTCTTCAACCACGCGGCTGATGCACCCTGAAACCGCTTGATTGCGAGGGGCTGCGGGTGCATAAGCGCGCGTGCAAATTCAACCACGGGGCGGGGCCCTCCACAAGCCTTTTCGAGGACGACAATGAACGCATTCAAGCCGCTGGTTTTCTCGGGCGTCCAGCCGACCGGCAATCTGCATCTCGGCAATTATCTTGGCGCCATCCGCAAATTCGTGGCTTTGCAGGAAGATAACGACTGCATCTATTGCGTGGTCGACATGCACGCCATCACCGCCCAGCTCGTTCATTCGGACCTGAAGGCGCAGACCCGCTCGATCGCGGCCGCCTTCATCGCCGCGGGCATCGACCCGGTGAAGCATATCGTCTTCAACCAGTCGGCCGTGCCGCAGCATGCCGAACTCGCATGGGTCTTCAATTGCGTGGCGCGCATCGGCTGGATGGAACGCATGACGCAGTTCAAGGACAAGTCCGGCAAGAATGCCGAGCAGGTATCGCTTGGTCTGCTCGCCTATCCGAGCCTGATGGCGGCTGATATTCTGGTCTACCGCGCCACCCATGTTCCTGTTGGTGACGACCAGAAGCAGCATCTGGAACTGGCCCGCGACATCGCCCAGAAATTCAATATCGATTTCGGCGACCATATCCGCGACGCTGGTCTTGGGCTTGATATCACGGTGGGCAACGAGCCGGTGCATGCCTATTTTCCGATGGTAGAGCCGCTGATCGGCGGTCCGGCCCCGCGCGTGATGTCGTTGAAGGACGGCACCAAGAAGATGTCGAAGTCCGATCCGTCCGATCTTTCGCGCATCAACCTCATGGACGATGTCGACGCCATTTCGAGAAAGATCAAGAAGGCGAAGACGGACCCGGACGCGCTGCCGAGCGAAGTGGAAGGCCTGAAGGGCCGCCCGGAAGCCGAAAACCTCGTGGGTATCTATGCGGCGCTGTCGGACAAGACGAAGGCGGATGTTCTTTCCGAATTCGGCGGCCAGCAGTTCTCGGCCTTCAAACCGGCTCTCGTGGAGCTTGCCGTCAACGTGCTCGCGCCCGTCAATAACGAGATGCGCCGTCTTCTCGACGATCCGACCCACATCGACGCCATCCTGAAGCAGGGTGGCGAGCGGGCGCGTGCAATCGCCGAAAAGACGATGAACGAGGTGCGTGACATCATCGGTTTCCTCCGCTGACCACACGTTGCCCGGCGGATCGCGGCCAGCGGTTTGCGCCTGCCGCGATTTGATATAATCTCCGCCCGAACCGTCGGGCGGGTTTCTCTGATCGCGGCGGACACAGGGAGTGCGGAATGGTTTCAAAACGGCTGTCGCGTCTGGAAGGGCATCGTCGCAAATTTCTCGCTGTTATCGATGACACACCGGAATGCGAAAGGGCCGTGCACTATGCCGGTCGTCGCGCCAAGAATTCCAATGGCGGATTGGTGTTGCTCTACATGATCCCGGAAGGAGATTTCCAGCAATGGCTGGGCGTCGAGCAGATCATGCGGGCTGAGGCGCGCGAGGAGGCGGAAGCCACGCTCGCCAAAATCGCCCAGAAGGTGCGTGAGACCATCGGCATTGAGCCGGAAGCGGTGATCCGCGAAGGCGGCGCGACCGAACAGATCCACGGGCTTATCGAGGAAGACCGCGATATCGCCATTCTGGTTCTGGCAGCGGGGTCGACGAAAGAAGGGCCGGGACCGCTCGTCTCCTCCATTTCCGGACGGGGCGCGGCCTTCCCCATCCCCGTTACCGTGCTGCCGGATACGCTGACGGATGAGGAAATCGACGCGCTCTGCTGATCGTTGTCCAGCCTGAAAGCAGGCACGGGCTTCGGACAAGAATTAGAGGCTGACGATTTCTTGAATGTAATTATCATGTCAGGGCTTGAAGTAAGGCTTCGCCAGGCGTATTTTTTGGAAGAATTCTAAATTACGGGGCGTGAACGGCGACCTCGAAGGAGACAGACGATGTTCATTCAGACGGAAGCCACGCCGAACCCCGCGACCCTCAAGTTCCTGCCCGGCAAGGTGGTGCTGGAAAGCGGGACAGTGGAGTTCCTCAACCCCGCGCAGGCGCAGGCCTCGCCGCTGGCGGAGCGTCTCTTCACCATTCCGGGTGTCACCGGCGTTTATTTCGGCTTTGATTTCATCACCGTCACCAAGGACGACGCCGAATGGCAGCATCTGAAGCCCGCCATTCTCGGCTCGATCATGGAACATTTCATGTCCGGCCGTCCCATCATGGGGACAGCCATCGCGGCTGAAGTGTCGGATGAAGAAGGCGAATTCTTCGAAGAGGGTGACGAAACCATCGTCGCCACCATCAAGGAATTGCTCGATACCCGCGTCCGTCCCGCTGTAGCGCAGGATGGCGGCGATATCACTTTCCGCGGTTTCCGCGACGGTACGGTGTTCCTGAACATGAAGGGCGCCTGCTCGGGTTGCCCGTCCTCCACCGCCACGCTGAAACACGGCGTTCAGAACCTGCTTCGCCATTTCGTGCCGGAAGTGCGCGAAGTCGAAGCCGTATGATATTTGTAAGCCAGGCCACGCCATGATTGTTCTTTCACTCGACACATCAGGTGTGGACTGTTCCGCCTGCGTTTATGACAGCGCCTCCGACACGGTGCTGGGCGAAGTATGCGAAACGATCGGCAAAGGTCATGCCGAAAGGCTGATGGCTGTGATTGACGGCGCCTTGCAGCAGGCGCAACTGCCGCTCCAGAAGATCGAGCGCATTGCGGTCACCATCGGGCCGGGTTCCTTCACCGGCATTCGCGTCGGCGTTGCCGCAGCACGGGGCTTTGCCCTGTCGCTCGGCATAGAGGCAGTGGGCGTGACCACGCTTGAGACGGTCGCCTTGCATCATCTGCTGGATAAGCCCGGTCAGCCCGTTGCCGTCGGGCTGGATGCCAAACGTGGCGAAACCTATCTCCAGACATTTTCGACGGATGGAACGCCGCTCGGCGAGGCCGCCCTTTTGTCTCTGGAGGATGCCAAAACAGCTCTCTCCGGTTTCGACGGCGCCGTCATTGGCTCCGCCGCCCCTCTTTTTGCGGGATCGGAAGCGGGATCGGGGCCGGATCATTTCCCGATCGCCACCGTCGCGCGGGCAGGCGGACAGAAGCCGAAAGGCATGCCGAAACCTGCGCCGCTTTACCTTCGCGGCCCCGATGCCCGGCCGCAGACGGGTTTTGCGCTGGCACGCCAGGGCGTTGCCTGATAGGTGGCATCCCGTGAATGCATGCGGATGATTCCTTGTTATGTTTGACGAATATCTAAGCTGGAAACCCTATTTCGAGATCGTGCCGATGCAGCACGAGGATTGCGCCGGAGTGGCGGAACTGCATGCGCTGCGCTTTCCGCGCGCCTGGAATGACGGGGAGTTTTCCGGACTTTTGACGCAAGGCTCTGTTTTCGGTGCCGTCGCGCGTCAGACCAACGCATTTTTCAGCAAGCCGCTCGGTGGTTTCGTACTAGCGCGGGAAGTGGCCGGCGAAGCGGAAATCCTGACCGTTGCCGTGGCCGACAAGTTTGCGCGCACCGGTCTTGGCTGGCGTCTGATGCAATCGGCCGTCCGCGAGGCGATGATGCGCGGCGCCGAAACCATGTTTCTCGAGGTGGACAGCAACAATGCCTCCGCTCTCGGGCTTTATAAAAAGCTCGGCTTCAAAACGGTTGCGGAGCGCAAGGCCTATTACACCGCCAAGGATGGCGCGAAGTCGACGGCGCTTGTCATGCGCCGCGATCTTCGCTAGTTCCCTGCGACAGGCATTTTTCGGCGAGAGCCCCGAAATTCAACCGGAATACTCAAAAGGCCAGAAGACGTGATAGACCTTTCGAAAACCCTGGAGGAACTTTGTGCCGAGCGCGGCATGCGGATGACGGACCAGCGCCGTGTCATCGCCCGTGTGCTGCAGGAATCGGCCGACCATCCCGATGTCGAGGAGCTTTACCGCCGCTCCTCCGCCGTGGATCCGCGTATTTCCATTTCCACGGTTTACAGAACGGTGAAGCTGTTCGAAGACGCCGGCATCATCGAGCGTCACGATTTTCGTGATGGTCGCTCGCGTTACGAGACCGTGCCCGAGGAACATCACGATCATCTGATAGATTTGAAAAACGGTGTGGTCATCGAGTTTCATTCGCCCGAGATCGAGGCGCTTCAGGAAAAGATCGCCCGGGAGCACGGCTTCAGGCTCGTGGATCACCGGCTGGAACTTTACGGCGTGCCGTTGAAGCCCGGCGAGCGCTGAGACGCCGGTGAACAAGCGCACGGTTCAATCATGATGTGGCTCCGGACAGCCTATATTGCGGTCGTTCTTCTGATCGTCACGCTTATATTGCTGCCGCTGCAACTGCTGGGCCTCGCCTTCGACTGGCGGCTACGTCGCCGCATTCCGCGCCTATGGCACCGTATCGCCTGCTATGTTCTCGGCATCCGCGTGCACGTTCACGGCAAGGTGGAGCGGGCAAACCCCCTGATGCTGGCGGTCAATCACGCCTCGTGGAAGGACATTCTCGTTCTCGGCAGCATTGCGGACGTGGTGTTCATCGCCAAGACGGAAGTGCGCGACTGGCCCGTCTTCGGCTGGCTCGCCCGGCTGCAGAAAAGCATCTTCGTTCAGCGCGAACAGAAGCGCAGCACCGGCGCGCAGGTCGGCGAGATTGCCGCCCGCATGGCCGATGGCGAGATCGTCGTGTTGTTTCCCGAAGGCACCACCTCGGATGGCAACCGCATGCTGGCCGTCAAATCGTCGCTGTTCGGCGCCGCCTCCACTGCGGCCGAACAGGTTCCGGGCAAGCTCGTCTATGTGCAGCCGGTGGCGATTGCCTATACGCGGGTGCAGGGTATGGCCATGGGCCGTTACCACCGGGTCATTGCGGCCTGGCCGGGCAGCATAACCCTGGTGCCGCATCTGCTCGGCATCATCAAGGCGGGCGCCATCGACGTCGATGTGACGTTCGGTGACAGCGTTCCGTTCCACAGCACCGACAACCGCAAACGTCTGGCGACGGATATCGCCGCCGCCATCCGTTCTATGCTGGCATTCAGCCTGCGCGGCGGCTGGCGGAAATAACGCATCGGACCGAAAAGCGTGCACGGTTTTCGCAAAAATCCGATGCACAAACAAAAATATGGAGCCACCGAATCGGTTCGGCTCTTTCTCGTTGCTTCAGCATCGTCGCTTTTCCGGTATTTTTCTGTTTAATCCGCGCGTGAAAAACACTAGATAACCGCCATGACCCAGGAAACCATTAGCCTCGACGCCTCCGAAGTGATCGCCCGCGATGGGGCAAACAGCCGTAAAGTCTTTATCAAGACCTATGGCTGTCAGATGAACGTCTACGATTCCGTGCGCATGAGCGATGCTCTGGCGAAGGACGGTTACGTTCAGACGGAGGATATGGGCGAGGCGGATCTGGTGCTCCTGAACACCTGTCATATCCGTGAAAAGGCGGCTGAAAAGGTCTATTCGGCGCTCGGCCGTCTGCGCGACATGAAAAAGTCGCGGGAAGAGCAGGGGCGCGAATTCGTGATCGGCGTTGCCGGATGCGTGGCGCAGGCGGAAGGCGAGGAAATCCTTCGCCGTGCGCCCGCCGTCGATGTCGTCATCGGCCCGCAGACATACCATCGCCTGCCGGACGCCCTGAAGCGGGTTCGCGGCGGTGAACGCGTCATCGAGACCGAATATGCCGTCGAGGACAAGTTCGAGCATCTGCCCGTCGCCGAAAAGGCGACGCTGCGCGCGCGCGGCGTCACGGCGTTTTTGACGGTGCAGGAAGGCTGCGACAAGTTCTGTACCTTCTGTGTCGTGCCCTATACGCGCGGTTCGGAAGTCTCCCGCCCGGTACGCCAGATCGTCGATGAGGCGATGAAACTGGTGGATGCCGGCGTGCGCGAGATCACGCTGCTTGGCCAGAACGTCAACGCCTGGCAGGGCGAAGGCGCCAAGGGCGAGAAATGGGGCCTTGCGGAGCTTCTTTACCGGCTGGCGGAAATTCCGGGGCTTGCCCGGCTTCGCTACACCACCAGCCATCCGCGCGATATGGACGAGCGCCTGATCGGCGCGCATCGCGATCTGCGCATCCTGATGCCCTATCTGCATCTGCCGGTTCAGTCCGGGTCGGATCGCATTCTGAAGGCGATGAACCGTCGCCATACGGGCGAGGAGTATATCCAGCTCATTGAGAAAATCCGGGCCGTCCGCCCTGATATCGCCATGTCGGGGGACTTTATTGTCGGCTTCCCGGGCGAGACGGATCGCGATTTCGAAGATACGATGGCGATTGTCGAGCAGGTGAAATACGCGCAGGCCTTCTCCTTCAAATATTCCACCCGTCCCGGCACCCCGGGCGCCGATCTGACAGATCAGGTTGCGGAAGAGGTGAAGGCCGAGCGACTGGAAAGATTGCAGGCTCTGTTGCTGCGGCAGCAGAGGGAATTTGCGGAATCACTGGTCGGAAAGACGATGGATGTGTTGCTGGAAAAGCCCGGCCGCATGCCTGAACAGTTGATAGGTCGCTCTCCCTGGCTGCAATCTGTGAATCTTGATGCAAAGACTTTGAAAATCGGTGACATTGTTAATGTACGAATCACCGCAACGGGTCCAAACAGCTTGTTTGCCGAGGTGGCAGAGAGTTAGAGTGAGGAGCCGACACTGATTGGGACAGGAGCCTGACCGCTTGAACGCACACGAATTGGTATCACCTTCATCGCGCCAGCCACGCTCAGCCGCGACCGACGCCAATCACTTCGTCCTCACGTTCGAGAATAACAGGATAGCGGGAGAGCTATTCGGTCAGTTCGATCAGAACCTGAAGCTGCTGGAACAGCGCCTCAACATCGATGCCCGCCCGCGCGGCAATTCCGTTGCCATCACCGGCGATGTCGTTGCCACCAATCAGGCCCGCCGGGCGCTGGACTTCCTTTATGAGCGCCTGCTCAAGGGCGGAACCGCCGAGGTTTCCGACGTGGAAGGCGCGATCCGCATGGCCATGGCGGCAGACGACCAGCTGACCTTGCCGACGATGGAGCGCAAGGCGAAGATCTCCATGGCGCAGATTTCCACGCGCAAGAAGACCGTCGCTGCCCGCACGCCGACGCAGGATGTCTATATGCGGGCGCTGGAGCAATCCGAGCTGGTTTTCGGCGTCGGCCCCGCCGGTACCGGCAAAACCTATCTGGCCGTCGCGCATGCGGCGCAACTCCTGGAGCGCGGCGCGGTCGATCGCATCATCCTGTCGCGCCCCGCAGTGGAAGCGGGCGAACGGCTGGGCTTCCTGCCGGGCGACATGAAGGAAAAGGTCGATCCCTATCTGCGCCCGCTTTACGACGCGCTTTATGACATGATGCCGGGTGACAAGGTGGAGCGCGCCATTCAGGCGGGCGTCATCGAAATCGCCCCGCTCGCCTTCATGCGCGGCCGCACGCTTGCCAACGCCGCCGTCATTCTGGACGAAGCCCAGAACACCACGACCATGCAGATGAAGATGTTCCTGACCCGCCTGGGCGAGAAGGGCCGCATGATCGTGACGGGCGACCCGAGCCAGGTGGATCTGCCGCGCGGCGTGAAGTCCGGTCTTGTCGAGGCCCTGCAAATCCTCGGCGATGTGGAAGGCGTGTCCGTCGTGCGCTTCAAGGATGTCGATGTCGTGCGTCATCCGATGGTGGCGCGTATCGTCAGGGCCTATGAATCCCATACGGCGGTGCCGGATGAAAGCCTCGTGAAGGGCAACTGACGCTAGACAATGACAGCTCTGGATATTCAAATCAGCGTCGAGACCGAAGGCTGGTCCTCGGAAGAGGACCTGCTTGCCCTCGCAACCAGAGTGCTGGATGCGGCGGTCGATTGTTTGAAGCGGGAAGAGGAGCAACCCTTCCCGAAAATGCCGGTGGAACTGTCGCTGGTCTTTACCGACGATGAAAATATCCGGGAAATCAATGCCGAATGGCGTGACAAGGACAAGGCGACCAATGTCTTGTCTTTTCCCGCTTTTCCGCTGGAACCGGGCGGGATGCCCGGTCCCATGCTGGGCGATATCGTCATCGCGCGTGAGACAGTTGAACGCGAGGCTCTTGAACTTGAGAAGAGTTTCGGGGATCATCTGACCCATCTTCTCGTTCATGGGTTCCTGCACCTGTTCGGTTACGACCACATGGATGAGGAGGAAGCGGAAGAAATGGAGTCGCTTGAGACTCGCATTTTGGCGGCGCTTGGCCTATCTGATCCTTATGCGGGACAGGAACCGCTTTGAGTATTGTCTGGAGCCATGAACGAACATTCTGCACGACCTGCCAATGAGGGCAGAGAAAACGGTGAGCAGTCCTCTTCGGAGGAGGGCAGTAGTCACTTACGGAACGACTCCCATGCAAAGCCGAGATCGACGATCTGGTCGCGCATCGGACGGTTGCTGAAACCGTCACAGGGCGAGCGCCTGCGCGAGGATCTGACCGACGCGCTGATGGCCGACACCGAAATCGGTGCCGCCTTTTCGCCCGAAGAACGGGCGATGCTGAACAATATCCTGCGTTTCCGGGAGGTGAGCCTCGAAGATATCATGATCCCGCGGGTGGATATCGACGGTCTCGACCAGAACATGACCATCGGCGAGGCGCTGATCCTCTTCGAGGAAACCGGACGCTCCCGCATGCCTGTCTATGATGAGACGCTGGATAACCCGAAGGGCATGATTCACATTCGCGATTTGCTGGCCTATGTCGCCAAGCAGGCCCGCAACAAGCGCCGGGCGGGATCGCGAAGCGTCGCTTATGGCGAGGTGAAGGCGCCGCGTTCGCCGCGACCGAATTTCGACCTGGCACGGGTGGATCTCGAGCAGACGGTGGCCGATGCCGGGCTGGTGCGTAAAATTCTTTTCGCGCCGCCCTCCATGCTGGCCTCCGATCTTTTGAAGACCATGCAGGCGCAGAGAACACAGCTTGCCCTCGTGATCGATGAATATGGCGGCACGGACGGTCTCGTCAGCCATGAGGATATCGTCGAGATGGTCGTGGGTGACATCGATGACGAGCACGACAAGGATGAGACGATGTTTTCGCGTCTTTCCAATGACGTGCTTGTGGCGGATGCCCGCGCCGAACTGACCGAACTTGCCGAGGCGATCGGGCCGGAATTCGATGTCCGTGAGCATCTGGAAGAAATCGATACGCTGGGGGGCCTCATCTTCTTCGCGCTCGGCCGCATTCCGGCCAAGGGCGAGGTGGTCAGGGCCGTTCCCGGTTTCGAGTTCCAGATCCTCGATGCGGATTCGAGGCGTATCAAGGGCGTCCGTATCGTCCGTGATCACGGCTCGGATGGGCAGGATGACCGCGCGCCGGGCGAGGCCGGTGACAATGAGGTGATTGCGCTGCCCGGGCCGGATGTTCGCCTGATCACCCACCAGCAGAATGCCGATTGAGGAAGAACGACGGGGGTGTAGTTCCCCGTCGCTTTCCGTGTGTTCTATATCCCAATTCAACGGAGTTGAGTGCTTTGTCTGATGGCTGGAACGGTGCATGACGCTCCGGCGCTCATCCCTCCTGTGGACTGCGAATCTTTTTTCCTTTACGTCGGGTCTGAGGGAAAATTCCGTGGCGCGGTCTTGCCGGGAGCGGTCTTTCCCGGACGCGCATAAAACGGAGATGGTATGGAGCGTCTTGCAGGCAGGGTAATGCTGGCCAGCGGCAAAAGCCGCGCAGCGATGGCGGTCGCCGCAGGCGCAGTCGGAGCGCTGGCCTTGCCTCCGTTCGGCTTTTTCGCGGCGCTGTTTTTGTCTTTCACCCTGCTTGTCTGGCTTGTGGATGGCTGCACCGGCAAACCCGGCGGCAGCATCTTCAGCCGCATCATGCCCGCTTTCGGCATTGGCTGGTGTTTCGGGCTTGGTTACTTCGTGGCGGGCCTGTGGTGGTTGGGCAATGCCCTTTTGCTGGAAGCGGATGAGTTCGCCTGGGCGCTGCCGCTCGCCATCCTCGGCCTTCCGGCTCTGCTTGCGCTGTTTTACGGTGTTGCGGTCGCAGCCGCCAATATCGTCTGGTCGGATGGCCTCGGCCGTATCGCCGCACTAGCAGCCGGATTCGGCCTTTTGGAGTGGTTTCGCAGCTTCGTGGCAACCGGCTTTCCCTGGAATGCCATCGGTTACGGCATCATGCCCGTGCCGATCATGATGCAGTCGGCGCATCTGCTTGGTCTTTTCGGCGTGACCACGCTTGCCGTTTTCATTTTTGCAGCCCCCGCTTTGATCGGCACGAAAAAAGGCATGTGGCCGGGTCTGGTCGTGGCGGGTCTGCTGCTGGCCGGCCATGTCGGTTATGGCTTTTACCGCCTTCAGACGCCGGTGGAGACGGCGGCGGACGCGTTGACTGTCAGGATCGTGCAGCCGTCGATCGATCAGTCTCGCAAAATGCTGAACGACGACAGGGCGGAAATTTTCAGCGAGCATCTGCGGCTGACGGCCCTGCCGCCCGGCGAAGGCAAAAAACGCCCCGATATCGTCGTCTGGCCGGAGACCTCCGTGCCGTTCATCCTGACGCAAAATCCGGACGCGCTGGCGGAAATCGCAAAAACGCTGGAGGACGGGCAGGTATTGTTCACCGGCGCCGTCAGAATGGAAGACCAGGGCGCCGGCAGGCCGCCGCGTTATTACAATTCGGTCTATGCGATCGACAGCCAGGGTGAAATCATCGGCGCGACCGACAAAGTCCATCTGACACCCTTTGGAGAATATGTCCCCTTCGAAGGGGTCCTGCGGGAACTAGGCATTAACAACGTCATCAGCCTGCCGGGCGGCTTTTCGGCCGCCTCTTCGCGCACACCGCTCACGCTTCCTTCCGGCAAGACCTTCTATCCCCTGATCTGTTACGAGATCATTTTTCCCGGCGAGATGACGCCGGGTCTGGCGGGGGCGGCTGCTATCCTGAACGTGACGAATGATGGCTGGTTTGGCGACACCCCCGGCCCATATCAGCATTTTTTGCAGGCCAGAGTGCGGGCCGTCGAAACGGGTGTGCCGGTGATTCGTGGCGCCAATACCGGAATTTCGGCCGTGATAGACCCCTATGGCCGCATTATCGCCGGTTTGGACTACGGTCGGGTCGGAATTGTTGACGCCACCTTGAGTGGTGGGTCAAACGACGCATTTACCTACGACATACATCGGACGTATTTCTGGTTGATTTTTTCTATTATGCTGATCGTTGCGGTATTTCCTGCCTGGAGTTTTGCTCGGCGTCAGAATTGACCAGGACCCCCTGCAATTGCATAGTGAATACGTCAGTCGTAAAACAAGTTTAGACGCTGCCGAAATGCCGACTCATTTCTTCGAATAGTAGTGGAACGAGATATCAACCCTTTCCGAGTGTCAGGACCGCATGATGACCGAAAATAAGAAAAAGCCTAATCCCATCGACATTCATGTCGGAAGCCGAATTCGCCTTCGTAGAACCATGTTGGGCATGAGCCAGGAAAAGCTGGGTGAAAGCCTCGGAATTACCTTTCAGCAAATCCAGAAATACGAAAAGGGCACGAACCGCGTTGGCGCCAGCCGGTTGCAGAACATTTCTGGGATCCTGAACGTACCGGTTTCCTTTTTCTTCGAAGATGCACCGGGCGATCAGGTCGGCGGCGCGACAGGCATGGCGGAAGCGTCCAGCTCCAACTATGTGGTGGATTTCCTCTCGTCGGCCGAAGGCTTGCAGCTGAACCGCGCTTTTGTGAAGATTGCCGATCCGAAGGTTCGCCGTCGCCTCGTCGATCTCGTCAAGGCGCTTGCCGCCGAAGGTGAAGCGGAGTAGCGCCTGTAAGCGACGTCTCTATTTTCCAGCGTGTGGTGCTGGCACTCAACGGTCCGCAAGGGCCGTTTTTTTGTGCCAAATTAGAACGAATTCTCACATAAAGATATATTTATGTGGTTGTGTCCTTGTCTTTCATGGCCGAAATGACTAACAAACTCGAAGACCATTCTTTGAGGGGAATCCCGCATGCGTGCCAATTACCTGTTCACCAGCGAGTCCGTGGCCGAAGGTCATCCGGACAAGGTTTGTGACCGTATTTCCGATGAAATCGTGGATCTTATTTATCGTGAAGCGTCCAAGACGGGTGTCGATCCCTGGACCGTGCGCATCGCATGCGAAACGCTTGCGACGACCAACCGCGTCATTATCGCCGGTGAGGTTCGGGTTCCCGATACCCTGCTGAAGAAGGATAAGGACGGCAAGGTCGTCAAGGACGCCGCCGGCCACCCGATCATCAACCCCTCCAAGTTCAAGTCCGCCGCCCGCAAGGCGATCCGCGACATCGGCTACGAACAGGACGGTTTTCACTGGAAGACGGCCAAGATCGACGTTCTCCTGCACCCGCAGTCGGCGGATATCGCGCAGGGCGTGGATAACGCCTCCGACAAGCAGGGCGACGAGGGCGCTGGCGACCAGGGCATCATGTTCGGTTACGCCTGCCGCGAAACGCCGGACCTGATGCCGGCGCCGATCTATTATTCCCACCGTATCCTGCAACTGCTCGCCACCGCCCGCAAGAGCGGCGAAGGCGAAGCGGCGAAGCTCGGCCCGGACGCCAAGAGCCAGGTGACGGTTCGTTACATCGACGGCAAGGCTGCGGAAGCGGTATCCATCGTTCTGTCCACGCAGCATCTCGATGCAAGCTGGGATTCGAAGAAGGTTCGCGACGTCGTCGAACCCTATATCCGCGAAGCTCTGGGCGACCTGAAGATCGCCGATGATTGCCAGTGGTATATCAACCCGACGGGCAAATTCGTGATCGGTGGTCCCGATGGCGACGCGGGCCTGACGGGCCGCAAGATCATCGTGGACACCTATGGCGGTGCCGCTCCGCATGGCGGCGGCGCATTCTCCGGCAAGGACACGACCAAGGTCGACCGTTCCGCCGCCTATGCTGCTCGCTATCTCGCCAAGAACGTCGTGGCCGCCGGCCTGGCCGAGCGTTGCACCATCCAGATCTCCTACGCGATCGGCATCGCCCAGCCCTTGTCGATCTATGTCGATCTGCACGATACGGGCAAGGTCAGCGAAGATCAGGTCGAAGCCGCCATCCGCAAGGTTATGGATCTGTCGCCGTCGGGCATCCGTCGTCATCTCGATCTCAACAAGCCGATCTATGCCAAGACATCCTCCTACGGCCATTTCGGCCGCAAGGCCGGCCGTGACGGCTCCTTCTCCTGGGAGAAGCTCGATCTGGTGAAGCCGCTCAAGGAAGCTTTGAGCGCCTGACCCTTGTTATTTGACGGCGATTGAGAGATACCGTCACCAACCTTTTGTAACCCGCGCAGCGCCTCATGTGGCGCTGTGCGGGTTAAGTCTATTTGTTCTTGAGAGTATGACATGACGGAAGAGCGGCGTTCGCGCGCAACGGAAGCTTTTTTTGGCAGACGCAAGGGCAAGCCCCTGCGCAATCAGCAGATCGATACGATCGAAAACCTGCTGCCTTTGCTGAAAATCGATCTGGAAAGCACGCCGCCGCAAAATCTCGTCGCTCTCTTTCCGGCGGATGTGAAATCGGTGCGCTTGGAAATTGGTTTCGGCGGCGGTGAGCATCTTGCCCACCGCGCGGTTGAAAACCCGGAGACCGGTTTCATCGGCGTCGAACCCTTCGTCAACTCCATGGCAAAGCTGCTGGCGAGCGTGCGTGAAGGCGAGCTGATGAATATCCGCCTTTACGACGATGACGCGACACAATTGCTCGACTGGCTGCCGGAAGCATCGATCGGTCACATCGACCTTCTCTATCCCGATCCCTGGCCCAAGAAGAAGCACTGGAAGCGCCGTTTCGTTTCCGACGTCAATCTTGCCCGTTTCCATCGCGTGCTGAAACCCGGCGGCAAGTTCTGCTTCGCCTCCGATATCGATACCTACGTCAACTGGACGCTGCAACATTGCGCTCGCCATGGTGGTTTCGAATGGACGGCGGCAAGCGCTGAGGACTGGCGCACGCCCTATGCCAACTGGCCGGGCACGCGTTATGAGAACAAGGCGAAAAGAGAAGGCCGCAGCTCGGCCTATCTCACCTTCATCCGTACCTAGAGCACGTCCGGTTTAAACGGAATCGTTGGACGTGCTCTAGTTCTTTATTTTCAAGCATTTTCCGGACGTAGAACCGCTACGCACTTTTACTGGAAATGCTCTAATCAACCGGCTGTCAGATATTCGCGTCCACTTCCGCCGCAACCGGAATGGAAGGCTGGGCGCCGGCGCGGGTGCAGGCGAGCGAGCCTGCGACAGCGGCGCGCTTCAGCGCCTTTTCGAAATCCATCCCCTGGTCGAGGCTGGCGGCAAGATAACCGCAGAACGTATCGCCCGCGCCGACCGTGTCGACCGGCTCGATCTTGAGACCGGAGGCCTTGTAAACCTTGCCGTTGCGAATGGCGATCACGCCGTCCGCACCAAGCGTCACGATCAATGTCTGGCCGGTCTTATCGTGCAGGGCCTTGATTTCGCTTTCCCGTTCGGAAGCTGAAAGGCCGTTTTTGCCGATCAGCAGTTCGAACTCGGTTTCATTGGCGATGACGATATCGGCAAGGCCGGCGAGGCGTGGGCCATCGGCTGTCAGCGGCGCGGTGTTGATGATGGTGGTGATGCGTTTTGCCTTCGCGGCGGTCAGCGCTGCTTCGATAGCGGATGCCGGCACCTCGAACTGAAGCATCAGAATATCGCTCGCCGACATCTCCGCCACGACCTTTGCGGCGTCAGATGCGGAAACCTCGCCATTGGCGGCGGGAATGACTGAGATCATGTTCTCCCCGCCTTCACCGATCAGGATCACGGCCGTCCCCGTGGGGCCGGGTGCGGTCTTGACGAGCGACAGGTCGGTGCCGGCATCGCGCAGCAATGTCAGAGCCGGTGCGGCAAAGGTGTCGTCGCCCGTAGCGCCCGCCATTTTGACCGTGGCGCCCGCGCGCCGTGCGGCAAGCGCCTGATTGGCTCCCTTTCCGCCAGCCGCCGTGGAAAAGGTCTCCCCCGTCACGGTTTCACCGGGTTTGGGCAGACGTTTGGCGGTGGCGACGAGATCCATGTTGATGGAGCCGAAAACAGTAATCATGGGGGCATGTCCGTATGGGATTTAAGCGAGGCGGCGACTTTGCCCGAGGGGATCACTCGTCGTCAACCACTCGCAGTTTCGCCGTTCCCGCCCTGTTCTCCGCAAAGCGCCGCGCCTGTTCGATTTCCCCGTGAGAGGTTTCTTTTTCAGAGGGCGAAAAATCGAGACCTTCGATCTTCTGGCCGCGCGCCAGCACCTTGTCGGAGGAGATCAGCATCATGTCGACGTCTTTCTGCGCCAGCCCGAAATGGGCTTGCAGCTTGCGCGTCCGGTCGTCCAGCCGCCGCACATCATCCATGAGAAGCGCGACTTCACCCTGAATGAGATGCGCCTGCTCGCGCATGCGCTGATCCTTCAATACCGACTGGATGACCTGCACCGACAGCATCAGCAGCGATGGCGAAACGATGACGACGCGCGCGCGGTGGGCGCGCTGCACCAGATATTCGAAATGCTGGTGAATATCGGCGAAGATCGATTCGGAAGGTACGAAGATGAAGGCCGTATCCTGCGTTTCACCGCGTATCAGATATTTTTCCGCCACATCGCGAATATGCACTTCCATATCCCGGCGGAACTGCTGGGTAGCGGCCCGTTTGCCCTCGGGCGTTTCATCAGCTTTCAGCGCATTCCAGGCCTCCAGCGGAAACTTGGCGTCGATGACGAGGGATGGCGCATTGTTCGGCATCCTGATGATGCAGTCGGGCCGGTAGCCGTTCGAAAGCGTCGGTTGAAGCTGAAAGGCGCCGGGGGGAAGGGCATCGGCGATCAGGGCTTCCATGCGCGCCTGTCCAAAAGCCCCGCGTGTCTGCTTGTTGGAGAGGATCGCCTGAAGACCGACCACATCCTTCGCCAGATCCTGAATATTGCCCTGCGCGGCATCGATAACCGCAAGCCGCTCCTGCAAGCGGCTCAGGTTTTCGTGCGTTGAGCGGGTCTGCTCTGTCAGCGTTTCGCCCAGTCGCTGCGACATGCCGTCAAGGCGCTGGTTGATCGTCTGGCCCATCTCGGTCTGGCGTGTGCCGAGCGTCTCCGCCATTGCCGCGATCCGGCCGTGCAATTCGGACTGGGTTTTCAGCAGGTCGGAAATTTCACCATCGGCTTCCGGTTTTTTCTCACGACTTTTCGCGACCACCCACAAAGCGGAGAGGCCGAAAACCAGAGCCGCGAGGAGCGCGCCGAAGCTGATGTCGACGGAGCCGGCACGCAAGGCGGGATCGAGGAGAAAGGAGAAATCGATGCTCATGACCAAATCTAGCAGATTTCCAGTGATTCGTAAGATCAAAACAAGAACATTCATGCGGCAGAAATGAGTCGGGCGAAACAGGCCAAAGGGCCCTTTTCACCCGCGTATTTTTTATTTCCTCCGCGCAAGAGATACGTTATGGGAAGCCATGACTATCAAACCGCTTATCATTTTGCCCGATCCCGTGTTGCGCCAGCAATCAAGGCCCATCGAACAGGTGGATGCCGAAGTGTTGCGCCTTGCGGACGATATGCTCGAAACCATGTATGATGCGCCGGGTATCGGCCTTGCCGCCATTCAGGTTGGCGTGCCGCGCCGCATGCTGGTGATCGACGTTTCGCGCGACGACGAGGAGAAAAAGCCGGTCGTCTTCATCAATCCGGAAATCCTCAAAGTGTCCGACGATGTCTCGGCCTATGAGGAAGGATGCCTGTCCATTCCCGATTATTATGCCGAGGTCGAGCGCCCTGCGTCTCTGACGATGAGATATGTCGACCGTGACGGCAAGCAGCAGACCATCGATGCGGACGGCCTTCTCGCAACCTGTCTGCAGCACGAGATCGATCACCTGAACGGCATTCTGTTCATCGATCATATTTCGCGGCTGAAGCGTGAGATGGTCATCAAGAAATTCACCAAGGCAGCCCGCGCAAAGATCTGATCCGTCTTAAACCGGAGGCGGAACGGCGTAGGAAACAGGGGGCGATTATGGCTCTTCGCATCATTTTCATGGGCACGCCGGCGTTTTCCGTTCCCACGTTGCGCGCATTGGTGGAGGCGGGTCACGAGGTCGTTGCCGTTTATACGCAGCCACCGCGTCCCGGCGGCCGCCGCGGTCTCGACCTTCAGAAATCTCCGGTGCACCAGGCGGCCGAACTGCTGGGCCTGCCCGTGCTGACGCCGGTGAATTTCAAGGCTGAGGAAGACCGGCAGCAATTTAAGGAATTCAACGCCGATGTTGCTGTTGTCGTTGCCTATGGGCTGCTTTTGCCCGAGGCGATCCTCTCCGGCACGCGGCTTGGTTGTTATAACGGCCACGCCTCGCTGCTGCCGCGCTGGCGCGGTGCGGCGCCCATCCAGCGGGCGATCATGGCCGGCGATGCCGAGACCGGCATGATGGTCATGAAAATGGAAAAGGGGCTGGACACCGGCCCCGTCGCGCTGACCGCAAAGGTCACGATAGATCAGAACACCACGGCAGGTGAATTGCACGATAGCTTGATGCTGGCCGGCGCACGGCTGATGAAACAGGCGATGGACAAGCTGGAAGATGATGATCTGCCTCTCGTCGCACAGGCGGAAGACGGCGTTCTCTATGCTTCCAAGATCGACAAGGGCGAGACCCGCATCGAATTTTCCCGGCCCGCACAGGATGTGCATAACCATATTCGCGGCCTGTCGCCCTTCCCCGGCGCGTGGCTGGAAATGGAAATCGGCGGCAGGGCGGAACGTGTGAAGGTGCTGGCCTCCGAACTGGCAAGCGGCATGGGAGAAGCGGGCGCTGCGCTCGATGACACCCTCACCATCGCCTGCGGCAGCGGTGCCGTGCGGCTCACCCGCTTGCAGAAGGCGGGCGGCAAGCCGATGTCGGCTGTCGATTTCGTTCGCGGCACGCCGGTTCCCGCCTCGACGAGGCTTGGCTGATGCCGCGTTTCCGCATGACCGTCGAATATGATGGCTCGCCTTATTTCGGCTGGCAGAGACAGAACAACGGCCCTTCGGTTCAGGGTGCGCTTGAAGCCGCTGTCCGGTCGCTGACCGGCGAAACCGTTTCCATTCGCGGCGCGGGCCGCACCGATTCCGGTGTGCACGCCGTGGGGCAGGTGGCCCATGTCGATCTTTCCCGCGAATGGCAGCCCTACACGCTACGCAATGCGTTGAACGCCCATCTGGCCATGGCGAAGGAGGCCGTCTCGGTTGTCGACGTAACGGCGGTAACCGAGGATTTCGACGCGCGCTTCTCCGCGCTGCGCCGCCATTATCTGTATCGCATCATCTCGCGCAAGGCGCGGCTGGCGCTGGAGCACAAGCGCGCCTGGTGGGTGTCGAAGGATCTGGACCATGAGCGCATGCATGCGGCAGCCCAGATGCTTGTTGGCCGGCACGATTTCACGACTTTCCGCTCTGTCCATTGTCAGGCGAACAGCCCGGTCAGAACGCTCGACCGGCTGGATGTGACGCGCAACGGCGATCTCATCGAGATACGCGCCACCGCACAGAGTTTTCTGCACAACCAGATACGCTCTTTTGCCGGTACGCTGAAAATGGCCGGCGAAGGCGCCATGACGCCGGACGACGTGCGCGCGGCACTGGAGGCACGGGATCGTAAAGCCTGCGGTCCCGTCGCGCCGCCGGACGGTCTTTATTTCATGCAGGTTGATTATCCCGACGTCATTCCGCCGCGTGTGTATTCAAAAGCCGAAACGGCCGAGGATGCGGACTGACTTGGAAGCTCGTGCCGGTTCTCAGGCGGGATAGACGCCGAGAAAACGTTGCAGGGCTTCCGAGAGAAGCATGCCGGGTACGAGCAGGGTCATGACGATCGCCGAGACGAGCAGCGACTGGTCGCGGATGAAGAACCTCACGATCCGCGAAAAGGCGAAGACCAGCGACAGCAAGAGTGCCAGCCAGAGGATGGCGATCAGCCCCTGCAAGGGTGGCAGGAAGAACGCGATCAGGATCAGAACCGCATAGGCATAGGAAAACGGCAGCGACAGCCAGTTCATGGTGGTGACGAGGGGCGCGAATTTTTCCCGGGCACCGAAGGCGAACAGCAGCATGCCGATCAACAGCAGCGGCACGATCCAGCAGATGGCCTCGACCATCGCCAGGCGGAAGAAAAAGATGAACCCCGTTCCGGTGCCCGGCGGATAGCTGGCGAGGAAGGCGGCGCGTAGCCACAGCCAGGACACCAGCATGGCGGGCAGGCACCAGAGGATGGAATAGAACGACCGCCACATGCCACGCTCGGACAGGTCCAGATAACGCGCGCCGGTGTGGTCGCCGAGCAGCAACAGCCACAGGCCCTTCAGATAGAGCCTTATTTCACTTGCCGTCGGCATGGGTGAACCAGCGTTCGATAAAAGTCTCGTAGATGCGCGTCAGCGTCTCAAGATCGGCGACGGCGACGCGTTCATCGACCATATGCATGGTCTGTCCGACGAGGCCGAATTCCACCACCGGGCAATAATCCTTGATGAAGCGTGCATCCGATGTGCCGCCGGTGGTCGAAAGTCGGGGTTCCTTGCCGGTCACGGCTTCCACGGCGCCGGAGAGCGACGAGATGAGGGCATTGTTCCGTGTCAGGAAAACATGGGCCGGGCGGTCAGCCCAGACGATCTCGTATTTGGCCGGTGCGCGGTCCGGGCGAAGGTCTCCCCCGGCAGCGGCTGCATCGAGGCGGCGGATGATTTCCGCGCGCAGGCTTTCCGCCGTCCAGCTGTCGTTGAAACGGATGTTGAAGGCCGCCGTCGCCCGCGCCGGGATCACATTGGTGGCGGCATTGCCGGTATCGACGGTCGTCACTTCCAGATTGGAAGGCTGGAAATCATCCGTGCCGTGATCGAAGGGCGGGTGCATCAGCGCATGGGTCAGCTGCAACAACCCGCGAATGGGATTGTCGGCCAGATGCGGATAGGCGGCGTGGCCCTGCACGCCGTGTACCGTGATGCGGCCGGAAAGCGATCCACGGCGGCCGATCTTGATCATGTCGCCCAGCTGGTCGGGATTGGTGGGCTCGCCCACAACGCAGGCGTCCCATGTTTCGCCCCTGGCGGCGGCCCATTCCAGAAGCTTGGAGGTGCCGTTGATCGACGGGCCTTCCTCATCGCCGGTGATCAGGAGGGAAACGGAACCCTTCGGTTTGCCGTGTTTTTCGATATGGCGGGCAATGGCGGCGACGAAACAGGCGATACCGCCTTTCATGTCCACCGCACCACGGCCGAACATTTCACCGCCGGCTATTTCAGCCGCAAAGGGCGGGTGGCTCCACGCCGCCTCGTCGCCCACCGGAACGACATCCGTATGGCCCGCAAACATCAGATGCGGGCCTTCCGTACCGAGCCGGGCATAGAGGTTCTCCACATCAGGCGTTCCGGCTTCCGTCGCCACCATTTTTTCCACCGCAAAGCCAAGCGGCGAAAGCAGGGTATCGAGCAGCGATAACGCACCACCTTCGGCAGGCGTCACCGATGGGCAACGGATGAGGGCGGCGAGATTGGCAACGGGATCGGTCGTGGTCATGTCAGCAGCTTTTTATCAATCGCGCAGAAGTTCGTTGATACCGGTTTTCGAGCGGGTCTTTTCATCGACGCGCTTGACGATGACGGCGCAATAGAGGCTCGGGCCCGGCTCGCCGTTCGGGAAAGGCTTGCCCGGCATGGTGCCGGCAACGACGACGGAATAGGGCGGCACTTCGCCATAGGTGATCTCGCCGGTGGCGCGATCGACGATCTTGGTCGACTTGCCGATGAAGACGCCCATGCCGAGAACGGCGCCTTCGCGCACGATGCAGCCTTCGACGACTTCCGAACGGGCGCCGATGAAGCAATTGTCCTCGATGATGGTCGGGCCGGCCTGAAGCGGCTCCAGAACGCCGCCGATGCCGACGCCGCCTGAGAGGTGCACGTTCTTGCCGATCTGCGCACAGGAGCCGACCGTCGCCCAGGTATCGACCATCGTGCCTTCATCGACATAGGCGCCGAGATTGACGAAGGAGGGCATCAGCACCACGTTCTTTGCCACATAGGCGGAGCGACGCACCACTGCGTTGGGCACGGCCCGGAAGCCAGCGGCGCGGTACTGGTTTTCGCCCCAGTTCTCGAACTTGGACGGCACCTTGTCCCACCAGGTGGATTCACCCGGTCCGCCGGTGACGATTTCCATGTCGTTCAGCCGGAAGGAGAGAAGCACGGCCTTTTTCAGCCATTGATTCACCTTCCAGTTCCCGTCCGCCTGCTTTTCGGCGACACGGACCTTGCCGCTATCGAGAAGTTGAAGAGATGTGTCCACGGCATCGCGAACCTCGCCCTTCGTCGATACATTCACACCGTCACGGTTGTCGAAGGCTGTTTCGATGATGGTTTCGAGGGAGGTGAGATCCGTAAGGCTCATGGAAAATTCCTTAAAGTCGCGTGTGTTCGTGGTCACGGATGGTCCCGCACCGCTGGAAGGCTCTGGCCATTTGATCTAAGGGAGTGTTGGAAAGGCGTCAATGTGATTTGGGTGATTTGGCGCGTCAGACGAAAGGCATCGAAATGACACGACTGAAAAACGGCAAATTGCAGCGCAAGGACGGGGTATGGGACCCGTTGAAGCGAAGCTCTGCGGACAAGCAGCAGGCCGAGGTCGTTCAAAAAACGCCGCAGTCGGATTCCCCGTCCTACAGGCTTGCCTATGTGGACATGGACTTTCTATGCCGCGAGGAATTGCGCCCCGTCAGGCTGCAGCTGGAACTTCTGAAGACGGAAATGGCGCTCACCGAGCGCGGGATCAAATCCACCGTCGTCATGTTCGGCGGCGCCCGTATTCCCGAACCGGGCGGTGAGGCATGGGCGGCGCGCAACGAGACGCAGAAGCGCAATCTGGAGCAAGCCTCCATTTATTACGAGGAGGCGCGCAAGTTCGCCCGGCTTTGTACCGATTATGGCGCGAAATCCGGGCACCTGGAATATGTGGTGGTTACCGGCGGCGGTCCGGGTGTCATGGAAGCGGGCAATCGCGGTGCTGCCGACGTAGGCGGCCCATCGATCGGTCTCAACATCGTTCTGCCGCACGAGCAGGCACCCAACCCCTATGTCACGCCGGAGCTGAGCTTCAATTTCCACTATTTCGCCATTCGCAAGATGCATTTCCTGATGCGGGCGAAGGCCGTGGTGATCTTCCCCGGCGGTTTCGGTACCCTCGATGAACTCTTCGAGACGCTGACCCTGATCCAGACGAAGCGCATGGCGCCCATCCCGCTCATTCTGTTCGGGGAGAAATTCTGGCGCTCCGTCGTCAATTTCGAATTCCTGGCGGACTTCGGCACCATTGCGCCCGAAGATATGGAGCTGTTGCATTTCGCCGAAACGGCCGACGATGCATGGAACATCATATCCGCCTATTACGAGCATTGATTTTTTACTTGAGGCGGCGAAGTAATTTTAGGGTTTAATTAGCAAACATAACCTAATTTTACCTCGTCGCGATGCAGCACACTGTCCCATCTGGACGGGCCTCCATGACGGAGATTTTCATCCGTTGACGCCGCCTTTTCGGGCCGGCGCTTTGATCGAGGCCAAAATGTTCAATTTCAAAGTGAAGTCGCTTGCGACCAAGCTGATCCTTGTAACCGGCTGTGCAATCACCACGGTTCTTGTCGCATCGAATTCCTTCCTCATTTCCCAGACCAGCAACCGTGTCCATTCGCTGACCATGGATCAGGCCAATACCGAGGCGCGCGCCATCGCCAACGTCATCGCCGCCGATGTGGGCGAGCTGGGCAGCGCCGCGCGCTCCATGGCCGGCATCATCGGCCGCGCGCACCAGGCGAAATCGATGGACCGCCCCGGCATCGTCAACATCCTCAAGGCCAATGTCGAACAGAATGCCTTCGCTTTCGGAAGTTGGTTCTGCGAACAGCTGGGCCTTTTCGACGGACAGAGCACGGAGATTGCGGGCAGGCTTGATCTCGGCACCAATGAAAACGGTGCATTTGCCCCCTATTGGTCGAAGACCCAGAAGGGCGAGATCCAGTTTTCGACCTTCAAGAACGACTATGCGGCGGAATGGTATGCCCTTGCCGCCAAATCCGGCAAGGGCGCCATCACCCAGCCCTATCTGGCCGAAGGTACGCAAGTGCCCACCACCATGACCTCGCTCGCCTATCCCGTGATGTCGGACGGCAAGATGATCGGTGTGGCCGGTGTCGATATTTCGCTGGCCTCGCTCTCCCAGAAGCTGCAGGCGCTGCATCCTTTCGAGACGGGGCGCGTGACGCTTATTTCGCAGGGTGGCCAATGGCTGGTGCCGCCGACACCCGAGCAGAACATGAAAGCCTATGACGGAGACGGTGCCAGCACCGTTCAGGCGGCGATCACATCCGGCAAGCAGGGCCTCATTGAAAATCTCGGCCTTGATACCGACGCGCCCTATAACCGTCTCGTTTATCCGTTCGCGGTTCCGGGTCTCAATGCGACCTGGGTAGTCCTGGTGGATATCCCCCACAAGGCGCTGAACGCGCCGGTCCAGGAACAGACCTATCTGATGATCCTCGGTGCGATCGTCATTCTCGCAGCCGTCATTGCTGCGCTTTATTTCGCCGTCCGCCATTTCGTCCGCAACCCGCTAGCCTCGCTGGTCTCTGACGTGAAAACACTGAGCGACGGCCATTTCGACGTTCCGGTCTCCGGACAGGACCGCAGGGATGAAACGGGTGCTGTCGCAACGGCGCTTGAAGGCTTCCGCGCGAAGTTTGCCGGTATCCGTGAAATGGAGGCGGATGCCGCCGTCCAGCGCGGCAATGCAGAAACGGAGCGCCAGCGATCCGAGTTCGAACGCACTGAAAACAACCGGATGCAGCAGCATATCGTCGGCGTGCTCGGTGCCGGTCTCAACGCTCTTTCGCAGGGTAATCTGACCTACCGGATCGAAGACGAGTTCCCTGGCGACTATGCCAAGCTCCGCAACGACTTCAACTCGGCACTCGCCAGCCTTGAGGAAACCGTCTCCACCGTCAACGGAACGGTTGTCAGCATTGGTAACGGCACCGGCGAGATCACCCGCGCCGCCAGCGATCTTTCGCACCGCACGGAACAGCAGGCCGCAAGCCTGGAAGAGACCGCAGCCGCCCTCAACCAGTTGACCGCGCAGGTCAATTCCAGCGCGGAAAATGCGGCGCAGGCGGCCGGAGCCGTCGGCCATGCCTGCGACGACGCCGGCAAGTCGGGCGAGATCGTGCAGCAGGCCGTCAACTCCATGGAAGGCATCGCGCAATCCTCGGCCGAAATCTCCCGCATCATCGGCGTGATCGACGAGATCGCCTTCCAGACCAATCTTCTGGCGTTGAATGCCGGTGTCGAAGCCGCCCGTGCGGGTGACGCGGGCAGGGGTTTCGCAGTCGTCGCACAGGAAGTGCGCGAACTGGCGCAGCGCTCCGCAACCGCTGCCAAGGAGATCAAGGGGCTGATCAATACCTCGGCAAGACAGGTGGGCGAGGGTGTCCAGCTGGTGGGCAGGGCCGGGGAGACGATGAAAAATATCGCCGATCAGGTTTTGCAGATCAATCAGCTGATACGGCAGATTTCCGCCTCCGCCAGCGAACAGGCAGTAGGTCTGAAGGAGATCAACTCCGCCGTGACCCAGATGGATCAGGTTACGCAGCAGAACGCGGCAATGGTGGAAGAAACCACGGCTGCAAGCGTCACCCTGAACAGCGAGGCCGGAACGCTGAAATCGCTCGTTGCCGGTTTCACCGTGTCCGGCGGCCATTCCAGCCAGCAATTGCGCGCCACCGCGGCGGCGATGCGCGCGCCTGCGGCCCCGTCACAGGCGTTGGGTCGCCCGGCAGCACCGCGCGCCCGTGCCAGAACCAGCGGCACGAACGCGCTGGCGCAGGATGACTGGACCGAGTTCTGAGGGATGTCTCCCGGTTCCAAATGAAAGGGCCGCTGGTTATGCCAGCGGCCCTTTTTCATGTCTGCGTTCCCGTCAGAGCCGGGCGAAACGCTCCGTCAGCAATTCGAAGAAACCGTCCGCATCCACAGCGCGCATCACGCGGGCGTTGGTGGGGCGCTCAGTCACGCGCCACCAATCCACCACCGTCATGCCCATGGTGAGTTCGGAATTGACCTCGATTTCGACATTGCAATCGCGGCCCTGAAACAGTTCGGGCTTGACGAGATAGGCAATGACGCTCGGATCATGCAGCGGGCCGCCGTCCGAGCCGTATTTCTCGATGTCGAAACGTTCGAAGAATTCCAGCATTTCCGCCATGGCGATAGCCGGGCGTGTGCCGATCTCGCGAATGCGGCTGACGCGCGCCTTGGTGGTCAGCAGCTTATGGGTGACGTCGAGCGGCATCATGACGATGGGTATGCCGGAACGGAAGACGATATCGGCGGCCTGCGGGTCGACATAGATGTTGAATTCCGCAGCCGGCGTGATGTTGCCGCCTTCGAAGAAGCCGCCGCCCATCATTACGATTTCCTTGACGCGGCTGGCGATCTCGGGGGCCTTCTGCAACGCCAGCGCCACATTGGTCAGCGCGCCGAGCGTGCAGAGCGTCACGGTGCCGGCAGGCTCCCGCAGCAGTGTTTCGATGATGAAATCGACCGCATGCTGTTTTTGCGCCGCCATTGTCGGCTCGTCGAGAACCGGGCCGTCGAGACCGGTGCTGCCATGAACGTGTTCGGCGGTAATCGGCGCGCGCACCAGCGGCCGTTCCGCGCCCTCATAGACGGGAATATCGGTGTGTCCGCACAATTCGCAGATGATGCGGATGTTGCGGCTGGTCAGTTTCAGCGGAACATTGCCGGCGACAGCGCACAGCCCGAGAATGTCGATTTCTTCAGGGCTTGCGAAAGCCAGCATGATCGCTGCCGCGTCGTCCTGTCCCGGATCCGTGTCGATGATGATTTTTCTGCGTTCTGCCATGTCTTGCCCGCCGTTGAGGTGAGCGCTTTTTTCGAGCGGCGGACGCTCACTTGTCAAGCCTCATTCCTCGGTGTGCCCCTCTTTGCCTGGTGACCCGCCTTGCGCATCGCGGTTTTGCTTCCCATATTGCCAGTGCCGGTACGATTGACCGGAAAGGTTGCCGGAAGCGGGGCCGCGAAACGTCGCTTGGTTGCAAGGACAGAGACGATATGAGCCGCATGACGCCATTTGCCCACCCGCTTTTGCTGGGTTTTGATGCCATGGAAAAAACGCTGGAGCGTATGGCGAAGGCCAATGACGGCTATCCTCCCTATAACATCGAGCGCCTTCCAGGCGGCGAAGACGTGCCGGAACGTCTGCGTATCACCATCGCGGTCGCCGGGTTTTCGCAGGATGATCTGGATGTGACGACAGCCGATAACCAGCTCGTCATTCGCGGTCGCCAGCAGGAGCAGGAAAAGCGGGATTTTCTGTATCGAGGCATTGCGGCGCGGCAATTTCAGCGGGTCTTCGTGCTTGCGGATGGTATGCAGGTGAGGGAAGCGCGCCTGCGCAACGGCCTCCTCTCCATCGATCTTGTACGGCCCGAAATTTCGAACGTGGTAAAGAAAATTAATATTTCCGTCTCAGAGTAGAACGTGAACGCCGGAATCCGACACGAATCGCTCGGCGTGAAGAAGGAGGCTGAAATATGCTTTTAAAAGAAGCGCATGCGCGTCTCACCCGGTCCCAGCTCGCCCATATCGGTGAGGGAGAAGTGGGATATATCCGTAAAATTCGCGCTGAAGACGTAAGCCGCTGTTTCCCGGAAGCGCCTGATCTCGATCCGCAACTGGATCTCTGGGCGCTGTTTGGTGCGGACGGTACGCCGATCCTCCTGACCGACAATCGTTCCAGTACGTTTTTCAAGGCGGCAGAAGACGATCTGAAAACCGTCAGCCTGCATTGAAACGAAAAAAGCCCGCCGATTGAGCGGGCTTTTTCTTATGAAATCAAAGGAATGGGCGATCCGGCATGTCATCGATCGAGATGACGCCGTCCTTGTTCCTGTCGAGCCGCTCGAACATTTTTTCACCGGCTGCGGTGAATTCGGCTTTACTGACCTGACCGTTTTCATCGGTATCGGCCATGCGGATCATCGCGAAGCCTCCACCCTTGCCGCCATGCTTGCCCCAGCCCTGACGGCCGCCATGTTCGCGTTCGGCACGCTTGCCTTCGGGTCCCTTGCTTTCACCCTCAGGGCGCGGATGGGCGGCGCGGAACGCCTCCATTTTCGCATGGCGGTATTCGCGCATTTCCTTCGGCGTAATCGAACCGTCCTTGTCCTTGTCGATCTCGGCAAAAAGCGCGTCCTGACGTGCGGCGAACTCTTCTTTCGAGATCTTGCCGTCCTTGTTGGTGTCGGCCACCTTCAGCAGTTGAACGAACGCCATTTCCGGGCGGATATGCATGCGCTCGCCATGGCCTTTGCCGTGCGCGGGCGGGGCGGCAAAGCTGGTCGTTGCGGCCGTGCCGACCAAGAGGGCTGCGCCAAGAGCAGAGAGTGCGATTTTTCGTGTAGACATCGTCATTACCTTCCGTTGGTGTCCCTGAAGAGGAAGATAGTGACGTAGGCACCAGTCCACTACTTAAACATCCGTAAGGTGCATGAAGCTTCGGTAATGTCGCCTGCGGCCGATTTCCATGTTGCCGGTCAGCGGCAGATCGTTCTGGTGAGGAAACCTGTCAGGTCGTCGGTGATGTAGTCGATATGCGCATCCGTCGCGGCAGGGATTTCCCAGCGCTCCATGATGATGCCTTCGAGGTTCGAGGGAACGAGCAGCACGGTCTTCATGCCGAGAGCCTTGGGCGCCGCGAGATTACGCGGCAGGTCTTCGAACATGGCGGCTTTTTTTGTATCGAGCTTTGCAAGTGCTGCAAACTTCTCATAGGTCGCACTGGCCGGCTTCGGCAGGTAGCCTGCGGCGACGATATCGAAAATGTCCTCGAAATGATCGAGAATGCCAAGCGCGCCGGCCGCCGCCTGCGCATGTTTGACGCTGCCATTGGTCAGGATGAATTTGCGGCCCGGCAGCGCCTTGATCGCCTCACCGAGTTCCGGATGGGGTTTGAGCGCCGAATAATCGATGGCATGCGCGCGTTCCAGAAACTCGTCCGGGCTGATGCCGTAATGAATCATCAGGCCCTGAAGCGTGGTGCCATGCTCATGGTAATAGCGCTTCTGCAAGGTTCGGGCCTCGTCGGGGTCGAGCTTTAAAAGCTCCGCCACGTAGGCCGTCATGTTGCGGTCGATCTGGGAAAACAGATTGACGTGATGCGGATAGAGCGTGTTGTCGAGATCGAAGACCCATTCGTTGACATGGGCGAAATCGACGGCATCGGGCAGGTTTTTCGGCTTTGTGTCCATGGGCTGCTTTATGCCCGTTTCAAATGCCGAAGAAAATCGAAAAGACGACGACTGGCGGGAAAATCGGACTTGGCCACAACCTCCAGCGCATGATACCGCCAATGTCATGGAACTCTGGATAGGCATAACTTTCGCAAGCGCGTTCTTGCAGAACCTGCGCTCGACCCTGCAAAAGCATCTCAAGGGCATGATGGGCACCACGGGCGCGACCTTCGTGCGCTTCGTGTTCGGCATGCCCTTCGCTCTTGCCTATCTCGGTTTTCTCTATGGTGTGCTCGACCGGCCGCTGCCGGTGCCGAACATGTCGTTCGCTGTCTGGGCGATGGTCGGGGCCATGGCGCAGATCGCCGCCACTTTCCTGTTGGTGCACCTGTTTTCCTTCCGCAATTTTGCGGTCGGCACGGCCTATTCCCGTACCGAACCTGCGCAGGCGGCATTGTTTGCGCTGATTTTCGTCGGTGAAAGCGTCAATAGCGGAACCCTGGCGGCTATCGCCATTTCGGTGGCCGGCGTCATGCTGATTTCGGTTGCGCGAACGGAAGTGACCCCCGCTTCCATTCTGACCTCCATCTTCAGCCGGACCGCGGGCATCGGCCTCGCCTCGGGCGCTTTCTTCGGCCTCTCATCGGTCGCCTATCGTTCTGCGTCACTGGCGCTGGCACCAAGTCTGCCGGCCCCGGATGCGGTGATGCAGGCCGGTTTCACCCTCGTCGTCGTCATCGTGACGCAGACCCTGTCGATGTTCTTGTGGATCGTCTGGCGGGAGAGGGACGAATTGCGGCGGATCGCAAAGGCGTGGAAACCTTCTCTCGCGGTCGGTTTCGTGGGGGCCACGGCGTCATTCGGCTGGTTTACGGCAATGACGTTGCAGCAAGCCGCTGTGGTGAAGGCGCTGGCGCAGGTGGAAATGCTTTTCGCCTTTGCCTCGACCGTGCTTTTCTTCAAGGAAAAGATCAACCGGCTCGAACTTTGCGGCTGTCTGCTGATCGTTTTGGGCGTGCTGTCGCTTTTGGTGTTCGGCTGAGGAGATGTGAGATGTGGCGGACGGGCTTTCCCATCCGCCACATGAACCGCATCAGGGCACGATGAGCGTGCCGGCGCCTTCCGTGAAGATTTCCAGAAGGACGGAATGGGCGGTCTTGCCGTTGAGGATCACCACACCCTGAACACCGGCTTTGATGGCCTCGATGCAGGTCTCGACCTTCGGGATCATGCCGCCGGAAATCGTGCCGTCCTTGATGAGCGCGCGCGCCTGGGAGACCGTCAGCTCCTTGATGAGTTCCTTGTTCCTGTCGAGAACACCGGGCACATCGGTCAGGAACAGAAGGCGGGTGGCGTTGAGCGCGCCGGCAATGGCGCCGGCAAAGGTGTCGGCATTGATGTTGTAGGTGGCGCCGTCGCGACCGGGAGCGACGGGAGCGATGACCGGGATCATCTCCGACTTGGCGAGCAGGTCGAGCAGGGTGCGATCGACCTCGACGACTTCGCCGACGAAACCGAGATCGAGAACGCGCTCGATATTGCTGTCGGGGTCGATCACGGTCTTTTTCGCCTTTTCGGCGAAGACCATGTTGCCGTCCTTGCCGCAGAGGCCGATTGCCCATTCGCCCGTCTGGTTGATGAGCGCGACGATTTCCTTGTTGATCGAGCCGGCCAGAACCATTTCAACGATTTCGACCGTCTTGGCGTCGGTGACGCGAAGGCCGCCTTCGAATTTCGATTCAATGCCCATCTTCGTCAGCATTGCGCCGATCTGCGGGCCGCCGCCGTGCACGACGATGGGGTTGATACCGGACTGCTTCAACAGGGCGATATCTTCCGCGAAAGCCTTTCCGAGCGTGGAATCCCCCATGGCGTGACCGCCATATTTCACCACAATGGTCTTGTTCTCATATTTCTGCATGAAGGGCAGAGCCTGTGCGAGCAGCCGCGCCTGAGTTTCGCTTTCGGAAGCAGTCATGGAAAAACCTCGGTCTGTGGTTGCGGCCCTCGAGAGCCTGTCATCGCTCTACAGCATCGGCGCAAAAATCGGAATCATTTTTTGCAGTGCAGGAAGCGCCAATTCGACGTGCCGGAGCACTTGCAAGGACAGGTGAATGCGCGCTTTGGATGAATGAAAGAAACTCCGGGCCCTATTGTGTCGGCGCATAGTAAAATTCTGCTTTTGGGCGCTTCGGAGCGCGTAATAAGATTGACATAAAGCGCCAATCGGACCAGCCTTGTGGGGAGCAGGGGAGGGGTTATTCAGCAGGGCGACGGGAAAGTCGTCGCGCATCGTGAAAACGATGCTGGCCTGAACGACCGAGGAGTTTGAAAACATATGACGGCGCCGGATCGAGACAAGCAAAGCGGTTTGCGGGACGAAGTGCTCGCTGGCGAATATGTGCTGGGTGCCTTGCCGCCGGAAAGCATGGCGGAGCTTGCAAAACGCATCAAACGCGACCGTCAGTTCGCCGCTATGGTCCGGCGCTGGCGAGACAATCTGGCGGAAACTGAATATCGCGAAAGGGCGAGCGTCGCAGCATTGCTCGACATGAATCCCACCCGCACGGGCCTGCCTTTCAAGGGTCAGCCGCTGCGCAACGGCAGCATGTTCGTCGCCATGCTTTCGGAAGTCTGGCATTCCGTGCGTTTCTGGCGGCTTCTGGCGTTGACGGCGATGCTTTGGACCGCCGCCCTGCTTTTCACCATCGCCTGAAGGCGGCGGCCTCTTAGAGGGAGACCGTCCGCACGATCTCGGCGCGCAGGCTATCCAGCCCGAAGGCTTTTTCCGAGGAAGTGGCCAGAACTTCCGGATAGGCGGCGGGACGCTTGCGGATTTTCTCCAGCGTTTCGCTGATCACGCGGGGAACGCCCACATCCTTGATCTTGTCCGTCTTCGTCAGAACGACCTGATAGGATACGGCCGCCTTGTCGAGCAGGCTCAGAACCTCCTCGTCGTTCGGTTTTATGCCGTGGCGGGAATCGATCAGCACGTAAACGCGCTTCAACGTCGCGCGGCCGCGAAGATAGTCGAAGACCAGCTTCGTCCAGGCGTCGACGTGGTCCTTGGGCGCCTGCGCATAGCCGTAACCCGGCATGTCGACCAGCGCCATCGGCGGCAGGTCGCCCGCCTCGCCGGAATAACCTTCAGGAACGAAATAGTTCAGTTCCTGCGTGCGTCCGGGCGTGTTGGATGTGCGGGCAAGTCCCTTGTGACCCACCAGCGCATTGATAAGCGAGGACTTGCCGACATTCGAACGTCCGGCGAAGGCAATCTCCGGCGGGCCTTCGGGCGGCAGGAATTTCATCGCGGGAACACCGCGAATGAATATCCAGGGTCGCCCGAACAGGGGCTTTTCGGTTGCCGGACCGGTTTCACTCATTTCGATTGCACCGGCTTTCGTTTGAACAGCCCTTTTATATTATCGAACAATTCGATCTTGGCGCCGTGGCGCTTCATGATGAGGGCCTGCTGAGAGATCGACAGTGTGTTGTTCCATGCCCAGTAGATGACCAGACCTGCCGGGAAGGAAGCCAGCATGAAGGTGAAGATCAGCGGCATCCAGGTGAAGATCATCGCCTGCGTCGGATCGGGCGGTGTCGGGTTCATGCGCATCTGCAGGAACATGGTGACGCCCATGACGAGCGGCCAGACGCCGATCATCAGGAAGTGCGGCACGTCGTAGGGCAGAAGGCCGAACAGGTTGAACAGCGACGTCGGATCGGGCGCGGAAAGATCGTGAATCCAGCCGAAGAACGGCGCATGCCGCATTTCGATGGTGACGTAGATGACCTTATAGAGCGCGAAGAAGACCGGGATCTGCAGCAGCATCGGCCAGCAGCCGGCCACCGGGTTGATCTTCTCTTCCTTGTAGAGCTGCATCATCGCCTGCTGCATGGCCATGCGGTCGTCGCCATGCTTGGCCTTCAGCTCCTCCATCTTCGGCTGCATGCGCTTCATGTTCGCCATGGACGCATATTGCTTGCTGGCGAGCGGGAAGAACAGAAGCTTCACGACGATGGTGGTAAGCAGGATGGCCAGGCCGAAGTTGCCAAAATAACGGAAGAAGAAATCCATCATTTTGAACATCGGCTTGGTGATGAAGTAGAACCAGCCCCAGTCGATCAGGAGGTCGAACTTCGGAATGGAATATTCGGTTTCATAACGATCGACGAGCGGCACTTCCTTGGCGCCGGCGAAGACAAGGCTCTTCAGTTCGATGGACTGGCCGGGTTCGACCGTCATCGTGTCGCTCTTGAAATCGGCCTGGTAGCTCGGCTGATTGCCCGTGATATGCGAGTAGCGGGTTTCGAACGGCGTCGTCTGCGGCGGAACGATAGCCGCGGCCCAATATTTGTCGGTGATGCCGAGCCAGCCGCCGGTCGCCTTCGCGACCGTTACCGGTGCTTCTTCGATGTTCTTGTATTTCTCTTCCGTCAGGCTTCCGTCTTTGCCCGAAACGCCGAGGAAACCTTCGTGGATAACGAAAACGGGCGGTATCGCCGGCTTGTTGTTACGCGTCACGCGGCCATAGGTGGCGAAGGAGACGGGTGTCTGTCCGGGGTTCTCGACCTTGTCATTGACCGAGATCATGTAGTGCTGGTCAATCGAAACGGTACGGGAGAAAACGACGCCGTTCTGGTTGGTGTAGGTCAGGGTGACCGGCGTGGTTTCCGTCAGCTTGTCGCCGCTTGCGAGCGTCCATACCGTCGAAGGACCGGGAACGCTGCCAGCATCGGCGCCGCCGACATAACCGAGTTCGGTGAAATAGCCGTCCTTGGTATCGGAGGGCGAGAACAGCGTGATGATCGGGCTCGAGTCATCAACGGTCTCATGGTAGCCCTTGAGCCGGATGTCGTCGAAACGGGCGCCGGTCAGATTGATCGATCCGGCAATGGCGTTGGTGTCGATGGCGACGCGCTGGCTTTTTGCAATCGCTTCTTCACGCGTCGCCGTGGCGGCGGCCTGCGTGGAGGAGGCAGGCGGTGCGCCGTCGACGGTCACGCCGGGTGCGGCACCCGGTGCCTGCTGTTGCTGCGTCGTCTGCTGCTGCGCCTGGCGGGCCTCTTCGGCGCGGCGCTGCTGATCGATGCGCGGATTCATGTAAAGGAATTGCCAGGCGAGGACGATGACAACCGAAAGGGCTATCGCGATGAAGTAATTGCGGTTCTTTTCCATCATTCTTTCCTGGAGCGGGTCTCCTGGGACCGTTTCGGTTTCGCCGTTCCTTCAATTCGCTCGGTAAGGAGAGACTGAAGTTTCGGGAAGGCCGTCTCGAGCACGTCCCTGCGGGCGACAATCACATAGTCATGGCCGGGCTTCATTGCGAATCCGGCACAAAGCCTGACGGCTTCCTTGAGACGGCGGCGCATGCGATTTCGCTCGACCGCGTTACCTTGTCTTTTCGTTACGGTAAAACCGACCCGAGGTTCGGTTTCCGGGGTTTTCCGGTCGAGGACTTCCAGAAGAAAGGTGCCTCCCCGCCGCTTTTCCCCCGTCTGAACGGCAAGAAAATCCGACCGGTTTTTAAGCCGGCCGGGCAGTTTTTTTGTCTTACTCATGTGCCCGCGACTTTCATCGGGCCACAGAGACGGCAATTAAGCCGACAGACTTGCGCGGCCGCGCGCACGGCGGGCTGCGAGAACTTTGCGACCGCCGGCAGTAGCCATACGGGCACGGAAACCATGACGACGCTTGCGAACAAGCTTGGATGGCTGGAATGTACGCTTCGACATTTATTTAATACCGCGGTGTGCGGCCCTTCTTGAATTTGCAACTATTTTGCAAGAGCGTTTCGTTTTTTGCACGGCTAACCCCGCCTGGGCGAGCTTTTTAATGGCCGAGCGTGCGCGGCTTATAAGGGCATAGGCCGAGCAAAGTCAATTGCCGAAGGGGTTTTCGCGGTTCACCTTTTGCGGAAGCGCCATGAAATCGGCTTCGCGCATGGGCGGCGCGAGCGCATTCCGGCGCGCGATCGATAAAATCTGAAATTCTTTCTTAACGCAGCATTGATAAATGTTGTCATGGGAAAAGTTATGCCAGCTTCCCTTTTTTCACCGTGCCGCTGGCTTTTTGGGGGAACGAAGTTGAGAATTCGCGGTCGTATCAATCTTCTTGTCGGGCTGATGAGCCTTGTGGCCTGTACCATCGGTGGTCTGTCCATATATGCGGTCAGCGAGTTCCAGGCGCGCACGGCCGGATACGAAAAAGCGGCGGAGCGCGCCTACAAGGGCGAAGCGCTCAACCGTCTCGTTACTGCGGTCGTGATGGAGGCGCGCGGTGTCTACGCCGCCGCCGATATGGAAAAGGCGGCGCCTTTCGCTGATGGCATCGTGAAGAACCTCGACGGCATGGAAAAGCTGATCGCTACCTGGACCCCTCTCGTTCCGGCGGAACAGAAGGCGGCCTTCGACAATCTCTCCAGCCGCTTCAAGGAATTCAAGGCCTTCCGTTTGGAAACGGCGCGGCTTGCCCGGGAAGTCAGCCCGCAGGCGGCCAACCAGCAGGGTAACAACGATGCGAACCGGGCCAACCGGAAAGCCTATCAGGCGGAAATCGACGCCGTCGTGAAAAACGACATTGCCGAGCTTGCCACCGTCAAGGCGGGCATTGCCGGTTTTGTGACGACCACCTTCTGGCTGGTTATCATTGTCACCGGCAGCGGCATATTGGCCGGCGCGGCATTCGGCCTCTACATCGGGGCGCGGCAGCTGAGTGCGCCCATCCGCAACGTTTCGGAAGTCATGAACGCCGTAGCGGACGGAAATCTGGACGCGGACGTGCCTTATCTCGGCCGTAACGATGAAATCGGCGAAATGGCGGCGGCTGTCGAGGTCTTCAAGAAGAACGGCCGTGAGGTGCGCCGCATGAATGCGCAGGAAACCGCAATGCGCGCCAAGAGCGACGATCTGCAGGCCGGCATGGCCGTCGTCGTCGACGCTGCGGCCCAGGGCGATTTCAGCCGCCGTATCAACAAGGACTACGGCGACGAGAACCTCAATCGTTTTGCCGAGACGATCAATGCCTTGTTGACCGGCGTGGACAATGGCGTCTCCGAGACCAGCCGCGTCATCGAAGGTCTGGCGCGGGGCGATCTGACGGAAAAGATGGACGGCGAGTTTCGCGGTGTGTTCGCCGAACTCCAGGCGAACGTCAACCAGACGCTGACCAAGCTGCGGGAGACGATGCGGGAGGTGCGCAGCAGCACCGAAGGCATCAGCGGCAACGCCAACGAATTGCGCTCGGCAGCCGACGACCTGTCGAAGCGGACGGAACAGCAGGCCGCTGCGCTGGAGGAAACCTCCGCCGCGCTGGACGAAATCACCGCCGTCGTTCGCAATTCCACGGACCGCGCGCAGGAAGCCAGCACGATGGTTGCCGAGACCAAGCAGAAGACGGAAGAATCCGCCAATGTCGTGCGTGACGCCGTCTCCGCGATGGACCGCATAGAAAAAGCCTCGCGGGAAATCAGCCAGATCATCAATGTCATTGACGAGATCGCCTTCCAGACCAACCTTCTGGCGTTGAATGCGGGCGTCGAGGCGGCCCGTGCGGGCGATGCGGGCAAGGGCTTCGCCGTCGTCGCACAGGAAGTGCGCGAACTGGCGCAACGCTCCGCAACGGCTGCAAAGGACATCAAGGCGCTGATCACCAAATCCGGCGAAGAGGTCGGCCGCGGCGTGTCGCTGGTTCAAAGAACCGGCAGCGCGTTGAGCGAGATCGAAACGCGTGTTCTGGCGATCAACGAGCACATCCACTCGATTGCCACGGCAGCGAGGGAACAATCCACCGGGTTGCACGAAGTCAACACGGCGATCAACCAGATGGACCAGGTGACGCAACGCAATGCCGCCATGGTCGAGGAGACATCGGCCGCGACCCATAGGCTGAGCGGCGAGGCGGGCCATCTCGTGACGCTGGTGTCGCGCTTCAAGGTCGGCGCCGAGGATGCTCAGATCCGCTCCCGCGCTGAGCAGCCGCTGCGGCCCGTGGCGGTGTCCGGCAGGGCAGCGGCTGTCGCCTCTCCCGCCCGCAAATTGATGAACAGCGTCAGCCGTGCCCTCAATGCCCAGCCGGCCGCAGCGTCGGCGAACGGGGACTGGCAGGAGTTCTGAGACCCGTCTCCGGTTTCACTGGCCACCGGTTTTACGTCAAACGCCGCCCCTCCCGGGCGGCGTTTGTTTTTCCGACGTTGAAGCTGTTTGTTTTGCAACGCATTGGAAAAATATCTGTTAGGTCCTATTATCGTGCTTGCATATAAACCGAGCCGTTCCACCGAAGCGGCGGCGCGCATACAGGATCAGAGCCCGGTGTTTTCTAAAGGCGTAGACAGCTTGGACGGCACGGAGAACAATCCGGTGCACTGTGTGCCGGGATTGACCGGGGGCCTTTCGGGGCGTCTGCTGTTGCTCACCGTCATTTTCGTGATGATTGCCGAAGTGCTGATCTTCGTGCCTTCGGTCGCCAATATGCGCCTTTCATGGCTGCGGGACCGCCTGAACACGGCCGCCGCCGCCGGCGCGGTGATCGATGGCCTGCAAGCAGAATTGCCGCGAAGCGTGCAGAACGACACGCTGATGGCCACCGGAGCGAAGCTTATCGCGCTGCGCAAGGACGGCACGTCGCGCCTGCTCGCCGTGGCGGAAACGCCGCCCGGGGTCGATGAGCAATATGATCTTTCCGATGTTTCGCAACTGGCTGCGGTACGGGACGCTTTTTCCACATTGCTGTTCGGTGGCAATCGCGTCATCCGCGTGTTCGATGTCGTCGGCGACAGCGACACCATCATCGAACTGGTGCTGGGTGAAAACAAGCTGCGGGCGGCGATGCTCGCTTATGCCCGCAACGTTTTCCTGATCTCCATCGTCCTGTCGCTTGTGACCGCTGGTCTTATCTTTGTTTCCATCAACCGCATCATGATCCGGCCCATACGCCGCCTGACGCTCGGCATGCAGCGTTTTTCCGAGGAGCCGGGCAATCCCGAGCGGATTTTCGTGCCGGAGGAAGGGAGCGACGAGCTGGCTGTCGCCGGCCGACACCTTTCCGACATGCAGACCGAGTTGCAGAAAACCCTGCGGCAACAGAAGAACCTCGTGGATCTCGGTCTGGCGGTTTCGAAGATCAACCATGACATGCGCAATATCCTGTCATCCGCGCAGCTCATGTCGGACCGGCTGGTGGATGCCAAGGATCCGATGGTCCGGAGCTTTGCACCGAAACTGCTGCGCACGATCGACCGCGCCGTCGCCTACACAAGCGAGGTTCTGGCCTATGGGCAGGCGACGGAGGGCGCGCCGAAACGCAAGACGGTTCACTTGAGCAATCTGGTGCGGGATGTGCGCGACATTCTGGCGCTGGAGCCTGAAAGCGGCATTGAGTTTCAGGACAGTGTGCCCGCCGATCTCACTGTCGATGCGGATGCCGAGCAGCTTTTCCGGGTGATCCACAATCTCTGTCGCAATGCCGTTCAGGCCCTGCAGTCCGACGCGACGAATACCACGCCACGGTATCTTTCGATTTCGGCCCAGAGGGCCGGCAGCGTTGTCAGCATCGTCATAGACGACAACGGGCCGGGCATGCCGCGTAAGGCGAAAGAGAATCTGTTTTCCGCCTTCAGGGGATCGGCCCGTTCCGGCGGCACAGGCCTCGGGCTCGTTATTGCGCGGGAACTGGTGCTTGCCCATGGCGGCACGATCGCGCTTGTCGAAAAACCCGGTCCCGGCACGCAGTTCCGCATTGAGATCGCCGACCGCGCCGCTTCCGTGCATGCGGCCAGAACCGCCTGAAAATTCGGACCGGAGACAGTTCGGGGCGATCGCCACACCCGCCGGATTATGCGCCACATACGACCCCTCGAAAACGGCCTCTTTGGAATTACTAGTATAATCAATAGGATACGTGAATTGCTGCGGAAAAATGACAATTTCGAAGCGAAATCACTTGCAATCGGAATGAGGACGTTTTAGAGGATCGCCACGCCACCGGAAACGACCGGAACGGCACGCACCCGTAGCTCAGCTGGATAGAGCACCAGACTACGAATCTGGGGGTCAGGAGTTCGAATCTCTTCGGGTGCGCCATTTCTCTTCTCATAAAAATATAGTGATACGCCCCGCGCCAGCCGCCATTTTGTCACGCTGTGCAGCACGGGCGTTATCGGCATTGGAATAAGGTCCGCAAGGCCGGACAGATTCCGCACTTCCCGAAAATGTGCTAAGGTCACCGGGTCATTCGATGACCGCAGGTGAAAGCCATGTTGGAAACGGACAAGGTGTTTGCCGGGTCTATCCCGGAAAACTACGACCGATATATGGTGCCGTTGATTTTCGAGCCATTCGCCCGGGACCTGGCGCGGCGGGCGGCGGCATTGATGCCGGTCGATGTTCTGGAAATCGCCGCAGGCACCGGGGTCGTTACCCGCGAACTGGCACCCGGATTGTCGCCTGCTGCCAACTATGTCGTGACCGATCTCAACCAGCCGATGCTCGACTTTGCGGCATCGCGACAGGCGCCGGATAGTCGCATCCAGTGGCGTCAGGCAGATGCTCAGACCTTGCCGTTTGAAAATGCGACTTTCGATCTCGTTTTCTGCCAGTTCGGCGCGATGTTCTTCACCGACCGCTTGTCCGCCTATCGCGAAGCGAAGAGGGTGCTGAAGCCCGGCGGACATTATTTATTCAACGTGTGGGATAGCATCGAAGAAAATCACTTCGCGAATGAGGTGACGAACGCCCTTGCACGCATGTTCCCTGAGGATCCGCCGCGTTTCATGGTGCGCACCCCGCACGGCTACCACGATAAGGTGTTGATACGTAGCGAGCTGGAAAGTGCCGGGTTTTCCCGCGTGGTGATCGAGACGATATCGGCGCAAAGCCGTGCCCCGTCGCCGCGCATTCCGGCTGTCGCCTATTGTCAGGGAACTGTTCTTCGGACCGAAATCGAAGCCAGAGCGCCGGGAAAACTGGAGGAGGCGACGGACTGCGCCGCATCCGCAATTGAAGCGCGGTATGGCAGCGGCGAGGTTGCCGCCAAAATTCAGGCGCATGTGATTCTGGCTGCCGGTTAGAATGCCGGATGCTCCGGTGCAGCCAGGCCGGTTTAGTCGATAAATCCGGGTCCGGATATTTGGAGCATGCCCTTAATATTAGACGTCTTCGATGGAGGTCTATGCCACAAGGCCCGGCGATGAGCCGAGATTACCGGGCTTTCCGGTGTCACCGAACTTTCTGCAAACCTTCGTCATATTGTCATACAATATAAGCATATGCGCTTCAGAAAAAGGAGCGCAGAATGACGCCACAATCACTTGAGCTTTCGGGCATCGGTAAAGGCTTTGGGGCCGACGATGTTCTGAAAGAGATCGATCTCTCCATCCGTCCCGGAGAGTTTTTGTCCCTCGTCGGCATGTCTGGCTGCGGCAAGTCCACGCTGTTGCGCATCATCGCTGGGCTGGAAACGCCGGATCGCGGTTCGGTCACGATCGGCGGTCAGGATGTGACGGAGATCGATCCGAGCGACCGTAATCTGGCGATGGTGTTCCAGTCCTACGCACTTTACCCGCATATGAACGTGCGCCAGAATATCGCGACACCGCTTCGGATGCGGCGTCTGCCCTTCGTCGCACGGCTGCCGCTGATCGGACGGATGGCGGCGCCGGCCGATACGCTGCGTGAGATCGATGCCGCTGTCGAACAGGCGGCCGAGACCCTGCAGATCGCGCATCTGCTGGATCGTAAACCGGCGCAGCTTTCCGGTGGCCAGCGTCAGCGCGTGGCGCTTGCCCGGGCGCTGGTGCGTTCGCCCGCTGCATTCCTGATGGATGAGCCGCTCTCAAACCTCGACGCCAAGCTTCGCGCCCATATGCGTGAGGAGCTTGCCGGGCTGCACCGGCGGCTGGGCGCGACCTTCATCTACGTCACCCACGACCAGATCGAGGCCATGACCATGTCGGACCGCATCGCGCTGATGTCGGAAGGTCGCATCGAGCAGCTCGGCACGCCGGATGAACTTTACCGGAAACCGGCGACACTGACGGTTGCGCGCTTTATCGGCACGCCATCGATCAACCTGCTGCCGGTGGAACTCGATGCTGAGGGTAAGGTCACGGCTTTTGGGCGCGATCTTGGTGTCGCGGCCTCGGGTCGCGATGTCGGTCCAGCGACGCTCGGCATTCGCGCCGAGGATTTGCGTCTAGGTATCGAAGGTTTCGCGGTGCGGATAACCCGCAGCGAAACCCACGGTGCGGACCGTTTCGTGAGCTGCCGCCTTCTGAGCGACGAGACGGTGACCATCACCCTGCGTCAGACCGCCGGGGAGGCGTTGGGCGCGGACGAGAACGGCATGATGAACCTCGGCTTTGCGCCGGAGCGCGTGCATCTCTTCGCCGCAGACGGCCTGCGCCGCAAGACGACCGTGCGTGAAATGGTGCCGGCATGACGGCGGTTGATTTTTCCCCGGCTGCGCGCGCAAAAGTTCGCCCGCGCCTGTCGAAAGCGGATCGGCGGATGATCTGGCGGGGGCTGATGTTCGCGGCGCCGGCGAGCCTGTTGCTTTTGGCGATCTATATCGTTCCCATACTCGTTCTGGCCGGTTTTTCCGTCACCGATTACAAGCTTGGCGCGCTCTCCACCCGCTTTGTGGGTCTCGGCAATTTCGTCAAGGCTTTTCACGACCCCGTCTTCCTGCGTGCACTGGCGAATACGGCCATCTATGCGGCCATCGTCATTCCCCTGGGCGTGTTTCTGGCGCTCGGTGTGGCCCTGCTCGTTTATAACCGCAAGCGCAGCCGCGCCTTTTGGGAAGTGGCCTATTTTCTTCCCGTCACCGCAACGCTCGTTGCCATGGCGACCGTGTGGCAATTCCTGCTGCACCCTTCGCTCGGCCCGGTGAATGCGGCGATCAAGTGGTTCGGCTTCGAGCCTGTCGCGTTCCTTTCCAACCCCGTTCTCCTCATTCCCACCATGGCGCTGATGGGTGTCTGGCAGGTTCTGGGCTTCAACATGGTGCTGTTCCTCGCCGGCCTCACCGCCATTTCGAAGGATCTGCATGAGGCCGTGAGGCTGGACGGGGCGAAAAACCCGGTCGACCGTTTTTTGACGGTGACCTGGCCGATGCTGGGGCCGACGACGATGTTCGTGGTGGTCACCACCTCCATCTCGGCCTTCAAGGTGTTCGAGACGGTCGCGGTGCTGACCAAGGGTCGCTTCGGCTCCGAAACACTGCTTTTCGATCTCTATCTTGAGGGATTCGAATATTCCAACACCGGTTATGCCGCCGCGCTGACGGTGATCTTCCTCGTCATCGTGCTGATCCTGTCGATCGGCCAGACGCTGCATATGGACCGGAAGGTGCACTACTGATGGCCGCGCTCCGTAAATATCTCCCGCATCTCGTGCTGGCGCTCGGCGCTTTCGTGATGCTCCTGCCGTTCTACTGGATGATGTTGACATCGATCCGCTCGCCGGCGGAAATATTCGACGTTTCTCTCTGGCCGATCCTCGCGAAATTCGATGCCGTCGAAAACTATACCCGGGCAACGGGCCAGGTGCCGATGGCGCGTTTCATGCTGAACGGCGTCATCGTCTGCGTCGGCATCCTCGTCGTGCAGGTCCTGACATCGGTTCCCGCAGCCTATGCGCTGGCGAAGCTCAGGTTTCCGGGTCGCAAGCTGCTGCTGGGTCTGGTCATCGCGGCACTTTGCGTTCCCATTCAGGCGCTTGCCCTGCCGCTTTTCGTCGGTCTGGCGAAGACGGAACTGTTGAACACCTATTTTGCGATGATGATGCCGTTCTTCCTCTCGGTCTTCGCCATCTTCCTGTTCAACCAGTCCTTCCGCAGCTACCCGGACGAAATCATCGAGGCGGCCCGCATGGATGGTTTTTCGGAAATGGAGATTTGCTGGGGACTGGTGCTGCGCGGCTCGCTGCCCTCGCTCGCCGCTTTCTCGATCTTCTCGCTCGTTGCCCACTGGAACGACCTTTATTGGCCGATGATCGTGGTCTCCGACACCAATCTGGCCCCGCCGCCGCTCGGCATGATGCTCTTCGCGGATGTCGAATCCGGCGCCAATTACGGTGCGCTGATGGCGGGCGCGACACTGATTACCGCGCCAATGGTGCTGTGCTTCCTCCTCGCACGGCGGCATTTCATCGCCGGTATTACCATGACCGGCGTCAAGTGACGTCGTTCGAACTCCTCCTCCCAACCCTTTGGAGAATGACATGAAAATCAACCGACGCGCTCTGATGGGCGGTCTGGCACTCGGCGTGGCCTTTGCAGGCCTCGCAACGCCGGTTCTCGCCAACGAAATCACGCTCAACGTTCTCTACAACCTGCCGGGCTTCACGAAATTCCATCAGCCACTGGCCGATGAGTTCATGAAGAAAAACCCTGATGTGAAGATCAACTTCCTCGCTCCGGCCGCAGGTTATAACGAAGGCCAGCAGCAGGTGCTGCGCTCCGCCGTCACCGGCAATCTGCCGGACGTCTATTTCTCGGGTTACAACCTGACGGCGGAACTGGTGCACACGCTTGCACCGCGCAACCAGATCACCGATCTCGGCCCGTTCATTCAGGCTGAAGGCGGTCAGGCGTTCCTCGACAAGAACTACAGCCCGAAGATGGCGGCACTCGGCCAGATCGACGGCAAGCAGTACGGCCTGCCGGTCAATGCGTCCTCACCGATCATCTATATCAACTCCGACCTCGTCACCAAGGCCGGCGGCGATCCGGACAAGATGCCGACGACCTTCCCGGAACTCATTGCTCTTGCCAAGAAGATCAAGGCTCTCGACCCGAAGTTCGCAGGCATGAGCTACGACATCAACGGCTGGCCGGATGACTGGTTGTGGCAGGCGTTCATTTACGAGCAGGGCGGCAAGCTCGTTGACGAAAAGACCAAGACGGTTGCCTTTGACAATGAAATCGGCCTCAACGCGCTGAAGATGGCTCGCCAGTTCGTCACCGAAGGCGGCCAGAACCTGCTCGACTGGGATCAGTCGCGCCAGCAGTTCGGTGCAGGCCTCACCGGCTTCATCTTCTCCACCCCGGCCCACGTCCAGACCATCACCGGTCTGGTTGGCGACCGCTTCAAGCTGAAGACGGCGACCTTCCCGCTCGACAACAAGGAAAAGGGCGGCGTGCCGACCGGCGGTAACTCTGCCGTTATCCTGACGCAGGAAAAGACCAAGCAGGATGCTGCCTGGAAATACCTGAAGTGGATCACCGGCCCCGAGGCGCAGAACACCATCGTTCGCATCACCGGTTACCTGCCGACCAACAAGCTGGCCACCGGTCCGGACTTCCTCGCGCCCTATTACGTCGAGAACCCGAATGTGAAGACCGCGTCGCTTCAGGCTGACCGTTCTCTGCCCTGGGCCGGTTATCCGGGTGGCGATTCCGTCCGCATCTGGCGCACGCAGCGCGACATCATCGGCACCGTCATGCGCGGTGAAGTGACGCCGGAAGCCGGTCTCAAGCAGATCGTCGAGCAGACCAACGCCTTGCTGAAATAAGCGAAACCATCGAAAAGGCTGCGGGGAAATTCGTTCCCGCAGCCATTTTGCGCAGAAAGACCGACAATGAAGATCATCCAGATCACCGACACCCATCTTCTGCCGCCGGGCATCGCGATAAACGGCGTGGACCCCGAAAAGCAGCTGCGCGCGGCGATATCAGATATTGTCGAAAAACACGCCGACGCCGATCTTCTTGTCATGACGGGCGATCTTTGCAATTACGGTGAGCCGGAGGCCTACGAGCTGCTGCGCGACATTCTCGCGCCCGTATCCTTGCCCATGCGCCTCATGCTCGGCAACCACGACCGCCGCCCGGAATTCGTGGCGGCTTTTCCCGAACAGCCACGGGACGAAAACGGCTATATCCAGTCCTTTATCGATACCGAATTCGGCCGCCTGCTGTTTCTCGACAGCCATGGGGCAGATGTCATCGGCGGCATCTACGGGGCGGATCGTCTGACATGGCTGGACAGCGCGCTTGAAGGTGCCGGCGACCTGCCGGTGACGGTTTTCATTCACCACCCGCCGATGGATTGCGGTATCCGGCATTTCGAAAACATCGGCATGCATGATGATGGCGCGATCATGCGTCGCCTCGCCGCTCATCAAGCCGGCGTGCGCCATATTGTTTTCGGTCACATTCATGTTCCGATGGCGGGCACCAGTGCAGAAGGCATAGCCTATAGTTCCGGTCAGGCCTGCGCGCACCGTTTCATCACCGATATCGCGGTTATCGATCCCTTGTGGACGGGCGGTAACCCCTGTTACCGGGTGATCAGCCTCGGTGCGTTCGGCTTGCGCGCCTATGATGCCGAAGTGGGGCAGGCCGTGCTCGGTCAGGCTTCCGCTTGTGAAGGCCCCTGATCGCGCGCGATTTCCACGATACGATAAAAATCACATCGCATCTCCTCGGACCCATAGCCTGACAATTGGGTCCGTTTGGACACACCGGGGCGGAAATCTCCACCGTTTCGCGATGGTTGCTGGCGCGGCAGTTCCGCCTCCGGTAGAAATTCCTATCCTTCGGCCGCTATCCAGCTGCCTCTGGGTTGTAGGAGAATGATGTGATGCCCATTCGCTTCGTGGCCGTGATCGCGATTGTTGCCATGCTTGCCGGCTGCGGCGGGCGTCCCATCGGGGTCATGACACCGACCGGGCAGACCGTGGCGGGGACGACTCCCGTCAATCTTCTGGTCGCCACGACCCGCGCGCCATCGGAAAATACCGCCGTGCTTTTCGGCGGCGAGCGCGGAACGGGTTTGAAGGTCGATGCGGTCACCATCTCCATTCCGCCCAAGGCCAACCGCAAGGTCGGGCAAGTGCAATGGCCGAAAAAGCTGCCGCCGAACCCGCTGAAGGATTTCACCACGGTGGCGGTGGAGCCTATTCATTCCGAGGCGGAGACGAAAAGCTGGATCAGCAGACATATCCAGAAAGATCGCCGCGTGCTGGTTTTCGTGCACGGTTTCAACAACCGTTATGAAGACTCGGTCTACCGCTTTGCCCAGATCGTCTATGATTCCGGCACGGATGTCGTGCCTGTCGTTTTCACATGGCCATCGCGAGCCAGCATTTTCGACTATAATTACGACAAGGAAAGCACCAACTACTCGCGCGATGCGCTGGAGGAACTGCTGACCCGTCTCGCAAAGGACAAGTCCATCGGCGAGGTCACCGTCATGGCGCACTCCATGGGCACATGGCTTGCGGTGGAAGCGTTGCGCCAGATGGCCATCCGCAATGGCCGCATCGATCCGAAGATCGGCAATGTCATTCTGGCCGCGCCAGATCTCGATGTGGATGTGTTCAGCAGGCAGTTCACAAGCCTCGGCAAGACGCCGCCGAAATTCACGCTGTTCGTCTCGCAGGATGACCGCGCGCTCAGCCTGTCGCGTCGCATCTCCGGCAATGTCGACCGGCTGGGCCAGATTGATCCATCGGTCGAGCCCTATCGCAGCCAGTTGGAAAAAGCCGGCATTACCGTGCTGGATCTGACCAAACTGCAATCGGGAGACCGGCTGAACCATGGCAAATTCGCCGAAAGCCCCGAGGTTGTACGCCTGATCGGCGACCGCCTCATCGCCGGCCAGACGGTGACGGATTCCGATGTCGGTCTGGGTGAAGCTCTGGGCGCGGTCAGCATTGGTGCTGCGCAAACGGTCGGAACGGCGGCGAGCGTCGTGGTCAGCGCGCCGATTGCAGTGTTCGATCCGCGCACGCGTGAAAATTACGGCAGGCAGGTCGAACGGCTCGGCCGCTCCGTCGAAAACACCGTCGGATCGGTGGGCGATACCGCCGGCTCCGTGGTGGATGATCAGGCGCTTCAGCAGTCGAGATTGAATTGCGAGGCGACCGCCAATCGAAACCGGGCGGAATGCCGCAGCCGCTAGATCATGATTGAGAGCTGATAGCGAAAACCATAAGCGGTTTTCGCTATCAGCTCTCGCAGATTTGTATACAGCTTGTATTTTTATCTGTAATATCGGTCAACAACTCAACTTCCGGAGTAAGACCCCATGCGTTGGAAACGCACCCTGCAGCTTCTCGATGTGCATTGTGAAGGCGAAATCGGCCGTGTCGTCACCGGTGGCGCGCCGAAAATTCCCGGCAACACTGTCGCCGAGCAGCTTCACTGGATGAACACCGATCCGCAAGGGGAAGCCCTGCGCCGTTTCCTGACACTGGAACCGCGCGGCACGCCCATGGGGTCGATCAATCTACTCCTGCCGCCGAAGCATCCCGACGCGCATGCCGCCTTCGTCATACTCCAGCCGGATCAGGCGCATGCCAGTTCGGGATCGAACTCCATCTGTGCGACGACAGCGCTTCTGGAAAGCGGAATGGTGGAGATGCAGGAACCGGAAACCGTCATCATTCTTGAAACGGCTGCCGGTCTGGTCAAGGCTACGGCCACCTGCCGCGACGGGCGCTGCGAAAAGGTCAAGCTGACCATGGTGCCGTCCTTCGTACATGAGCTTGATGTGACTATCGACACGCCCGAATGGGGCAAGGTGACGATGGACATCTCCTATGGCGGCATTTTTTACGCGCTTGTCGATGTGCACCAGATCGGCTTGACCATCGAGAAGGCGAATGCGGCAAAGCTGGTTGCGGCGGGCATGATCCTGAAAGACCTGGTCAACCGTGAAATGACGGTCGTGCATCCGGAAATCTCCGCCATTTCCGGCGTTGCCTATGTGATGTTTCGCGATGTCGATGCGGACGGTTCCATCCGCACCTGCACCACCATGTGGCCGGGCCGGGCGGATCGCTCGCCCTGCGGCACCGGTAATTCCGCCAATCTTGCGACGCTTTACGCGCGCGGCAAGGTGAAGGTGGGAGACGAATACAAGTCCCGTTCTATTATCGGCTCGGAGTTCGATGTCGGCCTTTCCGCCGTCACCGAAGTGGCGGGCCGTCCGGCTGTCATTCCCACCATTGCCGGACGCGGTTTCACCTTCGGACTGCACCAGGTCGGTCTCGATCCCTTCGATCCCTTTGCCGATGGGTTTGCCATGACGGATGTCTGGGGTCCGGAAGCGGGCGGCATCTGAGGTTCGCTTCAAAAAAATGACATTTACAGCCGCCCGATGCCCCTCGGCGGCTGTTTTCCTGCGACGAAAGATGCTAAGCGGGCGCCAATTCCGTCATGCTCCGAGGTATCCCGATGAAGTCGCTCACCCTTCGCCGCCCTGATGACTGGCATCTGCATCTGCGCGATGGCGCCATGCTGGAAGGCGTGATCGGGGATACGAGCCGCCATTTCGCCCGCGCCATCATCATGCCGAACCTCGTGCCGCCGGTCGTCACCTGCGCTGACGCCCGCGCCTATCGCGAGCGGATCGTCAAGGCCATTCCGGCCGGCGATCGTTTCGAACCGCTGATGACGCTTTATCTTACCGAAGACACCCAGGCCGACGATGTGGAAGAGGGCAAGAAAAGCGGTCTCATCACCGCCGTGAAGCTCTATCCGGCCGGTGCGACCACGAATTCCCACGGCGGCGTGCGCGATTTCAACAAGGCGATGCCGGTTCTGGAGCGCATGGCGAAGATCGGCCTGCCGCTTTGCGTGCATGGCGAGGTGACGACGCCGGAAGTCGATATTTTTGACCGCGAGAAAGCTTTCATCGACACGGTTCTGGAGCCTCTGCGCCAGCGCCTGCCTGAGCTGAAAGTGACGATGGAGCACATCACCACCCGCGACGGCGTGGACTACATCAAGTCGTCCAAGGCCAACCTAGCCGGCTCCATCACCACTCACCACCTCATCATCAACCGCAATGCCATTCTGGTCGGCGGTATCAAGCCGCATTATTATTGCCTGCCCGTCGCCAAGCGCGAGGAGCACCGGCTGGCCCTGCGCGAAGCCGCAACTTCGGGAGATGCCCGCTTCTTCCTCGGCACGGATTCCGCCCCGCATGTGGATCCGCTGAAGGAATGCGCCTGCGGCTGCGCCGGCATCTACACCTCGATCAACACCATGAGCTGTCTGGCACACGTCTTCGAGCAGGAAAACGCTCTCGACAGGCTGGAAGCCTTCGCCTCCCTCAACGGTCCCGCCTGGTACGGGCTGGCGCCGAATGAGGAGACGATCACGCTGGTCAAGCGCGAGGAAGCGGTGTCGTTTCCCGAAAAAATCGAGACGGGCGCCGGGCCGGTGACCGTATTCGACCCGATGTTCCCGCTGCACTGGGATGTAAGCTGATTTTTTAACCGCCGGCACTGCCGGCGGTTTTGTTATGGTCTTCAGGCATCCGCCGATAATTTCCGGTGCCGCCTGCGGACATCTGCAATGCTGAACCGAGACGTCGCGCTTTCCGAAACCGATCGCGGTTTTCGGAGCGATAAACCAAGGCCGAAAAAGGAGAACGCCCATGAACCATTTCACATTCACTGACCGCGCCGTCGTAGCGGAACTGGTTGCGAAGATGTTGTGGGAAATCAAGGCGGTCCACTTCAATTCCGAAAGCCCCTACACCTTCGCCTCAGGCATGAAGAGCCCTGTTTACATCGACATGCGCAAGCTCATCTCCTTCCCGCGCATTCGCTCCGCGACAATGGATTTTGCGGCGGCGGCGGTGATGCGCGAGGCGGGTTTCGAGAAATTCGACTGCGTGGCGGGCGGTGAAACCGCTGGCATTCCTTTCGCCGCTTTCCTTGCGGAGCGCCTTGGCCTGCCGATGATCTACTGCCGCAAGAAGCCGAAAGGCCACGGCCGCAACGCCCAGATCGAAGGCCATATGCCGGAGGGCGCCCGCGTTCTCGTCATCGAGGATCTGACGACGGCCGGCGGCTCGATGTTCACCTTTATCGATGCCATCCGCGCGGCGGGCGGCATCGTCGATCACGGCATCGCGCTGTTTTATTACGGCATCTTCGAAGAGGCCGAAGCTCGCTTCACCAACGGCAATGTCAAGCTGCATTACCTGACCACCTGGCGTGATGTTCTGGCTGTCGCCCGGGTTGAAAAACTGTTCGATGAAAAGACCCTGTCGGAGGTGGAAGCCTTCCTCGACAAACCGCTGCCATGGTCGGCGAAGAACGGCGGCGTCAGCGAATTGCCGCAATCATGATTTCGGATATGGCTAGCCCGGCTTTGTGGCTGGCCTTCCGATCGATCTTCGTCTAAATCGATTTAAGTCCATTTGATTTGCTGTTTGAGGAGGACCGTAATGATCCTGTGTTGTGGTGAAGCCCTGATCGACATGCTGCCCCGGCAGACGACGCTGGGTGAGGCGGGTTTTGCCCCCTATGCAGGCGGAGCGGTCTTCAACACGGCAATTGCGCTGGGGCGTCTCGGCGTCCCGTCCGCATTCTTTACGGGTCTTTCCGATGACATGATGGGCGATATCCTGCGGACAACCCTGCGGGCGAGCAACGTCGATTTCAGCTATTGTACAACGCTTTCGCGGCCGACAACCATCGCCTTCGTCAAGCTGGTGGATGGCCATGCCACCTATGCCTTTTATGATGAAAACACCGCCGGCCGGATGATCTCCGAGGCGGAGCTTCCCGCGCTTGGGGCCGATTGCGAAGCGCTGCATTTCGGCGCGATCAGCCTCATTCCGGAACCCTGCGGCAGCACCTATGAGGCGCTGATGGTGCGCGAGCATCAAAGCCGCGTCATTTCGCTCGATCCGAATATCCGCCCCGGCTTTATCAAGGACAAGCAGTCGCACATGGCCCGCATCCGCCGTATGGCGGCGATGTCGGATATCGTGAAATTCTCCGACGAAGACCTCGAATGGTTCGGCCTGGAAGGCGATGAGGACACGCTCGCCCGCCACTGGCTGCATCACGGCGCGAAACTCGTCGTCGTCACCCGCGGCGCCAAGGGTGCGGTCGGTTACACCGCCAATTTCAAGGTGGAAGTGGCTTCCGAGCGGGTGGAGGTCGTCGATACGGTCGGCGCGGGTGATACATTCGACGCCGGCATTCTGGCCTCGCTGAAAATGCAGGGCCTTCTGACCAAGGCGCAGGTTGCTTCGCTTACGGAAGAGCAGATCAGAAAGGCTTTGGCGCTGGGTGCGAAAGCTGCTGCGGTCACTGTCTCGCGGGCTGGCGCAAATCCACCTTTCGCGCATGAAATCGGGTTGTAAGCAGGGCGTGTGCGCCATTTTCGAATAGGTGGCTGGTTGCCCGTCACGCTCGCTAAAGCCGTAAAAAACCGTTATTTGGATATCAAGAAGCTTGTGTCCGCCGGTTTTTCACGAAACAAGCGTCGCATGAGCGATCTGACCACCCATCCTTTCGATTTCGACCCGACCTATGGCATGCAGCGCGAGCAGCTGCTGGCCATTACCCCGCCTGAAGCGCCACCCGGCTTCGATGATTTCTGGAAGAAGCGTTATCGCCGCGCGCTCGCCACGGATCCGAGGCCGGTGTTGCGCAAAAGCAAGCTCAACCATCCCCGCTGGCACGTCCTCGATATTACCTACACCTCGACCGGTGGCTTCCGCATCGGCGGATGGATGCTTCTGCCGCGTGAGGGGCAGGTGCGTCGTGGTCTTGTCGTCGGTCATGGTTACGGCGGGCGCGGCGAGCCCGATTTCGATGTGCCGGTTGAAGAAACGGCCGTGCTGTTTCCCTGCTTTCGTGGGCTTTCGCTGAGCGCCTGCCCGCCGATTTCGTCCGATCCGGCCCTTCATGTTCTTTATAACATCGACAGGAAGGACGATTATATCATCGGCGGCTGCGTCGATGATCTGTGGATCGCCGTTTCCACGCTCGTTACCCTCTATCCATGGCTGGAAGGGCAGGTGGGTTATAGCGGCATCAGCTTTGGCGGCGGCATCGGCGCCCTGGCGATCCCATTCGATAATCGCATCGACCGTGGCCATCTTGTGGTGCCGACATTCGGACACCGGCCATTCTGGCTGACGCTGCCTACCGTCGGCAGCGCTGATGCGGTTCAAACCTATCAGAAGACCCATGCCAATGTGCTCGAGACGCTGCGCCTGTTCGACGCCGCCTGTGCTGCGTCCCGCATAAAAGTGCCGATGCTGGTCGCGCCGGCTCTTTTCGATCCGGCGGTTGCGCCGCCGTGCCAGTTCGCGGTGGCCAATGCCCTGCCGCACTCAAAATTTAATGAAATCTTCATCCTAGACGCGGGACATTTCGAATACGCTGACAGCGCATCCCAAGATGCGGTCCACAAGGACAAGGTCAGACAGTTTTTCAAGGTGCCATGAAACGCGAATATCTCCGCTGGTATAGTCAAAGGCTTCATCGCGACATGGAGCTGTTAATATTCGGTCATTCTGGCGCCAAGGTGCTGATGTTCCCCACCCGCGACGGGCGCTTCTTCGAATATGAGGAACTGGGACTTGTCGGTAGCCTGGCCGACAAGCTGGAAGCCGGTCAACTTCAGCTCTATTGCATTGAGGGACTGGCCAGAGAGACTTTATATGCGACCTGGCAGCACCCGGCCGAGCGCATTCGCCGCCATGCCGCCTTCGAGGATTATATTCTGAGCGAAGTACTGCCGCTGATGGCAGAGAAGAACCCGGATAGTGATACTATCGTGCAGGGGTGCAGCCTGGGGGCGTTTCAAGCCGCCAGCCTCGTCTTTCGGCATCCGCATCTCTTTCGGAAACTTGTCGCCTTTTCCGGCCGCTACGACCTGACGATGAAGGTGGAATCCTTCGGAGACCTGTTCGACGGCTATTATGACGACGACATCTATTTCCACATGCCGAGCCACTTTCTGCCGGGCCTGACCTGCCCCTGGCGGCTCGAAAACCTGCGCCGCATCGACATGGTTTTCACCATCGGCGATGCCGATCCGTTTCTGGACAACAACCAACATCTCAGCCGGGTTTTGTCGGACAAGCAGGTAAGCCATCAGTTGCATGTCTGGCAGGGCCGCGCTCATCGGGCAGGTGCATGGCGCAAGATGGCGGCGCTTTATATTTGAGGCCGCTTCGCCTTAAGGTCGTCCGGTTTAAAGTCAAAGCGCTTGTGTGAGTGACTTCGCCTCAAACGCGACGTTATCCTCGGGTCGAGCCCGAGGATAACGGAAGTGGCTTTATTAGCAGCCGGAGAAGATTGCGGAGGTGAGGATTTACCCCGCCAGTCCCGACAGCGCCTTCACCAGTCCCTGTGTTGAACTGTCATGCCCTGCGGCACTTTCCTTGCCTTCAACGACGGGAAGCAGGCCGGTTGCGAGTTCCTTGCCAAGCTCCACGCCCCACTGGTCGAAAGAGTTGATGCGGAACAGCACACCTTCCACGAAAACGCGATGTTCGTAGAGGGCGATCAGGCGGCCGAGGGCAAAGGGCGTCAGCTTGTCGTAGACGAAGGTGATCGAAGGACGGTTGCCGGTGAAGACGCGGTGCGGCGCAATGAAATCGGCCTGGCTGTCTTCCATGCCCTTGGAAGTGAGCTGGGCTTTCGCTTCAGCAAGCGTGCGGCCCTTCATCAGCGCTTCCGATTGCGCCAGGCAATTGGCGATGAGAAGCTGGTGCTGGTGGCGCAGCTCGGGTTCGAAACCGTTGGCGGCGATCATGAATTCCGCCGGAATGACGCTCGTGCCCTGGTGGATGAGCTGGTAAAAGGCGTGCTGGCCATTGGTGCCGGGTTCGCCCCACACGACCGGGCCGGACTGGCCTTCGACGGGCGTGCCGTCGATGGTGACGCCCTTGCCGTTCGATTCCATGTCCAGCTGCTGCAGATAGGCGGGGAAACGCGACAGCCTCTGGTCATAGGGCAGGATCGCCCGCGTGGAATAGTTCAGCACGTTGCGATGATAAAAACCGATGAGGCCAAGCAGCATCGGCAGGTTTTCGCGGATCGGCGCCTCGCGGAAGTGCCTGTCCATGGCGTGTGCGCCATCCAGAAACTCGCCGAAATTTTCCGGTCCGATGGTGATCATCAGCGGCAGGCCGATGGCAGACCAGATCGAATAACGTCCGCCCACCCAGTCCCAGAAACCGAAGATGCGATCGCTTTCGATGCCGAAGGCGGCGACCTTTTCCAACGCCGTCGAAACGGCGGCGAAATGGTGCTTTACGGCCTCTTCACCCAGCTTTTCGGCAATGAAGCGACGCGCGGTGGCGGCGTTCGTCATCGTTTCGATGGTGGTGAAGGTCTTCGACGCGACGATGAAGAGCGAGGTTTCCGGGTCGACGAGCTTCAGCGTGTCGGCAATGTGCGCGCCGTCGATATTGGAAACGAAATGCGCACGCGGACCATCATGGAAGGGGGCAAGCGCCAGCGTCACCATCACGGGGCCGAGGTCGGAGCCGCCGATACCGATATTGATCACGTCGGTGATTTTTTTGCCCGTTGCGCCTTTCAGTGAACCGGAGCGGATGGCGTCGGCGAACTTGCCCATGGCGGTGAGAACGCCATTCACATCCGGCATCACATCCTTGCCGTCAACGAGAACGGGCGTATTGGAGCGGTTGCGCAGCGCAGTATGCAGCACGGCACGATCTTCGGTGAAGTTGATGGCCTTGCCCGAGAACATCTCTTCACGCTTGGCCTCGACGCCGCCGTCGCGCGCCAGCTTTTCGAGAAGCGTCACGATCTCCTCGTTCACCGCGCATTTGGAATAATCCATCAGCAGGTCATCGAATTGCGCGCTGAAACGGCTGAATCGTTTGTCGTCGGCCGCAAAAGCGGCGCGCAGATCGGTTGCGGCTGTGCTGCTTGCCGTTGCTTTCAGTTTTTCGATGGTGGCCTGCATCTTGTGCTCCTCGGCTTCCTGGAAGGATGAGGAAACTATTCTTTTTCAGGCGACCAAATCAAGGCGAGTTCGATAAAAGAGAGGGGCTGGGACAAAAAGAAAAGAGCCGGTCGCCCGGCTCTCCCCATTGCCTGAGACAATCAGTTCAGATTGCGCAATTCGCGCCGCAAAATCTTGCCGACATTCGATTTCGGCAGCTCGGTGCGGAATTCGATGATCTTCGGGCGTTTGTAGTTGGTCAGGTTCTTGGCGCAGAAGGCCTTGAGTTCCGCTTCCGTCAGGGACTGGTCTTTCTTGACGACGAAAAGCTTGACGGTCTCGCCGGAATGTTCGTCGGGAACGCCGATTGCCGCGCATTCCAGCACGCCGGGATGGCTGGCGGCCACTTCCTCGATCTCGTTCGGATAGACGTTGAAACCGGAAACGAGGATCATGTCCTTCTTGCGGTCGACGATCTTGGTGTAACCGGCATCGTCCATGAAACCCATGTCGCCGGAACGGAAGAAGCCGTCTGCCGTCATCGCTTTCTCGGTTTCGTCCGGCCTCTGCCAATAGCCGGCCATCACCTGCGGTCCGCGAATGCAGATTTCGCCGACTTCGCCGGAAGGCATGCTGTTGCCTTCCTCGTCGCGAATGTCGATTTCCGTCGAGGAAATCGGCAGGCCGATGGTGCCGCTGAATTCCGTGGCGTCGAGCCGGTTGACGGTGGCGACGGGCGAGGTTTCCGACAGTCCGTAACCTTCGGCGATCGGGCAACCGACCATCGAAAGCCAGCGTTCGGCCACCGGCCGCTGCACCGCCATGCCGCCGCCGAGAACGAGGATGAGCGACGACAGGTCGAGCTTGCGGAAATCCTCGTTGTTCATCATTGCGTTGAACAGCGTGTTGATGCCGGGGAAAATATGCGGTCGAAACTGCGACAGCTCCTTGACGAAGCCGGGAATGTCACGCGGATTGGCGATCAGCAGGTTGTGGCCGCCCAGCGCAATGCCCATCAGCGAATTCACCGTCAGCGCAAAGATATGGCAGAGCGGCAGCGCGCAGATGAAGTTGAGGACCTCGGGACGGTCCTTTCGGCCGCTGAAGGCGGCGTCCAGCCAGAGGCTGATCTGGGCCTTGTTGGCCAGAAGATTGGCATGGGTGAGGATCGCGCCTTTCGAAATACCCGTAGTTCCACCGGTATATTGGAGGAAAGCGATGTCCTGTGCGTTAAGGCTGGCAGGCTTCAGGGGAAGCTCCTGCCCTTCCTTCAGTACGGCTTTGAAACTGATGGAGCCGGGGATAGCATAAGCGGGTACGAGCTTCTTCACCTTGCGAACCACAAGATTGACGATATGTCCCTTGAGGCCGAGCAGATCGCCCATGGCCGCGACGACCACGTGCCGGACGGCGGTTTTCGGCACCGCCTGCTGCGCCACATGGGCGAAGTTCTCCAGCACGAAAAGCGCCTTTGTACCGGAATCCTTCAGCTGGTGTTCCAGTTCGCGCGGCGTATAGAGCGGATTGACGTTCACCACGATCATGCCAGCGCGCAAAATCCCGTAAACCGCGACGGGGTTCTGCAGGATATTCGGCATCATCACGGCGACCCGGTCGCCCTTTTCCAGCCCTCTGGATTGCAGCCAGGCCGCGATCGCGCGGGTTTCGATATCGAGTTCCCGATAGGTCAGGGACTTTCCCATGCTGGAAAAGGCTTTTCTGTCGGCAAATTGCGCGCAGCTCTTTTCGAGAAGTTCGACAAGGGAAGTATAGGCGGATACGGGGATCTCGGAAGGTACGCCCGGCGGATAGGACGCCAGCCAGCGTTTATGGACGCTGACATTTTCCGGATGTCCCAGGGACAATTCACTCATGCTTCTCCTCCCAGAGTCTGTATCGCGCCGCACGTTCTATGGAACGCGTGAAGGGCGCTTTAAGCTGCCTGATCGTCAGGAGGCTCCCCGCATTTACCGGCACAATAACCGGATTGAGGAAACCACCTGTGGCGTCACCGGATCGACCGCTCCTCCTGCTCCCCGGTGACGAATGATAGACGCCTAATCCCTGGACGTCCATCGTATTGGCAAAGCCTAATTAACTCTAACGTAAACGTCAATATTGCTGCCCCGACATCTCGCAACCTCGTGAAGGGAAACCGCATTTTGCCCGGCTTTTTGACTTTAATCCTGATTTGAGCGATCAACATAATTCGCAAGGCAAGGCAGGATTTGAAATGGCAGGCAGCGCAGCGCTTGAACTGAAATCGGTGGGCAAAAGATTCGGCGATACCGATGTTTTGTCCGATATCGACTTATCCGTCGAACGCGGCGAGATCATTTGTCTGGTGGGACGGTCCGGCTGCGGAAAGTCGACCTTGCTGCGCATCGTCGCGGGCGTGGAGACGCCGGATCATGGCAGCGTTTCCTTGAATGGTGCGATCGTTGCCGGGTCTGCTGTTTTCGTTGAACCGGAAAAGCGCAATATCGGCTTCGTTTTTCAGGATTATGCGCTTTTTCCGCATCTCACCGTCGAACAGAATGTTATGTTTGGTCTGAGGTCTCTGCCGAAGGCCGAGGCCCGCCGCCGCGCTGCGGAGATGATCGAACACGTTCATCTGCAAGAGTTGGCCAAGCGCTACCCGCATACGCTTTCGGGCGGGGAGCAGCAGCGCGTGGCCCTTGCCCGCGCCCTTGCGCCGCAGCCCGGCCTGCTGTTGATGGACGAACCCTTTTCCAATCTGGACCGGGGACTGCGCGACAATGTGCGCGAGGAAACGCTGGGCATTCTGCGGCAACTGGGCACGACGGTAATCATGGTCACCCATGATCCGGAAGAGGCGCTTTCCGCAGGCGACCGGGTGGTGCTGATGCAGCGCGGGCGTATCGTGCAGAGCGGCACGGGTTATGAAATCCACGACAACCCCAAAACCCGCTATGCCGCCGATTTTTTCTGCGCCTTCAACAAGATCGAAGGCCGAGTGAGGCAGGGGCGCGTGGAAACGCCGCTCGGGCCTCTGGGTGATGCGTCCGGTCTGGCGGAAGGCCTTGCCGCCATCGCCTATGTGCGCCCCAATGCGATTTCGATCATCGAGGACAGCGCTGCGAAGGAGGGGATAGCAGGCGAAATATCGAGCCGTGTTTTCCTCGGCGAGATCGAACAGCTTGGCATAACTGTGCCAGGCCTGCCGGCAGACCTGCGCGTCAGAACGATGCAGCGCACCCCCGTCAAGACCACGGCAGTGCGCTTCGGTATCGATCCGAAGGGTGTCCTGATATTTACCTGAAGTTGAATGAGCGGATTTGTATGTTTATTTCCGCTATATTTTCAACTGTTGGTGATCAAAACGCGCCGGAAAACGGCCAAATAAAACTTGATTTACCGCATCATGTATGATGTTTGCTCCCCCTATATTGCGCCATCGAAGAGGGAGACACACCATGACGAAATTTGCCAAACTTGCCCTGCTTGCCAGCACCGTTGCTTTTGCAGCCGGTTCAGTCAGCGCTGCGGAATTGAACATCTACACCACCAGAGAGCCGGGCCTGATCCAGCCCCTCCTGGAATCCTTCACGGCTTCGAGCGGCGTCAAGGTCAACACCGTATTCCTCAAGGACGGCCTTGCCGAGCGCGTTCTCAGCGAGGGTGCAAGCTCCCCCGCCGACGTTCTGATGACCGTGGATGCCGGCAACCTTGTCGATCTCGCTGAAAAGGGTGTTACCCAGGCGGTTGAATCCGAAACCTTGACCAAGGCCATCCCGGCTGAACTTCGCGACGCCAAGGGCCACTGGTTCGCGCTTTCCATGCGCGCCCGCGTTCTTTATGCGGCAAAGGATGTCGACCTCGCCTCCTTCAACTATGAAGATCTCGCCGACGCCAAGTGGAAGGGCAAGGTCTGCATTCGCGCTGGCCAGCATCCCTATAATACGGCGCTCTTTGCCGACTACATCGCCCATCATGGCGCAGCGGACACCGAAAAGTGGCTTGCCGGCGTCAAGGACAACCTGGCCCGCAAGGCAGGCGGCGGCGACCGTGACGTTGCCAAGGACATCCTCGGCGGCATTTGCGATATCGGCATCGCCAACTCCTATTATGTCGGCCTGATGCGCTCGGGCAAGGGCGGCGAAGAGCAGGTAAAGTGGGGCGACGCGATCAAGGTTGTTCTGCCGACCTTCAAGAATGGCGGCACGCAGGTCAATATCAGCGGTGCGGCCGTGGCCAAGAACGCACCGAACAAGGCGGAAGCCGTCAAGCTTCTGGAGTATCTCGTCTCTGACGAAGCCCAGAAGATCTATGCCGAAGCCAATTTCGAATACCCGGTCAAGCAGGGCGCCGCTCTTAACGAGATCATCGCCTCCTTCGGCGATCTGAAGATCGACAACAAGCCGCTGACGGAAATCGTGTCGCATCGCAAACAGGCGAGCGAGCTGGTCGACAAGGTCGGTTTCGACAAGTAAAGGCCAATCAGCGATAACATGGTGGAAGGCGTTCGCACCCGCGGACGCCTTTCCCTGTATTTTCAAGAAGCTCATGATTCCAGACGCCGTCCAGCCATCGCCGCCCCGCACCGGAACAAGGTTTTCATCCTCCTTCTGGTGGCTGTGCCTGTCGCTGGCTGCGGTCTGCGGCGCCATGGTGCCGGTTCTTGCACTCGTCTCGCAGGCTTTGCAGGGTTCGGAAGGCCTGTGGGCTCATCTTGGCTCGACCGTTCTTTTGACTGCCCTGCCGGACACAGTGATCCTTCTTGCCGGTGTCGGGCTGCTGGCCGGCGTTGTCGGCACCTATGCCGCCTGGCTGGTCACCGCCTATGATTTTCCCTGGCGCAGACTGTTGGAATGGGCGCTGCTGCTGCCGCTGGCCATGCCCACCTATATCGTCGCTTACGCCTATCTGGATATTCTGCATCCGATCGGGCCGGTGCAGGGCGCGCTCCGCTGGCTGCTCGGTTATTCCAGTCCACGGGAATTCCGTCTGCCGGACATAAGATCGATGACGGGCTGCATCATCCTTCTCGGCTTCGTGCTGTTTCCCTACGTCTATATTCCTGTGCGGGCCATGTTCCTGACGCAGGCGGGCAACCTGCTTGAAGCAGCCCGCACGCTCGGCGTCTCCAGACGTGCGGCTTTCTTCAAGGTCGCGGTGCCGCTGGCGCGCCCGGCGATCGCAGTCGGTATCAGCCTTGCCCTGATGGAAGCACTGAACGATATCGGCGCGTCGGAATTTCTGGGTGTCCGCACACTCACCGTTTCGGTCTATACCACCTGGGTCACGAAATCGGACTTGCCCGGTGCGGCGCAGATCGCACTTTCCATGCTGTTCATCGTGGTCGCCCTCGTGGCGTTCGAACGATGGGCGCGGCGCAAGCAGCGTTATGCGGTCTCGGCGCAGAAAAGCAGACAACTGGACCCGCTGCGGCTCACCGGTCTGAAAGCCGTCGGCGCTTTTGCTCTCGGCAGCCTGCCGGTCCTGATCGGTTTCGTGGCGCCGGCGAGCTATCTCGTCATCGAGGCATGGAAGCGGTTCCGGTTCAGCGGCCTGTCGTCCCGTTTCGCCGACGAAGCGCTGAATACCATCGTCTTTGCCGGACTGGCGACGGCGATCACACTTATCCTCGGCCTTGCGGTCGCTTACGCGATGCGCCTTGCACCCGGCCGCCTCTCGTTCTGGTCCTATCGTCTTTCCACGGTGGGATATGCGGCCCCCGGCACGGTTATCGCCATCGGCGTACTGATTGCGCTCGGGGGCTTCGACCGGTTTGTCGACCAGACCATGCGCGAATGGTTCGGCATATCCACCGGCCTCATTTTCATCGGCAGTGGTGCGGCCCTGATCTATGCCTATTCGGCGCGCTTCCTCACCATTGCGGCGGGTGGCGTCGATGCCGGTCTGAGCCGTATCCCGCAATCCTTCGATCACGCCTCGCGAACGCTGGGGCGATCCGCGACGCAGACATTCCGCCAGATACATCTGCCGCTTTCTAAGGCGTCGCTGGCCGCCGCCGCATTGCTGATCTTCGTCGATTGCGTCAAGGAACTTCCCGCCACGCTGCTATTGCGGCCGCTCAACTTCGAGACCTTCGCGACACATCTCTACGGGGAGGCGGCGCGCGGCACCTACGAGGAGGCGGCAATCGCGGCGCTGGCGATCGTCGTCATCGGTATCCTTCCGGTCATGCAGCTTGCAAGGATAGGGCGGCGCAAGGGCTGACATCCACACCTTGCCCCATAAATGATGGGCGCAAAACTGTGCGAGAAGCCAATAAGCTTCAAATACCCCCAGAAAATGACAAGCATCCCGCCTTAATCCTGATGTAAATACTCATCTTAATTGAGGTGTTGCGGCCTGCCGGATAAGACTGTCGGCCGCGATCTGTTTCGGGGCATATCTTGAAAAATTTGCATGGGATGTTTTTGAACCGTCTGGCTTTGGGGACGGCCGCCATTGTTTTGATGGCGCCGGTGATGGGTCACGCACAGGAAACGACCGTTCTGAGGGCGATTACCGTCGAAGGTCAGGATGCTGAAAACGCCACGGGTCCGGTCCGGGGATATGTCGCGAAGAAAAGCGCGACGGGATCGAAAACCGACGCGGAAACAAAAGACATTCCGCAATCCGTATCGGTCGTCGGCCGCAAGGAGATGGACGACCGCGGAGCCGTGACCAAGATTGACGAGGTTCTGCGCTATACGCCGGGCGTGACGGCGGAGCCTTTCGGCACGGACCCGGATACAGACTGGTTTTACATTCGCGGTTTCCAGGCAACCCAGACTGGCGTTTTCCTCGACGGGCTGAACCTGTTCAGCTACGGTTTCGGCGGTTTCCAGATGGATGCCTACGGTCTGGAACGGGTAGAGGTCCTGAAAGGACCAGCCTCGGTACTCTATGGCGGCGCCAATCCCGGCGGCATCGTGCAGATGGTTCGCAAACGGACGCAGGACGAGCCGGTCCGTGAAACGGAAATCGGCATCAATAATTTTGGCAATGCTTTCTTCGGCTTCGATCTCGGTGACAAGATCGACGGTGAGGGCGTGTGGAAATACCGCGTCACCGGCAAGGTCTCCGGCGGCGACAATTACACGGATTACTCCGAGGATTTGCGCGGTTTCATCATGCCGCAGATCACCTTTGAGCCGGATGCGCAGACTAGTGCGACGCTCTACGGCTATTTCTCGGCGCTGGATCAGGTGCATGTCGGCAACGGCTTCCTGCCCTATGTCGGCACTGTCGTCGATGCACCGTTCGGCAAGCTCGACCGCAAGGCCTTTTATGGCGAACCGGATATCGATAGTGGCCGTGTCTACCAGTCCATGGTGGGTTACGAAGTCAGCCATGAATTCGACAATGGCTGGAAGATCAGCCAGAACGCTCGCTACGGCCATCTCTACAAGCACGAAACCGGACCCTATCCGGGCGGCTGGGCCAACGCCGACGCCAATGGACAGCCGATCCTCGATGCCAGCACCAATGACTATATGCTGACCCGCTTCGGTTATGACGGCCTGTCGAAGGCGGACAGTTTCGGCATCGACAACCGCGTCGAAGGTCAGTTCGACACCGGCACGGTCAGCCATTCGCTACTCTTCGGTCTCGACTATAAATATTACAAGCTGGATCAGGTGCAGGCCTGCTGCGGATCGAATGCGATCGGCGCGCTCAACCCGGTCTATGGATCGACGCAGGGAACGAATTTCGTCTACGCCGACAATATCGTGACCCAGCAACAGATCGGCATTTATGCGCAGGATCAGCTGCGGTTCGGCGATGGCTGGCTGGTCACGCTGAATGGCCGTTACGACTATGTCGATACGGAACTGAACAACAGGCTACCGGCGGGCGTATCGCGCCGCTCCAATGACGATGCGCTGAGCGGCCGTGCCGGTCTTGCCTATGAATTCGACAATGGCCTGACGCCCTATGTCTCGGCGGCAACCTTCTTCAATCCGCTCATCGATACGCTTGCAGATGGCAGCCCCGCCGTGCCGGAGGAGGGACATCAGTTCGAGGCCGGTATCAAATACGAACCGACCTTCTTCGACGGCAGCATCACCGCCTCGGTCTTCAAACTGGTCAAGGACAATGCCATCGTTTCCTATACGGCCGGCGGCGTAACCACGAGCGGCCAGTTCGGGCAGGTGGAATCCACCGGCTTCGAGCTGGAGGCGAAGGCCAATCTCAGCGACAACTGGAAAACCATCGCCTCCTATTCCTATACCGATCTCGACATTACCAAGGATGCCAATCCCAACCTGATCGGCAAATCGCTATGGATCGTACCCGCTCACACGGCGTCGCTATGGCTGGATTACGCCTTCACCGACGATACGTTTGAAGGCCTCAGCATTGGCGGCGGTGTGCGCTATCAGGGCAAGTCCTGGGCGGATGCGGCAAACACGCTGCGCGTTCCGGATGCCGCCGTCTTCGATGCCGCGATCCGTTACGAGAAGAACGACTGGACGGCATCCGTCAACGTCGCGAATGTCTTCGACAAGGAATACGTCAAGAGCTGCGCCGGCATCTCCGTTTGCGGCTGGGGTGACAGCCGCACCGTCACCTTCAAGCTTTCCAAGAAGTGGTAACGGGCGGCTAGGGCTGGCAGTTGCGGGGAATGCGGTTTGCCACTATAAACATGAACAATATTATCATGTTTATAGTGGCGCCTTTGCGCCTTGCGGGATTGAGAGGCCATGGCTTTCCGCGTTCGGATGGAAAATCAGATCGAGGGCTTTGCCGTCATCGGCGGCCCGCGCTCAAGGGTGTGGAACGGCATCGTCGCCGATCTCTGGGACGTGCGTTGCGCGCCGAAAGCGGGTGGCCGTTATGTCGGCAAGGACCCGCGTTTCGTTTTCCTGCTGGATATGGACGGGACGGATGACGGCCGGTTCATGATGAACCGCTGCCGCCGCGACAATTACGGCTCGTCTGAAGCAAACCGGATTTCCTTCGTGCCCGCCGATCTGGATGTGCATGCGGAACTCAGCAACGTTTCCTTCGTGCGCCATCTCGATCTGCACTTCGATGCGGGATTGCTGGGTGCCCGGCTGGTGCAGGGGTTCGATCCGCACGGGCTTCTCGATCCGCATCTGATGTTCGAGGACGAGCGCCTGCTGGCGCTTGCACGGCTGATCGCCGCCGAATGCGATAATCCAGACCCCTTGCACGATCTCTACGGCGAAAGCCTCGTGCTCGCGCTATTGACCGATTTTCTGAAGGTGAAGCGGGAGCCGGTCAAAAAACGCAGCAAGCTCGCCGCCTGGCAATTGAGAGCGGCGATGGATTACATCCGCGAACATTGCCTGCGGTCGATAAGGCTGGAGGAACTCGCGGAACTCACCAACCTGTCGCAATCTCACTTCAGTCACGCCTTCAAGGCGTCTACCGGCGTGCCGCCGCATCAATGGCAGATGCAGGCGCGCATTGATCGCGTCAAGGATCTGATGATGCGAACGGACATGGCGCTCACCGACATTGCCATCGCCGCCGGTTTTTCCGATCAGGCGCATTTCTCCCGTGTCTTCCGCAAGATGGTCGGCGTTTCCCCCTCCGTCTGGCAAAAAATCCGCCAATAGGCGCCTTTTCGTTCCATCCTTCTTCAAAAAAATTCTGCCCCCAGCGTCTGGAACGCTGCGGAACGAATTGTCCGTCGAGAGGTTTACCAGACGTGACCTCAACGAGGAAAATCAAGGAGGAAAGACACATGTTGCATCAGGAACCCCGTGCCGGACAGGACCCCTATGTCAAGGATACGCCGAGCCTGATCGCCAGCGACAAGGTGGAAGGCACCCGCGTATACGGCGCTGACGGCAAGCATATTGGTTCGATCCAGCGCATCATTCTGGAAAAACGCGGCGGCCGCGTGGCCTATGCGGTTTTGAGCTTCGGCGGCTTCCTCGGGATCGGCGACGATTATTACCCGCTCCCATGGGAAAAGCTGCATTATGACGAAGAACTTGATGGCTACCGCATCGATCTCACCAAGGAAGAGATCGAAAACGCGCCGCATTTCGCCAATCTCGATGATGACGACCTGCTGAACGCCAGGGACCGCAAGGTTTATGACTATTACGGCGTCGCGCCGTACTGGATGTAAGGCCCATAAAGAAAGGCGCCTCCGGCTACTTGGGTTGGAGCGCCGCCCATAAAGGAACGGCTCCTTTTCAGGAGCCGTTTTCGTTTATTGGGATCAATGCGGGTTTTTCTGCATCTCTGAGACTGCGTCGGTAAAGCATTTGCGGGCTTCCTCGGGCGACTTGCGTCCGTCAAGGGCGGCGCGGCAGGCGCTTCTGGCTTTCACGAAACTCAGGCCGCGTATTTTCGGCCAGCCCTCGGTCAATAACCTCAGTGCTTCGAATGGCCCGGCGATGACATTCTTGCCTTTTTCATCAAGATTGACCTCGACAGGTTCTGTCCATCTCTCGTTCTTCATCGTGCACCTCCCAGAGCAACGCGATCCCGAAACACACCCGACAGCGGAGCAACCCATGAACGCTGTCGTGTGTCACTGCCGTTCAGGATATGCGCAAGTGATCGAATTGACAACGGTGATCAGCGAAAGCCGAAAAACGACAGGATCGCCAGAACGATAACGACGAGGCCGACGATGTAGATGATCTGGTTCATGATTTTCTCCTTGGCTGGTGTCATCACCATAACGTGAGGGAGAAGATGAGGTTCCAGTTCATCGTAAGAATTTAATCACGTACTAAAATATTGCGGACGTCCCTTTTTGCGCGATTATGAAGCCGCGCCGAAGCGACTGTCACTGCGGTTATTTTCGCGAGGATGGTGACCTAGGCTGCGAATTCTTGCCAGTCGCCATCATCTCGTGCATTCGAAATTTCATGTTTTGCTGCACGAGCAAGGAACCCCGACCGGGTAAGTCCTTTAGCTTCGGCAAAAGCATCAATTTCTTTCAGCACATCTTCTGGAAGAGTAATGTTCAGTCGAACAGATTTTTTGCTCCCAGTCTTGAGTGATACGAGGATGGCAACACCATCCTTGTTTTCGGGGTCAGCCATAATGGCTTCAAGAGAACAAGGTTCGGGGATGGCTTCGCCGTCCTCGATCATGCCCTCGACATGGAGCGCAAGAGCTTCCTCTGCCATACGACGGGCATCATCCAAATCGGTACCAGCCGTCACGACGCCGGGAAAATCGGGGAAGGAAACGCCGTAATCGCTATCAGCGTCCTTGTGGATCAGTCCGATATAGTTACGCATGGTTTTCACCTCAGATCGGCAATGGCGATGCCGGTCAATGCGCTGAATTTTCTATGCTTTTGATTTTAAAGGAAATGGTGCCGCTTAGGTGACTCGAACACCTGACCCCGTCATTACGAATGACGTGCTCTACCGACTGAGCTAAAGCGGCCCGATTGTGACCCGTTTGTCACGGATCAGCTTCATGGCGGGCTGATACAGGCAATGCCGAAGGATTTCAAGCCTTGAATGCAAGGGTCGTGAAAATTCTGCGAAAAGCATTGCCTGTCCACTGTTTACGCGTGGCCTCAGGCTTTCCCGCAGATGCGTTTTCGCGCTTCCTCATATTCCTTGGCCAGACGATCGACGAGGTCCGCCACCGGCTCCACCGCCTTGACTGCGCCGATGCCTTGCCCGGCGCCCCAGATATCTTTCCAGGCCTTCGCACCGCCGGTGGCGGTTTCGAAATCCATTTTCGAAGGGTCCGCTTCGGGAAGATTGTCGGGGTCCATGCCGGAGGCGACGATCGAGCTTTTTAGATAGTTGCCGTGGATTCCGGTGAAATAGTTCGAATAAACGATGTCCTTGGCTTGTGCCTCAACGAGCGCTTGCTTGTAACCGTCAGAGGCACGCGCCTCCTGTGTCGCGATGAAGGGGGAGCCGATATAGGCCATATCCGCGCCCATGGCCTGTGCCGCAAGGATGGAGCCGCCATTGGCGATAGCGCCAGCCAGCAGCAGGGGGCCATCGAACCATTCGCGGATTTCCTGAACGAGAGCGAAGGGCGAAAGCGTGCCCGCATGTCCGCCAGCACCTGTGGCCACTGCGATCAGCCCGTCCGCTCCCTTGCGGATGGCGGAGCGGGCGTGGCGATCGTTGATGACATCATGCAGCACGATGCCGCCATAGGAATGTACGGCGGCATTGACTTCCGGCACCGCGCCGAGCGAGGAAATCACCACCGGCACCTTGTATTTCACGCAAAGACCAAGATCGTGTTCCAGCCGCCGGTTGGACATGTGAACGATCTGGTTGACCGCAAAGGGAGCGGCCGGACGGTCGGGATTGGCAAGGTTGTGGGCGGCCAGCTCTTCGGTGATCATCGCCAGCCACTCGTCCAGCTGGCTTTCAGGCCGCGCATTGAGCGCGGGGAAAGCGCCGATGACGCCGGCCTTGCATTGCGCCAGCGTCAATTGCGGATGCGAAATAATGAATAGCGGTGACGCTATGACCGGAAGACGCAGATTGTCTTTCAGCACGGACGGCAGCATGTCTCCTCCCACGAATTACGTTTACGCGCACGTAAGTCAATATCGTGTTCGGCGGTGGATTGAAAGCGAAAACAGCATCGCGCAGACCTCTCAAACCTGCGTTCGAAGCGCCACAATGGATCGATTTTCCCCAAAGCAATCCGGTCTTTATCGCAAACGATGCTTGCGGAGGCGCGGCATAGCCGTTACCGAATCGTAAACCAACGGCGCAAGCCACATATTTTTTTGCGAAGAGCAGTAGAACAAGGATCGGTCGTGAGCGGACTGGAAACGGCAATCAGAAATGCTCTGGAAAAATCGGACAGATCGAACGCCGAAGTTCGTGCACGAATTTACCAATCGTCCCGTCAGGCACTGGAAGCAGGCCTGCGCAAGCAGGGCATAGACGATCCGCAGGTCGTCTCCCAGCAACGCCAGCGGCTCGAAAGCGTGATCCACGTCATCGAGAGTGAAGAGCGTAACCGTCTTCTGGACAGGGTGGAGCAGCAATTGCGGCCGCCTTTGCCGGCAAATACCGCGCATGATGAGCTCTCGGTCGATCCCGTTTCACAAGCGCAACACCACGGCGATATGGCCGTCGAGCCGGAATTACGCGGCGAAATGCGTGATGCGCGGCCGGCCCCCACCGCTGCTCCGGAAGGTCCGGGTGCGGACCGTCGCAACGCAAAGGCGCCGAGGAGAAGCGCCAGTGCAGGCGACGCGTCGCTTGCCTTTCGCCCGGAAGGTGCGGTCGGCCGGCGCAAGCGTCGCGGACTCTTCGCCCGACTTTTCATGTTCGTGACGTTGCTGGCTTTTGTCGGTGTCGGTGCTTGGTGGGTCTATTCCTCCGGCCTGCTGCTGTCGCCGGAGCAGCGCGACACCAGCGTGCCCAATCCGCCGGCACAGGTTGAGGCTGAAGACTTCAACGGTGCTGAGCCCGCACCGAGCCTTTCCCCCGGCCGTGGCTTCTCGGACGACTGGATCGAGATATTCAATGCCGAGCGTGGCAATTCGGGGATTTCGGCGGGTCCACGCGCCAATGTCGAAAATATCGCCACACCCGCCGGCAAGGCGATAAAGGTGACGTCGAGAAGCGTCTCGCAGGATGGCGCGGTCAGCTTCGAGGTTCCGGTGGAAGTGATGCGGGATATGGCGGGTAAATCCTCGACCATATCGATCACGCTGCAATCCTCGAGCGACCGGCAGACGCAGGTTTCTGTCGCCTGCGATTTCGCCACCCTGGGCGATTGCTCCCGTCACCGCTTCACGGCCACGGCCGAACGTGCGGACATGCTGCTGAATGCAACGTTCGAGCGCTCGCTTGCCCCGAACGCGCCGGGCAAGATCTTCATCAACAGCGACATCGATGGCAATGGCCGCCCGGTCAATCTTTATTCCGTGCGCATTTTGCCCGGTCAGTAAGAATCCGGTAAGAAGAGGAACAAGCGCCGCCAGGGCGCTTGTCATTGTCTCAAGGTCCTATTTGAGAAAACCCGGTCCTGATCCCAGTATCTTGCCGTCGATCTCGCCGATCGCCTTTTTGTCCTTGCCGTCATAGTCGAGCGCATTGAGGATGTGGCGAATGAGGTTCACTCTGGCACGGCGTTTGTCGTTGGCATGCACCACAGTCCAAGGGGCGTCGGCGGTGTGGGTCTTTTCCAGCATCTCGTCGCGCTTTTGCGTGTAATCGTCCCATTTCGTCAGCGCGGCTATGTCCATGTCCGAAAGCTTCCAGCATTTCAGCGGGCTGTGGCGACGATCGTGGAAGCGCTCGATCTGCGTTTCGCGACCGATATCGAGCCAGAATTTGAACAGATGGACGTCCTCATGGACCAGCATCTTTTCCAGCCGCGGCGTTTCCTTGAGGAAGCGCTTGTGTTCCTGCGGGGTGCAGAAGCCCATGACCGGCTCCACCCCGGCACGGTTGTACCAGGAGCGGTCGAAGAGAACGAATTCACCGGCTGTCGGGAAATGTGAGATATAGCGCTGGAAGTACCATTGGCCGCGTTCGGTTTCCGTCGGTTTGGTCAGTGCCACCACGCGGGCGTAGCGTGGGTTCAGGTAGGCCCGGGTCGCGAAGATCGCGCCGCCCTTGCCCGCCGCATCGCGGCCTTCGAAAACCGCCATCACCCGTTTGCCGGTGGCCTGCAGCCAGAACTGCACCTTGACCAGCTCCACCTGCAGCGCTTCGAGAGCGGCGTCGTATTCCTCCCGCTTCATTTTTTTGTCGTAGGGGAAATTGCCGGCGGAAAGTTTCTTTTCCTCCACCCAGTCGGGAAGAATCGGATCGTCGATGTCGAAGCTGCGCAGCTTGCCGCCAATGGTGAGCTCCACCGATCGCGTCTTCGTTTCTTCGGCCATGTTTCCTCCTGATGTTGTTGTGTAAAGGCAACTCGCCGCCAATGAGTTCACATCCGCCGGCAGAATTCAAGTGAAAGAGGATTGCCGGGCCGGGAGCCCTGGTAGTGACGATTGCGGTGCAGATTATGCGCATATACGTTGTGGAAATTGCGCAGCGATGAATCTCTGTCATGAAGCTGGCCTATGAGATTTCGATGTGCTGTCAGATGAAAGTGGAAAGCGGCTGAAATGGCAGTGATGAAAGGCGATAGAGGATGGAAGCTTTTGGGGAAAAAGCTTGGCCGAAACTGGTTGCCCATTATCGTCGTCAGCATGCTTGCCGTCGTGGCCGTTTCGGAACTGCACACGCCCTACATGCCCACTATCCTGTGGCTCTGCGCCGTCATCGCCATTCTGGCCGTTCGGGAACGGCCGGCGGTGCCGGCAAAGAAAGAAAACGCGGCTGCGGAGACGGGTGAGCCGGAAGTGCCTGGCGAAAACGTTATTTCCGGCGTAAGGGCGGGCCTTGCGGTTCTGGATACACCGGTCTTCATCCTCGATAAAAACGCCGGCGTGCTGTATCAGAACGGCGCGGCGGAGCGCGCCTTCGGCCAGCTTCCGGCTGGCGCGCATATCTCCGCCCGGCTGCGTTCGCCGGGTCTGCTGGATGTCATTCGCGAAACCATCACCACCGGCCAGCCCAACCAGGTCGAACACTCGGAGCGTTTTCCCTCCGAGCGGGTTTTCATCGTCCGCATCGCCCGCGCGGATGCGGGGGAGGTGGCGGGTCCGCCATTCTACATCCTGTCGTTTCGCGATGTTTCGGAGCTTCGCCGCATCGACCGCATGCGCAGTGATTTCGTCGCCAATGCAAGCCATGAATTACGCACCCCGCTCGCCTCGCTGCGCGGCTTCATCGAAACCATGCAGGGGCCGGCTCGCAACGATCCGAAAGCGCAGGAACGTTTTCTTGCCATCATGCTCGATCAGGCCACGCGCATGAGCAGGCTGGTGGATGACCTCATGTCGCTTTCAAGGCTGGAATTGCGGGCCAATATCGCGCCGGACCAGAAGGTCGATCTCGTATCCGTCATCGGCCATGTGCGGGATGCGCTGCTGCCGCTTGCCGATGAGCTGGATGTGGCGATCACTCTTCATCTGCCCGATCGGCCGGCGGAAGTGCAGGGTGACCGCGACGAGCTGGTGCAGGTGTTCCAGAACCTCGTTGAAAATGCTTGCAAATACGGACAGGAAGGCAAGGTCGTGGACGTCTGGTTGCGTGCCGAACCCGGCAAGCCGGTGGAGGTGAGCGTCATCGACAAGGGGCCGGGCATTCCCGCCGAACATGTGCCGCGCCTGACGGAGCGGTTTTACCGCGTCAGCGTCGCCGACAGCCGCTCGAAAAAAGGGACGGGTCTGGGGCTTGCCATCGTCAAGCACATCCTCACCCGCCACCGCGCCCGCCTCATCATTAAATCAGAACTGGGCAACGGCACGGACTTTACCGTCAGATTTTGACATGGAGAATATTCCTGTCATGAATGTTTCAAAAAATAAATAAATTAAATCAGTGACTTAGATTGTCACAAATCTTTCATCGAAGTGACATAAAAGGAAGTGGTTACGGTGGTTAAGAAAAGATCGCCGATCGCATGCTTAGAGCGAGTGCCGCTATCGGCTGCGTCCACAAACAAGCCCACGACGGGAGAGAAAAATGAACTTCGTTAAATTTTCCGCAGCAGCTCTGGTGGCTTCTGTCGCCTTCGCTGGCGCCGCCGCTGCTCGCGACCAGATTCAGGTTGCTGGTTCCTCCACGGTTCTGCCCTATGCCAAGATCGTTGCTGAGACTTTTGCCGAGACTTTCCCTAACTTCAAGGCTCCGGTTGTCGAGTCCGGCGGCACGGGCGGCGGTCTGAAGGCATTCTGCTCCGGCGTCGGCGAAGGCACCATCGACATCGCCAACGCTTCGCGCAAGATCAAGAGCGACGAACTGGCCGCCTGTAAGGCTGCGGGCGTTGCCGACGTTCAGGAAGTGAAGATCGGCTACGACGGCATCGTCTTCGCGATGGACTCCTCCAACAAGGACCTCAAGCTCGAGCCGAAGGATCTGTACCTCGGTCTCGCCGCTGAAATCGTCAAGGATGGCAAGCTCGTTGCCAACCCTTACAAGAAGTGGTCGGAAATCAACAAGGAACTGCCTGATGTAGCGATCGCCGCTTACATCCCGGGTTCCAAGCACGGCACGCGTGAAGTCTTCGAAGAGAAGATCATGGCTGACGGCTGCAAGGAAGCCGGCGCTACCGACGCCATCAAGAAGCTGATTACCGACGCCAAGCAGGCTGCTGCCAAGTGCGTTGCAGTCCGTAAGGACGGCGCTGCGGTCGACATCGACGGCGACTACACCGAAACGCTTGCCCGTATCGACGCCAACAAGGCCGGCCTCGGCGTTTTCGGCCTGGCATTTTATGAAAACAACGCCGACCGCCTGAAGGTCGCGACCGTCAGCGGCGTTGTTCCGTCCACGGAAACCGTTGCCAGCGGCAAGTATCCGGTTTCGCGCCCGCTGTTCTTCTACGTGAAGAAGGCTCACCTGGGCGTTATCCCGGGCCTCAAGGAATATGTCGAGTTCTTCGTTTCTGACGAGATGATCGGCCCTGATTCCCCGCTCGCAAACTACGGCCTCGTTGCCGCTCCGGAAAAAGAGCGCGAAGAAATCCGCGCAAAGTTCGCTGCCGGCGCTTCGATGTAATAAAGAAAGAGGGGTGCGGCCTGCCGCGCCCCTCATCCCGCTCCGGTGCCATTCCGCTTAAGGCGATTGTCTGCGGTTGACAGTTCCCATCCATCACCGTCCACATAATTGTTGATGGATTACAGATGGATAGGATGTATCAACCTTGACGCTTGCCAGACTTTGCTACAGTCAGGCGGCAAGCATCTTTGGATGGTCCAGCGGTCTCGTTTTGATGACTTTTTGATTTGCCCGATATCGCACCGTGCTCTTGAGGCACGCCGAGGGAACTCTAATGAACACATCGATCCTTTTGCTGATACTGACGCTGATCGGCATCGGCAGTTATCTGCTCGGCAGCCGCCGCGCCATTGCTCTGTCTGGCGGGCGTCCCTCCAGCATGCATTCCCGTGCCGGTTATCACGGTTCCTACGCGGTCGTCTGGGCAGTGCTGCCCGCGGCGCTCATTCTTGCTGTCTGGCTTGTTATCAGCCCGCTGGTCGTCACCTCGGCGGTGCGCGGCGAATTTCCCGAGGACGTGCGCGCCCAGTCCGAAGCGCAGCAGAGCCTGACATACGGCATGGTGACGTCCATCGCCCGCGGTCTTCAGCGGCTGACGCCGGAAGAAACCGCAAAGATCGATGCGGACACGACGGCGGTAAGACCGCTTCTGGCATCGAAGGGCGTCGCGATCGCCGGCGATCCCGAGCGTTTCATGGTCGACGCCGCCCAGACGCTGAACGCGATGACCTCCACCAGCCGCATCGGAATGATCGCCACCGTGGTATTGGCCGCGCTTGCTGGCGCCGTCTATGCGCTGCGGTCGATCGCGCCGCGCTTCCGGGCGCGTAACAGGGTCGAAAGGGTCATTCTCGCGGCCCTGCTCGTTGCGTCCTCCATCGCCATCCTGACGACCGTCGGCATCGTGCTGTCGATGCTGACGGAAGCGATCCAGTTCTTCAACATGGTTCCGGCGCATCAGTTCTTCTTCGGAACGGTGTGGGATCCGCGTTTTGCGGCGGCCGGTGCGACGGACTCGTCCGGCCAGTTCGGCCTGATCCCGCTGCTTGCCGGCACGCTCTATATCGGTCTGGTCGCCATGCTGGTCGCCGTGCCGGTCGGCTTGTTTTCGGCGATCTATATGTCGGAATATGCGTCGCCGCGCCTTCGCTCCGTGGTGAAGCCGCTGCTCGAGGTACTCGCGGGCATCCCCACGATCGTCTACGGCTTCTTCGCGCTGACGACGGTGGGCCCTTTCCTGCGAGACATCTCCACGCAGATCAGCGGTCTGACAACGGGCGAATACGCCAACTTCATCCAGGCGCAGAGCGTCATCACCGCCGGCTTCGTCATGGGCATCATGCTGATCCCTTATGTCTCGTCGCTGTCGGACGATATCATCACCGCCGTGCCGCGTTCGCTGCGCGACGGCTCTCTCGGTCTCGGCGCCACGCGCTCTGAAACCATCAAGAGGGTCATCGTTCCCGCCGCTCTTCCCGGCATCGTCGGCGCCGTGCTGATGACGGCGTCGCGTGCGATCGGCGAAACCATGATCGTGGTTCTCGCGGCCGGCGTCGCAGCCCGCCTGCAGCTCAACCCCTTCGAACCCATGACCACCGTGACCGTCAAGATCGTCAGCCAGCTGACCGGCGACCTTGAATTCACCTCGCCGCAAACGCTGGTGGCCTTCGCGCTGGGCATCACGCTTTTCGCAATCACGCTTTGCCTGAATATCTACGCGCTTTACATCGTGCGCAAATACCGGGAGCAATATGAATGACCGACATCGTTTCTCCCGCAGCCGGCGCTGCTGCCGTAAACAGCGCCAAGCGCCGTGATATCGGCATCAAGCGCCGCTACGCCGCCGAACGCCGCTTCCGAGCTTATGGAATGGCAGCGATCTCGTTTGGCCTCATCTTCCTCTTCCTGCTGCTCTGGTCGGTCGTCGCCAAGGGCCACACCGCCTTCCAGCAGACGATGATCACCGTTCCGGTCGAGTTTTCCGAACTGATCATCGATCCGAAGAACGAGCGGGCCACAAATCCCGCAAAGCTGATGACGGCCAATTATCCCGTCCTCGCCCGCGATGCGGTCGCCAAGATTCTCGGCGTCGCGCCGACGGATAAGGCCGGTCTGCGCGCGGTCAACACGATGATCTCGGACAGCGTGCGGACACAGCTGCGCGATATCGTCGTCGCCGATCCCGCTGTCATCGGCACCACACGCACCGTGACGCTTCTGGCGTCGGGCGATGTCGACAGCGCCTTCAAGGGCCAGGTGGATATGACGGGGGATGAAGCCAACCGCCGTATCTCCAACCAGCAGCTTGGCTGGATGAACCAGCTCGCCGAAAGCGGACAGCTCGGCAAGCATTTCAATACCGGCATCTTCGTCAACGGCAATTCGAGCCGTCCGGAAGCGGCGGGTGTCGGTGTTGCGCTGATCGGCTCGTTTTACATGATGCTGATCGTGCTGGTGCTGTCGTTGCCGATCGGTGTCGCGGCGTCCATCTATCTTGAGGAATTCGCCCCGAAGAACCGGTTGACGGATCTTATCGAGGTGAACATCAACAATTTGGCGGCTGTTCCCTCCATCGTCTACGGTCTGCTCGGCCTCTCCGTTTTCATCAACTTCATGGGCTTTCCGCGCTCCGCCTCGCTGGTCGGCGGCCTCGTCCTGACGCTGATGACCTTGCCGACGATCATCATCGCGACCCGTGCCGCATTGAAGGCCGTGCCGCCGTCTATCCGCGCCGCAGCGCTCGGACTTGGCGCCTCCAAGATGCAGACGATCTTCCACCACGTCCTGCCGCTCGCCATGCCGGGCATTCTGACCGGCACCATCATCGGCCTCGCCCACGCGCTGGGCGAAACGGCGCCACTGCTCCTGATCGGCATGGTGGCATTCGTTGCGAACTATCCGACAACGCCGATGGATCCGTCCACGGCTCTGCCGGTGCAGATTTACATGTGGGCGAACGAAGCAGAGCGCGCCTTTGTCGAAAGGACATCCGGCGCTATTATCATCCTGCTCCTGTTCCTCATTCTCATGAATGTTGGCGCAATCCTGTTGCGTCGCCGCTTCGAACGGCGCTGGTAGAGGGAGATTGAGCAATGAACATGTTGTCGGAAGCAGCAGTTGAAAAGGCGCTGGACAAGAAGATGAATGAAGTTTCATACAAGATGATCGGCAAGGACGTTTCGGTTTATTACGGCGAAAAGCGCGCGCTTTACGACGTAAACCTCAATGTCCGCGAAAACACGGTGACTGCGCTCATCGGCCCGTCCGGTTGCGGTAAATCCACTTTCCTGCGCACCTTGAACCGCATGAACGACACGATCGACGGTTGCCGGGTCACGGGCAAGATCACGCTCGACACCGACGATATCTACGATCAGGCGATCGATGTCGTGGAACTTCGCGCCCGCGTCGGCATGGTGTTCCAGAAGCCGAACCCGTTTCCGAAGACGATTTACGAAAACATCGCCTACGGCCCGCGCATCCACGGTCTTGCCCGCAACAAGGCGGATATGGACCAGATCGTTGAGCAGAGCCTGCAGAAAGCTGGTCTCTGGAATGAGGCGAAGGACCGTTTGCTGGAATCCGGTACGGGCCTCTCCGGCGGCCAGCAGCAGCGTCTGTGCATTGCGCGCGCTATTGCCGTCAGCCCGGAAGTGATCCTGATGGACGAGCCGTGCTCGGCGCTGGACCCGATCGCGACGGCGAAGGTCGAGGAGCTGATCCACGAACTGCGCACCAACTACACGATCGTCATCGTCACGCACTCCATGCAGCAGGCGGCGCGTGTTTCCCAGCGCACGGCCATGTTCCACCTTGGCCATCTCGTCGAGGAAAACGAGACGGACAAGATGTTCACCAATCCGGACGACCAGCGCACGCAGGACTACATCATGGGCCGCTTCGGCTGATCCCCGGCCGCCGCTTTATCGAAACCGAACAAGACTGGTGCCCCTGCCGTGCCCCGCTTTGGGCACGTGCATGCGGGCCAAGCCGGAGGACTAGACCATGACACAGACAACGACCCATTCGCATATCCTGTCCGCCTATGACGACGAATTGAAGTTTCTGACGCGCCGCATCGCCGAAATGGGCGGTCTTGCCGAGCAGATGTGCGGCGACGCCGTGCGCGCGCTCGTCAATTCCGATGCCGCGCTCGCGCAGAAGGTCATTTCCGACGATACTATTCTCGACCACGCCGAACGCGAAATCGGCGACAAGGCCATCGTCACCATCGCCAGGCGGCAGCCGATGGCGGCGGATCTTCGCGAGATCATCGGCACCTTGCGCATCGCCGGCGATCTCGAACGCGTCGGCGATCTCGGCAAGAACACGGCCAAGCGCGTTATCGCGGTTGCAGGAACCGGCGTGCCGCGCAAGCTCGCCCGCGGCATCGAGCATTTGTCCGAGCTTGCGCTGGTGCAGCTCAAGGAAGTCCTTGACGTCTATTCGACACGTTCCGCTGAAAAGGCCAATGCCATCCGCGAACGCGACGAGGAAATCGACGCCATGTATACGTCGCTCTTCCGTGAGCTTCTGACTTACATGATGGAAGATCCGCGCAACATCACCACCTGCACGCATCTTCTGTTCTGCGCCAAGAACATCGAGCGTATCGGCGACCATGCCACGAATATCGCCGAAACGATCTATTACATGACCACCGGCAGCCAGCCGGAGGGCGAGCGTCCGAAGGACGACAGTTCCAACACGCTTGGTTCGGTGACCGAGTAACAGACAAGCAGAAGCTTGCGGAGTTCAGCATATGGTGCCCAAGATTGCAGTTGTGGAAGACGAGGAAGCGTTGAGCGTCCTGCTTCGTTACAATCTCGAGGCTGAGGGATACGACGTCGACACGATACCCCGTGGCGACGAGGCGGAAATCAGGCTGCAGGAACGCATTCCGGACCTTCTCATCCTGGATTGGATGCTGCCTGGTGTTTCCGGTATCGAACTGTGCCGGCGTTTGAGAATGCGGCCGGAAACCGAACGCCTGCCCATCATCATGCTGACGGCGCGCGGCGAAGAGAGCGAGCGGGTTCGCGGTCTCGCCACCGGTGCCGACGACTATGTCGTCAAGCCATTTTCGACGCCGGAACTCATGGCTCGCGTCAAGGCCATGCTGCGCCGGGCCCGTCCCGAGGTTCTCTCTTCGGTGCTGAAATGCGGCGATATCGAACTGGATCGCGAAACCCATCGCGTCCATCGCAAAAGCCGCGAAGTGCGCCTCGGCCCGACTGAATTCCGTCTGCTCGAATTCCTGATGACATCACCGGGTCGGGTGTTTTCCCGCTCGCAATTGCTGGATGGGGTCTGGGGTCACGATATCTATGTCGATGAGCGTACTGTCGATGTGCATGTCGGACGCCTGCGCAAGGCCCTGAATTTTTCCCATATGCAGGATGTCATCCGCACCGTGCGCGGCGCCGGATACTCGATGGAAGCCTGAGCGGACCTGAACGCGACGGTTTCACTCGGGACAATATCCCCAAGAGTTAGAAGGCCCGAAACCGGAATGGTGTCGGGCCTTTCGGTTCTGACCCTTCCGCAAACGCGACCCCCTTCATCCCCAAGAAGAGTGACTGACGGCCCCGCTGAAATCATGATTGTGAGGCTGAACCCGACAGGAAAGGGCTCGGCCCTCTATCGGCGTGTTGACCGCGGAACCGCCTTGGGTTTGGTCATAAAAAAACGGGCCCGAAGGCCCGTAATTTTTGAGTGCTGAATGTGTGCCGCAACACTCAAGCCTTGCGACGCTCGCTCACCGGCTGATAGGCGAGTTTCGCGTGGAACTTGCAGTAGGGCGAAGCTTCCAGCGCTTCGCAACCGCAGAAATGGAAGTCGTCCTTCAACGGGTCGCCGACCGGCCACTTGCAGGTGCGTTCCGTCAGTTCCGTCAGCGTCAGGCGACGGGAAATCGGCGTGACCGCGTTTCTGGAAGGAACGTATTCGAGAACCTGTGCGGTCTCGATGCCGATTTCCTCGTGCAGTGCCGTCGCCGCGTTCGAGCGGTTCAGGATCCGTGCCGGTGCCGCATTGACGCGGCCTGCGAAAGTCGTCGTGCGCGGGGCAGGTGCCGCGGTGCGCTTGGGCGCGGAGCGCGCCGAAGTGACCGGACCGCCAGCCTTGACGCGTCCCGGCAGATTGAGACGATGGACCTTGCCGATCACGGCGTTACGGCTGACGCCGCCCAGCTGTGCTGCTATCTGGCTGGCGCTAAGCCCTTCGGACCACAATTTCTTGAGTTTTTCGACTCGCTCGTCTGTCCAGTTCATGCCGCTTCTCCGCTTGTCGCGTGTATTTTCGGCAGAATCCTTCTCTGTCTCGCGGGCGTGCCGCAAGCGTGGTTTCCGCCAGATTTTAGGTGACTAGTTCCGCCGCATCGCAGTCTAGTAATTAGCGATTAACCTAATGCTAGGCTGACTCCGTGGCAAGAGTCGCGGGAATCATCTGGAATCGATTTTCCGGTTTTCCCCAACTTGCTGCTGTCTTGAGTCTGAAAGGCAACACCTTGGGCCTCGTCCGCCACGGCATACAAGTGCTTGAGAAGCCCGGGAAACGCGGACTTTTGTTGACATCGGCAAACGAAGTGACAATAGTGCCCCTGCCGCCGCAAGGCGGCATTTTTGATTTTCAGGCGAGGGATAACCCCGCAAGCCTATTGACAACCGTTTGACAGCGCAATCGCGCAAGGAGTGATACAGCCATGGCCGAAGCCGGCGCGCCATTGTTTGATACGTTTTCAAGAGCCCCCCTGCGCTTCGAGCGCGGTGAGGGTGTCTGGCTGTATACGGAAAGCGGCGAACGATATCTGGATTTTGCGGCCGGTGTCGCCGTCAACTCGCTCGGCCATGCCCATCCTCACCTTGTCGATGCGATCAAGACGCAGGCCGAGAAGGTCTGGCACGTCTCGAACCTCTATGAAGTGCCGGGGCAGGAAAAACTGGCAAAGCGCCTGACGGAAGCGACTTTCGCAGACAAGGTGTTCTTCACCAATTCCGGTGCGGAAGCCCTTGAATGCGCAATCAAGACCGCGCGCCGTTATCACTTCTCGAAGGGCCATCCGGAAAAGTTCCGTATCGTGACGTTCGAAGGCGCCTTCCATGGCCGCACGCTCGCGACGATCGCCGCCGGCGGCCAGCAGAAATACCTCGAAGGTTTCGGTCCCAAGGTCGAAGGTTTCGACCAGGTGCCATTCGCCGATGTCGACGCCCTGAAGGCCGTCATCACCGCTGAAACGGCTGCGTTGCTGATCGAGCCCATTCAGGGCGAAGGCGGCATTCGTGCGCCCAGCAAGGAATTCCTGCAAATCCTGCGCGGCCTGTGCGACGAGCACGGCCTGCTGTTGATTTTCGATGAGGTCCAGACGGGTGTCGGCCGCACGGGCAAGCTGTTTGCCTATGAACATACCGGCGTTGCGCCCGATATCATGGCGGTCGCCAAGGGGATCGGCGGTGGTTTCCCGCTCGGCGCATGCCTTGCGACCGCAGATGCCGCTTCCGGCATGACAGCGGGTGTGCACGGCACCACCTATGGCGGCAATCCGCTGGCCATGGCCGTGGGCAATGCCGTGCTGGATGTCGTTCTGGCCGACGGTTTTCTGGAAAAGGTTCGTGATGTCGCGCTGGTCTTCCGCCAGGGACTTGCCTCGCTTAAGGATCGTTATCCTGATGTGATCGAGGAAATCCGCGGCGAAGGTCTGCTGATGGGCATCAAGGCGAGGGTTCCTTCGGGTGAGTTGCTACAGGCCATGCGCGCGGAGCATCTGCTTGGCGTGCCTGCGGGCGACAACGTCATCCGTCTTCTGCCGCCGCTCATCACCACGGCGGAAGAGGCCCGCGAGGGCCTGGCGCGTGTCGACGCGGCTGCCGCCTCCCTGACAGCGAAACAGGCGAAAATCGCCTGAAAAAATCAAGGGCGGGCCTCTCTTCAGGGGTTCGCAAGCATGGGACAGATTAGAATGGTTTCACCAAAACATTTTCTGGACCTCTCGGCCGTCGGGTCGGAGGATCTGCGGACAATTCTTGATGATGCGCGCACACGCAAGATTGCCACCAAAACCGGCACGGCGGAAAAGCCGCTGGCCGGCAAGATGCTGGCGATGATCTTCGAAAAGCCGTCCACCCGCACCCGCGTCTCCTTCGATGTCGGCATGCGCCAGCTCGGCGGCGAGACCCTTTTCCTGTCGGGCACGGAAATGCAGCTCGGCCGCGCCGAAACGATTGGCGATACGGCCAAGGTTCTGTCGCGTTATGTTGACGCCATCATGATCCGTACGACGGATCATTCGCGCTTGCTCGAGCTTGCCGAACACGCGACGGTGCCTGTTATCAACGGCCTGACGGACGACACGCATCCCTGCCAGATCATGGCGGATATATTGACATTCGAGGAACATCGCGGCCCGGTCAAAGGCAAGACCATCGCCTGGACGGGCGACGGCAACAACGTGCTGCATTCCTTCGTGGAAGGCTCCGCCCGTTTTGGCTACCAGATGGCGATGGCGGTGCCGATGGGTTCGGAACCGCACGACAAGTTCCTGAACTGGGCGCGCAACAATGGCGGCGACGTCAGGCTGTATCATGATGCCGACAAGGCGGTGGCGGGAGCGGATTGCGTCGTTACCGATACCTGGGTGTCCATGAACCAGGAACACAAGGCGCGCGGCCACAATATCTTCCAGCCCTATCAGGTCAATGAAGCGCTGATGGCGAAGGCCAACAAGGAGGCGCTGTTCATGCATTGCCTGCCGGCGCATCGCGGTGAGGAAGTGACGGACGCTGTGATCGACGGGCCGCAATCGGTGGTCTTCGACGAGGCGGAAAACCGGCTCCATGCGCAGAAGTCCATCATCGCATGGTGCCTGGGCGTCATCTGACGGCTCTCAACCCTTCCTTGCCAGTGGTCAGGAAGGTGCTTGAACTTGGCCGGACACATTACCATCTGTGGGACTTCGAAAAGGCTCGTTGGGTTTTGCTGGCGGGCCACAATCACGATTGCACGATTTTCCCCGGAGGCTGTTTCGCTTCCCGGATCTCTGTGCGACAAGCGGAAAAAGTACATTTTAAAAGCCGGACTTTTGGACGGTTGCGGCGCGACGGCTGCGCCAAGGAGTTATGATATGGCAGATGTAACGGTTGAACTGGACAATCTCGATTTAGCTGGTGACGACAAGGTTGTGCCCTTTCAGGTCGAAGGTCTGGACGTGCGCGGCCGCGCGGTACAGGTCGGACCGTTGTTGAATGCCATCCTCGATCGGCATGATTATCCCGATGTAGTCGCCCGGCTGCTGGCGGAAGCGACGGTTCTGACGGCGCTGATCGGTACGTCCCTGAAGTTTTCCGGCAAGCTGACCGTTCAGACCAAGGGCGACGGCCCGGTCGATCTTCTGGTGGCGGATTTTACTGCGCCGGAAAGCATGCGCGCCTATGCCCGTTTCGATGAGGAGCGGCTGGCGGAGGCGGTTAAGGCGGGGGAGACCTCGCCCGAACAATTGCTCGGCACCGGCATTCTGGCCTTCACGATCGATCAGGGTATCGGCATGCAGCCCTATCAGGGCATCGTGCCGCTGGACGGCTCATCGCTGGAAGAAATCGCCGGGGTTTATTTCCGCCAGTCGGAACAGCTTCCCACCCGCGTGCGCCTCGGCGTCGCCCAGTTCTTCGACCGTGATGACGAAGGCAAGCCGCGCCATGGCTGGCGTGCGGGCGGAGTGATCGCGCAATTTCTGCCGCAGGCGCCCGAGCGTCTGCGCATGCGCGACCTTCACGGTGGTGATGGTGATGAGGGCGATTATGAAGTCGGGGAAGACGATGCCTGGACCGAAGCGGTAACGCTGCTGAACACGGTGGATACCGACGAACTGACCGATCCGCAGGTGCCGGTGGAGCGTCTCCTCTACAGGCTTTTCCATGAGAGCGGCGTGCGCATCTACGATCCGCAGATCATTTTCGACCGCTGCAGCTGCTCGCGGGAGAAAATCAAGGATGTTCTCTCCGGTTTCACCGCCGAAGAGATCAAGGCAAGCGAGGAAGACGGTGCGATTGCCGTGACCTGTGAGTTTTGCTCGACGACCTATCGTTACGATATCAGCGAGTTTGACAACGTCTGAAACGCTGTGACTGGCGAGGCCGCGCTTTTGAACAGCGCGGCTCCGCATCGGTGCGTCTGCATCAATTCAGGACCCGCAACAGGCCGGGCGAATCCAGAGAGAAGGCGGGTATGGTGACGTTGAACACCTCGCCTTTGTCCGTTTCCATTTCATAATGGCCGAACATCAGGCCCGACGGTGTATCCAGCGGGCAGCCGGATGAATATTCGTAACTGTCACCGGGGTTCAGGTGCGGTTTCTCGCCGACGACGCCCGGTCCGTAGACCTCGTCCACCTGTCCGTTCTGGTCGGTAATATGCCAATAGCGATTGACGAGCGTTATCGGAACATCGGAATTGTTCGAGATCACGACTTTATAGCCCCAGACGTAACGGTCGTCATCCGGGTCGGATTGTTCTTCGAGATAATACGGATCGACCGTTACCTCGATATCCCTTGTCAGAGCACGATACATACGCGCCACACCTCGATATTATGCCTGCCGCCATTATCCTACACTACAGGTTCTGGCTATCGTCAAGAAAATGAACGACTTAACGGGCAGGAGGCATCTTCTGTTGCGCCGTTTTCCACCGTTAGGGATAACGGTAAAGGTAAATATTGGTTGCCTGACACCAGGGGCTTTGCCACGGCCCGACGTGAAGAGGGGCCGTAGCGATGTGTCGATTGAATTCTCAGGCGGAAACGGCCGCCAGAGCCTTCGCCATATCCTCCAGCAGATCGTCCGTATCCTCGATGCCGCAGGAAAGGCGCAAGGTGCCGCCGGAAATGCCGAGTTCGGCGCGTGCCTCGTCGGTCAGGTTCTTGTGCGTCGTGGTGCCGGGGTGGGTAATGAGGCTCTTTGCGTCACCCAGATTGTTGGAGATCTTCACGATGTCCAGCGCGTTCTGCAACGCGAAGGCCGCATCCTTGCCGCCCTTCAATTCGAAAGCGACGAGCGTCGAACCGCCGGTCATCTGCCGCGCGATGATGTCTGCCTGCGGGTGATCGGCGCGGCCGGGATAGATGACCTTGCCGACCTTGCCGCTGTCGGCGAGGAAATCGGCGATCTTTGCGGCATTGGCCGTCTGCTGCTTCACGCGCAGCGGCAGGGTCTCGATGCCTTTCAGAAGCGTCCAGGCGTTGAACGGCGACATGGCCGGGCCGGTGTGGCGGAAATAATCCTGCAACTCTTCCTCGATCCACTTCTTGTCGGAAAGGATCACGCCGCCAAGGCAACGGCCCTGACCGTCAATATGCTTCGTTGCCGAATAAACGACGATATGGGCGCCGAGTTCGAGCGGCTTCTGGAACAGCGGTGTCGCGAAAACATTGTCGACCACCAGCTTCGCGCCGATCTGGTCGGCGAGCTTCGCCACGCCGGCAATGTCCACCACTTCCAGCGTCGGGTTGGTCGGGCTTTCGAGGAAAAACAGCTTAGTGTTCGGCTGGATCGCCTTTTCCCAGTTTTCGAGATCGCGCCCGTCAATCAGCGTGCATTCGATGCCATATTTAGGTGCGAGCGTCTCGACCACCCAGCGGCAGGAGCCGAAGAGGGCGCGTGCAGCGACGATATGGTCGCCCGCGCGCAGTTGGCACATGATGGCGGCGGTGACGGCGGCCATGCCGGAGGCAAGCGCCCGGGCGTCTTCCGCACCTTCCAGCAGGCACATGCGCTTTTCAAACATGTCATTGGTCGGGCTGGCATAGCGTGCATAGATGAAGCCATCCGTTTCGCCCTTGAAGCGCGCTTCGGCGGCTTCGGAGTTTTCGTAGACGAAACCCTGGGTCAGATAGATTGCTTCCGACGTTTCACCATAGGGTGAGCGTAGCGTACCGCCGTGAACGAGCTGGGTTGCCGGGCGCCATTTATTGCTCATGTGATCACCTTCAAAACAAAAAAACCGGCCGCAAAAGCAGACCGGTTCCTAGCACCCGGTCTTTTTAGCCACTTGTTTAACGTGGCTGCAAGCCGACCGGCCAAATCACCACGGGATAAGCTTGCCATACTGCCGTTACCGGCTTGCGTCAATGCTTTCCTTTTGGTTTTGTCGCCGTAAAAAGGAATGATGACCATGACCAGAACCACGGGCATTTTGGCGGACGGCGCTATCAGGGCGCTGTTTGCGGGCGGCAAGCTGAAAAGCGAGGCCGATCTCGATGCTGATCAGGTGCAGCCAGCCAGCCTCGATCTGCGGCTGGGCTCGAAGGCCTATCGCGTTCGCGCCAGCTTCATGCCCGGTCCCGGAACCCGCGTCATCGACAAGCTCAACCGCTTCAGCCTGCACGAGGTGGATCTGAGTGAGGGCGCGGTGCTGGAAACCGGTTGCGTCTACATCGTGCCCCTGATGGAAAGCCTGGAATTGCCGGCCGAAATGTCGGCCTCGGCCAATCCGAAAAGCTCGACGGGGCGGCTTGATATCTTCACCCGCGTCATGACCGACAATGCGCAGGAATTCGACAAGATACCGGCGGGTTATGCTGGCCCGCTCTATCTGGAAATCAGCCCGCGCACCTTCCCCGTCGTCGTGCGTCGCGGCTCGCGCCTGTCGCAGATCCGCTTTCGCATCGGCCATTCGCTGCTCAACGAAAGCGAGCTTCTGAAATTGCACGAGAGGGAAACGCTGGTCGCCAGCGAAACCCCGAATGTGACCGGCGGCGGCATCGCGCTTTCCATCGACCTCAAGGGTTTCGGCGAGAACGGGCTGATCGGCTATCGCGGTAAACACCACACGGCGGTAGTGGATGTCGACAAGAAGGCCCAGCACGACGTTCTCGATTTCTGGGAGCCGCTCCATGCGCGCGGCCGCGCCGAACTGATCCTCGATCCGGATGAGTTCTACATCCTTGTCTCACGCGAGGCCGTACACGTGCCCCCGTCTTATGCGGCGGAAATGACCCCTTTCGACCCGCTGGTGGGCGAGTTCCGTGTGCATTATGCCGGCTTTTTCGATCCCGGTTTTGGCCACGCACAGGCGGGCGGCACCGGCAGCCGCGCCGTGCTTGAAGTGCGCAGCCACGAAGTGCCCTTCATCCTCGAACATGGCCAGATCGTTGGCCGGCTGGTTTACGAACACATGCTGCAAAAGCCGGAAGGCCTCTACGGCAGCGGCCTCGGCTCCAATTATCAGGCGCAGGGGCTGAAGCTGTCCAAGCATTTTCGACCCGCATAATGACCTTGTCGGATGCTTGACACCCGCCGCAAACTGTCGGATGTCTTAGCTTCAGGCGCGGGTGTAGCTCAATGGTAGAGCAGCAGCTTCCCAAGCTGAATACGAGGGTTCGATTCCCTTCACCCGCTCCAGTTTTCAAGACAGCCGAAAGCCTTCCTGATTAGCAAGAAAGCATGGCCGCAGCCGCCTGTATATGGGTGTCCGGGCGCCTACACGATTTATCTTGACTACGATTTAATTGCACGTAATAGTTGATGCAGTCGTAGCATTTGGGGATGGTGTTATGAGTCGCAAGCTTCTTTCGGAATTTCTTGGTACGTTCTGGCTCGTGTTCGGAGGTTGCGGCAGTGCGGTTTTCGCCGCCGCTTTTCCAGAACTCGGCATTGGCTTTCTCGGTGTCGCTTTCGCCTTCGGTCTCACGGTTCTGACCATGGCCTATGCGGTCGGGGGCATTTCGGGCGGTCATTTCAATCCGGCCGTTTCCGTCGGTCTGTCCGTTGCCGGCAAATTCCCGGCATCGAACCTCGTTCCTTATATAGTGGCGCAGGTTCTGGGGGCTGCCGTCGCGGCGGGCGCGCTTTATGTCATCGTCACCGGTAAGGCGGGGGCCGAAATTGGCGGTTTCGCCGCCAATGGTTACGGCGAACATTCGCCGGGCGGATACTCCCTCGTCTCGGCGCTGCTGATCGAGGTCATCTTGACGGCATTTTTCCTGATCATCATTCTGGGGTCGACACATGGCAGGGTTCCAGCCGGCTTTGCGCCGATTGCCATCGGCCTTGCCCTTACCCTTATTCATCTGATCTCCATTCCGGTCACCAACACTTCCGTCAATCCAGCCCGCTCGACGGGACAGGCATTGTTCGTTGGTGGATGGGCGCTGCAACAGCTCTGGCTGTTCTGGCTTGCTCCAATCCTCGGCGGTGCTATCGGCGCCGTGGTCTGGAAAGTTTTTGGCGAGGAAGAGAAAGTCGGCCACGCCGGTTCTGTCCAGCCCGCTCAGACATAAATGGGAAGCTTTGTTTCCCCGAATGGTCGGGGAAACCAGTGAGGAGGATGACATGGATCTTACTTCGATATTGACCCAAATTGTCGGTGGTGCGATTGGCGGTACGGCCGGCGGAAAAATACTGAAGGATTCCGATCTCGGCTCGCTCGGCAACCTGATTGCGGGCGCCGTTGGCGGCATCGGCGGAGGAAGCGTGCTCGGATCGCTGCTGGGGGCAGGTGGAACTGCGGCAGCCGGCGGCATGGATATCGGCGCTCTTGCCGGCCAGCTCGTTGGCGGTGGCATCGGTGGCCTGATCGTCCAGGTCGTCGTCGGCCTGATCAAGAACAAGCTCGTCGCCAAATAAAGTTGTTCAGTCGCTGTTGTGATGAAGCGATAGACCTTGCCGGAGGAGGAACCTCGTTCGGCAGGGTGTTTTGGTTTATGCTGCATCTATAGGCGAGCCCCGCCGTAACCCGAAACCGTTTGCAAAAAGCAACAGCGCAAGCTGAAAACGGTGAGGCGCGTCCTGTGTCGCGAAAAGAAGCGCTGGGAACGCGCCTCTTTAATTGCCTATGTCTTCTCAGGTCGTGTTTCTGACGACCGGCATATGGGGTGTCTTGTTCCAGACGAAGGGCCTGGTTTTCAACTCCGCCACAGCGCGCCACGCCGCGACTGACAACATCAGCCAGTAAAGCGGGATCGCCAACCAGCGCTGTCCGATCTGTTGTTTCTCGTAAGGTATCATCCTGTTTCGGCCCATCAGCACGAAGATGGCGTAGCTTCCGAAAATATTCAGCGTATCGATGAAAAACAGAAGGCCCTGCCAGGAAAGCAGCATACCCGCGCCATTTTCGCTGATCGTCATGACCATGAAGGTGAAGGAAACGAACAGCAAGGGATGGGCCAGCGACGACAGAAGCATGCCGCCGATCAGCAGCTGGAAGACGAGATAGGCGACCCAGCCCATGTGGCGCGCGGTTGTAAAGGGCGCGCGGGTCATCACCAGCCAGCTCTGCAGCCAGCCCTTGTACCAGCGTGCGCGCTGGTTCAGCCAGACAGGAAGCGAGGTTGGCGCGTCCTCCAGTGTCTGTCGCCGGATGACGCCGCAGCGATAACCGAGCCTGTGCAGCCTGAGGCCTATATCGGCGTCTTCCGTGACATTGTAAGGGTCCCAGGCACCGGCCCGGCGCAATACGGCGGTTCGGAAATGATTGGAGGTGCCGCCAAGCGGCAGCGGCAGCCGGTGTGCGGCGAGAACGGGCAGCATGCAGCGGAAGAGGCCGGAATATTCCAGTGCGAAACAGGCGCTGAGCCAGGAGGAGCGAGCATTGCTGATGATAAGCGGAGCCTGCAGGCAGGCCACGTCGTCCGGTTGATCATGGAAGGTGGCGTAGGCTTCGCGTAGTTGTTGTGGATGGGGGCGGTCTTCGGCGTCGTAAACGGCAACGAACGCACCACGCGCGCCGGAGAGCGCGTAGGTCAGGGCCTTCGGTTTGGTGCGGGGCAGGGACGGCGGCACCCTGACGATTTCGATATGCGGACCGGGGTTTGTCCGCAGGATAGCCTCGATCGTCGCTTCGTCATCGGCCTCGCAGACGAGCTTGATGTCGAGCCGAGATTTGGGCCAGTCCAGCCGCTCCAGCGCATTGACAAGTTGCGCGACGATGGCCTCTTCGCGATAAAGCGCCACGAGAACGGTGTAGACAGGCAGCTCCCCGTCCTGCTGGAGCGGAGCGATGGTTTTTACATCGTTTTCTCTGGGCGAGTGGACGAGTGCAAACAACCTGAAAAGCAGGGTTGAGAGATAAAGCATCGTCAGGGTGACATGAATATAAGCCAGAGCCGCCTGCGTATAAAACAGCAGCGACAGAACGAGCAGGGTAACGAGAACGCCGCTCACAAAACCCTGCTCACCGTGCAGCGTGATCCTGGCGGAATGCTGCGGCGTGGTGTTGAAAAGCTGCTGGCGCGTTTCCCGGCAGCGGCGTGTCTCACCCGCCTTCCAGATGGCGTTGCGCATGGCCTGCGGTGTGGTCACGGCAAGTTCGTCGAAAAGATGCGGATGTTGATCGAGCATGCTCTTCAGCAATTCCATCCGCCCCAGTTCCGGCACGATCAGAAGTGCTGGTTTGTTGTTTGATGGTATCAGCCGAAGGATCCGTGGTTCGGCAAGCTGCGTATCCAGATGGTTTATGTCCGCCACCCGTTCCGGATTGATTTCCGGGAGAAACGGCAATCGCAGAAATCTGGCAAAAGCACCGAAATATGCATCCGTCTCGACAAGGCCGCTTGCCAGCAACTCCTCTTCCACCGTCGAGCCGTTTTCGAGGGCCTGTTCTTCGAATGTGCTGATATAGGGCTTGCCGAATCCGAGCGACGAAAGAAAGCGCGCCGCTCCTGTTTCGTCCCCTTCGGGAAAGCTCCAGGGCGGATTGTCGTCCCTCAGCGAAAACGGAATTTTTCGTTTCGCCGGCGTCGTGCGAAACGATTCTCGTGTATAATGGCTAAAATAATCCATGCATCGCCGCCGTCGTCATGGTAACGCCCAACTTCCTGCTGTGGACAGTATAGATGAGAATGACGAATGTAACGCGAAATATAAGTCTTGCATTTACTTTAGCTATCGCTTTACAATTTGTTGGTATTTTTGGAAAACTTCATGCGGAAGGCCTGTCGGACGGAGGCCGCATGCCGGTGCTGTTCGACGCGCAGGAGCGGTTTCCGGGCGGTGATCTTTCTTCCGTCCCCCGGGTCAGGTTTCTGATGTCGGTCGATTTTCCGCCATTCAATTTTACCGATCAGGAAGGCCGGCTTGCGGGTTTCCATGTCGATCTGGTGCGTGAAATCTGCTCCCAGCTGAAGATAGAAAGCAAATGTCAGGTGCAGGCGCTGCCGTTTGACGAGCTGGAGGCGGCCCTGGAAATGGGAGAGGGCGAAGCGGTGATTTCTGGCCTCGCCACCACGGCCGATCTGCGCAAGAGTTTCACCTTCTCGCGTCCCTATTTGTTGTTACCCGCCCGTCTTGCCGTCAACAAGGCGGCGAAATTCACCGGCTCCGGTGCCGACGCCCTGTCGGGAAAGAAGGTGGGCGCGGTCACAGGCTCACGGCACGAACAGATGCTCAAGGCGTTTTTTCCGAAAGCGACGACTGAAGGTTTTAATGGGTATGAACCCATGTATGAAGCGCTGAAGACAGGCAAGGTAGACGCCATTTTCGCCGATGGCCTGCGCCTGCCTTTCTGGGTTTCAGGAAGCACGTCCGAAGGCTGCTGCGCAATTTTCGGCGGCCCTTACATGTCCGACAGATTTCTGGGCGAAGGCCTTTCCATTATGGCTGTGGATCCGGATAACGTGCTTGTGCCGGCCTTCGATCAGGCCTTGGCAGCACTTTCCCGCAACGGCCGGCTGGAGGAAATCTACCGGCGTTATTTCCCCTACGGGCTCTATTAGAGAAACCCAGCTCCTATCCGGATCGTCTCCGGCGTCGGCTATTTGGCTGGCGCAAAGGCCGGGTCGCTGCGCCGCAACCGCAAAAGCGCGATCCATACGGCGGCGGCGATGGCGGATTCCACCAGGAAGTAGCTGCCGATCGTTCCCGAAATGCTGAAGGACCAGGTGAAGAAGGCGACAACGACGGAGCCGATGAGGTTGCCGCTGTTCCATATCTTGGCGCGAATATCCTGTCGCCCGGATGCGCCAAGCGCCTCAAGTGCGGTCGCCGCAACCGCCATTGGCAGCACGACCCAGCAAAGGACGCGGGTAATCATGGGCAGCGAGACGTATTCGTCGCCGAACAACAGCGGCAGGAAGGGTGCGATGATGAAGATCACCAAAGCGCTACCGGCTGCGATGACAAGCGCCGCCTTCAGCACATTATAGGCGCGTTCTATGGTTTTGCTGATGCCCTGAAGGGCGGCTGAGGCCGAACCCGGATAGATCAGCCGGTTGAGAGCCTCCACCGAGAGATAGGAGCTGTCGAGAATTCGCCGGGCGATGGAATAGCTGCCCAGAACCTCGGCGCTGGCAACTGTACCGAGAACGAGAATATCGGCATTGCCGCGCACGGCCTTGAACAGGAACTGCGTCGAAAACAGGACGCCAATGCGGATTTCCTCGCGAACGATCCGGAAGACGGGCCTGCCGAGCCTGCCGATCGCCTTGACCGAAATTACCGCTGCGGCGGTGTGGGCGGCCAGATTCCACAGGGCCCAGGCCTCCACAGTTTCCACCTTGAAGACCAGGCAGGCGACCACGGCGGCAATCGTGCGGGCGACGGCGAACATCACTTCCAGCTTGTTGGCGGAGGCGAAGTTGGAATGGGCGATGAAGCTTTGCGTGGAAAGCGAAATAACCTTCAGAAAAACGAGGTTCGTCACCAGGATCAGGAAGGTGGTGATGAGTGTATGCAGCAATGTTTCCGATGTCGGGAAAAACACGGGGATCGTTACCATGCCGATGATGGTCAGCACCACGCCGGTCGCGGCGCTCAACAGGTAACTGTGGCCGAGCATGACGGGAAACATGCTGCGATCCTGCGCCACGCGGCGGATGAGCGATTCCTGCGAACCGATACCGCAGATCTGGACACCGAGATTGGTGACGGCCGTGATCGAGGCGTAAAGCGCGAATTGTTCGACGCCGAGATGGCGGGCAAGCAGGGCGAAGGTCAAAAGCTGGGCGGCGCTGGACATCAGAAGCGCCCCGCCGGATGCCATATAGGTCAATCCCAGTCTGACAAGATGGCCGAACCGCGGCGTATTCAACGACACCTCATTCTCCATGTTTTCCGGCATTGCCGGGCGAATTCAAAAGATAACTGCCCTATTTTTAAATTTGGTGAACTGAAAAAGCCGGAAACCGGGCGACAATCCAAAGGGCGGTAACCTGAATGAATGGCAGTTTCTCCTGTCTTAGCCTCCTTGAGGTAAGAGAGGGTTAAAGCAATTGCACAATAATGATGATAATGACTGTTTCTGGTTATTTGGACATGGCCCGGTTTCAAATGGGTTTCGTTGTTCGTCACAAGGCAGGCCAATGATCCGATTATCCGTTCCCGATGCAGGCGACCATGCCGCGTTTCGCTGACACGCAGTCCATGTCTGCGCAAAGCGATGCCGTGTCCCTTTCGGGCAGTCGTCGCGACGCGATTTTTTTCGTCGTCACGATGCTCTATATCTGGATATCCGTCGCGCCTTTTGAAAATCTCGCGGCTCCGCCCGTGCCGCACGCCGCCGCGAACCAGCTGACCGGGCTTGTGATTGCGCTGATTTTGGGCGTTTTTGCCCTGCGCCACCGGTTGACGGGGCTTTTGTTGCGGCCGCGTCTGCCCATTCTGCTGCTGTTCTCCTGGCTTGTGATTTGTTCGGTGATTGGCACCGAGCCCGGCACCTCGCTGCAGCGCCTGCTCTTTACGGCCCTCCTGTGCTTCATCACCAGCGTCCTCGTCGTCATGCCGAGGGACCGGCGGCAGTTCGACCGGATGATAGCCGTCTTCGCCGTCATTCTGCTTGCGCTCTGCTATTTCGGGGTGATCTTTCTTCGCTCGCGTGCGATCCACCAGTCTTACGATCTTGATGAAAAAGCGCTTGCGGGCGATTGGCGCGGCATCTTCAATCACAAGAATGCCGCGGCTCCGGCCATGATCATTCTTTTCATGATCGGCCTTTACCTGCGCAATGCCTGGTCGACGGTCGGCGGCATCGCAATCACGCTGCTGGCGGGTTTCTTCCTCTGGAAGACCAACGGGAAAACCGCAGCCATGCTGTTGCCCGTCACCATCGCGCTGGTCTGGATCATGGAAAGGCATGCCGGCCGGACATTGCTGATGATCGGCGGTCTTCTCGCTTTCCTCAACATCCTCGCGGTCGGCTCCACCTATTTTCCAAGCATACGGGATCTGGTCGAAAGTCTGGGGATCGATTCCACCTTCACCGGCCGAACGGACATATGGCGACTGTCCTTCGACACCTTCGCGCAATCGCCGATTTTCGGGCAGGGCTTTCAGGCGTTCTGGACGAGCGACCGGCTTCTGGCGCAGGCCGATATTGCCGGCACTTGGGCTGTTTCCGCCTTCCATGCCCATAACGGCTATGTGGAAAGCCTGCTGAATGGCGGTCTGCCAGCCTTTATCCTCATCGTCATATGGCTCGTCATCATACCCGCAAACGACTTCCGGACTGCGGTGGAGAGGGGCACGGATTCGGGATTGACACGGCTTTTCGCACGAATTTGGGTGTATGCGCTGCTTTCTTCGTGTCTTGAGAGTAATTTCTTTACCGGAACCGGGCCTATCTGGTCTTCGTTGCTGATCGCAATCTATTGTTTGAGACATCAGGCATACGACATACTTGAACAGGGACAGTAAATTGCAGACAGGCCGGGGGGCTATGCATGGCGCAGAAAATCGGGACCTTTGCAGACCGGATCAATAACCGGTTCGTGCGGTACTTTCCGGGACCGGCGGTGCGGATCGAAACATCCGAACCGATCGTCTCCTTCACATTCGACGATGTACCGGCGACTGCCTGGACGGAGGGCGCGCGCATCCTGGAAAACGAGGGTGTTTGCGGGACGTTTTACATTGCGGGCGTTTTCATCGACAAGCACGATAAACAGGAGATGATTTCCACGAAAGGCTGCTCGGAACTGGCTGCGGCCGGCCATGAGCTTGCCTGCCATACCTTTTCCCATCGCAAACTCTCGAGTTTTTCACGGCGCGGGCTTGAGGAGGATCTCGATCGTAACGACAGCGTGCTGGGATCGTTCGATGAGAGCGGGCACATGCGGAATTTCTCCGTTCCTTTCGGCATGGCATCACCGGTCATGCAGCCCCTGCTGCGGCGCAGGTTCAGGACCGCTCGCGGCATTATGCCCGGCATCAACCGGGGCAACGTCGATCCGCATAATCTTGCCGCGGTCGAATTGCGCGCCGATCAAAACTATCTCGATGCCGCCGATCACTGGCTCGACGACGTTTTGCAAAAGGGCGGCTGGCTCGTCATTTTCACCCACGATGTTTCGCAGACGCCGAGCTTTTACGGTTGCCCGGGAGACAGACTTCAGGGTCTCGTCCGCAAGGCGGCGTCCGGCGGTGCGAAGATCATGACGGTCGATGCTGCCGCAAGTACACTCGGCCTGTAAAGGAAGTATGTTGGCGCGCGCGCCGAGACCTACCGGCTGGAAGCGTGAAGCCTGTGTCCGCAATAGCCGGGATTTATTGGCTGGCCCAGATGATGCGGGCGATCCATTCCACATCGGCCATGTCGAAGCTGCGGTTCGGATGTTCGGGATTGAGCGAAAGAAGCTCGATATTCTTGGGGCTTTGCCGGGCCAGCACCTTGGCCATTACTTCGCCCTCGCGGCTTTTCAACACCACACGGTCGCCGCGCCGCACCTGCGCGCCGGGCTCCACGATGAGGATGTCGCCGTCGCGGTAAAGCGGCATCATGCTTTCGCCCTGCACTTCCAGCGCATAAACGCCCTGCTTGCGCTCGGGAGAAGAGGGGAACTCCACCACATCCCAGCCCTGACCGGCCGGAAAACCGCCATCGTCGAAAAAGCCGCCGGAACCCGCCTGCGCAAAACCGAGCAGGGGAATGGCATTGTCCGGACCGGAAGGTTGCATCGTCTGGGCGGCCTTGCTGAAAGCATAGCCGAAAAACTGGTCGACGCTTGCCCCCGTCGCCTCCAGCACCTTGGATACGGATTCCGTCGAAGGCCAGCGTTTGCGGCCGTCCGGGCCGAAGCGCTTCGATTTGTTGAACGATGTGGGATCGAGACCGGCACGCTTCGCCAGAGCCGAAGGTGTCAGCTCATGACGCTTGGCAAGCGTATCGATGGCGCTCCAGATCGTCTCGTGTGAAAGCATGATAGAAAGCCCGCAGGTGGAGCAGGTGGCGGAAAAGCTCCTGTCTTTTACGCCCGGAATTTAGACCATATCCGGTCAGGAGTAAAGAAAAGAAAGGAATAAAATCCTTGGTTACGCCACCATGGCCGATGTGTTGATCTTGGAAAGCTGGATCACAGCCTGCGTGCGGCTGTCGACCTTGAGTTTCAGCAGAATCGCGGAGACATGAGCCTTGATGGTGGCTTCCGAAACATTCAGCTCATAGGCGATCTGCTTGTTCAGCAAGCCTTCGGCCAGCATACCCAGAACCCGGCTTTGTTGCGGCGTCAGCGTTCTGAGCCGGCCGATGAGGTCGGTCACATCAGGGTCGTGTTCCTTGTCGCCCTGGCAGCTCTCCGGTATCCAGACATCGCCTTCCAGAACCGTGCGAATGCCATCGCGAATATCGTCGATGCCCGAGGATTTGGAAATGAAACCGGAAGCGCCGAGTTCGATGGACCGGCGAACGGTGGTCGCGTCGTCCGTTGCCGAAACGATGACGATCGGCAGGCTGGAGAATTCCGCTCTCAGCGCCATCAGGCCTGAAAATCCGCTTACCCCCGGCATGGCGAGGTCGAGAAGCATCAGATCGGCGTCGCTGCACGCTGTCGCAGCACTTCGGGCGGCCTCGAAATCCCCGGCTTCCATGATGGTCTGCTGCCCGTCGAGGCCGGATACGGCCTGTTTGAGGGCGCCGCGAAAAAGCGGGTGGTCGTCCGCTATGATAATGACAAGTTCCGACATTCTGGCCCCCTCCCAAGGGCGTTATGCGGTTCTTCAGAAGGTCTGGTGCACTCCCGTTTCCGGCAGCCTGAACGCTTCCGGTTTCTCCGCTCAAAGGTTGCTCCAATCGGTTCCGCATTACAAGAAAAAGCTTGTGGGCAGCCGCCACGGTAATAAAAATGCCGTGGAAACTGTGGACAATCGACCCGCTTTGCGGCAAACCGCCCAGACTAAAAAGCCTTGGAAAGCCTTCGGAGAGCCCCATGCAGGAAACGCCCGCGATCATTTATAAAATCGTGCCGGAGACGTTGTGGAATGCAGCCAGGGCAAAAGGTGTCTTCGAAGGCGCCGCCATCGATCTGACGGATGGCTTCATTCATTTTTCGACGGCGAAACAGGCCGCCGAGACCGCAGCCAGGCATTTTGCGGGTCAGACCGAACTGCTTCTGATCGCGGTCGACGGAGCGGCGCTCGGCGACAAGCTGGTCTATGAGCCCTCCAGAGGCGGCGATCTTTTCCCCCACCTCTATGCTCCTCTTCCCCTCACCGCCGTGCTTTGGGAAACGCCGCTTTCGCTCGGTGACGATGGCCACCACCAATTTCCGGAGATTTTGTGATGAGCGGATTATTTTCCTATATCGGCCGCAAGGGCCTGTTTCTGGTCGATCCGGAAAAGGCGCACGGGCTGTCCGTGGCGGCATTGAAAAGCGGCTTTTTGCCCACCTGCATGGTGCCGCACGATCCGCGTCTGCAGCAGACCGTGGCTGGCCTCGTTTTTCCCAATCCGCTCGGCATGGCGGCGGGTTACGACAAGAATGCCGAGGTGCCCGGACCGCTTTTGCGGCTCGGCTTCGGTTTCACCGAAATCGGCACCGTCACGCCGCATGCGCAATCCGGCAACCCCAAGCCGCGCATCTTCCGTCTGGTCGAGGATGAAGGCGTCATCAACCGCCTCGGTTTCAACAATGAAGGCCATGCGGCCGCGCTGGAGCGTCTGAAGCAGGCACAGCTGCGTGGCATCGTCGGCGTCAATATCGGCGCCAACAAGGATAGCGAAGACCGCATTGCCGATTATGTGCAGGGCATAGAGGCCTTTTATTCCGTCGCATCCTATTTCACCGTCAATATTTCCTCGCCCAACACGCCGGGCCTGCGCGACTTGCAGGCGCGCGAAAGCCTTGCCGCACTTCTTGAAGCGGTGCTGGAACGCCGGAAAGTGGAAGCCGAACGCTTTGGCAAGAGCATTCCGGTCTTCCTCAAGATCGCGCCCGATCTGACCGAGGAGGGACTGGACGACGTCGCGGAAGAAACGCTGGCCCATGATCTCGATGGCCTGATCGTGTCGAACACCACGCTCTCACGGGAAGGCCTGCGGCCTGGCCCGCACAAGAGCGAGGCCGGCGGATTGTCCGGCAAGCCGCTATTCGAGCTTTCCACCACGGTTCTCGCCAAGATGCGCCGGCGCGTCGGCGGCAATCTGCCCATTATCGGCGTCGGTGGCGTTTCGTCGCCGGAAACGGCACTGGAAAAAGTGAGGGCAGGGGCCGATCTGGTGCAGCTCTATTCCTGCATGGTCTATGAAGGCCCCGGCCTGCCGTCGTCCATCGTCAAGGGCCTGTCGAAACTGGTCGCCCGCGAAGGCGTGCAGTCCATTCGCGACCTGCGCGACAGCACGGTCGACCGCTGGGCCGACCGCAAGCTAGGCTAAGCGTCTCACGCGCAGAGCACCATCGCCCAATAGGGCCGGTTGCGGCTGGCGGCATCATAGGCAACCGCAACGCCGAGGCCGTTATACGGGCCCAGCATGTTTTCGAGATGGTGCCTGGAGCCGATCCAGGCCTTGACCACCCGCTCGACGCTGTCCTGCCCGGCTGCCACGTTTTCCGCCGCAGGTAGCGGCACGTTGCCGTCCTTCATGCGGATGAGGAAGCTGTCGGTCAGGCCGATCAGATGCGCCATCTTCTGCGCCTTGACCATGCGGCCGGCCTGATAAGCGGCAGCCCCACTTGCCGAGCCATTGATGGAGAGCGGCGAAAGCCCCTTCGAGCGGCGCAACTCATTGACCATTGGAAGCGCCGCCGCCGTCTCGTCGCGGGTGCCTGATGGCATGCCCTTGTTGGTGGGCATGGAAACGCAGGCGGAAAGAACGGAACCGGCGGAAAGCAGCACGAAACCGCGCCGTGAAAGCGTTTGAAGCGATGTATCGGTCATGTCAGCGGCGGTAGCTCAGCAGGCGCAGGATGATGAAAATGGGAATAACGATCGTCGCCCCGAGGATCAGATAGTCGCCGATCGCGCCGAGCGCATGGAAACCGCTGCGCCACAGATCGACCACGAAGTCGCGTGCACTGTATATGATGTTCCATGGCGTCAATCCGAAGATTGCCATGAGAAAGCCGACGAGCAGTGAAACCACCAGCAGCTTCACCACGGTGCGGGCCACCGTATCACCCAGCATTTTGTTGACCTCACCGGCCATCAGCAAGTCTCCTGTTTTGTCCTGACATATGAAGCGAACCGCTTCGATACAAGTTTCGGTGCACTATATCGCGTCATATCCGCTAATTCCACGGACGGGCCATGAAATAGGACTTGAGTTTTTTTATGGCTTGATAAATGACAGCCAACATCTTCTCAGGAAATCATGAATGGCCGCAAACCAGTTTTCTTCCGGTGACGTCACTGCCGACCGCCGGATGGACTATGCCCGCATGTTGGCGGAAAGCGGCGATTACGCCGCCGCCGCCGAACTCGTCGAACAGGCGCTGGAACTTGCGCCGGGGTGGACTGCGGGCTGGTTTCGGCTCGGGGAATATCTTGAAAAGGCGGGCGCGACGGACAAAGCCGTGGCCGCTTACGTAAAAGTGGCCGAGCTGGATGCGGAAGGGCTGTTTGCAGCCGAGCTGAAACTCGCGGTCCTCGGGGCTGTGGAAACACCGGAACAACCGCCCAGCCGTTATGTGGAGGGGCTTTTCGACGACTATGCGGATCGTTTCGAAACCTCGCTCGTGACCAAGCTGGATTACAGCGTGCCGCAGAAACTGGCGGAGCTGATCGGCAAGGCGGCGGATGGCGGCGTTTTTGACGCCATCGTCGATATCGGTTGCGGTACGGGTCTCCTCGGTGTCGAAATCCGCCCGCTTGCAAAGCGGCTGGAAGGTTTCGACCTATCCCAGAACATGCTCGCCAAGGCGGAAGAAAAAGGTCTTTACGACTATCTCGGCCAGGCCGATCTTTCGCTGGATGCCGGCACCTCGGGTCTGTTCACCCCGGCCATGACGCAGCACCGCGCCGGTCTCGTCGCCGCTGCCGATGTGATGATGTATCTCGGCAGTCTTGAGACCGTCATGCCGCTCGTTTCGGCCCTGCTTGCGCCCTCTGGTTTCTTTGCCTTTTCGGTGGAGGATGCGGGAGACGATGAAGGTTTCGTGCTGCGGGAAACGCTGCGTTACGCGCATTCGAAAGCCTATGTGACCGGTCTTCTCGAGCGGGCGGGCTTTTCCCTCATCGATATCCGCGAGACCACCATTCGCAAGGATGCCGGCAAACCGCTTGCCGGCATTCTCTTTCTTGCCCAAGCAAATGGCTGAACATCCCGTTTCTTGCCTTTTTCACGATAGGTCAGTCGTCCTTACGTATCCATCTTGATCCCAAGTTTGTTGCAGTGCAAAATGCGCGGGAACCTGAGGGAAAAAGCGTGAGCAGAACGAGAAGCGTTTACAGCATGTGGAGTTCGGATCCGGCCAAACATGCGCCGGTGGAAGACGTGCAGGGCATCGTCACCGGAGCCATCGTGTCGGCGCTCGGCTTTTATCTTCTGAACAAGGTCGGCCTTTTGACCGGCGGCACCGCCGGCGTCGCCTTTCTCATTCATTATGCCTTCGGCATCAGCTTCGGCCTCCTGTTCTTCCTCGTCAATCTGCCGTTCTATTACCTGTCCTTCCGCCGTCTCGGTCTGGCCTTTTCCGTCAAGACCTTCATCGCCATCGGGCTCGTTTCTGTCCTGACGGAAGTGGAAGCGCGCTGGATGGTCATCGACAGCATCAATCCGCTCTGGGCGGCGCTGCTCGGCGGGCTGCTTCTGGGTTACGGATTGCTGGCGCTTTATCGCCACCGCGCCAGCCTCGGCGGCATCGGCATTCTGGCGATCTACATCCAGGACCGTTTCGGCATCCGCGCGGGTCTGATCCAGCTTGCCTTCGACGCCTTTGTGATGCTCTGCGCCTTCCTCGTCATCGACCCTGCGACTGTTGCCTATTCGATTGTCGGCGCCTTCGTCCTCAACATGTTCCTCGCCATCAATCATCGTTCGGACAGGTATATCGTCGTACGCTGAACGAGGCATGCTTGAAATCCACCGCGCTTGGGCGCAATAGCTCGGCAACGGCCGGAAAATCAGGGGAACAGGCATGGACGAGACGAGCGCGCGCAGGCGCCTGAACCTTTGGGCCTCCGCGCCGGATCGTCATTCGCTGCTGGAGGACGCGCAGGGTATTCTGGCGGGCAGCATGCTGGTTTCACTCGGCGTGACGTTGTTTTCCGCAGCAGGCCTTCTCACCGGCGGCGTGGTGGGTCTTGCCTTTCTGGCGCATTATTCCACCGGTTTCAGCTTCGGCGCGGTGTTCTTCCTCGCCAATCTGCCGTTTTATTATCTCGCCTTTCGCCGTCTCGGCCTTGCCTTCACGGTCAAGACCTTCTGCGCCATCGCCATGACGGCGCTGCTTACGGAATATATGCCGGGCTTTTTCGCCTTTCAGAGCATCAATCCGGTTGCCGCAGCCCTTTTCGGCGGATTGACGGTTGCGGCCGGCATGCTGGCGCTGTTTCGTCATCGCACCAGCCTCGGTGGTTTCGGCATATTGGCGCTTTATCTTCAGGATCGTTTCGGCTGGCGCGCGGGCCTCGTCCAGCTTGCCTTCGATGGCATGGTGCTGGCCTGCTCGTTCTTCGTCGCGACGCCCTTCGTCATCACCTGCTCTATCCTCGGCGCGCTGGTCATGAACCTCACGCTCGCCATCAATCACCGAAACGACCGCTACATCGCGATGTAGCGGTCGTTTGCGGCGGTCAAGGTGGCTCAGGCAGCCCTGGCCGCGGCGTCTACCGGGTGCTGCGAGCGGAAGCCGACGGCGATGCGGTTCCATGTGTTGATGGCGCCGATGCCAACCGTGATCTTCACGATATCCTCATCGGAGAAATGCACCTTCAGAGCCTCGAAGGCGTCATCCGGAGCGCCGGTTTCGGCAATCTTCGTCACCGCATCCACCCAGCCGAGCAACGCTCGCTCCTGTTCGGTGTAGACGGGGGATTCCCGCCATACGCTCATCAGATTGATCCATTGTTCGGAAAGCCCGTCATGGCGGCTTTCCTTCACATGCATATCCACGCAGAAGGCGCAGCCGTTGATGATCGAGGCGCGCAATTTGATGAGGTGAACGAAGCGGCGCTCAAGGCCGCTGCTCTGGACGTAGTTTTCCAGCGCCATTACGGCCTTGAAGGCTTCGGGGGATGCTTTGGCATAATTCAAACGGGTTTTCATGGGTCTCTCTCCATTGGTTGGGTCTGTTTAAGGGCATGCGTCATCATTCCGGAAAGCGGTGACGCTTCCGGTATTTCGGTGATCCTGTCTTTGGGTCTCAGCGCGTTGCCGTCTTGCGCTCGTTCAGCTCCAGAAAGGCGCAGCCGCGTGCTGCAATACCGCCATCGTCAGTGGCGGCAAGGTCGCCCGCAATGTCGGCAATGGTGGTTTTTGCAAGTTCGGCTCGGTAGACCTTCTCCGCCTTCAGCATCGCGGCATTGATGCCGCAGGGCTTGGTGAAATAACGTCCCGGCAAGGGGTTCGGCCCACGCTGGCGGATTTCCGCGCAACGAAAGGCAGGCTGCGGTCCCTCCACGGCAAGAACAATATCGAGCAGCGTGATCCTGTCGGTCGTCCGGGCGAGACGATAACCGCCCTTCGGCCCCGGCACGGTGGTGACGATCCCAGCGCCGGAAAGCGATTGCAGATGCTTCAGGAGATAGCTCGTGGAAACGCCGTGAAACTCGGCCAGCGCCGCCGCCGAAAGCACGCCGCCTTCGGAAAGTCCCGCCAGCATGCTCACGCTGTGAATAGCCTGTTCAACGCCGTCGCCGAGTTTCATCCGACTTGCTCTTTTGTGGTTTGCTTCTGTATCATGGATATTATTTATCCATGATTATGCTTTCCTGTCAAGCGGGCGTGTTGCGCTCTTCTTTTTTGCAGGTTTTTCACTACCTTGAAGGCGTGAAACACGCAGAGTCTCCCATTTCCGGCACGCAGGTCGGCACCTTGCCTCTTCCATTCCAGAAATGGTTTGCCGAAAAGGGGTGGTCTCCGCGCGCCCATCAATTGGAGCTTATGGCGCGGGTGCGGGGCGGCGAGAACATGCTGCTGATTGCGCCGACGGGCGCCGGCAAGACGCTGGGCGGCTTCATGGCTTCGCTTACCGATCTCGCGGAACGCGGCAAGGTTCCGCCCGGTTCCGCCTTTGTCGGCGTGCATACGCTCTATATCTCGCCGCTGAAGGCGCTTGCGGTGGATATCGAACGCAATCTCACCAAGCCCGTTTCCGAAATGGGCCTGCCGATTTCCATCGAGACGCGCACCGGCGATACGCCGCAGGCAAAACGCCAGCGCCAGAAGATCAGGCCGCCCGATATTCTCCTAACGACGCCGGAGCAGGTATCGCTGCTGCTCGCCAACAAGGAGGCCGAGCGCTTTTTCCGCGACCTTAAATATGTGGTGCTGGACGAATTACATTCACTCGTCACTTCCAAACGCGGCCATCTGCTGTCGCTGGCGCTCGCCCGGGTGCGCCGGCACGCCCCGAATGTGCGCTTCATCGGTCTTTCGGCCACGGTGGCGGAACCGATGGACTTGCGCCGTTATCTTGCGCCGCAGGGACAGGGAGAACCGCCCGCTGGCCTCATCACCGTCGAAGGCGGCGCAAAACCGGATATTTCCATCCTGCATACGGAAGAACGTATTCCATGGTCTGGCCATTCGGCGCGCTACGCCATGAGGGATTTATACGCGGCGCTGAAGGAGCATCAGACGACGCTGGTCTTCGTCAACACCCGTTCGCAGGCGGAGCTGATCTTTCAGGAGCTCTGGACCATCAATGACGATAATTTGCCGATAGCTTTGCACCACGGCTCGCTGGACACGGCCCAGCGTCGCCGGGTGGAGGCCGCCATGGCCGAAAACCGGCTGCGCGCCGTCGTCGCCACCTCCACGCTCGATCTCGGCATAGACTGGGGCGATGTCGACCTTGTCGTGCATGTGGGTGCGCCCAAGGGCGCAAGCCGCCTTGCCCAGCGCATCGGCCGCGCCAACCACCGCATGGATGAGCCGTCAAAGGCGATCCTCGTTCCCGCCAACCGTTTCGAGGTGATGGAGTGCCGTGCAGCACTCGATGCGAATTATATCGGCGCGCAGGATACGCCCCCCATCGCCGAAGGCGCGCTCGATGTTCTGGCCCAGCATGTACTCGGCATGGCCTGCGCCGAACCCTTTGATGCGGATGATCTCTATCGTGAAGTGACGAGCGCTTCCCCTTACGCCGCTCTGCCACGCGAAACCTTTGACCGCATTGTGGATTTCACCGCCACCGGCGGTTACGCGTTGCGCACCTATGAGCGCTATGCCCGCATCCGCCAGATGAAGGATGGCCGCTGGCGCGTCTCCAATCCGGCCGTCGCGCAGCAATATCGCCTCAACCTCGGCACCATCGTCGAGGCGGCGGAACTCAATGTCCGCATGGTCAAGCGCAATGCCAGGGGTTCGGTCGGGCGAGGCGGCATGTCGCTTGGCAAGGTCGAGGAATATTTCCTCGAACAGCTGGTGCAGGGCGATACCTTCCTGTTTGCCGGTAAGGTTCTGCGGTTCGAGGGTATTCGGGAGAGCGAATGTCTGGTGTCGCAGGCCTTTTCCATGGACCCGAAAATACCATCCTATGCGGGTGGAAAATTCCCGCTTTCCACCTACCTCGCGGATCAAGTGCGCTCGATGCTCGCCGATCCCGCCCGCTGGCAGGCGCTGCCGGATCAGGTGCGCGACTGGCTGGCGATCCAGAAGGAGAAATCGATCATTCCCCGGCGCGACGAGCTGCTGGTCGAGACCTTTCCCTTCCGCAAGCGTTTCTTCATGGTGATGTATCCCTTCGAGGGGCGGCTGGCGCACCAGACGCTGGGAATGCTTCTGACGCGGCGGCTGGAACGGGCGGGCGCAAAACCGATGGGTTTCGTCGCCACAGATTATTCGCTCGCCATCTGGGCCATGGACGATATCGGCAGCCGGCTGAAATCCCGCCGCCTGTCGCTTGGCGAACTTCTCGATGAGGACATGCTGGGCGACGATCTGGAGGCGTGGCTGGACGAATCCTTCATGCTGAAGCGTACTTTCCGCAACTGCGCCGTCATTTCCGGCCTTATCGAACGCCGTCATCCGGGCAAGGAGAAGACCGGCCGTCAGGTCACCGTCTCCGCCGATCTTATTTATGACGTTCTTCGCAGCCATGAGCCGGATCATATTCTGCTGGAGGCGACGCGACGCGATGCGGCGGCGGGACTTTTGGATATTGGCCGTCTTGGCGATATGCTGAAGCGAATCAAGGGGCACACCACCCACCGCGCGCTGGAGCACGTCTCGCCGCTTGCCGTTCCTGTGATGCTGGAAATCGGCCGCGAGACGGTGGCGGGCGAAGCGATGGATCAGGTGCTGGCCGAGGCGGCAGACGAGCTGATCGCCGAGGCGATGTCCTGAAACATCGGATTGGAATAAAGGAACCAAGGTAAACGTGCTGAGCCGGCTGACATTGAGCGACAGGTTTTCCAACGGCTTCGAATGCCTCGGCAGCGAAACCGCCGTGAACGGGGTCGCTGCATGGTGCGATCCGCTGGGCGGGCTTTACCTGCCGGACCTGTCGCTGCTCGTCGTCTCCGATCTGCATCTGGAAAAGGGTGCAGCCTTTGCCCGGCGCGGGCGGATGCTGCCGCCCTACGACACCATCGCCACGCTTAAAATCCTGTCTTCCCTTGTCAGCCGCTATGATCCGAAAATCGTCGTCAGCCTCGGCGACAATTTCCACGACCGCGTTGGGTCGCAGCATCTGCCGCTGATGCTGCGCGACCTCATCCGTGAGATGGCCCGTGGCCGCGAGTGGATATGGATCAACGGCAATCACGATCCTGATGGTACGGTCGATCTGCCGGGGTCTTCGGTGGACGAGATGTTCTACGCTAATCTCGTCTTCCGCCACGAGCCGAAAATAGGGGAGGTCGCCGGCGAAATCGCCGGCCACCTGCATCCATCGGCCACGGTTCGCCGTCGCGAAAAGACGGTGCGGCGACCCTGTTTCGCTACCGATGGTTCCCGGCTTTTGATGCCGGCCTTCGGTGTCATGAGCGGCGGGCTGGATCTGCGGCACAAGGCCATGCGCGGCCTCTTCGATCACGCTGCACTCGTCGCGCATCTGATGGGGCGTGACCGCATCTATTCGGTGAGGTTTTCAAATCTGCTCGGCTGAGCGTGTCGGTTTGCCCTGCGCGGGCGGCAGACACTCTTTTTTGCCGGATGAAAACTCAGTCCTTGCGGAAAATAATGCTCGCACCCCAGCCGGTGACGACGGCCAGCAGAACGCACAGCGCGCCATAGGCAAGCGGCGTCTGATGCGCCGCGTCGGTGATCGCCTGTTCCATGCCTGTCTTGACGACACGCAGTTTCAGCTCGCGCTGGGCGATGAAGTTACCGCTCTTGAAGAGATAGGCGCGGGCGGTGTGCACGCCGTTCGGCACGTTGGCGGGCAGGCGCAATGTTGCCCAGAACAGGCCGGTGCGTTCCAGCCTCACCCCGGTCGTGTCGTTGCGATAAATGCCGCTTGAAAGCTTGAGCCGCCGGTAGGCTTCCTGGAAATCGAAGACATTGTCGGGCACGCCGGAGAATACGGCACTTTTGAGCGACAGGTGTTCGACACCCAGCCCCATTGCCCGCAAGGCGCCGGGCGAAGCGATGGCGCTGATATCGCGGGTGCTGGCCATGGAATAGGATTCCGGCAGCGGCGTGAAGGTGATGGCGCTGGTATTGATCCAGATGCCGGCCACACGCTCCTTCTTGCGCACGGTCATGTAATCGCTGGGACCTTCGAGGGTCACGACGATATCATATTGCCCGATTGCCAGCAGCAGCTGGTCGGTATTGTTGAGAGCACCGAAGAGCGTGAAATCCGCCCCGCGAAAATCCGAGGCGATGGGAATTTCCGTCGTCGATGCGCCGATCTCGATATTTTCCTGCAAGGATCGCTGCTGCGTTCCGGGCGGCAGGGCAAGCGGCGGCGTCTGCGCCGAAGCCGTTTCCCAAAAGACAAGACATGGCGAGAGAAGAAGTGCGGCGATCAGCAGGCGGCGGGTCAATAGCCTAACCCTCCGACAGCGACCGAAAACAGGTCTTCCGGGCGCACCACCAGTGCCACGGCAAGGCGAAGGGCGACCGCGAGCACCAGCAGCGCCAGCAGCGCGCGCAATTGTTCGCCGCGCAACTTCTGCCCCACGCGCACGCCATATTGCGCACCGATGACACCGGCCACCATCAGGATGAAGGCCAGCACCACATCGACGGAATAGTTCGTTGCGGCCTGAACGATGGTCGTATAGGCGGTCACGAAAATGATCTGGAACAGCGAGGTGCCGACGACGACGCTGGTTGGAATGCGCAGAAGATAGATCATGGCCGGAACCATGATGAAGCCGCCGCCGACGCCCATGATCGAGGTCAGGATGCCGATGCCGAACCCCAGCGTGACGATCGGGATGATGCTGAGATAGATCTTCGATTTCTTGAACCGCATTTTAAGCGGCAGGCGGTGAACCCAGTTGTGATGGCCGGGACGGCGCAAGGTTACGGTTTCGTTGCGGGCGGCACGGCGAAGCGCGGAAATGCTCTCCTTCAGCATCAACGTGCCGACGGTGCCGAGCAGGACGACGTAGAGCAGCGAAACGATGAGATCGAGTTGGCCGATGCTGCGCAGATAGGAGAATATCCACACGCCGACCGTGGCGCCCAGAAGACCGCCCACAAGCAGTACACTGCCCAGCTTCACATCCAGTGTTCCGCGCCGGAAATGCGTGATGGAGCCGGAGACGGAGGAGGCCACCACCTGGTTCGCACCAGTCGCCACGGCCACCACGGGCGGAATATTGTAGAAAATCAACAGCGGGGTGATGAGAAAACCGCCGCCCACGCCGAACATGCCGGAAAGAAAACCGACGGCCGCGCCCATGCCGAGAATGATGAAAATATTCACCGACAGTTCTGCGATCGGCAGATAGACAGTCACGGCTCGGACCTCGGGCAAATGGTTCCGGGCGACAGGGCCTGTCCGGGTGGGAGGCCGCGCCGCGATTTACATTTTCTGTCTGAAAAGACCGGGCATGCCCCGCCTTCATTCGTCATGCCCGCGAGGGTCTGACGTGTCAACATTCAACGGTAAATACGTTGATAATTTGGAAAGATAGAGGTCAGGCGTGGGGGCTGCGCCACATTCCGACGCCAAACTGTGGGAAAGCGGCCCATGCGGCCGCTCCAACCGTTGCCGAACGGTTACTTGTTGCGGGCGAGCAGGGCGGTCACCAGCTCGTTGGTGATGCGCCCGTCAGGCGTCTGGCCAACGGATTTCTGGAAGTCCTTGATGGCCGTAACCGTGTTCTTGCCAAGCTTGCCATCGGGCTGCCCGGCGTCGAAACCGTTCTTGTTCAGGATCGCCTGAATGTTGCGGATCGCTTTTTCCATGTCCACGGAAGCGGTCTTCACGCCCTCTTTGCCGGCCCATTCATCGGGTGGATTGACGTTGTTGGCGTCTTCCGAAAGCGGCTTGACCTTCCATGCGTCGGCTTTCGTACGGGCGCTCTGAAGCTGTTGCGGCTCCATCGCTCCGGCAACCTCGTCGCGCTTCTGGGCGGCATCCGTGTCGCCATCCTTGGCTGCGATGGAAAACCACTTGTAGGACTCTTCGATATCCTGCTTCACGCCGCTTCCGCGTGCATAGAGAATGGCAAGGTTGAACTGGCTGTCGCGGACGCCGAGTTCGGAAGCCTTGATGAACCATTGCGCAGCGGCCGCGAAATCCGGCTGGCCGGCCGCGTCGGAGGCGAGCAGGACGGCGAGATTGTGCATTGCGCCTGCATTGCCCTGTTCTGCCGCCAGCGTGTAGTAGCGCTTCGCTTCGGAAAGGTTGCGCTCAACGCCATTCGCCTTCTCGTAAAGATTGGCAAGGCGATATTGCGCAGGAGCAAGACCGCGATCCGCAGCCAGCTTGTACCATTTTGCAGCTTCCGTGCGATCGGCGGCTAGGCCACGACCTTCGGTGTAGCGGGCTGCGATCTCGTAGAGCGCCTGTGTATCGCCCTTTGCTGCCGCTTCCGTCAGCGATGCCGGTTCGATCCCTGCGGGAACCGCAATCGCGTTCTGGGCGGGGGTGGCGGGGGCAACGACTTGCGCCGGTGCCTGCTGCTGGTTCTGCGCAACGGTGCCGGAGGTCGCCGCATCCACCGTCGGAGCGCCGGCGCTCGGCGGTTCGTTGGCCAGCGGTGCGCCGCCGATGGTACGCGGATCGATGATGTTTTCCGGTGATGCCGTATTTTCGATGCTGTCGGCGGATGCCGCCTGCTGCGGGTCGATGGCGAGATCGGAAGGGATGGTCACGGCCTTGTCGCCGGTCTCGGGAAGTGCGGAGACCGGAGCATTGTCCATTTTCTGTTCGATGACCGGTGCCGGTGCCTCAATCGGGGCTTCCGCGCCGCCGATCATCGACTTGACGAGCGGCATGGCCATCATGGCGAGAAGAATGGCGCCGATGCCGAGCAGCAGCGGACGGCGATAGCGCGAGAGCGCCGAAGTGTCGGCTTTGCGGCTCTTCTTGCCGGTTTCAAGCTTCTCCGGTGATGTCTCCATGGCGGCGGCCTGCGCTGCACGACGGGCGGCGGCTATGAAATCCGTCCGCCCTTCGGCGTCCGCAGCCTTGCCGTTGGCGGCGACCTGGCTGGCGCGCACCCGCTCCAGTATCTTCTTGATGTCAGGCGCGCCCGAACCGGGCTCCAGAAGTTCGTTCTCCTGACCTGCGGGCAGAACGTCGATCGGATCAAGCGAGGGAGCGGGTTCCACCTGCGTGCGCGTGGTGGTGGTTACCGATGCGGGTTCCGCTGCCGATTGGGCGGTCTTCGCCGTGCCGGTTTTAAAACGCTTCGTCAGGCCGGCAAGCAGGCTTGTTTTTTCTGCTTTTGCGGGATTTGCAGCGGCGGGCGGCACGATCGCCACCACATCCGCATCGTTTTCGTAGGCGTTCCGCTCATTGTCGAGAATGGCCTGTTCTTCGGCGATATAACCGTCCTGCGGGAAGATGGCGGCCGGCATGGCCACATCTTCGCGAGTGGAAGCGACCATATGCTGCGCGACGTTGCGCGGTGCTGCCTCTCCGCGATAGGCGGGAGCGGCATCGCGATTGTCGAGGCTGTCGAGCCGGCCGGCGATCTGCACCAGCGTCTCGTGCAGCGCCTCGAAGGTGCGGTGCGTGCGTTCTTCGGTGTTGCGGCTCAGTGCCTCGAGACTGCGCAGATCGGTGGCGAGATCGGTCAGCATCGTCATGTCGGCGAGGTTTGTGCCGGCGGAGATATTGTTGCGCGTAAAGGCGTCCAGAACGGCCTCAGCCGCCTGCCGCGCCGCTTCGATGATATATTCGTCGTTGGAGGACATATAGTCCTCGATCGCCGACATGCGGGCATCGAGTTCAGGCGACATGCCTGCCGGCTGGTGGTGACCCGGCTGGCTGATCAGCGAGGAGAGGTGGGATATCTGGTTTTCGAGGCTCGCCAGCGCGCCGCTGTCGGCCGGTGCGGCATGGGTGGATTCGTCCAGACGGGCCGCAATATTGCCAAGCCGCTCTTCCAGACGCGAAAAGGTGCTTTCGTTGAAACCGGCGACCGGCTGCGGCTGGCTGTAGCGATAGTCGAGATCCTCGATCCGCCGCGAAAGCGTGTCGAGCCGTTCCGCCAGACCGTCATTGACGGTGCCGTGATCCAGCGCGTCGATCTTGCGGGAAATATCACTGAGGAAAGATGTCAGTTCCGCCTGCTGCGACGGGCGCTGCGACCGCTCCAGAAGCAGGGAGAGTTGATCCAGCCGCTCATGCAGCTGTGCGGCGTCGCGCGCGGTGCTCAATTCGTCGATCTTGGCCGCCAGCGTTTCAAGACGGGCGGTGAGATCCAGAGCCGGTTCAGGCTTGACGGCGGCGAGGCGGTTGATATCGCCGAGTTGTTCGGAAAGGCCGTTGAGGCGGGTTTCCAATCGCTGGGCGAGCGCATTGTCCGTGGCCTGCGCATTCGAGCGGGCGCCGGTCGCGGCAATCGCACGGCTGATTTCGTCCAGCCGCTGATCCAGACCGGAAAACTGTTCGCTAAAGGCCGCCTCGTTGGGCTGCATATGCTTGCCGAGTTGCTCCACGGCGCTCGCAATCGTGATCAGCTTTTCCTCGAGCACGCGCACGGCCGGATTGTTGTTCATGCCGCCGAGCTGGGTCTTGATGTCGTCGAGACGATAGGCGAGCGAGACGATTTCATCCTGCAGCGAGGCCGCATCGAAACCGCGCAACGTGTCTTCCACCGTATTCCAGCGGCTTTCGATCCGGTGCACGCTGTCTTCGCGCGCAAGCTGGTCGATGGTGAGACGCAGGTCTTCGAATTCATTGCGCAGCCCGTAGGCGTCAGGAGATGCGAGGTTACCGAGCTGGTCGATGCTGCCGGCAAGCCGTGCAATATCGTCGCGCAGATCGCCGATGAACTGCTGGTCTTCCGCGATTGCGCGAATATTGCGGATTTCGGCACGCAGCCCCTGCGCTTCTCGCGCCACGCCTTCGGAAATATCGTTCTTCAGCTCGTGCCGCAGGTTGACGAGTGCCTGCGCGATCTCCTGCAACGCCACGTCATTGCGCTGCTGCTCCTGATAGGGCGGGATCGAGCGTGCGCGCGGTGCGGGATTGGTTGCCGCGCTCTGTACGTCGTTCGGCCGGTATTCCGGCGCAAGCGGTCTGGTAATGGTCCGTTCCGGACGCGCAACGGGCTCCTGCGGGCGCTGGAAGCTCGCCTCGAGAAGGCGCTGGCGCTGGCGGATTTCGTTGACGGGGTCGAGCTGCGGCGGGGTGACGCTGGCGCGCGGCTCGCGCGGCGCGGCATAAGCCTCGTTTTTCGGTTCCTGCACAGGGCTCGCGGCCCGAGGATCGCGTGGAAACTTCTGGCTCATCAGCCCTTCGATACGGGCTTCAAGGCCTTCAATGGTGCGATTGAGAGCATCAAGAGACGACCTGTCGCTTGGCTGTTGGTTTTTCGATCGCAATCCGTTCATCTTCTCGCTCGCTTCGCTTCCGTCCGGCGTGCCCGGTTGTTTGTCGCGACGGTTGCCTGTCTGGTCATGCCGTCGCCGCACATTCAGCAATTCTAGAGCCGATATTTGCCCCCTTGGAGGAAAATGCGCCGATTGACGAAGCAGTTACCTCTTGTCGGAGAATTCACGAAACGTGGTAAAGAAGTGGTTAACTAAGGTTGGAATTTTTTAACTTTTGTGGCGCACGGCGATTTCGCATGGGGAAGAGGCATGCATTCGGCGGAAAAAGGGAGGTGACATTCCGCCGGAATTTATTTGACGTTTACGCGCACGTCAAATATTGTCATCCCATATTGGCCGGATCGGCTCCGGTTTTCACGATGCGGAGGAACATCGGTAATGCCTGTTTACAAGGCCCCAGTCAAAGACACGCTTTTTATTCTGAACGACGTTCTTGGCCTCGAGCGGTATAACAACCTGCCCGGCTTCGAGGATGCAACCCCCGACATGATCGAGGCGATCACCGGCGAGGCGGCAAAGCTTGCCGAAGAGCGGCTTTTCCCGCTCAATCTTTCCGGCGACCAACAGGGCTGCAAGCGTGCCGACGACGGTTCGGTTTCCGTGCCTGATGGTTTCAGGCAAGCCTACGACGCCTATTGTGAAGGCGGCTGGATCGGTCTTGCCGTTCCGCCGGAATTCGGCGGGCAGGGGCTACCCTATACGCTGCATGCCGCGATCGGCGAATATATGTCGTCCGCGAACCTATCCTTGATGATGTATCCCGGCCTGACGCAGGGCGCCATCGCCGCCGTCCTCGTACACGGCACGCAGGAGCAGAAAGAAACCTATCTGCCGAAGATGGTCGAAGGCACGTGGTCCGGCACCATGAACCTGACCGAACCCCATTGCGGCACCGATCTCGGCCTCTTGCGCACCAAGGCGGTTCCGCAGGGCGACGGCAGCTACAGGATTTCCGGCCAGAAGATCTTCATTTCGGCCGGCGAACATTCCATGACGGACAATATCGTTCATCTGGTGATTGCCCGCATCGAAGGCGCGCCGGAAGGCACCAAGGGCATTTCGCTGTTCATCGTGCCGAAGTTCCTCGTGAAGGAAGATGGTTCGCTCGGCGAGCGCAACGGCGTCACCTGCGGTGCGATCGAACACAAGATGGGCATTCACGGCAACGCCACCTGCGTCATGAACTACGACGATGCAACGGGTTACCTGCTGGGCGCGGAGAACAAGGGTCTCTCCGCCATGTTCGTGATGATGAATGAGGCCCGCCTCGGCGTCGGCCTGCAGGGGCTTTCGGTTGGCGAGATCGCCTATCAGAACGCTGTCGAATACGCCCGCGATCGCATTCAGGGCCGCTCGCTTTCGGGTGCGAAATTCCCCGAAAAGAAGGCCGATCCGATTATCGTGCATCCCGATATCCGCCGCACGCTGATGACCATCAAGGCCTATAACGAAGCCGGTCGCGCCTTCCTTCTATGGACCGCGCTGCAATCCGATATCGCCCACCGCTCGACCGATGAGAAAGAGCGTCAGGCGGCGGATGATCTGCTCAGCCTCGTGACGCCGATCCTGAAGGGCGTGTTGACCGACAAGGGCTTCGACCATGCCGTCATGGCGCAGCAGGTCTTCGGTGGTCATGGTTACATCGAAGAACACGGCATGAGCCAATATGTTCGCGATGCCCGTATCACCATGATCTATGAGGGCGCCAACGGCATTCAGGCGCTCGATCTGGTGGGCCGCAAGCTCGGCATGAATGGCGGCCGCGCCGTCATGGCGCTGTTCAAGGAAATCGGCGATTTCTGCGAGGAAAATCGCGCCGACGAAAAGCTTGCCCTTTACACCAAGGGTCTGAAGAAGGGCTTGAACGACCTTCAGGCCGCAACCATGTGGTTCATGCAGAATGCCATGGCCAAGCCCGACAATGCCGGTGCCGGTTCGACCGACTATATGCACCTCTTCGGCATCGTGGTGCTGGGTTACATGCAGGCCCGCATGGCGAAGGCGGCGAGTGAAGCCCTTGCGGCAGGTAGCACTTCGGACGAGGATTACCTCAAGACCAAGCTTGTCACGGCGAAGTTTTACATGGAGCGCATCATGCCGGAAACGGCGCTGCGCAAGGCCCGCATCGAAACCGGCGCGGACACCACGATGGAACTGGCTGCGGAAGCATTCTGACAGGGCGTTTCAAGCGCCGAGGGAGAGAGTTAATGACCGACGTTTATATCTACGACCATGTCCGCACCCCGCGCGGACGCGGTAAGAAGGATGGCAGCCTGCACGAGGTGCCCTCCGTTCGTCTTGCCGCCAAGACGCTGGAAGCCATCCGCGACCGCAACGGGCTGGATACATCTGCTGTCGATGACATCATCATGGGCTGCGTCGATCCTGTCATGGATGCCGGTGCGGTGATCCCGAAAGCCGCCGCCTTCGAGGCCGGTTATTCCAACAAGGCGCCGGGCATGCAGATCTCGCGCTTCTGCGCCTCGGGTCTGGACGCCATCAATTTCGCGGCCGGTAAGGTCAAGGCGGGGTCTGACGATATCGTCATCGCCGGTGGCGTGGAAAGCATGTCCCGCGTCGGCATGGGCATGTCGGGCGGCGCCTGGTACATGGACCCCTCGGTCAACTTCCCCGCCTTCTTCATGCCGCAGGGCGTGTCGGCCGATCTCATCGCCACCAAATACGGTTTTTCCCGTGACGACGTCGATGCCTATGCTGTCGAAAGCCAGAAGCGCGCCGCACATGCCTGGGAAAAGGGCTATTTCAACAAGTCCGTGATCCCGGTGAAGGACCGCAACGGCCTGACGATCCTCGATCGCGACGAGCATATGCGTCCCGGTACGGACATGCAGGCGCTGGCCTCCCTCAACCCCTCCTTCCAGATGCCGGGTGAAATGGGCGGCTTCGAAGCCGTCGGCATCATGGCCCACCCGGAAGTGGAGCGGATCAACTACGTGCATCATGCCGGCAATTCGTCCGGTATCGTTGATGGCGCTGCTGCCGTGCTGGTTGGTTCGAAGGCGGGCGGCGAGGCGATGGGCGTGAAACCGCGTGCCCGCATCAGGGCTTTCGCCAATATCGGTTCCGATCCGGCGCTGATGCTGACCGGCCCGGTGGATGTGACCGAGAAGCTTCTTAAAAAGACCGGTATGAAGATTGCGGATATCGATCTTTTCGAACTCAACGAAGCCTTCGCCGCCGTCGTGCTGCGTTACATGCAGGCTTTCGATATCAGCCACGACAAGATGAACGTCAATGGCGGCGCAATCGCCATGGGCCATCCGTTGGGCGCAACGGGCGCGATGATCCTCGGCACGGTGCTGGACGAGCTGGAGCGGCGCGATCTCAACGTGGCGCTCGTCACGCTCTGCATCGGCGCGGGCATGGGCACGGCGACCGTGATCGAGCGGGTTTAAGAGGCTTCGGCTGATACCGCAACGGCTCCTCCGTCATCCTCGGGCTTGACCCGAGGATCTATCCCCGGTGCTTAGATCCTCGGGTCAAGCCCGAGGATGACGGAGAAAGCGAAGCGGCCATTAAGATTCAGGGAAGAGGAATCCCAAAATGAGCACTTATACCAATTTCACCATCGAGACAGACGCAGACGGCATCGCCCTTGTCACCTGGGACATGCCGGAAAAGTCCATGAATGTCTTCACTTCCGAGGTGATGGACGAACTGAACGCCATCGTTGACGCAACTGTCGCCGACGCTGCCGTCAAGGGTGTTGTCTTCACCTCCGGCAAGAGCACGTTTTCCGGCGGTGCCGATCTTTCGATGATCAAGTCGATGTTCTCCTTCTACAATGACGAGAAGGCGAAGGACCCGGATCAGGCAGCCGCCAAGCTGTTCGAACTGGTCGGCCGCATGACTGGCCTGTTCCGCAAGATCGAAACCAACGGCAAGCCGTGGGTTTCGGCCATCAACGGCACCTGCATGGGCGGCGCTTTCGAGCTGTCGCTCGCCTGCCACGGCCGTGTCGCGTCGAGTGCCAAGAGCCTCAAGATCGCCCTGCCGGAAGTCAAGGTCGGCATCTTCCCCGGTGCCGGTGGCACCCAGCGCGTGCCGCGCCTCACCGATGCGCAATCGGCGTTGCAGATGATGACCACGGGCCAGTCGCTGACCGGCGCACGGGCCAAGGCCATGGGGCTGGTGCATCAGGTGGTGGAGCCGGATCAGCTTATTTCCGCTGCCAAGCAGATGATCAAGGACGGCCTGAAGCCGGTTGCCCCCTGGGATGAAAAGGGCTTCAAGGCGCCCGGCGGCGGCATCTGGACGCCGGCCGCCGCTCAGCTCTGGCCGGCCGCTCCGGCGATCCTGCGCCGTGAAAGCGCCGGCAACTATCCGGCGGCACTTGCCATCCTGAAATGCGTCTATGAGGGCCTGCAATTGCCCTTCGATACGGCGCTGAAGGTAGAGCAGCGTTATTTCACCGAAATCCTTCGCTCGAAGGAAGCCTTCGGCATGATCCGCTCGCTGTTCGTTTCCATGCAGGAACTGGGCAAGGGCGCACGCCGCCCGGCAGGCCAGCCGAAGACGGAGTTCAGGAAGGTGGGCGTCGTCGGCGCGGGCTTCATGGGCGCGGCCGTCGCTTATGTCACCGCCGCAGCCGGCATCCCCGTTGTGCTGGTCGATCGCGACCAGGAAGCGGCCGACAAGGGCAAGGGCCATTGCGAAGAAAGCGTCAAGGCTGCCATCGGCAAGGGCCGGCTGACGCAGGACGAAGGCAAGGCTTTGCTCGACCTCGTCACCCCCACGGCGGATTATACTGCATTGTCTGACGCCGATCTCGTCATCGAGGCCGTCTTCGAAGACCGCGACGTGAAAAAAGCCGTCATCGAGGCCGTGGAAGCCGTGTTGCCGCAGGGCGCAATCTTCGCCTCCAACACTTCCACCCTGCCGATATCAGGGCTTGCGAAAAACTCGAAGCGCCCGGCGGATTTCATCGGCATCCATTTCTTCTCGCCGGTCGAGAAGATGATGCTGACGGAAGTGATCCTCGGCAAGGAAACGGGTGACAAGGCGCTCGCCGTCGCGCTGGACTACGTGGCAAAGATCAAGAAGACGCCGATCGTCGTCAACGACACGCGCGGCTTCTTCGTCAATCGCTGCGTGCTGCGCTACATGGCGGAAAGCTATGACATGCTGATCGAGGGTGTGCCGCCGGCCATGATCGAGAATGCCGCCAAGTTCGCCGGCATGCCGGTTGGCCCGCTGGCGCTGAACGATGAGGTGGCGATCGATCTTTCCTACAAGATCCTGAAAGCCACGGTTGCCGATCTCGGTGAAAAGGCCGTCGATCCGCGCCATATGGAGCTGGTGAAGAAGCTTGTGGAAGGCGAGGGCCGTTTTGGCCGCAAGAACGCCAAGGGCTTTTACGATTACCCGCCAAAGCCCGCCAAGAAGTCCCTCTGGCCCGGCCTGAAGGATCTCTATCCCCAACAGAAGCCTGAAGATATCGATATGGAGGTGCTGAAACAGCGCTTCCTGGTCACGGTGGCGTTGGAAGCCGCCCGCACGGTGGAAGAAGGCATCGTCACCGACCCGCGTGAAGCCGATGTCGGCTCCATCCTCGGTTTCGGCTTTGCGCCCTACACCGGCGGCGCGCTCTCCTATATCGACGGCATGGGCGTGAAGAATTTCGTGGCGCTCGCCGAGAAGCTGAGCGAGAGCTATGGCCAGCACTTCAGGCCGACGCCGCTGCTGGAGGACATGGCTGCCAAGGGCGAGACATTCTACGGACGTTTCGATCCCTATGCCAGCACCGCGAAAGCGGCATAAGCCTTCAAGGCGAACAAGTGAACAGGCCCTTCGGGGCCTGTTTTTTTATGTCGCTTTATGTGCATCCTTTGCCCGGCTGAGGCGTTGAAAAGGCGAGATCGGGCGAGGAACGCCCGGCTAACCCAATCAAAAACGCCTCAGGAGACAGCGATGAAAGCACCACTGCGATCTCATGGTTTCGACAAGCCGACCGACCTTGAAGACCATCTGGCTGAGCTGGACGAAGAGGCTGCGGAGAAGAAGGTCGAAAAACCCGCTGCCCGACAGGCGCGTGCTTCCGCCACGACGGAACCATCGATACGCGCAGAATTGGACGATCTCCGCAAACAGCTGGAAAAAATTCGCCGCGATGTGAAAAAGCTGGAGGCCGCCTCCCATCCGGTCCGCCATAAACCCGCAGATATCAGGCACGACAAGGACCGCGAGAATTCGCGCCTGATGACGGTGGTGCGCTCCGTTGCCGTCACCTCGCTCGCCAGCCGCATCTTCGCTTCCTCCCCCGTCGTGGCGGCGCTGGTGGCCATCGTGCCTTTCGCCCTCGGCCTTGCCGCACGCCACAGGGAAGGAGCTTGAGCAGCCAGCCCTTCCGCTGCCACCGCAAAGGCGACGCGGCTCGTTGTGGAAAGCGTCGGCTGGGACGGGCCAAGAGGTGGTGCTGGCTTTAGCGGAGGATGAATGCAGTGCTGTCGACGCATGATTTGTCCTCTACCGAGCCTGTATTCCAGCCATCCACAGGCGCCGTGAAAAAACTGTCAAAAAACTTCGCCATGGCGCTTGCCATGTCCGAACAAGATGTTATAACCCCGCTCACTTTCGGGGCACCAAAACGGCCCCGCCCGCCAAAAGCGGAGGTTCTTCAAGGACCTGAAGTGCCCGGATAGCTCAGTTGGTAGAGCAGCGGATTGAAAATCCGCGTGTCGGTGGTTCAAATCCGCCTCCGGGCACCATTCTTCTCAATTATATTGTTTATGAGTTGACTGCGTGCCGGGTTTTCCCGTTTGCGATGTGTAGCCAAGGATTTCGATCAGTGGCTGTCTATCATGTGGTTTTGCACGGACCGGCCATGTGTGGCGTTGTGCTTGCCCCTCGCTCAGGCATCTTGCTTGGAGATGCTGGCCGTTACGACTGGACACATGAAATTCCGGCGCGCAAATCGGATATCGTGAATGGCGTAAGGACAGCCCGCAGCAGGAGAGTTTCCCTGACCTTCAGGAAAGCGATTCACGCAAAAACTCCCTGAGTCGGGGGAGGGGGCTAAAGATGCTCCCGATTATCCGAATTCTGCTCCGCCCGATCCCGATAAAGTGCTGCGCGCCCTAGCAGCATCAGGGAAACCGGCGTCGTCACCGTCACGAAGATGCCGATGAATATCTCGTGGAAGGCGAAGCGGTCGCCGGAGACGGAGAAATAGATGATCGAGGCCATCACGATGCCGCCGGTGCCCCAGCTGGTGCCGAGCGTGGGCGCATGCAGGCGCTCGTAGAAGCTGTTGAGCTTGGCAAAGCCGATCGTGCCGATCAGCGTCAGCGAGGCGCCCAGGAGGACGAAGAATGCCACGAGGATGGCGGCCCAGAGCGGGAATTCTGCAGCACTGTTCATTCGATCACCTCGCCGCGCATCATGAATTTGGAAAGGGCAACGGTGGAGACGAAGCCGAGGATCGCGATCAGCAGCGAGGCCTCGAAATAGATGTCGTTGCCGGTGCGCAGGCCGAATGTCAGCAGGAGCAGCATGGCGTTGACATAGAGCGTATCCACGCCCAGCACCCGGTCCTGGGCGCGCGGCCCGATCGCGATGCGATAGACGGAAATCGTCATGGCGATGGCCAGCATCAGCTGCGCGAGCGAAAATGACCAGAAAAGGATAATCGAACTCATTCGAATATCTCCATCAGCAGTTTTTCATATCGGTTCTTGATAAGGCTAATCCAGGCCGCCTCATCCACATCGTCGAGAACATGCAGAAGAAGCGTGCCCTGGCTGGAATTATATTCGAGCCATGCGCTTCCGGGTGTCGAGGTCAGGATCGTCGCCAGGACGGCCAGCCCCATCGGATCGCGAATATCGAGCGGCACCGCCAGGAAGCCGGATTTGCGGTCTCTTTCGCGCTGGAACAGAATGATCTTCACGACCGAAATATTGGACCTGACGATGTCGTAAAGCACGATCACGATCAGCTTGACGAGCTTGTGCCAGTTGCGGATACGCGGCTTGGCCGGCCGCAGCGACGCCATCGCCCAGGAGGCAATGAGGGCGACGCCGGTGCCGAGCAGCAGATGCCCCGCTGAAAAACTGTTGATCGTCATCCAGAAGAAGATCAGCGAAACCGTCAGCAGGGGGTAGGGCAGGACACGGCTCATCATGGCTGCGCCTCCGGGTTCGTTCCCGCTCTCGGGGCGGAAATGACGCCCTGAATGTAGCTCGCCGGCAGATCGAGAATACGGGCTGTCTCCTGCATATAGCGCATCACCGGCCCGGCCTGCACTGTCATGGCAAGTGTCAGTCCAAGCAGCAGCATGATGGGCGCGATTTCGATGACGAGAACACGCGGCACGGTTCCTTCGATGGAGGCCCAGAAGGTGCGGATGCCGGCGCGGGTCATCGAGATCAACGAGGCGAAACCGGCAAAGATGATCAGGAAGACGAGCCACCAGGAAAGCGTGGAAACGCTGTCATTGGCGCCGAGCCCCGAAGGATTGAGAATGGCGGTCAGCATCGAGAATTTTGCGATGAAGCCGGAAAGCGGCGGCAGGCCGGCCAGCAAAATGCCACAGGCCGCAAAACACGCACCGAGCACCGCGATCGTACCGGGCATGGTCACGCCGACTTCTTCTTCCTCGTCTTCTTCTTCGCCCTCGCCATAGGCTTCCATGGTCACGGCAAGAACGTTCGCGCCCGCATCCTGCCCGCGCTCCACCAGTTCGATCAGCATGAAAAAGGCGCTGATGGTCAGTGTGGAGCTGACGAGATAATAGAGCGCGCCGGCGGCAATCGTCGGGTTGCCGGTGCCCATGGCGGCGAGAAGCGTTCCCGAAGACACCAGAACCGAAAACCCGGCCAGCCGGCCAAGCGCCTGCGACGCCAGAACGCCGATGGCCCCGAAGATGATGGTGGCGATGCCGCCGACGAGCAGGGCATCATGGCCGAAACCGGCGGATTCCCCCGCCGTCTGTCCGAAAAGCAGGAAGGACAGGCGGGCGATGACGTAGATGCCGACCTTGCTCATGATCGCAAACAGCCCGCCGACAGGCGCGGAAGCGGTGCCATAGGCGGAAGGCAGCCAGAAATTGAGCGGCCACATGCCGGCCTTGACCAGAAATGCGATACCGAGAACCGCAGCGCCGGTTTCAAGTAGCATGCGCTGGTCCGGGTTGAGGCCTTCGATGCGGTGGGCAAGGTCGCCCATGTTCAGCGTGCCGGTGACGCCATAGATGAGGCTGACGCCGATCAGGAAGAACAGCGCCGCGACGAGGTTGATGGCGATGTAATGCAACCCCGCCTTGACGCGCTGCTGGCCGGAACCATGCAGCAAAAGGCCGTAGGAGGCCGCCAGCATGACCTCGAAGAAAACGAAGAGGTTGAAGAGGTCGCCGGTCAGAAACGCGCCGTTGACGCCCATCAGCATCATCTGGAACAGCGAATGGAAATGCGCGCCCGCCTTGTGCCATTTCGCCAGCGAATAGATCAGCGACGGAATGGCAAGCAGCGCCGTCAAAAGCACCATCAGCCCGGACAGGCGGTCAGCGACGAGCACGATGCCGAAGGGTGCCGGCCAGTTGCCGAGCAGATAGACGCCGCTCGAAACCACCGCCGCGATCTCTGTATTGACCGTCGAGTTTACCTCGCGGAACAGCAGGATGGTGACAACCAGCAACAGGACGGTCGAGGTGAGACTGATGGCGGCTTTTGCCACGCGCTGGCGCTCGTCGAAGAACAACAGGAGTGCAGCGGTGATCAGCGGCACCAGAATGGGCGCGATGACGATGTGGAAGGGGAATGACATCATTTCGTCTCCCTCCCGTCCACATGGTCGGTGCCGGTCAGGCCGCGGGCGGCAAGCAGCACGACGAGGAAAAGCGCGGTCGTCGCAAAGCCGATTACGATCGCCGTCAAGACCAGCGCCTGCGGCACGGGGTCGGCGAGCGTGGAACTGTCGACACCGTTGACCAGCACCGGCGGCGCATTGGTCTTGATGCCGCCGACGCCGAAGATGAACAGGTTGACGGCGTAAGACAGCAGCGAAAGCCCGACGATGACCTGATAGGTGCGCGGGCGCAGAACCAGCCAGACACCCGAGCCGGTCATGACGCCGATGCCGATTGCAAGAATGAGTTCCATTACACGTCCTCCGCTTTTGCGGCTTCAGGCGTGCGAACGCGGTAGTTACGCAACGATTGGTGTGCCAGTGCTATAAGAATAAGAACGGTGGAGCCGACGACCAGCGAGAACACGCCAAGATCGAACAGCAGGGCGGATGCCGTCGGCATTTTCCCGATATAGGGTATCTCCGTATACTGGAAGTACGAGGTCAGGAACGGGTAGCCGAAGAACCACGATCCGATCCCGGTTGATGCCGCCATCAGCAGGCCGAAGCCCATCCAGCGCAACGGCAGGATGCGAATGCGGTCCTCCGCCCAGCGTGCGCCGCCGGCCAGATATTGCAGCAGGAAGGCAATCGCCATGGTGATGCCGGCCGCAAAGCCGCCGCCGGGCAAATCATGTCCGCGGATGAACAGGAAGATCGAGAAGGTCACGATGACCGGGAACATCCACTGCATCACGATGGATGGGACATAGAGATAGTCGCGGACGGTGTCGCCCTTGCTGCGGTCCGGCTGTTCGGCATCGAAGGCGTTCTGCATCTGCTGCTGTTCCGGCACCCCGATGCTTTCATGCGCGGGGCGGAAACGGCGAAGCAGCGCAAAGACGGTCAGCGCCACGATCGCCAGCACCGCGATTTCGCCAAACGTGTCGAAACCGCGGAAATCGACGAGGATGACATTGACGACATTGGTGCCGCCGCCTTCCAAATAGGCGCGCTCCAGGAAATAGGTCGCAATCGCATTCGGCACGGGCAGGGTCATCACGGCATAGGCGATGACGGACATGCCGATACCGCTTGCGGCGGCCAGCAGGAAGTCACGGGCGCGGCGAAGCTGTGCTGGCAGCTCGTCGCTGCTGTCGACCTTCTCGAAACGTTTCGGCAGCCATCTGAGACCGAGCAGGATGAGAACCGTGGTGACGATTTCCACCAGCAGCTGGGTAATTGCGAGATCCGGCGCGGAAAGCCAGACAAAGGTAAGGCAGGTGACGAGGCCGGAGACGCCGAGCATGACGAGGGCGGCGAGGCGGTGATATTTCGCCTGCCAGGCCGCACCCATCGCGGCGATCATGCCGATCAGCCACAGGATGGCGAAGATCGGATCGAAGGAGGTCACGCGCGGCAGCGACAGTGAAAATTCCGAAAGGAAAAGCGGTGAGAAACCGGCAAGAAGCGCCACGAGGATCAGAAGCCTCAGCTGCGGCTGCAGACGCCGGGTGCCGAGCGTGCTTTCCAGCCACCGCGCCCACTTCCAGGACACGGTGACAAGAATGCGCTCGAAGATGCGCTGGCCCCGCAAATGCCGGAAGACCGGCGGACCGTCGTCGCAGCGTGAGAAATAGCCGCCGAGCAGGGCGTAGATCGTAACGCCGCCGACGAGTGCAGCGATACTCATGATGAGCGGCAGGTTGAAACCGTGCCAGATCGACAGACTGTAGACGGGCGTCTGCGGGCCGAGTACCGAGAGCACGGCCGAATGCAGGAACGGGCCGATCGACAGGCTCGGAACGATGCCGACGATCAGGCAGGCGAAGACCAGGAACTCGATCGGGAAGCGCATCCAGCGCGGCGGCTCGTGCGGATTGGGGTTCGGCAGGTCGACGGGCTTGGGACCAAAAAAAACCGTGTGGATGAAGCGCAGCGAATAGGCGACGGCAAACGCGCCCGAAAGCGTTGCGACATAGGGCAGCGCCCGGTCCAGCAGCGAGTCGGCATGGGTTTCGACGGACTCGGCAAAGAACATTTCCTTGGAGAGGAAGCCGTTGAACAGGGGTACACCGGCCATTGCCGCACTTGCCGCCATGGCGAGCGTCGCGGTTGCTGGCATATAGGTGTAAAGCCCGCTTAGTCGCCGCATGTCGCGGGTGCCGGTTTCATGGTCGATGATGCCGGCCGCCATGAAAAGCGAGGCCTTGAAGGTGGCGTGGTTGACCATGTGGAAGATGGCCGCAACCGCCGCAAGCGGGCTGCCGAGGCTGAGAAGCGTGGTGATGAGGCCAAGATGGCTGATGGTCGAATAGGCCAGAAGCCCTTTCAGGTCCTGCTGGAACATGGCGAAATAAGCGCCGAGCAGCAGCGTGATGACGCCGGCCACGCCCACCAGCCAGAACCATTCCGGTGTGCCTGCCAGCACCGGCCAGAACCGCGCCAGCAGGAAAACCCCTGCTTTCACCATGGTCGCCGAATGCAGATAGGCCGAAACGGGCGTGGGCGCAGCCATGGCGTTGGGTAGCCAGAAATGAAACGGAAACTGTGCGCTCTTCGTCAGTGCGCCGCCCAGAATGAGGATAAGCGCGGGCAGATAAAGCGAATGGGCGCGGATTGCGGCGCCGGCCTCGATAATCCTGTCGAGATCGTAGCTTCCCGCCATGTGGCCGAGGATAAGCAGTCCGGCAAGCAGGCTGAAACCGCCGATGCCGGTCACGGTCAGCGCCATGCGTGCGCCGTCACGCGCACCGGCGTTCTGGTGCCAGTAGCCGATCAGCAGGAACGAGAAGATGCTGGTCATCTCCCAGAAGATCGACAGCAGGATGACATTGCCGGACAGGACGATGCCGAGCATCGAGCCCATGAAGGCGAGCAGAAACGCGAAGAAACGCGGGATCGGATCTTCGGCCGACATGTAATATCGGGCGTAGAGGACCACGAGCAGACCGATGCCGGTAATAAGGATCGCGAAAATCCAGGCAAATCCGTCCAGCCGCAGGGTGAAATTGAGCCCCAGCTGCGGCAGCCATTCCACGTCGTATTTCAGCGCGCCGCCGTCACTGACGGTCGAATAAAGAAACATGCTGGCGACAAGGCCGAAGAGGGCGACGGCGCCTGCGACGGAGGCCGGACCGGCGGCCGCACCGTCGCGCGGCATGAAAGCCGTGAGGATAGCGCCGACGAACGGCAATGCGACGATAAATGGAAGAATGGTTGCAAGTGTCATATGCGGCGGCGGGTTTCTCTCTGGAATTGGAGCCTACGGCGGGTTTCCGACGACTCCGATCCCTCAAGGCTCACAAGAAACCGAATGATGAGGACCGCCGGAATGGCTAAGAGATAATATGCGGGGGCGCTCTTGGAACCACGCTCGCAAAGTCTCGGAAAGATTGTAGCGTAACGGCAACAGGTGTGACCGCCGGTTTGGCCTCACTGGTGAGCCGCAGGGCGTCTGAAGGAAAAGCACCGGGGCGAAGCCCTGAGCCGGTTTCGCCGGCCTTGCAGCCGTAATCGCCGCCGCTGTTGCACTCTCTATCGCGAAGTGACGGGGAGTGGCCGAGATCGACGGTCTGCAATCGCTCCAGACGGCTGGTCTTGGAAACGGTCTTCATGCCGGAAGGGGCCTGAAAGCCGATGATGACGAGCAGGCTTGCGACCACGAGGCCGATCAACACTTGCGGATGGCGCCTTGAACAGCGGCATTTCTCCATCCATAACAAGTTGGCATCTCCTTGATCGTAAAGGTCTCTTTAAAGCATCACCGCTGAGCGAATATCCCGTTGATTTGTTTTAGGGGAAGCCGGACATGCTTGTCCAGCGCACAGGCCGGAAAAACCGTGCGAGGCTTCGATTCCTTTTCGTTTTTGCCTGTTTGCGGCAAAGTAAGGGCGGCAATGGCTAAAAGCTTTTACAAATTTTACCGTTTGACGTCGGTACCCATGTTTCTTAACTTTCAAGCAAGGAATTAACCATAAAGATTGATGGTATTTCCACGGCGGAATGGGGTTTCTCCCCTTCCAGGCATGACGCCGCACTGCCGTACCGGGCCCGATCCGGTATTTTCGTTTCTTGGTTCAAGAAGGTCAGGCAAGCGTCGATGCCACATCGTCCGCGATGGGTGTGTTCGTTCAAAAATCCCCCTTAGGGTGCTGGCGTTCTGAACCTTGGCCAATTGGCCGGGTTTTTACCGGCCGTCATTTATTGGGGACGTCGGTTGGGGCAGGATTTGCCATCAGATCAAGCGCGGAGATCGGCAGGCGCCAGCCTGGCGGGACGGCTGCGTTTTGCCGGTCTGGATGAGACGCAATCCGATTTCCTGCGCAATTATCGCAGCATGCTGGAGCCTTACGTCAAGGCGGGCCTGCGCGACGTGATGAACCGTTTCCAGTCCATGCCGGACTGTTCTCCGTCTTTCGAAAGCGACAACCAGCTCGACCGCCTGCACGATCTGCAATCCTCGCACTGGAGCGTGCTCACCGATGCGCGTTTCGATGCGCTCTATGCCGAACGGGTGAAGGTTCTTTCCGACAATGCCGGCCGCATGGGCCTCGATCCGCGCTGGCAGATCGCCAGCCACGCAATCGTTCTGGAACATCTGCTCGGCGGACTGGTGGCTGAACACGCGCCGCGCTCGATCCTGCCCGGCAGCCGCAAGAAAAACCGCGAGCTGGCGGAAGCCGTGAAAAATGTCGTCCGTCTGGTGATGGTCGACACCGAGATCGCCGTATCGCTGCGCTTTAACGAATTGCGCCTGCGCCACGGTCGGGAACTGGCGGAACAGCGCGACAACGACCGCTCGGAAGCGGCAAAATTGCTGGGCGAGGCGCTGACATCCTTTGCCGCAGGCGATTTGCAGGCCCGCATCGGCGGCGATGTGCCCGAAGCTTATCTGGACGTTGCAGCTTCCTTCAACACGGCGCTGGAGACGATCGGCGCGTCGCTGATATCCGCCCAAAACGGTATCGGCGAGGCCGAGGCGTTGAGCGCGCGGTTTGCCGATATCGGCCGTTCCATGGCGGAGCGCTCCCGGCAACAGGCCGCAGCCCTTGCCGAAACCTCCCGTGCGATCCAGACGATGATCGGGGATGTTGCCGAAAACGGCGTCCGCATTTCGGCGGCGGAGACTGCGGTTTCCCGTGCCCGCGAGGCGGCGGTCGAAAGCGGCAAGGCAATCGGCGAGGCGATAAACGCCATGTCGGATATCGAGCAATCCGCCGAGCAGATCGGCCGGATCATCGGCACGATCGACGAGATCGCTTTTCAGACGAACCTGCTGGCCCTCAATGCCGGCATCGAGGCGGCGCGCGCAGGTGATAGCGGACGCGGTTTCGCCGTCGTCGCGCAGGAAGTCCGGGCATTGGCCCAGCGTTCCGCCGACGCCGCAAGAGAAATCAAAAGCCTCGTCGGCTCCACGAAAAAGCAGGTCGAGGGCGGCGTGCACATGGTCAACCGCACGCAGGAGGCAATCGGCGGGGTCGTCCGGCAGGTGTCCGGCATCAACGACATGATCACTGAGGTCTCCCGGCACACCGCCGAGCACGCCGGCGAATTGCAATCGGTCGCCGCCGATATCGACGATCAGCAACGGCAGGCCGGCCGGAACGCCGCCGATATGGGCGAGGGCGCATCCGAGGCCGACGCGCTTCATACCGTCATTCTGGAACTCGGCCGCACCATCCGCGAATTCCGCATCGCCCGTCAGGAACAGGCGAAAGCGGTCGCGGCTGCGGATCGGCAGAACACATCATTTATGGCCCGTGGGGACAACCGCACGGAACACCAACAATTCAGACGCCAAGGAGTCATGTAATGGCAGCCAGAAAAGCAGCTGAGGCGACACTGAAACTGTCACCGGTGCTGGATCTCAACGAGGCATCGGCGCTGCACGGCAAGCTGATGACGCTGAGGGGAGCTCCGTTGTCGGTCGATGCGTCCGAGGTCGAGCGTATCGGCGCACTTTGCGCCCAGGTCCTCATGGCCGGCGCGAAATCCTGGGAGGAGGACGGCAAGCGGTTCGGTTTTGCCAAAGTGTCCGATGCATTCGACAAGACCATGAAACTGATAGGCGTCGAAATCGATCATTTGCTCCTGAAGGAGATAAAGCAGTGAAGAAAAAAGTTCTTACCGTGGACGATTCCAGAACGATCAGGAACATGCTCCTGGTCACGCTCAACAATGCCGGTTTCGAGACCATTCAGGCCGAAGACGGCATCGAGGGCCTCGAAGTGCTCGAACAGAGCAACCCCGATGTCATCGTGACTGATATCAACATGCCCCGTCTCGACGGTTTCGGCTTTATCGAGGGTGTGCGGCGCAACGAAAAGTACCGCGCCATACCGATCCTCGTTCTGACGACCGAAAGTGATGCAGAGAAGAAGAACCGCGCCCGTCAGGCCGGTGCGACCGGCTGGATCGTCAAGCCGTTCGACCCTGCGAAACTCATCGATGCCATTGAACGCGTAACTGCCTGACACGGGAAATTTCACGATGGATATGAACGAAATCAAGGAAATCTTTTTCCAGGAATGCGAGGAACAGCTCGCTGAACTGGAAACAGGACTTCTTAAATTGAATGACGGCGACCGTGACCCGGAAACCGTCAACGCCGTTTTCCGTGCCGTTCATTCCATCAAGGGCGGCGCGGGTGCCTTCGGTCTCGATGATCTCGTGGCCTTCGCCCACGTTTTTGAAACGACCCTCGACTGCGTTCGCTCCAACAAGCTGGAGCCGTCGCAGGACGTCCTGAAAATCATGCTGCGTTCCGCCGACGTCCTGGCGGACCTGACCAATGCGGCAAGAGACGGCGGCAGCGTCGACGAAAGCCGTACCCGTGGCCTCGTTAAGGAGCTGGAAGCGCTGGCAAACGGCGAAACCGTGCAGGCCTCCGCGCCGGTCGCCGTCAAGATGCCGGAACCCGTCGCGGCCAAGCCGACGGACGATAGCGGCTTTGAGCCGGTCCCGTTCTCCTTCTCGGACTTTGCCGACGAAACCACGCCGTTGATGGAAGCGCCGTCCTTCCAGATCACCTTCAAGCCGCATGCCTCGCTTTATTCGAAAGGCAACGAAGCAGCACTTCTCCTGCGCGATCTTTCGCGCATCGGCGAGATGAGCGTCAATTGCGACCTGTCGGAACTGCCCGCGCTCGACAAGCTCGATCCTGAAGCGTCCTATCTCTCCTGGACGGTTTCGATCACGACCGACAAGGGTGAAGAGGGTATCCGCAGCGTCTTCGAATTCGCCGAATGGGATTGCGATCTCGAAATCGTGCCGGTTGTTTCGGATGCCGCAGGTGACGAGGAAGAGCTTCCGATGATCCCGGTTCCGTTCGACCTGTCGGCTCTCGACAGTGACGCGGAAGAGGAACCCGCCGTCGCGACCCCCGTGGTGGAAGAGTCTTACGTTGCCGCAACAGTCGAGGCTGCCGTTGCGACGACGCAGATCGCCCGGAGCGTCAATGCCGCCATCGAAAAGCGCGAGGCGGCGGCTGCGCCCGTCGCAGCCCAGGCAAACGCAAATGCGGCGGCCAATGCAAGCGCCGGCCAGACCATCCGCGTCGATCTCGACCGTGTCGATCGCCTTATCAACCTTGTTGGCGAACTCGTCATCAACCAGGCGATGTTGTCGCAGAGCGTCATCGAAAACGATGCGAGCGGCACCTCCGCCGTCAATATGGGGCTGGACGAACTCCAGCAATTGACGCGCGAAATCCAGGACAGCGTCATGGCTATCCGTGCGCAGCCGGTCAAGCCGGTGTTCCAGCGCATGTCCCGTATCGTCCGCGAAGTTGCGGACATGATCGGCAAGCAGATCCGCCTCGTTACCGAAGGCGAGAACACGGAAGTCGACAAGACGGTCATCGACAAGCTGGCCGAACCTTTGACCCACATGATCCGCAATGCCGTCGACCACGGCATCGAAACACCTGAGAAACGCGAAGCGGCGGGCAAAAACCCCGAAGGCACCATCAAGCTTTCCGCCAAGCACCGGTCGGGCCGTATCCTGATCGAGCTTCAGGACGATGGCGCGGGCATCAACCGCGAACGCGTTCGCCAGAAGGCGATCGACAACGATCTCATTGCCGCCGATGCGAACCTGACCGATGAGGAAATCGACAATCTGATCTTCGCTCCGGGCTTTTCCACGGCGGACAAGATTTCCGACATTTCCGGCCGTGGTGTCGGCATGGATGTGGTCAAGCGTTCCATTCAGGCGCTTGGCGGCCGCATCAATATCTCCTCGCGCCCCGGTATTGGCTCGACCTTCACCATGAGCCTGCCGCTGACGCTTGCCGTTCTCGACGGCATGGTGGTGACGGTGGCCGGACAGACGCTGGTCGTTCCGTTGACCGCAATCGTGGAAACCCTGCAGCCGGAAGTGAAGAACATCCACTCTTTCGGCGCCAATCAGCGGCTGATCTCCATCCGCAACTCCTTCTGCCCGCTGGTCGACGTCGGACGCGTTCTGAACTTCCGTCCGACCCAGGCCGATCCGGTCGAAGGCGTGGCGCTTCTGGTGGAATCAGAAGGCGGCGGCCAGCGCGCCTTGATGGTCGATGCGATCCAGGGCCAGCGCCAGGTCGTCATCAAGTCGTTGGAAGCCAACTATACCCATGTTCCGGGCATTGCCGCCGCCACCATTCTGGGTGACGGACGTGTCGCTCTCATCCTGGATGTCGACGCCATCGTCAGCGCGTCGCGCGGACAGCCGCTGAAGCAGGAAATGTCACTCGCGGCGACGGGTTGAGGGCGAACATCCATGGCAGCACTTAACCTCAGCGATCAGCGCCAGTCCCCCGACGATGTTCTCGCCAGCGGTGAATACCCGCTGACGAGACGCGATCTGGCGGAGATTGCGGCGATGATCTACGCCGATGCGGGCATCTATCTCAACGACACCAAGGCGTCGCTGGTCTATTCACGCCTGTCGAAGCACATTCGCAATCTCGGACTTTCCGGCTTTCGCGAATATTGCGCATTGGTGTCCTCGCCGGATGGCGCGCACGCACGGCGCGAAATGCTGTCGCATCTGACGACGAATTTCACCCGCTTCTTCCGCGAGAACCATCATTTCGAACATCTGCGCGACGAAGTCCTGCCGGGCCTTATCGCAAGGGCGAAGACCGGCGGGCGTGTCCGCATCTGGTCGGCCGCCTGTTCCGACGGGCAGGAACCCTATTCGATTGCGCTCACCGTTCTCGCCATGTTTCCGAATGCGGCGGATTACGATTTCAAGATCCTCGCGACGGATATCGATCCGAAGATATTGGCGCAGGCCCGCGCCGGCGTCTACGACGACAACGCGCTCGAAACCGTATCTCCGGCCATGCGCAAGCAATGGTTCACCGAGGTCGATGCCGGCGGTCGCCGCAAGTTCCGCATCGACGACAAGGTCAAGCGTCTCATCACTTTCAACGAATTGAACCTGATGACGCAATGGCCCTTCAAGGGCAATTTCGACGTCATCTTCTGCCGCAACGTCGTCATCTATTTCGATGAGCCGACGCAGATGCGCATCTGGTCGCGTTTCGCAGGCCTGCTGCCGGAGGGCGGTCATCTTTATATCGGGCATTCCGAAAGAGTGTCCGGCGACGCCAAGAACCTGTTCGACAATACGGGCATCACCACCTACCGCTACATTGGTCATACGTCGGGGAGGAAGGCATGAGCGCGCTCGCACGGGTACTCGTCGTCGATGACTCTCCAACGATGCGCGGCCTGATTTCCGCCGTCCTCAAGGCCGATCCGGAGGTCGAGGTGGTGGGGCAGGCCGGCAACGCCATGGAGGCGCGCGCCGCCATCAAGCAGCTCAATCCGGATGTCGTGACGCTCGATATCGAGATGCCGGAAATGAACGGCCTCGAATTTCTCGAAAAGATCATGCGCCTGCGGCCGATGCCGGTCATCATGGTCTCGTCCCTGACACACCGCGGCGCGGATGCCTCACTTGCCGCGCTTGAAATCGGTGCTTTCGACTGTGTCGGCAAGCCGGCTCCCGGCGATGCGCGCCCCTTCGGCGACCTGGCCGACAAGGTGAAGGCGGCCGCGCGGTCGCAACACGCCGCCTACCGCGCGACGCGCCCGGAAAACGTTGCGGCGCCGCAGCCGATGCCCGTCAGCGACTATCGGGCCGGCCGCAAAGTCGTGGCCATCGGCTCATCGACGGGTGGTGTCGAAGCCCTGATCGCCGTGCTCCAGAAATTTCCGGCCAATTGTCCGCCGACCGTTATCACCCAGCATATGCCGCCGACATTCACCAAGAGCTTCGCGGAAAGACTGAACCGCATCTGCGCGCCCGTCGTGGAAGAAGCGACGGATGGCGCACGCCTGCAAACCGGCAAGATCTATCTCGCGCCGGGCGGCGAACGCCACTTGCAGATATCCAATCGGAATGCCCCCTGCTGCCGGCTCATCGAGCGCGACCCGGTCAACGGCCATCGCCCCTCCGTCGATGTCCTGTTCGATTCGGTGGCCGAGCTTGCCGGGCGTAACGCCGTCGGCGTCATTCTCACCGGCATGGGCCGGGATGGTGCGGCCGGGCTGCTGAAAATGCGGCATGCCGGTGCGCGCACCGTCGGCCAGAACGAAAAAACATGTGTCGTCTACGGCATGCCCAGAGTGGCCTTTGAGCTTGGCGCCGTCGAACAGCAATTGCCGTTGGCTTCAATCGGCGAAGAAATCCTGAAACTAACCACTGCCCGCAAAGAAGGTGCTGACTAATGTCTCTCGCAGAAAAGATCAAAGTTCTGATCGTCGACGATCAGGTGACCAGCCGGCTGCTGCTCAGCGATGCGCTGACACAGCTCGGCTTCAAGCAGATCACTGCCGCTGGCGATGGCGAGCAGGGATTGAAGATCATGGAGCAGCAGCCCCATCATCTCGTCATCTCCGATTTCAACATGCCGAAGATGGACGGTCTGGGTTTCCTGCACGCCGTGCGGGCCAACCCCACCACCAAGAAGGCGGCCTTCATCATCCTCACGGCGCAGGGTGACCGCGCGCTGGTGCAGAAGGCGGCGCAGCTCGGCGCAAACAACGTGTTGGCCAAGCCCTTCACCATCGACAAGATGCGTGCAGCCATCGAAGCGGTTTTCGGATCGTTGAAATGATCGAAGCTGCGGCCAAGCGCGTACATATCATTCAGGGCGAGTATAAGGTTGTCAGTGATCCCGACGTGGTCATGACGACGATACTCGGTTCGTGCGTGGCCGCCTGTCTGAGAGATCCCGTTGCCGGCATCGGGGGGATGAACCACTTCCTGCTGCCGGGAACGGGCAGTGTGACCGGCGGAGATGCGACGCGTTACGGCGTGCATCTCATGGAACTTCTGATCAACGGCCTTCTCAAGCAGGGCGCCCGCCGCGACCGGCTGGAAGCCAAGGTTTTCGGCGGCGCGAAGACGATTGCCAGCTTTTCCAATGTCGGCGAACAGAACGCCATCTTCGCCATGCAGTTTTTGAAGGATGAAGGCATTCCGGTCATAAGCTCCTCCACGGGTGGAGACCATGGCCGCAAGATCGAGTTCTGGCCGGTCTCGGGGCGTGCGCGGCAGCATCCGCTCAGCGGCGCGGAAACCCAGAAGACGGTCGCCATGGAAACACGTCCGGTGCCGGTGCCCAAGCCCGTCGCCAACGACATCGAATTTTTCTAGTCACGGAGTTTCCAATGCAGATTGCAAACAACACCGCCGCCGCTCCGTTCGAAGAAGCCTTGCCAGAGGTTCTGATGCGTGTGGTATCGGAGCTGCACGATGTCGCCTATCTGATCGAGCGCATCGAGCCGCAATTGCTGGAGGTGACCAGCGGAGAATTGTCCAGTGACGGCGTCAAGCTGCTGCAGGGCATCGACCTCGCCGTTCAGAAAACCCGCGGTCTTGCCGAGTTTATCGATACCGTCACCGGCTCCATTCCCGGTCATTGGATCGTGGATGTCAGCACTGCGCTCAGCCTCGTCAAGCTTGCCGAAATGCAAAAGGCGCTCGGTGCTGCGTTCCGCCATGGCCATTCGCAACCGCTCGACAAAGCCTCCGGCGACTTCGACCTGTTCTAGACGGCATTCCAGCACCATTCATCCTCGCGGCACCTTCCTCTTCTTAGATTGCGGGAAAAGGCAACGCTCGCGCAAGCTTCGCACCCTATTGTCACTACGGGGCCAAAAGGCCTCGGACTCTATGAATGACGGTGCGGAACAGAATGAATCTGTTAAATCAAATCCCTCAGGTCTTGAAGAATGTCGCGGCGCTGGGTCAGACACGGCTGCTGATGCTGGGCGGCGTGGGCGTTTTGTCCATGGCCATTATCCTTGCGGCAGCACTTTACGTGAACCGTCCCGCTTACGAGACCCTCTATGTGGGACTTGAGAAAAGCGACCTCAACAAGATCAGCATTTCACTCGCCGAAGCGGGGCTGGACTTCCAGGTCGGAATTGATGGCACCAGCCTTCAGGTTCCGGTCGGCCTCACCAGCAAGGCACGGCTGCTTCTGGCCGAGCGTGGCCTGCCCGACAGCGCCAATGCCGGTTATGAGCTTTTCGACAATGTCGGCTCTCTCGGCCTGACCTCTTTCATGCAGGAAGTGACGCGGGTGCGCGCCCTTGAAGGCGAGATCAGCCGCTCCATTCAGCAGATCGACGGCATTGCGGCCGCACGCGTCCATATCGTCATGCCTGACGTCGGCAATTTCCGCCGTGGCGAGCAGAAGCCCACCGCATCGGTCATGATCCGCGCCAATGCCACCGCCGGGCGCAAGGCCTCCGCCTCCATCCGCCACCTCGTCGCCTCGGCCGTTCCCGGCCTTGAGGTCGATGACGTGACCCTGCTCGATTCGACCGGTCAGCTTCTCGCTTCCGGTGACGACGTCACCAATGCCGCCATGAACCGCTCGCTGACACTGGCGCAGAACGTTCAGCAGGAAATCACGACCAATATCGACAAGGCGCTGGCGCCTTTCCTCGGCATGGACAATTTCCGCTCCAGCGTGACGGCGCAGCTCAATACAGACAGCCGGCAGATTCAGGAAACCGTCTACGATCCGGAATCGCGCGTCGAGCGCTCCGTCCGCACGGTGAAGGAAGACCAGAAGTCCCAGGAAACGCAGCCCGATACGGCAGCGACCGTGGAACAGAACGTACCGCAGGCAGCCCCTCAGGGCGGGGCCGGCGGCCCGCAGTCTTCGGACCAGTCGGCCAAGAAGGAAGAACAGACCAACTACGAGATCAATTCCAAAACGGTCGCCACGGTCAAGAACGGCTATACCGTCGAGAAGATTTCGGTCGCGGTGGTCGTCAACAAGGGTCGCATTGCCAAGATGGTCGGCGAACCTGTCGATCAGGCCAAGATCGACGCCTATCTTGCCGAGATGCAGAAGATCGTAACCTCGGCCGCAGGCATTTCCTCCGATCGCGGCGATATCGTCACGCTGACGGCGATGGACTTCCTGGAAACGCAATTGCTGGACGAGGCCGTAAGTGGGCCGGGCATCATGGAAGTGCTGAGCCGCAATTCCGCCGGCATCATCAACTCGCTCGCCTTCGTCGCCGTCGCTTTCCTCGTCGTCTGGCTCGGTGTACGTCCTCTGGTCCGCACGGTTACCGGCAACGGTTCGGCGGCAGGCCAGATCGGCCAGGAGGCGGCCGGCCTCGAACTGCCGGATTTCTCTCCCGGCATGGATGCGGGTGCAGGCGGTCTCATGGAAGGTTTCGGAGCAGATTTCGGCTTCGACAGCACCGACGATCTACTGGCGGGTGGCGACAGCGAGGGTACCTTCAACCGCCGGGTTCGCGAAGGACCCGAACGCAGGCTCTCCCGCATGGTGGAAATCAGCGAGGAAAGAGCAGCCAAGATCCTTCGCAAATGGGCGGTGGAAAAAGCAGCGTGATTTTGAAAAGGCCGGGTTTACCCGGCCTTTTGCTCATTTTCGGGCTTTCTGGTATCTTTGTCCGGCCAGCGGGTGCATTCTCATTTCGGGACACTGTTTACAAAAAATTCAGCAACGATACAGTTTGCTGGGAATAGGCTGAGAATGCCGTTTATGGATTGGTCAGCTTTTCAGTATGTTTTTTAGGAATAGACGAACAAGGAAATACGTGGAAAGGCTGGTGTCAGGTAATGGCAAATCCCGGTTCGTTCCATAAAATGAAGTGATTCGGTCTCCGGGGGTTTGCCGTCCCATTTTGGTAAACTTCTCGAATGGAATGATTCCATCCCGAGGTATAATCTCCCACTGGGAGCAAGAGGGCGTAGGCGATTGAAAGTCGATGTTGATATCCGCAGGCTGTCTGCCAAGCCTATGGAGGGCATGGGTAAGCCCTTGCCACGCGACCAGCTTGCCAAGAACGTCGCAGCTACGGCCGCCGCCGGTAACGTTGCAGGCGCGCTGGATTTGCTCGTAACCTACGCCGGCGCCTCGCATTATCTGCTGGCGCGGGAAGATCTTCTCGAAGAAACCGGACTGAAATTCATCATCACGTCCGACTGGCCTTTCGATCTGGTGCGCAGGCTTGGCGCGGAACTGGCCAACAGCCAGAACAGATCGAGCGAAATGGAAAAATGCCTTTCGCTTCTTCAGCCGCGATTGCTGATGCTTCCCAATGACGTTTCTGTTCCCTTTGGCATTGACCGGCAATATTCGGCGCTGGCCTTCTGCGTGGGCCGCATCCGTCTTTCGCTTCTGCTGCTGTTTCCGGAACATTCGGTTCCTTCGCCGGAGCGTCTGCGCGAAATCGCGCTTCTGACGGGTTATTGCGTCAGCTTCGGCATTGCCAGCGAAGCAAAGGCCGTGCGGGATATCGATCTCACCGAGCGCGAGCTTGAGTGCCTGTTCTGGATCGCGGAAGGCAAGACAAGCGACGAAATTGCGATGATACTTGGCATTTCGCGCAATACGATCAATAATTACATTACAAGCGTGATGCGGAAAACCGCGACGAAAACCCGGTCGGAGGCAATCGCCTACGCCGTGCGCAACAACCTCGTATAAGTGGTCGGGACCGATGGTACAGACGAAAGATAATGAGGGCACGGGTCAAAGCAGCGGCATGTTTTTCCGCAGCCCTGTCGTGACGAGCCGGTCGGACCTGTTTCCGAAGCTCGTCGCCATGCAGAAGCTGGTCGGCGCACGGAATTTCGTGGTGACGAAAGCTGCCGCTTCCGGCTTCCCCAACAAGAAGAAGCTGACCTGCGAGCTGGAAAACTGGGGCATGAACGCCGCCGAGCAGAGCGCGCAGTTCATCCGCGCCGTTGGCGATATTCTCCTGGATCATATCGAGACGTCGCTGTTGCCGGTCATCTGGCGCAACAAGAATGCCGGCGGTTTTGCCGATCTTCCCGATGTGCCGGCTCTGCTGCGCCGGATCGAGAACGACACATTGCCCTATGCGGGACTGGCCTTGCCGGTGCGGCTGGGCACCATCGGCAACGGTTACATCGTCTTCTGCGGCAGCAACCTCGTTCTCGACAACGAGGTCGTCATCGAACAGCACATCAAATGCTGCGAGATCATGGTCGACATGCTGGCGTTGGACGAGCGCAAGGCGGCACCCTCGGAAGCATTGAGCGAGAGGGAAATCGCCTGCCTGCAATTGGCGGGTGACGGCCGTATCAGTGAAGAAATCGCGGTGAAGCTCGGGCTCTCGGTGCATACCGTCAATGCCTATCTCGGCTCAGCGACGATCAAGCTCGATTCCGTCAATCGCATTCAGGCGATCGCAAAAGCCATACGGCTCGGCTATATCCATTGATGGCGGACGGGGCTTTTCCCGTCCTGCTAGTCTGGCCGCCTTAGGCCAGCTGATTGCGGCGTCTCTGCCAGAATGATGTGGCCGCGTCGCTTGTTTCGCGTTTTTTAACAGTTGCTAACTAAAACTGTCTTAGTTTTGGCTTTGGGGAACTGTTTCATGCATAACCGGCTCTTTAAGTCCGTTGCGGGCAAGGTCGTCGCGCTGACGATCGGCCTGATCATGCTCAGCATCGCGGCAGTTGGTTTTTCCACCTACATGCGGTTGAAGGATAATATCATCACGACCGCGTTGCGCGATACCCGCAGCGCAATGCGTGGCATGGCGATCCTCTACGAGATGAAGGTCGGTGGCGTCGCCCTCGATATGGGCGACGGAGAGCTGAAGAGTGTCAGCCGCGCCAGTATCGGGACACTACGCGATAACGACCTTGTCGACCGCACGGCGGCTGGAAACGGCGGCATCGCCACCGTTTTTGAAACCAAGGCCAACGAATACGTCCGTATCACCACCAATCTGAAAAATGAAAAGGGTGAAAGGGCGGTAGGCACCAAGCTTGCTGCCGATCATCCCGCTTTCGAAAAGGTTTCCAAGGGCGAAGCCTACTTCGGCGCGGCCACGCTTTTCGGCACCAGTTACATGACCGGTTACATGCCGGTTCTCAACAAGACCGGAACCACCGTCGGTATTCTTTTCGTGGGCGTTCCCATGGCCGTCTACGAAGCCCAGATCTACGGCCTGCGCGACCTGTTGCTGATCTGCGGCGCGCTCGCCATGGTCGGCGTGGGGCTGCTCGCCTATTTTGTCATCCGGCGCACCCTGCAGCCGTTGAGCAAGCTGACCGATGCGGTGAAGTCGCTTTCGGATGGCAATCTCGACACGCCGATCCCCTATGCCACCAATATCAACGAATTCGGTAACATCGCTCGCGCTCTGGTGATATTCCGCGAGAATGCGCTTGAAAAACTCGCAATCGAGGGCAAAAGCGCCGAGGAACGTTCCGTGGCGGAATCGGAACGTCACCGCAACGATACCGAGAAGCAGGAACTGGACAGCCAGATCGAATTCGCTGTCGGCGAGATCGCGTCCGGTCTCGGCAGGCTTTCGCGTGGCGATCTGAGCCGCACGATCGAGACGCCGTTTGCCGGTCGTCTGGATCGGCTGCGCACGGATTTCAACGAATCCCTTCTCAACCTGCGCGATGCGCTGGGGCAAATCCGCGAGCGCACCCTCATCATCCAGCATAGCGGTTTTGAAATCGAACAATCATCGGTCGATCTGTCGAAGCGCACGGAAAATCAGGCGGCCTCGCTGGAAGAGACCGCAGCCGCCGTCGAGGAAATCACCGCGACGGTCAGATCTTCGGCCGAGCGGGCGCGGGAGGCCAATGAGGCCGTCCGCATCACCAAGCAGAGCGCCGACAGTTCCGGTTCGGTCGTCAGCAACGCCGTTGACGCCATGAACCGCATCGAAGGCGCCTCGCGCAAGATCGAGCAGATCATCGAGGTCATCGACGATATCGCCTTCCAGACCAATCTTCTCGCCCTGAATGCCGGCATCGAGGCGGCGCGTGCGGGCGAGGCGGGCAAGGGTTTTGCCGTCGTGGCGCAGGAAGTGCGCGAGCTTGCCCAGCGCTCGGCCGAAGCAGCCCGCGAAATCAAGCAGCTCATCAACCAGTCGACGCACGAGGTCAGTTCCGGATCGAAGCTGGTACAGGAGGCGGGCACTGTCCTTTCCGCCATCAGCCATCAGATCGTCGCCGTCAGCCAGCATGTCGAAACCATTGCGACGGCGACGCAGGACCAGTCCTCCGCGCTTCACAATGTCAATAGTTCCGTCAACCAGATGGACCAAATGACCCAGCAGAATGCCGCACTTGCCGAACAGTCGAGCGCGGCCAGCAGGGTGCTGTCAGGCGAAGTGGAGGCGTTGCTCGATCTGGTTCAGCGTTTTCAGATGGAGCAGAACTCTGCGACCGGCAGGGAACGACTGAACCGCGCGGCCTGACATCTAGATTTTGAAAGTCAAAAAGCTCCCGGATCGCAAGGTCCGGGAGTTTTTTATTCCGCTGCCGCGCGGACCGTGCTGGATATCTGGTTGATGTAGGCGCGTAGCGCCGCCGGCTTGACCGGCTTGTGCTGGACGGAAATCCCGTATTTCTCCGCATCGCTGCGCACTTCCGGGCTGCGGTCTGCCGTCACAAGCAGGGCCGGGATCGACTTGCCGAAAAATGTCCTGATCAGGCGGATGGCGCTGATCCCGTCGCCATCGTCCAGATGGTAATCGGCAATGATGATATCAGGCGCCGCCGACATGCTGAGGAACGGTTCTTCCAATGCTGCCACGGAACCTGCGGGCAAGACCTCGCAACCCCATCCCGTCAGCAAGAGCGTCATGCCCTCGAGGATTTTCGGTTCGTTGTCGATGCAGAGTACCCTGACACCCTGGAGGCGGTCGCTCGCCGCCGGATTGGTGATCCCGCCGCCGGCCTTGGCGGAGGCCAACCGGTCCGCTTCGCGTGGCAGATGGATGCGGAATGTCGTGCCCTTTCCGGGTGTGGAAATCAGCTGCACCGGATGGTGCAGCATGCGGGACAGCCGGTCGACGATGGAGAGACCAAGCCCGAGGCCGGAGGCTGTCTTCGCCCCTTCGTCCAGCCGGGCGAATTCCTTGAAGACCGTGCGGAATTTGGATGCGGGAATGCCGATGCCGGAATCCGTCACCTGAATGACGACCTCGCCGCCCCGGCGGCGTGCGCCGACGACGACCTTGCCCTTCAACGTATATTTGATGGCGTTGGAGACGAGGTTTTGTATCAGCCGCCGCAACAGGTTGGGGTCCGAGCGCACCGTCAGGGAGGTGGGCATGACCACGAGGTCGAGGTTCTTTTCCTGCGCCATGGGCGCGAAGTCGGTCTCGATGCGTTTCAGCAGCTCGTTCAGCGGCACCGACGTCATGCGCGCCTTCATCGAACCCGTGTCGAGGCGGGAAATATCCAGCACCGCGCCGAGAATAGTCTCGACCGACTCGAGTGCTGAATCGATGTTCTGCACGAGATCGCTTTCTCCCGACGCGCCAAGCCGTTCAACCAGCGAGGAAGAATAGAGCCGGGCGGCATTCAGCGGCTGGAGAATATCGTGACCGGCGGCGGCGAAAAACCGTGTCTTGCCGATATTCGCCTCGTCGGCGGATGCCCTTGCCTCCGCCAGTTCGCGGTTGACGCGGGTAAGCTCGACGGTTCGTTCCGCCACGCGCTGTTCCAGCGTTTCGTTAGCCTGTTTCAGCGCCTGGTCGCTCGCCACCCTCTGCGTGATATCGGTGAAGGTGGCGACGATGCCCTTGTCCGGCATGGTGTTGGAGCGCACTTCGATGATGCGCTCGCCGCCGCCAAGCACCAGTGAGAAAGGCAGGTCCATGGTGAGGAAACTGGTGATCAGCTGCTCCGTGTCGCCCGCCGGCATGTCGCCACGCTCCTGCAACATGGTGACGATATCCGTCAGCGGCACTCCCACCTGCCCGAATTGCTCGGGCAGATCGAGAAGGGTGCGGAAGCGCCGGTTCCAGATCGTCAGCTGCTGCGAACTGTCGAAAACGGCGATGCCCTGGTCCATTTGCGCCAGCGCCGTTTGCAGCATGTCCTGATTATATTGCAGGGCTTCGCTTGCCTGATCGAGCAGCCATGCGGTGTCTGCGCTGGTGTCTTCCGCCTTCTGAAGAATGATCGAAAGCACAAGCCGGGCGGAGGAGGAGCCGATGGCGCTGCCCAGCAATTGTTCGGAGAAATGAATGAGCGCCATATCGGCGGGCTGATCGTCGTTGAGCTTTCTGCCCGCCGTCTTTTCATAGGTCGCCAATGAGCGCAGCATCCGCTCCTCGCCGAGATAACGGGCGATCGCGCTTTTGAGATCGCCGACGCTGACCCGGGTTTTCCAGCCGCGTGTGGCGAATTGCGATTTCGAATGGCGCTTTACGAAAATGCCGGACTGGATGCGCTCCACCGGCCGAGGATTGCGCGAGAGCGAGCCGAGCACAAAGGCCGTGCTGTTGACGAGCAGGCTGAGGATGACCGCATTCACGAAAGGATCGGCATCCGGCCCATTGAAGACCGTGCTGCCGGAAAACAGGAAGCCGAGAATGTTTGCAGCGACCTCGGAATTATCAGGCCCGCCGAAGCTCGGCAGAAACAACAGATAGGCCCAGACGAAAAAGCCCGAACTCAGGCCGGCGATCGCGCCGCGGGCATTGGCCCGCCGCCAGAACAGCCCGCCGAAAAGGGCAGGGGCCATCTGGGCGATGGCGGCGAATGCCAACAGGCCGATAGAAGCGAGCCCCGTGGCGCTGTCGGCGGCGCGGTAATAACCGTAGCCCAGAAGCATCACCGCGAAAATCGCCGTTCTGCGGATATTGAGCAGCGTTTTGGCGAAGTTGTCCCGGTGCGGCGAGCGGTTCAACAGCTTCTGCCGCAGGAAGATCGGCATGACGATGTCGTTGGAAATCATGATCGACAGCGCGACGGAGGCGACGATAACCATCGCGGTCGCCGCCGAAAATCCACCGATGAAGGTGATCAGTGACACCACCGGCATCTGGTGCGCGAGCGGCAGTTGCAGCACGTAGAGATCGGCATCGCCATTTGCGCCGAGGGTGAGAATGCCGGCAAGCGCGATCGGCAACACGAAGATGTTGATCGCGATGAGATAAAGCGGCAGCAGGAACCCGGCCATGCGCAGCTCTTCCGGCGTCCGGTTTTCAACCACGGTGACGTGGAACTGGCGCGGCAAAAGGATGATGGCGAAGCCGGACAGCAGGGTCATCACGATCCAGCGACTGATGGGCGTATGATAGGATATGGCCCGCATCGCCTGTTCATTGCCGGAGGCGAGCTGCCACAAATGCGAGGGGCCGTCGAAGAGGACGAACAGGACGTAAAAGCCGACGGTGCACATGGCGACCAGCTTGACGAGCGATTCCATCGAGATCGCCAGAATAAGCCCGTCCTGATGTTCGGTGGCGTCGGTATGACGGGTGCCGAACATCACGGCGAAGCCCGCCATGACAATGGTGACGATGAGCGGCAGATCGAGGAAATAGAGATTGCCGCTACCGATGCCATAATCGCCCGGATCGACCATCGTCGCCACCGAGCTGGAAACGGCCTTCAATTGCAGGGCGATATAGGGAATGGCGCCGACGAGTGCGATGATGGCGACGATCATCGCCACGGTGGAGTTCTTGCCGTAGCGGGCGGCGATGAAATCCGCAACCGATGTCAGCTTTTCGGTTTTGGCAAGCTCCACGATGCGGCGAATGATCGGCATGCCGATGGTGAAGGCGAGGATCGGCCCGGTATAGATGCCGAGGAACTCCAGCCCCCTGTCGGCCGCAAGCCCGACGCCGCCGAAATAGGTCCAGGAGGTGCAATAGATCGCCAGGCTGAGCGCATAGACGAACGGCCGTCCCTTTTTCGGGGCGTTTCTTTTCCGGCTGTTCCTGTCCCCATAGCTTGCAACCGCAAACAGCAGCAGGACATAGGCGAAGGCCGAACCGAATATGATCCACCCAGGAAGCACGCATCCTCCCCATGCAACAATCCTCGAAAACGAGCATAGGCGAATTCCGGGCTGTTGAGAATGAGCGCGGTCTGATCATAAAGTTCAAGACGAGCGTGCAAAAAAGCTAATAAATGCAATCTTGACGAATTCCAAATGGGGCGGGGAACCTATATGGTTGAGCGCGTAGGGACAGTCACATAGCTTCAGCTCGTGAAGCGGGAGAGGGACCATCTAATGCTTAACGAATTTAAAACGTTCATTGCCCGTGGCAATGTCATGGATCTGGCCGTGGGTGTTATTATCGGAGCGGCGTTCAGCAAGATCGTCGATTCCGTCGTCAACGATCTTATCATGCCGATCGTCGGCGCGATTTTCGGCGGGTTCGATTTCTCGAATTACTTCCTGCCTCTGAGTTCCAGTGTCACTGCCGGATCGCTCGCCGCCGCCCGCGATCAGGGCGCCGTCTTCGCTTACGGTAGCTTTCTGACGGTTCTCATCAACTTCCTCATTCTCGCCTGGATCATTTTCCTGATGGTCAAGGGCGTCAACAAGCTTCGCGCCTCGGTCGAGCGCAACAAGGCCGAGGAAAAGTCGGAAGCGGCTCCGCCGCCGGAAGACGTCAAGCTTCTCACCGAAATCCGCGATCTGCTCAAGACGCGTTAAAACTGGGATTTCCCGGCCCGAGTTCGCGATCTCCTGGCCGGGGATCCATCCATAAAGAAAATCCATGACTGCCTCACGGAATATCATGCATATCGCCCGTTCGATGCGATAAGAAGACACCAAACGGAGTGTCTTTAATGTCCATTTTGAACAGTCTGAGCGCACGCTCTCTGGCGGCTCCCGAGAGCGGCATTGTCGAAGTTGTGAATTATGCCCGGGGACGGGATAATCTTCTGCCGCTTTGGGTCGGCGAAGGCGATCTGCCGAGCCCGGACTTCATCAACAAGGCTGCCATCGACGGGCTCAACAATGGCGAGACCTTCTATACCTGGCAACGCGGCATTCCAGAATTGCGCCAGGCGCTCAGCGGCTATTACGAACGTCACTTCGCGGCCTCGCTGTCGCCGGAACATTTCTACGTGACGGGTTCCGGCATGCAGGCGATCGCGCTTGCCGTGCAGGCGCTGACCTCGCCGGGTGACGAGATGGTGTATCTCACGCCAACCTGGCCCAATATCGTCGCAGCCATCGGCGTGGCGGGCGCGAAGGCGGTTGCAGTCGGCATCGATTTCCGCGATGGCCGCTGGGATCTCGACATCGGCAAGCTGGAAAGTGCGATTACCGGCAAGACGAAGGCGCTCTTCATTAATACGCCCTCCAATCCGACCGGCTGGACGGCCACGCGCGACAATCTTCGCGATGTTCTGGCGCTCGCCCGCAAACACGATCTGTGGATCGTGGCGGACGAGATTTATGCGCTTTATCACTATGCCGGCACTCGCGCTCCGTCGTTCCTCGACATCATGGAGCCGGACGACAAGATCGTTTTTGCCAATTCCTTCTCGAAAAACTGGTCCATGACCGGCTGGCGTGTCGGCTGGCTTGTCGCGCCGCCGGCTATCGGTCAGGTCATCGAGAACCTCATTCAATATTCCACCTCCGGCGTGGCGCAGTTCATGCAGCGCGGCGCGGTGGCGGCCCTCGATCACGGCGACGGTTTCATTCGCGAAAACTATGAGCGCGCCTTGACGTCCCGCGATATTCTCTGTGACACGCTGATCGCCACGAACCGTGTGGAAACGCTGAAGCCGGACGGCGCCCTTTATGCTTTCCTCAAGGTGGACGGCGTGACGGACAGCCGCGCCACGGCGCTGGATATCGTCGACAAGACCGGCGTAGGCCTCGCGCCAGGCACTGCCTTTGGTACAGGGGGAGAGCTGTTTCTGCGCGCCTGCTTCCTGCGCAACCCGAAACAGATCGAAGACGCGGCCGATCGGCTGGCATCTTACATTCTCGGTAGATAAAATCTTCGCCCTGCCGCGCCGCATATCTTGCCGCGGCAGGTGCAAATCTGCCCCAAAAGTCACGACCAACCGCTAAAACTACAACCCCACGGCGTACCCATCGACTGGCGCGCATTTCTATGCTATGCGCTGATTGTTCCTTTTATGAGAACATTTTCATCTAATAAATAAAAAGCACTTCATTGCGCTAACCAATCGTAAGCCACCTTTTAAGAGGGCTGAGGGCGTGGTGGCGTATTTTCTGTGCAAGTAATCAATGATGAAGAATTATTGGCTTTGATGGACCGAACAAAAACAAACAGGGAAGTGGTGTCATGGCTATTCTGGTCACCGGTGGGGCCGGCTATATAGGAAGCCACATGGTGTGGGCTTTGCTCGATGCCGGGGAAGAGGTCGTCGTTGTCGACCGGCTTTCGACGGGATCACGCTGGGCCGTCGCGCCGGCGGCGCGTTTCTATCTCGGCGACGTGGCGGATCGCGCATTGCTCGGCCAGATTTTCGAAGAAAACCAGATCGAGACCATTTTTCATTTCGCCGGTTCCGTCAGCGTTCCTGAATCGATCAGCCAGCCGCTTGAATATTACGAAAACAACACCGGCACGACCCGCGCCCTCGTTGCGGCTGCGGTCGGCCATGGTATCAGCAACTTCATCTTCTCTTCGACGGCCGCGGTCTACGGGAACCAACCCTTTGATGGCCCGGTTCCTGAAACGGCGATCCTCAGCCCCGAAAATCCCTACGGCCTGTCGAAGCTCGCTTCTGAAATCATGTTGCGCGATGTCGTGCAGGCGCATGATTTCAACTATGTGGCGCTGCGTTATTTCAACGTCGCCGGAGCCGACCTGCAGGGCCGTGCCGGGCCTTCCCCCACGGGAGTGGCGAACCTCGTCAAGGTGGCCTGCGAAGCGGCAACCGGCCGGCGCGACAAGGTAGAGGTTTACGGAACGGATTACCCCACGGCGGATGGCACCGGCGTTCGCGACTATATCCATGTCAGCGATCTGATCGACGCGCATATGCTCGCCATGTCGCATCTGCGCGCCGGTGGCGGCACCCGCACGCTGAATTGCGGTTATGGCGTCGGTTATTCGGTGCTGGACGTCTTGCACGCGGTACAGCGGGAATCGGCACGCGAGTTCCCGATCATCCATTGCCCACGTCGCCCGGGCGATATTGCCGCCATGGTGGCGGATTCCACGCGTATCCAGTTGGAGCTGGGCTGGCGTCCGCGCTTCAACGATCTGGCGACCATCGTTCGCACTGCGTTCCAGTGGGAAGCCAAACGCGAAACCCGGTCAAGTGACATGATCCCACCGCTCCGGGGCAAACTGGCAGCGACAGGTTAAGTCGCCTTTTGCATCAACGGATGCGGCTCTACCTGACGGAAGGGTAGTGGACCGGCCGATCCGAAACGGCGGCGGCTGGAAGCCATTTCTCGCTGTCGAAAAAGCTGCGTGTCAGCTTCAGCCCCGGCAATTGTTTCGTTGTGAGTAAAATCACGTTCAGCCGATGCGGCGCGGTCGGCTCCGGCTTTATGGAGACCGAAATACCGAAGTGCTGTGCCTGATAGGGCTTCATCCTGCGCGCCGGCTCAAGCATGCTGGCAAGATCGGCCCAGCGGGTTTGCTCGACGATCAGCGCCAATGCATCCTCGAGCTTCGTCAGAATAACAGTCCCGTCCGGCGTCTCAGGCGCAACCGCCTTCATCCTGATGGAGCGAACCTCGCCGGACGCCTCACCTCTGATGTCAAGGAAGAGCGATGCCCGTTCGGCAGCACTCGCCGTATCCCCCACCACAAGATCGGCCATGCATTCGAAGTTGCGGATGTTCGCCGGGCTGGCGTGCCAGCCCTGCGGGTTGGAAAAACCCTGGGTGATAAAGCGGTCGCAGAGGTCCTTGCCGGAAAGAACGAAGTCGCGTGCGAAGGATGCCCGGTCGCCGCCTTGCTCGAATTTCAGCAGATGCGGCGGTAGATCGAGCTTTTGGGCGACAAGCTTTTGCCGCTTGACGGGCTTTATCCGCGTCGGCGGCTCGGCGGGACGCATGGAGGGGGCGAGGTCGAGGTAGGTCAGCAGGCTTTTGAGGTGCTTTTTGTCATTGGCAAGCAGCACCGTCGTCAATACGGCAACGCAAACGGCAAGCACCGCAAACAGCAGCGCGCCTGGGCTTACTCTTTTTTGCAGGCTTGCGTCCATCGGGGAACCCTAATGGCTGCCGGGGGAGGGGCGTCAACCGGTTTTTGATATGGCTTTTCGGGCTGGTACCCGGTGAATATATATTACGAACGGAAACTTTGAAAAATATTATGCAATCCACCGCCGGAATTTCCGGCGGCGCGGCGTTATTCGGAGGAATTTTCGTCCATGTTCTGCCCGTCGGCGCTGCTTTCATCGTCGGCGACGGGAATGGCGTAGGAGCCGTTCAGCCAGCGGGCGAGATCGAGCGAGCGGCAGCGATCCGAACAGAAGGGATAGTCATCCCGCGTCGATGGCTTCCCGCATTCCGGGCATGGTTGCGATTTGCGAAGCGGCGTGACATTTCCAGCGCCTTCGGTGGACGGTTTTGCCATGGTCTATCCTTCGAGCCAGCCCGAGGTCACCTCAAATCCTTCACCGGACAGAAGCGACATGGTCTCATAAAGCGGCAGGCCGACGACATTGGTGTAGGAGCCGGTCAATTTCTGCACGAATGAACCGGCAATGCCCTGAATGCCGTAAGCGCCTGCTTTACCGCGCCATTGCCCGGACGCGATATAGGCGTCGATCTCGCGCGTGGAGAGGCGCTTGAAGCGCACCTTGGTTTCCACAATCTTCTGGCGGATCTTGCCGCCGGGTGTCACAAGGCAGATGCCGGTATAGACCCAATGACTGCGCCCCGACAGAAGATGCAACGCTGCGGAAGCCTCTTCGGTATATTCCGCCTTGCCCACGATGCGGCGACCCACGGCCACCACCGTGTCGGAACCGAGAACATAGGCGTCCTTCCACGTCTGCTCGCTCTTCAGCGCTGCATGCGCAGCCTCGGCCTTCTGCTGCGACAGGCGACGGCACAGCGTACGTGGATGTTCCAGCCTTGCGGGCGTCTCGTCGATATCCATCGGCATCAGGCGTGCCGGCTCGATACCGATCTGATGCAACAATTCCAGGCGCCGCGGCGATCCGGATGCCAGAACGAGCTTTTGTTTTGAGTTTGTCATTGCGCTGCCCGGGGCGTCCGATGCCGAAAACGGATTACTTGAAGCGATAGGTGATGCGGCCTTTGCTCAGGTCGTAAGGCGTCATTTCAACCAGCACCTTGTCGCCCGCCAGAACGCGGATACGATTCTTGCGCATGCGGCCCGCCGTGTGGGCGATGATTTCATGTTCGTTCTCAAGCTTCACGCGGAATGTTGCGTTCGGCAGCAATTCGGTTACGATGCCCGGGAATTCAAGGACTTCTTCTTTTGTCATGTAAGGGTTTTCTTCCTGTTGATAGTGCCGGACATGTCATATCCGGGAAAATTGCGCGGAAACTACACAATCCCGGCACATTTGTGAACCTCTAAAGCATCGGCTTGAAAATCACTATCGATTTTCATGGGCGGAGGCAGGTTTCATTCTTTTGAAAGCGTATCCGCCACCGGCTGCGGCCGTCCCGGCAGGCGTTCGGCAATCAGTTTCGCAAGATGGTCCCGCACCTCGCGATAGGCATTAAGGATCTGCTCCCGCGTGCCGGTGATCACCGTCGGGTCCATGGTCGGCCAATAGACCACGTCGAACGAGTTCGAGCGCGTCAGTTCCAGCGCGGCGTGATGGGCTTCAGGCGTCAATGTAATGATCAGATCGAAAAAATCATCCTCGATCTCGTCCAGCGTGCGCGGTTTGTGCTTGCCGAGCGAAAATCCCTGTTCTTCCAGCACCGCATCCACGAAGGGGTCTCGCTCTCCTGCCCGAACGCCTGCGGACTGGATGTAGATGCCGGGCGCCACCAGCCGTTTGGCGATGACCTCCGCCATCGGGGAACGGATGGAATTCATGCCGCACATGAAGAGGACCGATTTGGGGGCCCGTCCCTCGTTTGGAGCCGCGGCGGGATCTCTCATCTCTAACCCCGCCAATAAAGCACGCAGACAAGGGTGAAGAGGCGGCGCGCGGTGTCGAAATCCACTTTGATCTTGCCGGATAGCCGGTCCATCAAAGTTTGCGAGCCGTCATTGTGAATACCGCGCCGGCCCATGTCGATCGCCTCGATCTGGCTTGGGGTGGAGGAGCGTATCGCCTCGTAATAGCTTTCGCAGATCAGGAAATAATCCTTGATGATACGGCGGAACGGCGTCAGCGACAGAATATGGGTCGAGACATCCTTCTCGTCCTCGGTTTTTATCGAAAAAACCAGCTTGGCATCGACCAGCGATATGTGCAGCCGGTATGGACCGCCCTCATGACCAACCGGCTCGAACGTGTTTTCCTCGATCAGGTCGAAGATGGCCACGGCGCGTTCATGCTCCACGTCGGGCGTGGACCGGCCGATGCTATCGTCCAGAACCACGTCGCAGAGCCGGAAATCGCCTGAAGCCATCTCTTAACTTTCCGGATTGAGGCGAATGGCGACCGAGCGCGCATGCGCGTCCAGCCCCTCCGAACGGGCAAGGGTGATCGCCGCCGGCGCAAGCTGGCGCAGCTGCTCGGGGCCAAGGCGCAGGATAGATGTGCGCTTGACAAAATCCAGCACCGAAAGGCCGGAAGAGAAGCGTGCCGACCGCGCCGTCGGAAGAACGTGGTTGGAGCCGCCGACATAGTCGCCGATTACTTCCGGCGTATGGCGTCCGACGAAGATCGCGCCTGCATTGCGGATATGCGCCATCAGTGCGTCCGGATCGTCAACGGCGAGTTCCAGATGTTCGGCCGCAATGCGGTTTGCCAGCGGAATGGCATCGGTAAGCTTTTCGACCAGAATGATCGCGCCGAAATCAGCCCAGCTCGCTGCCGCAGTCTCGGACCGCGACAGTCGCTTCAACTGCCGCTCAACCGCCGCTTCCACCGCCTTGCCCAGTTCGGCATTGTCGGTGATCAGGATGGATTGCGCCCCACGGTCATGTTCCGCCTGCGCGAGAAGATCAGCGGCCAGCCAGTCCGGGTCGTTGTCCCTGTCGGCAATCACCAGCACTTCCGACGGGCCGGCAATCATGTCGATGCCGACAGTGCCGAAGACCTGCCGTTTCGCGGCCGCCACATAGGCATTGCCGGGGCCGACGATCTTGGCGACGGGGATGATCGTTTCCGTGCCGTAAGCGAGTGCCGCCACCGCCTGCGCGCCGCCGATGCGATAGATCTCCTCGACGCCTGCGATGCGCGCGGCGGCAAGAACGGCGGGATTTATCACGCCGCCATTGGCCGGCACGACCATGACGATGCGCTCGACGCCGGCGACCTTGGCCGGCACGGCGTTCATCAAAACGGAGCTTGGGTAGCTGGCGGTGCCGCCCGGCACATAGAGGCCAACGGCTTCGATCGCCGTCCAGCGCGAGCCTAAGCCCACGCCGATCTCGTCCTCGTAGATATCGTCCTTCGGCATTTGCCGCGCATGGTGTTTTTCGATGCGCCGCGCTGCGAATTCGAGGGCGTCGATCACGGTCTTGTCCACGGCCGCGACAGCGGCGTCGATCTCCTCCGCTGTCACCCGCATCGAGACCTTCGAGAAATCGAGACCGTCGAATTTCAGGGAGTAATGGGCAAGGGCCGCATCGCCGCGATGGCGGACATCGTTGATGATGTCGCGAACGGTCGCGTTGACGTCTTCGGAAACTTCTCTCTTGGTCGTCAGGAAGGCAGCGAATTTCTGTTCGAAATCAGCCGATGCCCGCTCCAGCCAGATTGCCACGCCATTACCCTCTCATTTTCCCCGCAGGCGATCCCGCGAGGTGCACGAACTCACCGCAGAAACAAATGCGGCTCTGGTATGTGGCATAAATCGAAACAGTGACGAAAGGCAACCGTTGCGATGGCGTGGAGAGCTTATTCGCTGTCCGGATGCTGCGGTTTGGCGGCGGTTTCCCAGGCGCCGCTCACATCGGTCAGCTGCGCTTCGATGCATTCGACGTCGAGCGCGATGGCGCCTCCGCCCGAAAGCGTCAGTTCGACAGCTCCGTCAGGCCCTTCGCCGTTCTGCACGAAGCGGATGGCGAGAAGCGAAAGTACCTGCTCCCTGTCATCGCGGTTGATGCCGTGTGAACGGACGGCCGAGACCCGCTTCAGAAAAACGACGCTGCGGCAACGCTCCGGCGGCAGGCTCTTCTTCTCGGTGCTCTCCCAGACGAAACGGTTGGCGGAAAGCGAGAATTGCCCGTGTTTCGGCTCGAAGGCAACGTCCTTCAGCTTGAAGACGCTGTCCTGCATATGCGTCGAAATGACGGAGAGATCTTCAGTGTCCAGCGCGAGCAATTTCAGGCCGCTCATCATTTTCTTCCTTTTCCTTGGGCCGCAGGCCGGCATGTCCAATTTCCTTGTATTGGAAATAGGCAGTCGCGGCCTGCTCTGCAACGGGGAGAAAACGAATGAGCGGTGATGAAGGGATCAATCGCTGACGCGTTCGACCAGCGCACCGCAGCGGGTGAGCTTTTCTTCAAGGCGTTCGAAGCCGCGATCGAGATGGTAGACGCGCGAAACCATGGTTTCGCCTTCCGCCACCAGGCCCGCAATGACCAGCGACACCGAGGCGCGCAGATCGGTCGCCATGACCGGCGCACCCTTCAGGCGGGTGACGCCTTCGATACGGGCCATCTGGCCGGAGAGCGAAATCTTCGCGCCGAGACGGGCCAGTTCCTGCACATGCATGAAACGGTTTTCGAAAATGGTTTCGGTGATGTGGGAGACGCCCTGCGACCGGGTCATCAGCGCCATGAACTGCGCCTGAAGATCGGTGGGGAAGCCGGGGAAGGGCTCGGTGACGATATCGACCGGCTGGATGCCGTTGCCGTTGCGTACGACCCGAAGGCCGGTCTCCGTGTCATTAATGGTCACGCCTGCAAGCCGCAGCGTGTCCAGCGCATTGTCCAGCAGCGAGGCGCGCGTGCCTTCCAGCACCACGTCACCGCCGGCCATCGCTACTGCCATGGCATAGGTGCCTGTTTCGATACGATCCGGCAAAACTCGGTGGCGCGCGCCGGAGAGCGAGGTGACGCCCTCGATGGTGATGGTGGAGGTGCCGGCACCCTCGATCTTCGCACCCATGGCAATCAGGCAGTGCGCCAAATCGACGACTTCCGGTTCGCGGGCGGCGTTGTGAATGACGGTGGTGCCTCTGGCAAGGCTCGCGGCCATCAGCATCACATGCGTCGCGCCGACGGATACTTTCGGGAAAGTGTAAACCGCGCCGATCAGGCCGCCCTTGGGGGCCGAGGCGTTGATGTAGCCGCCATCGATCTCCATCGTTGCGCCGAGCGCCTGCAGGCCCTCGATGAACAGGTCTACCGGACGTGTGCCGATGGCGCAGCCGCCGGGCAGGGAAACGCGGGCACGGCCTTCACGGGCCAGCAGCGGGCCGATGACCCAGAAGCTCGCACGCATCTTGGAAACCAGTTCGTAAGGTGCTGTAGTGTCCACAATGGTGCGGCAGGTGAAGTGCACGGTGCGGGAATAGGCTTCGCCCTGGCTTTCGCGGCGGCCGTTGACGGAAATATCGACGCCGTGGTTGCCGAGAATACGGATGAGCTGCTCCACATCCGCCAGATGCGGTACGTTTTCAAGCGTCAGCGTATCGCTGGTCAGAAGCGAAGCGATCATCAACGGCAGAGCGGCGTTTTTTGCGCCTGAGATGGGGATGATGCCGTTGAGCTTGTTGCCACCCGTAATTCTGATGCGATCCATGCGTCCCTACGGGCCTGTGCCCGCCTTTCTTTATCTGCCTTGCGGAAATGCGCGTCCTTAGACGAGTTTCCGTGGCGTTTCAATTTTATGCTGGTGAATTCTCTATGAGGATGATTCGTCCGTTTTTGCGGCAGGCAGGCCAATCGTGTCATCCGCATCGCCGGCGCGGCGCGCACGAACCTGCTGTTTACGCTTCATGAGGTTTTCACGAAGCTTCTTCGCCGCCCGCGCTTTCCGCTCCGCCTCGCGCTGCCGCGCCTTTTCGCCGGGGCCGGCCTGCGCGTTGCCGTTTGCGGCCGCGGCGGACGGTTCTGCGGAAGCGCCCGCGGAAACCGCTGCCTTTGCCTGTTTGTCATGATGTTCGTTCATAAATTCAGCAATATCCGAAAAATATGTTTTTCAACAGGGGGCACGCTTTTTTGCCCCGCTTGATGAAGAATATCGTTTTGCGGCTTGCGCTCGTCAAAAACCTATGGCAATAGGCCGCCACGCTTGATGCTGAAGCCAACGCTTCGGTACCGGACGCTGCTATAGCTCAGGGGTAGAGCACTCCCTTGGTAAGGGAGAGGCCGAGAGTTCAAATCTCTCTAGCAGCACCATTTCCCCTAATAAAATTAAATGTTTACGCGACGCCCGCAGCGGGCGGGCATTGCTCACGCAGCATGTAATGTCGATGCGCGTTTTCGGCCACGCCGCACGGGCGTCGGCAAAGGTGGAAACCGCGCCTCTTGCGAAGCGCGGTTTCCATTTCCGAATATTCTGTTGCTGCCAGAGCGGGACGAAACCGCCCGTAGCCAACGGGCGCCGCTTACTGGCGGAATAGCGACAGGATATTCTCGGAGCTGGTATTGGCGATGGAGAGCGACTGGATGCCCAGTTGCTGCTGTGTCTGAAGAGCCTTGAGCTTGGTGGATTCTTCGTTCATGTCCGCATCGACGAGGCGGCCGATGCCCTTGTCGATGGAGTCGGTCAGCTTCGAGATGAAGTCTTCCTGCAGTCCTATACGCATTTTGATAGAGCCGAGGGCGGATGATGCGCTGCTCAGCGCTTGAAACGCAGTTTCAACATCTGTCAGCAGATTGCCGATCGTGTAGGTTGGCGGCGTCGCAGCATCGAAAAGCTTGAGATCGATGTCCCATACGGAAATGCCCGAGGCCGTTCCGGACTGTCCAATGATGCCCTTTGTCGTATCCAGTGTCGCGGGTGTGCCGGTTAACCCGAAAATCACATTGGCGGATTCAGTTGCTGTCGTCGTGTCGACAAGGGTGTAGTCCGTTTTTGTAACGCTGACGGAACCGCTACCGTCACGGGTAAAGCCGGAAACGACGGTCTTGGGGCCAGTACCCAGCAGCCAGTTCTCTCCGCTGAAAGAAGCGCCCTGTGCGATCGATTCTAGCTGTTTTTTAAGTTGGTCAATTTCTTCCTGGATCTTGGTCTTATCGACACCTTCTTCGGTTGCGGCAACGATTTTCGACTTGATTTCCTTGACGACTTCGACGGCGCTTTCCATTGCGGAATAGGCGACATCGATCTTCGCCGCACCAAGACCCAGTGCGTCCTGAACTGCGGAAAGGGCCATGTTGTCGGAACGCATCGTTGTTGCGATCGACCAATAAGCGGCGTTGTCGGAGGCCGACTTGACGCGCAATCCCGAAGAGACTCTGGATTGTGTATCTTCGAGCTGGCCGCTGATGGCGCGCAATGTTTGAAGTGCCGACATGGCGGCGGTGTTTGTCAGAATGCTTGTCATAGTTGCCCCTCTGAGCTGGCTAAATGGGAAGGGACATTCCGGGATCGCCGGAAACGACTGCGCGGCGTGATGCCTGTTAACCTCTTTTTCGTCTTGGTTAACGAGTCGTTTCGATGGCCTGATTTAGGGGTGATTTGGTTAATGAACTCTTAATCAAAATCTCTGAACGTCGCGGGCAAGGTCCAAAACAAAAAAACCGCGCCTTTCGGCGCGGTTGATCTTTTCGGCTGAAGCTTCTGATTAACGGAAGAGCGTCAGGATGCTTTCGGAATTGCTGTTGGCAATCGAGAGAGCCTGAACACCGAGCTGTTGCTGCGTCTGCAGGGCCTTGAGGCGGGTAGACTCTTCGTTCATGTCAGCGTCAACGAGGCGGCCGATACCCTTTTCAATGGAGTCGGACAGCTTGGAAGCGAAGTCTTCCTGCAGGCCGATACGCATGGAGAGCGAACCGAGCTTGGCTGCTGCGCTGGTCATGGCCTTCAGCGCGTTTTCAACAAGCGTCAGGGCTTCGGCCATGTTGGTGGCGCGGTCTGCCGCTGCATAGGCGTTGATGTCCAGCGTGAAGACGGACTGGACAGGAACTGTCGTGAACGTTCCGGTCGTGCCGAGAATACCGTCGGCGCTGGGGACGCCTGCGCCGGATACGGCGCCAAACAGCACGTTGCCGGTGGCGGTGTCATCAAGGGCGTATTTCGTAGTCGTAACGGTAACGGCACCACCGCTGGAGCGAACGAAGCCAGCGACAACCGACTTATCAGGGTCCGTGCCGGGCGTTGTCGCGCCGAGCGTCGAAGCGCCAACGAGCCAGTTTTCGCCGTAGAAGGATGCGCCCTGCGCGATCGATACCAGCTGATTCTGAAGCTGATCGATTTCTTCCTGAACCTTGGTGCGGTCGACGCCTTCTTCGGTTGCCGTAACCAGCTTCGCCTTGATTTCCTTGACGACTTCGATCGCCGATTCCATACCGGCAGAAGCGGTGTCTACCTTAGCGGCACCGAGGCCGAGGGCGTCGGAAACGGAGGAAAGGGCCATGTTGTCGGAGCGCATCGTGGTTGCGATCGACCAGTAAGCAGCATTGTCAGCGGCTTCGCCAACGCGAAGGCCGGAGGAAACGCGTGCCTGGGTGGATTCCATGCTCTGGCCGATGGAGCGCAGGGTCTGGAGCGCAGACATTGCTGCGACATTGGTAATTATGCTCGTCATAGTAGTGTGCCCCTTGAATGGCTGATTAAAGAAGGGACATTCCGGTTTCACCGGGAACGGCGCACAGCATCATGCCTGCTAACTGGCTGATTTTTAACGTTAGCTCGCCGTTTCGATGAGCATTAGGTAACGCGGGTTTGGTTAATGAATCGATAAATGGAGAAAGAAATTCAGTCTCGGCAAAATTAAAAATGCAACTCTCGCGCGCACGCGCGCGTAACCCCGAAAGTTTAAAAAAAAGATAAGGCCGCACCCGTTTCCGGATGCGGCCTCATGGATGCATTCAGTCCGATTCAGCCTTTCGGACGGTTATGCTTTCTATCCCAATCTGCGCTCGGTCAGCCCCCGATTGTTTATGGGAAGAAATGTGTCCCCCAGCCCCGAAGGGCTATGAGAAGTTCAGCTCTTAGCGGAAGAGCGACAGGATGCTCTGCGAGTCGTTGTTGGCGATCGACAGGGCCTGGATTGCCAGCTGCTGCTGCGTCTGCAGAGCCTTCAGCTTGGTGGACTCTTCGTTCATGTCAGCGTCTACGAGACGGCCAATGCCCTTTTCGAGAGCATCACCCAGCTTGTCGGCGAAGCTCTGCTGCAGGTCGATGCGGGAAGAAATCGAACCAAGGTTGGATGCAGATGTCTGCATTGCCTTGAGAGCCGTTTCCACGGTGGTCAGGTCGGCGGCAAGGTCGGTAGACGTTGTAACATTGATCGCGATGGTGTTTGCCAGCAGGCCGCCCGTGCCGGCGCCCGTTGCCGGGTCGACGCTGGCGAAAAGCGGAGCAGTGGTGTAGCTGGCGGTCGTAACCTTGACGCCGGCCGTATCACGGACGAAGCCCGAAACGACGGTCTTGGCGCCTGCGGTGCCGACCAGCCAGTTTTCGCCGTTGAAGGACGCGCCGTTGGCAACGCTTGCCAGCTGAAGGTTCAACTGGTTCAGTTCTTCCTGAACCTTGGACTTGTCAACACCCTGTTCGGTGGCGGTAACGAGCTTGCTCTTGATTTCCGTGACGACCTTGATTGCGGCATCCATGCCGGCATAAGCCGTATCGACCTTTGCGGCGCCGAGGCCGAGAGCGTCCTGGGCAGCGCTGATAGCGCCCTTATCCGAACGCATGGTCGTTGCGATAGACCAGTAAGCGGCGTTGTCCTTGGCGGCGCCGACGCGCATGCCCGTGGAAATGCGATCCTGCGTCGTGGACATATCGCTGGAGATGGAGCGCAGCGTCTGGAGAGCGGACATCGCCGAAGCGTTAGTGAGAATGCTTGCCATAATAAATGTGTCCCTTTGTTTTTACGAGATACTGAGGTTGGGGACATTCCGGACTTGGTATTACCGGTAACAACGTTTCGGCTTCATGCCACTCGGTTCCGAATTACTTGTTTCTGGAAACCAAACCCGCTGTGTGTAGGGAGAATTTCGCAGGGAAAAATTGCGCAATTATTAATTTTAGCGTTAAGAAATACTAGAAAATACTTATGGTTACTGCTAAGTATATTTAAATGGTAAGTTTTTAATTGAAAATTATAGTTATCCGGCCCCTAGCAAAAACGGTAAGCAAAGGGTTAAAACGCGAAAACCCCGCTGCCGTGGGGCTGCGGGGTTAACAAACAGGATTAACAAAGATTATTTCGGCACAAATGCCGTCAGTTGAACGATCTGACCAGGCTGCCGACAAGCAGGTTCCAACCGTCGATCAGTACGAAAAACAGGATCTTGAACGGCAGGGAAATCGAGGTGGGCGGCAGCATCATCATGCCCATGGCCATGGTGATGGTGGCGACGATGAGGTCGATGACCAGAAATGGCAGGATGATCAGGAAACCGATCTCGAAACCGCGCCGGATTTCCGACAGCATGAAGGCCGGGACGAGCACGCGGTAGTCGACGACATTGTCGGTCATCACCACTTGTCCGCGCTCGCGGGCGATATCGACGAACAGCTTCAGATCCTTGTCGCGCGTATTGGCGTTCATGAAGGTGCGGAAGGGTTCGGCGATGCGCCCAATGGCCTGCTGTTCGTTGATCTGGTTTTGCAACAACGGCTGTACGCCATCAGTCCAGGCTTTGTCGAAAGTAGGCGACATGACGTAGAAGGTCATGAACATCGCCATCGACAAAAGGATCATGTTCGACGGGGTTGAGGCAAGGCCCATACCGGAGCGCAGGATCGAAAATGCGATCACGAAGCGCGGAAAACTCGTGACCATGATCAGGATGCCCGGCGCGACGGACAGGACCGTCAAAAGGCCGAAGGTGCGGATGATCCATGCCGCGACGGATCCGTCTATCTGCGTGTTGAACAGATCGGACGGAAATTGCTGGGCATTGGCGAGGCCCGGCAAAGCCAGCAGGACGGCGATGGTTATAAGAAATCGAATCATTCGATGACAAAGGTCCGGAACATGACCTTGGATACGCGCCCTTGAGAGCGCAGGTCAACTCGTTCCTGAATGTCATCCTTAAGATATTGAAAGCCGCGCGGCCCTTCCAGCTGCTGGAGGGAAACGGTGCGGACATAGGCCATGATATCCTGATGAATATCCTCGGCGAGACCAATTTCGACAGGGCCCTTGAACATCAGCGCCACTTCAAGCCGCACCCAGTTTGTCGAGGGATAGGCGAGGTTGGTGGTGATGGGGTCGAGCTGGACGATGCCGTTCGCCTCGGCCGGGATTTTTTCGATGCCCTCGCCCTTTTTCTCGCCGTGTCCGCCGGCGGCAGCTGCGGCATGCGCCTCGGCGCCGGCAATCTTCGGGGCGACCATGCCGCCCACGAGCCAGCCGCCGCCCGCACCGAGCAGGGTGAGGATCGCAACCCCTGCAATGGTCATGACCAGCGAGGAGGACTTCTTCTTGCTCTCGGCCTGTTCGTTTTCCATGGGTCAGTCCCGCTTTCGCATGTCGGCGTCAGAGCGGCGAGAACAGGTCGACGACCTGTTGACCGACCGGGGGTTGCTGCACTTCCGTCAGACGTCCGCGACCGCCATAGGAGATGCGTGCCTCGGCGATGCGCTCGTAGGAGATGATGTTCTGTGCATCGACATCCTGCGGCCTGACGATACCGCCGACGTTCAGAATGCGGATTTCGTGGTTCACGCGCACTTCCTGCGAGCCGCTGATGATGAGATTGCCGTTTTCGAGAATGCCGGTCACGACGGCGGCCACCAGCAGCGTCAGCTTTTCAGAACGCTTGGTCTTGCCCTTCGCCTGGGTGTCGGTATCGGAACCGTAATTGATGCTGGAATCAGCCTTCGGGTTCCAGCCCAGGATCTCCGCATTCGCCTTCCAGTTCAGGCCGCTGGAGTTCGTGCGGTTACGCTCGGTTTCATTGTCGAAATCGGCCTTGTCGTTGATCTGGATGTTGACGGTCAGGATGTCGCCGATGTTGAGGGCGCGCAAATCCTTGAACAGCGCTCCCTGGCTGTCGCTCCACAGCGAATAACCGCTGGCCATGTGCTTCGGCTGCTTCGGATAGCTGCCCATCTGCGGCGACTGGCTGAATTGCAGGCCGCTGCCGATAGGGCTCATCGCAGGCGCGTTACCGATTTCCTTCAGGGTCTGGTTGTTCTGGCAGCCGGCAAGCAGGGCAAGCGGCAGGAGGAGGGCCGGAAGACGCGGGGTCATGAGGGATCCTTCGAAGTGTTTTTGTCGATCGCCTGCGACATGATGCCGGCGACGATTGCGGCTTTCTGAGCATCCATTTCGCTGAGGATGAGGCCCGATTGGCGCGGCGGAAGCTGCATGATGATGGCGGCTGCGATTTCCACATGCATCTTCTCGAGCTGCGGTGCGGCGGCATCCGCCTTCATCGTCTTGTAGATGTCGACCAGATTGCTTTTCGCCTGCTCGAGGAAATGATTGCGGCGCGCCAGCCAGTCCTCATATTCCGCCTTGCGGTCTTCCAGCGCAGAGATGCGCTCGTTGACGTCGGCCTGAAGCTTTTCAAGCTCCTGCTTCTGCATGAGATAACGCTGGTCGCGGGCGGCGTCGGCGATGTTGGTGCAGAATTTCTGGATTTCATCCTGCGTGCTGAGTTCAGACACCACGTTCTGCTGGCTTTCGGCGCCGGCGGCAGGCAACAGGAAAAGCAGTGAGGCGACGGCCGCGAACCGGGTAAGGCCGTTCCTGAAAGCGTTTTTCTTCTGGAGTTCCATCATTGCAGCACAAGCTCCGCCTGAAGGGCGCCGGCGGATTTGATGCCTTGCAGAATGGCGATGATGCCGTCCGCCTTGAGCCCGATGCTGTTGAGACCGGCAACCAGGGTGCGAAGGTCGGGACCATCGACGATGGCGACCTTGCTGCCTTCCTGCATTGCCATGATATCCGTCTGAGGCTGCACCGCCGTCTGGCCGCGCGAGAAGGGCGCCGGCTGGATGACCTGCGGCGATTCCGTCACCTGCACGGTCAGTGTGCCGTAGCTCACGGCGACGCGGGAAATGCGCACATCCGCACCGATGACGATCGTGCCCGTCCGTTCGTTGATCACGACTTTCGCCGGCGTATCCGTCTCGACCGTCAGATTTTCGATTTCCGCCATCAGCCGGGTCAGATCGGCGGTGCGGGGTTTCTGCACCGCGATTTCCTGCGAATCGCGCGGCTCGGCGATGGGGTCGCCATACCGGGCGCGGGCAAAGGCGTTGACGACATCGGCCACCCTGACCGCAGTCGAAAAATCGGGATTGCGCAGCTGAAGGACCAGATTGACCGAATCCTTGAATTTGGACGGCAGCTCGCGCTCGATGATCGCGCCGTTCGGCACGCGCCCGGATGTGGTCACACCCTGCGTCAGCGTTGCAGCATCGCCCTGGGCTGAAAATCCGTTGACGATCACCGATCCTTGCGCGACGGCGTAAATCTGCCCGTCAGCGCCGGAAAGCGAGGTCATGATAAGCGTGCCGCCGCGAAGCGAGCTGGCGTCGCCAAGGGAACTGACCGTCACGTCCACACGGCTGCCGGGGCTGGCGAAGGGCGGCAGGTTGGCCGTCACCATCACTGCGGCGATGTTCTTGGCATTGGACTGGCCGCCCTGCGTGGTGATGCCGAGGTTCTGCAGCATGGCGCGCATGGACTGTTCGGTGAAAGGCGAGGAGCGCAGACTGTCGCCCGTGCCCTGCAAACCGACGACGAGACCGTATCCGATCAGCTGGTTGTCGCGTCCCGCCTGCAGGGATGCGATATCCTTGATGCGGGACGTGTCCGCCTGGGCGGGCTGCGTCGAGAGGAAGGACAGGGCCGAAACGACCAGAGCCGCGGCTAGGATACGAAGCAATCTCATTTCGCCATAACCTGAATGGTTCCGTCCTTCATGACGGTACCGCTGACCATCACGCCGGAATCAATGTTGCGTACCCTCACGACTTCGCCGAGCGAGCCGTCAGTCATCGGCGTTCCCGAAGCCATCAGCGTCATGTTGCCGATGTTGAAAACAAGTTTGACGCTGGTGCCGCGCACCACCAGTGACGGTTCGCGCAGCGCCGCAACGGGGATCGTGCGGCCGGGAAGCAATGTCTGCTTGGAGATCATGCCTTCGACTTCGCTGATATCGGTCGCGTAACCCGAGGAAATATTGGGATTGGTCACTTCCACCGGCTTTACCTGTTCGAGCGAGATCGTCTCGCCCGGATAGATCGTGCGGGTGGGAACCAGCGCCATCGGCGCCTGTGCGATTGCGGGCGCGAAGGCCCCTAGTGAAAAGGCAGACGCCAGGCACATACGGACGAGCGCCGTTCTGCAGCTGTTATTTTTCCGGCCAAACCTCATGTCCGCCTGCCTTTCCGTTCTGTTCTTACTTCAGGTTCTTGCTGACAATCGAAGCCATTTCGTCAGCGGTGGTGATGACCTTGGAATTCATCTCATAGGCGCGCTGCGCCGTAATCAGGTCAGTGATTTCCTTGACGGCATCGACGTTCGAGCCTTCGAGGTAGGATTGCTTGACATAGCCGAAGCTCGGATCATCAGGCACGCCGATAACAGCGGCGCCGGAGGCCGGTGTCTGGGCAAAGAGGTTGTCCCCGAGCGGCTTCAGACCCGCCTCGTTGGCGAAGTTGGCGATGGTCAGCTGTCCGAGTTCCGTGAAATCCGCAGCATTGCCGATACGGGCGGTCACCTGGCCCGTGCGGGTAATGGTGATGTCCTGCGCGTCAGTCGGGATATTGATGTTTGGAATGACATTGTAGCCATCGACCGTCACGAGGTTGCCATCGGCATTCTTGTTGAATGCGCCGGCGCGGCTGTAGAGCGTCGAACCATCGGCGGCCTCGATCTGGAACCAGCCCTGTCCGATGATTGCCACATCGAGCTTGTTGCCGGTCTCGATCAGGTTGCCCTGGGTGTGGATGTTGCGCACCGCCGACGTCTGCACGCCGAGGCCGATATTGGCGCCTTCCGGCACGATCGCCTGGTTGGCCCGGTTCGGCACGCCCTGCATGCGCTCGGTCTGGTAGAGAAGATCGGTGAACTCCGCACGCGCGCGCTTGTAGCCTGTGGTGTTGATGTTGGCGATGTTGTTGGCGATGACTTCCAGATTGGTCTGCTGGGCGTCCATGCCGGTGGCAGCGATGGCAAGAGCTCTCATGTCATTTTTCCTGCTGGGCTAGAGCATTTCCAGTAAAAGCGCGGAGCGATTTTACGTCCGGAAAATGCGTAAAAACAAAGGCCTAGAGCGCGGCCAACGATTGGCTTCAAGCCGGACGCGCTCTAGATCTGCATCTTGGTAATGTCGAGATAGGCGGACACGATCTTGTCACGGAGCGCGATGGCCGTTTGCAGCGACTGCTCGGCCGAAAGCACGGCATCCACCACTTCACGGGTGTTCGCCTTGCCCTGAATACCTTCGAAGGAGGCCACTTCCGCCTTCTTCAGGTTGTTCATCGCGTCCGTCGACATATTGCCGAGAACGCTTGCGAAGCTTGCGCCTGTCTGCTGGGCGGGCGTCGTCTGCTGGCTGCCGAAAACGCTTTCCGTCAGCGAGGAGACGCTGCCTGCGCCGCGCGTGAGCGAGAGGGAACCGAGTTGCTTGATGCCGTCGATCATTGTGATGCTTTCAGAAGGTCGATGGTGGAGGCGACGAGGTCGCGTGTCTGGCGGATGACCTGAAGGTTGGCGTCGTAGCTGCGGTTGGCTTCGCGCATATCCGCCATTTCGATCAGGACATTGACGTTCGGCATCTTGACCATGCCGTGGGTATCGGCGGCAGGGTTGCCGGGATCGTATTCATTGACGAAATCGCCGCGGTCGACGCCCAGCTTTTTCACGGTAACCCGCTCCACGCCGCTTACGCGGTCAAGCTCGGAGCCGAATGTCACGGTCTTGCGGCGATAGGGGTCGGCGCCGGGCGTGTCGCCGGTCGATCTTGCGTTGGCAATGTTTTCCGAAACGATGCGCAGTCGGGTGGACTGCACTTCCAGGCCGCTGCCCGCGATCTTGCTCGCCGCACTCAAGGGATCCATGGTTTACCTCTTTACCGTCATCAGCATCATGCGATGGAAGGATTTGACGAGACTGGCGTTCAGGTCATACTGCCGCTTGATCTCGCCGGTCTTGGTCATTTCTTCTGCCAGAGCGACCGAATTGCCGGATTCCTGCATGCCGATCTCGTTATTGATCGGGTTGTCGCGCACCGCGATATTTTCGCTGAGCTCGCTCGCGCCGAAATGGGCGGGATGGGTCTTCGCCATGCCGACCTGCTGGCTGGTGGCCTGCATGACCGCTTCGAAAGGGTTGACATCCTTGGCGTGGAACTTGGGTGTGTTGGCGTTGGCGATGTTGGTCGCCACGACTTCCTGCCGCACGCTCAGCCATTCCGCTTGGCGGGAGGCCAGATCGAACAGTTGAATCGGTTGCATAGACTTCTCCATCTCGTATGGCCCGAACCTAAGGGGCTAATCTTGCGTCAGACTTGCGGAGAGGGGAGAAGGACGGGAAGAGATACAAAAACGACCGTTCCAGTCATTCGAAAACAAAAAAGCGCGCCTGAAAACGAGGCGCGCCTTTGTGATGAAGAGGAGAGACCGTCCTATTTTTCAGGACGATAAGTCTTCCCGGAGGAAGTCTCTATCGTCCATTCGCCATCGCGCTGCTCGATCTTGGTGAGAAGTGCATTGTCGGGCAAGGGAGAGCCGACCCGCACCATATACATGCCCGACCCATCCTCGATCAGTGCACGGCCGTTGGAGACATGCAGCAGGCGGAAGGAGTTCTGGCCGGGGAAGGGCTGGTCCTCAAGCGCGGCGGCGAGATCGTTCTGTTTTTCCTTGCCCTTTTCGCTGATTGTCGCGGTCGTCAGCATGTCCGGCAGTTCGGCCGGCGGCGGCATGTCTTCCTTGTTGCGATTGGTCATGGCCATGGGCGAAACGCTGAAGACTTCCCGTGGGCCGGTATGGGGCAGGTCGCGCGTACGGTCGCCATCCGCCACCCTCGTTCCGAACTTGTCCTCGTTGAAGAAGACGTACCAGGGGAAAAAGGCAGCGGCGGCGGCAAGCCCTATTCCCGTCCAGGCCAGAATACGGTCGGGCGTGAAGAAGGGAGGCTGCGGCTGCGCGTTCTCGACGTCGCTATTATCGATCTTGTCGATCTGTTTCTTTTTCACGGGTCAGCCTCTCATTCTCGGATTTACCTGCGGCTGATTATTTTGCACTCCGCCGCGCAGCGCGGTCGCCAGATCGGCATAGGCGTCCTGCGCCGCCGGTTCGCTCGGAAGCTGTTTCAGCGTTTCGTAGATGATCGGAACCTGCTTCACCGCCATGTCGAGATCGGGATCGGTGCCGGGGCGATAGCCGCCGATGAGGCGCAAATCCCGCGTTTCTTCAAAGCGGTGCACCAGCGCCTTCAGGCGCGATACCAGCTTTTCCTGATCCGGCGTCCATGCCTTCTTGGCAAGACGCGAGATCGAGGCCAGAGGATTGATCGGCGGGTAGCGGCCTTCTTCGGCAAGGCTGCGATCCAGCACAATATGGCCATCGAGAATACCGCGGGTCGAATCGGCGATCGGATCGTTGTGATTGTCGCCGTCCACCAGAATGGAGACGATGGCGGTGATGGTGCCGGCGCCTTCGGCGCCGGGTCCCGCCCGCTCCAGAAGGCGCGGCAATTCGGTGAAGACCGAAGCCGGATAGCCGCGCGCCACCGGCGGCTCGCCCGAAGCGACCGCCACTTCGCGGATCGCGTGGGCAAAACGAGTGACGCTGTCGATGATGAGAAGAACGTTTTCGCCCCTGTCACGGAAATATTCGGCAATGGTGACGGCGGAAAGTGGGGCCATCTTGCGCAGCATCGGGCTTTCATCGCTGGTCGCGACGACGGCGACGGACTTGCCCATGTTCTCGCCCATCGTATCCTCGATGAACTCGCGCACTTCGCGGCCGCGCTCGCCGACAAGCCCGATGACGACCTTGTCGAAGGCGTCGGCTTTGGCAAGCATCGACAGCAGCGTCGATTTGCCCACACCCGAGCCGGCAAAAATGCCGAGACGCTGGCCAAGGCACAGCGGCGAAAAAATATCGATTGCCCGCACCCCGGTCTTGAACGGCGTCTCCACCCGCTTGCGCGTCATGGATGGCGGTGCGTTGCTGGAAATCGGACGGCGCTCGGTGCCGGAGACAAGCGGTCCCTTGCCGTCGATAGGTTCGCCAAGCGCGTTGATGGTACGCCCGCACCAGCTTTCATCCGGCGCGACGCGGAAGGCGCCCTTGCGGATGACGGTGTCGTGAATGCCGATCGGTTCACCCGGTTCGATGGGGCAGACGTAGCAGATATCCGGTTCCACGCGCACCACTTCGCCGAGATGGATGCCGGTCGCACTGCGATGGGCGACGAATTCGCCGAGCCTCACATGCCGCGACAGACCGGAAACCGTATAGTGCCCGGCGGCGATGGTGCGGACATGGCCACCCGGCGACACCGAAAACTCCGGATCGGCATAGTGTCCGGCAAGGCTGGCCAGTTGGGCGAGCTTCGGTGAAATCGCCTCGGCCGTGAGCGTGGATTCCGGCATTGTCATCGCTCAGTTCCTCAACGTGCGCCGCCAAGCGTCTTGATGGCGTCGCCGAAGGTGGATTCGGTATCGCGCATCAGCGACGAGATGCTCTCGAAGGCCCGGTTGACCTGAATGAGCTGCGTCATCTGGGAAATGCCGTTGACGTTCGATTGCTCGAGATAACCCTGGACGACGCCGACCTCGTGATTGTTGACGACCGGAATCGGCGGGACCACGGGTTTCACGCCGCTATTGGGATGGCGCAGGAATCCTTGCGAGAAATCCGCCTGGAAGATGCCGAGCGTCGCGACGATGTTGTCGTTCTGCCGGATGGCTCCATCGAGACCGACAGTAATCGGGCCGCCATTCGCATTGAGCTGGATGGGGCCGCCGCCCGCGTCAAGAACCGGATAACCGCTCGAGGAGATGAGCGCCCCGTCCGGACGCATGGTGAAACGGCCATCGCGGCTTAGGATCTGGCCATCGGGCGTATCCAGCGAGAACCAGGCGTCGCCCTTGATGGCGAAATCGAGAGAATTGCCGGTCTGTTCGAAGGCACCCTGGCGGGTGGAGAGATAGTCGTTGCCCTGCGACACGAACGCCACCTTGGCATTCATGGAATTGTGGTTCTTGGCGACCATTTCGTCGAATTTCACTTCGGAACCGCGGAAGCCGACTGTGTTGGCATTCGCCATATTGTCGGAAATGGTGGTGAGACGACGCTCCAGCGCAATCTGCGAGGACAGCGCGACGTATAGTCCGGACTGCATATCATTTGCCTCCGAGTTTCAGGGAATTGATGGAAATCAGCAGGTCCGGGGAAATGCCGTAGCCGCTGGAGGAGCCGAAAACGGCCAAGGGATCGTAGGTCGTCGAGGGGTTTTGCATTTCCCACATGATGGTGAAACGCTCGAGCAGCTTGCCGACCTTTTCAGGATCTTGCAGATCCTTGATATTGATGGATTTTTCGATGAGTGCAGCCTGCTTTTCGACATTTGCCGCAGCAAATTCGTCAGGCAGGTTGTAGGCCGTGCGGAACACCTGCGCGAGCGCGTCGTCGGCCAGAAAGTCGAGACCCGATTTGATCGTCGGCGCCTTGCGCTCGAAATAAAGAGCGAGCCGGACACCGTTATTGTCGCCTCCCGCCTCTTGTTCCAGCGTCTGGCGGGTGTACTTGCCGATGATGCCGGACTGGGCCGCCTCGGTGGCGGTCGCCGCTGCACCCAGGCTTGCGAAGTCGAGCGATTTCGCAAGATCCGCATACCGGCTGTCGGAAAGTTTGTTGGCGAAGGCTTCCTTGTCGGTCGTGCCTTCCGTCAGCACCTTGCGGATGAAGGCTTTCGCATAGGCCATATCCTCGAGGCCATGGGCTTTCAGCGCATAGTTATAAAGACGGATATCGGCCATGAAGTCGTCGACGGATTTCACGTTGCCGATCTTCGACCGGTAATATTCGGTTTCGCGCACCACATCGGGCTGCTTCGACACCCGTTCAAGGGATTTGCCGATGTCCTGACTGATCAGTCTGTAGCTGGTGTAGGTGGAAGTCACTGAACCGCCGCTCTCGTTTGATCCCGATCTCAAGGCGCACGTCCGCCTCTGTCGGGATATTGCCTCAGGTTGCTTGTGCGAAACTGGCTGCGGCGGATGCGTCAAAAGGGGCTTTGCGGACAGGTTCACGCAAGCCACATTTTCTAGACATGGCGGCATGGAACACAGTTCGGGCGTGGTCGATCAATGAATATTATAATTGGACTTATAATCACCTTCGGCTGCATCATCGGCGGCTACATGGCGATGGGCGGCCATCTGGACGTGCTGATTCAGCCGTTCGAATTGTTGATTATCGGCGGCGCCGGCCTCGGCGGCTTCATCATGGCGAACCCCATGAAGGTCGTGAAGGATTCCGGCAAGGCGCTCGGCGAGGCTTTCAAGCACTCGGTGCCGAAGGAGCGCAACTATCTCGACGTGCTCGGCGTGCTTTATTCGCTGATGCGCGACCTGCGCACGAAATCGCGCAACGAGATCGAGGCGCATATCGACAATCCGGAAGAATCCTCGATCTTCCAGAGCGCGCCCTCGGTCCTGAAGAACAAGGAACTGACGTCGTTCATCTGCGACTATGTCCGCCTCATCATCATCGGCAATGCCCGCAGCCACGAAATCGAAGCGCTGATGGATGAGGAAATCGAGACCATCCTCAGCGACAAGCTGAAGCCTTACCACGCGATCACCACCATGGGCGATTCCTTCCCCGCCATCGGTATCGTCGCGGCGGTTCTCGGCGTCATCAAGGCCATGGGCAAGATCAACGAATCGCCGGAAGTGCTTGGTGGCCTCATCGGCGCGGCGCTGGTCGGCACCATGCTCGGCATCATCCTGTCCTATTCGATCTGCAACCCGCTCGCTTCGCAGGTCAAGATCGTCCGTACCAAGCAGCACCGTCTCTATATCATCGTCAAGCAGACGCTGATCGCCTACATGAACGGTTCGGTGCCGCAGGTAGCGCTTGAATACGGGCGCAAGACCATCTCCAACTACGAACGGCCGTCCATCGACGCCGTCGAACAGGAGATGATGAACCCCGGCGGCGAAAACAAGGCGGCATGACCATGGCTAAAGCTGCACAGCAAAAAGCACCCGCCATCGACACCTCGCTGCTTGCGAGACTCACGGGCGGGCTCTCCGACCGCAAGACCATCGCGAAGGTCGGTGCCGATATCGGTCATCTCTACAGCGAATTCCTGCCGGACATCTTTCACAGCGAGACCGGCATCGCGATCGACGTCGAATATATCGGCTCCGAATCGGGGCTGATGACTGACCTCATCGCCAATATCGGGCAGAATTTCTCGGTTGCCGATTGTTCCCTGCGCAACTGGTGCCCCAATTTCTTGATGGCCGTCGGCAACGGCTTCGTCATCGCGCTCATGGAGCGCATGCTGGGTGCGGCGCCCGATACCATCGGCGAGCCGGACGAGCGCAGCCTGTCCCATATCGAACTCGATCTTGCGGCCATGGTTCTGGGGCGCATTGCAGGTGTCCTGCGCTCAGGCGTCAACGCGCCGGGCGGTTTCGAGGCGACGATCGAGCCGCCCTTCAAGGCCAATGGAAAAAGCGCTTTCGAGGAGGCGATCGCCGGCCTTTACGGCGTGACCGTCCGCATGAAAATCGAGATCGGCAAGGTTTCTTCGGAATTCGCCCTCATCGTGCCGCAGCGGCCGCTCCTCAAGACCTCCATCGCCGCCCCCAAAGCTTCGGCCCAGGCGCTGAAGAAGCAGGAGGAATGGGTGGATATGATCTCGGAGCAGGTGAAGAGATCGCAGGTAACGCTCGAGGCGCGCATCAAGCTCGAAACGATGACCCTGCGGACGATCTCCAGACTGGTCGCCGGCGACGTCATTCCGTTTCAGGATCTGAAGCAGGACGATATCGCCGTCGAGGTCAGCGCCAACGGCTCCAAGCTTTATAATTGCGAATTCGGCAAGTCCGGCGACCGCTACATGGTTCGGGTGAAGAACAATGTCAGCACGGACGACGAGATTCTGCGACATCTGATGGGTTAAATCCTGTCCACCCTTTTTTGGGGTCTGGGCAGGCTGACGCAAGTTTCAAAGGGAATAATCAGCGCATGGCTACGAAGAAAACTCCTGTGACCGACGATACGGCGCTGCCGTCGCTTGAAGACGGCGGCGACCTCGACCAGGCTATCGGCGATCTGCGTGGCGTCCTCAAGACGGATGCGGAAGGTTCGCTGTCCGATTTTGGCGACTTCGGGGATTTCGGAAGCACCGACGACGCTTCCGCCGACAGCGACCTCTCCGCCTTTGGTGGCGGAGCGGGCGATTTCGCAATGAATGACTTCGCGGCCCCTTCACAGGTCGCGGGCGTCAGGGCGCCGCTTGGCAGCGGCTTGTCCGACAATATGGACATGATCATGGATATCCCGATCGATGTCCAGATCGTTCTCGGCACCAGCCGGATGCTCGTCTCGGGTCTGATGAGCCTTGAGGAAGGCGCGACGATTGCGCTTGACCGCAAGATCGGCGAGCCGGTCGAGATCATGGTGAATGGCCGCCGTATTGCGCGCGGTGAAATAACTGTTCTGGAAGATGACGATACGCGCTTCGGCGTAAAATTGATTGAAGTACTGAGTACGCGAAAAGCCTGATCCCTGTGGGGACGGAGAGGAAAGACCATGATGGACTTCGAGGATTTCGGTAACCCCCTGGCAGGGAAGCCGTTGTCTCAGACCGACAAGGCGGCCGCAGTGCTGCTTGCCATGGGCAAGGGCGTCGCCGGCAAGCTGCTGAAGTTTTTCACGCAGCACGAATTGCAGATGATCATTTCCTCGGCTCAGACGTTGCGTGTCATTCCTCCGGACGAACTTGCCCAGATCGTGGCCGAGTTCGAAGACCTGTTCACTGAAGGCACGGGTCTGATGGACAATGCCAAGGCGATCGAAAGCATTCTCGAAGAGGGGCTGACGCCTGAGGAAGTCGACAGCCTTCTTGGCCGTCGTGCGGCCTTCCAGGCCTATGAGGCGTCGATCTGGGACCGCCTGCAGGAAGCGGAGCCGGAATTCGTCGGCAAGTTCCTGCTGCGCGAGCATCCCCAGACCATCGCTTACATCCTCTCCATGCTGCCCTCGTCCTTTGGAGCCAAGGTTCTTCTGATCCTCCCCGAAGAACAGCGCGCCGATATCATGAACCGCACGGTGAACATGAAGGAAGTCAGCCCCACGGCTGCCCAGATCATCGAGAAGCGTGTGGTCAATCTCATCACCGAGATCGAGGCCGAGCGCAATGCGGGCGGTTCCGCCAAGGTTGCCGATCTGATGAACGAACTGGACAAGCCGCAGGTCGACACCTTGCTCAGCTCGCTCGAGACGCTCAGCAAGGAAGCTGCCAACAAGGTCAAGCCGAAGCTCTTCCTCTTCGACGACCTCATGTTCATGCCGCAGCGCAGCCGCGTCCTGCTGCTCAACGATGTGTCGGCGGATGTTCTGACCATGGCCCTGCGTGGCGCCACGATGGAAATCAAGGAATGCGTGCTGTCCAGCATCAGCCCGCGCCAGCGCCGCATGATCGAGTCGGATCTCGTGGTGCCGCAGGCTTCCATCAACACCCGCGAAGTGGCGATCGCACGCCGCGCCGTGGCGCAGGAGGCGATCCGGTTGGCCAATTCCGGCCAGATCCAGCTGAAGGAAGCCGCAACAGACGAACAATCGGCGGCGGCCTGAGCGGAAGCCGGTTGATAACCCGCCCTTACGGCATAGCCGGCCATTGCGATGGCCGGCCCCGGACGCTAGTTTCGGAATGATAGCCTGCCGCGATCGGCGGGCCTTTTTTTGATCCCGGGAACGTGCTTTGGCAGACGACGAGGACAAGGACAGTAAAACAGAAGACCCCACGGAGAAAAAACTCCGTGATGCGGCCGAGAAGGGCAATCTTCCCTTTTCTCGCGAAGTACCGATCTTCGCCTCGTCACTTGCCTTTTATTGTTACCTGGTTTTCTTTTTGCCCGAAAGCGCCGGTCGCCTCGGCGTAACGCTGAAGGACCTGTTCGGCCAACCTGAACAATGGGACCTCAGCACCCGGCCGGACGCGCTGTCGCTGCTCTATTTTCTCGGCGCGTCCATGGCCTATCTGCTCATGCCGGCCATGATCATGTTCATTGTCTTCGGCCTTGCTTCGTCGTTTTTCCAGAACCTGCCGTCGCCGGTGCTCGAGAGGGTGCGTCCGCAATGGTCGCGCATCTCGCCTGCAAAGGGGTTCTCGCGCATCTACAGCAAGCAGGGTTTCGTGGAATTCGGCAAATCGCTGTTCAAGATATTGATCGTTTCGATCGTCATGTACCTGTCTCTGCGCAGCGATTTTTACAGCCTCATCGACCTGATGTTCTCCGATCCGCAGGTCATTTTTGTGAGGGTCGTCGAGATCGTCAAAAAAATGATGGTCGTGATTTTGCTTTCGACCGCGCTGCTTGCCGCCGTCGACATTTTGTGGACGCGCCACCATTGGTTCAGTCAGTTGAAGATGACGAAGCATGAGGTGAAGGAGGAATACAAGCAATCGCAGGGCGACCCGGTGGTCAAAGCCCGCCAGCGTTCTGTCGCCCGTGACCGTGCCCGTCGCCGCATGATCGACAATGTGCCGCGCGCGACACTGGTGATCGCCAACCCGACACACTTTGCGGTGGCGTTGCGTTACGTGCGCGAGGAAGGCGACGCGCCTGTTGTCGTTGCCAAGGGCCAGGACCTTATCGCATTGAAAATCCGCGAGATTGCGGAAAAAAATAATATCCCCGTTTTTGAAGATCCGCCTCTCGCACGCTCCATGTTTGCGCAAGTCTCGATCGATAGTGTGATTCCACCAGCTTTTTACAAGGCGGTAGCTGAGCTCGTTCATCGGGTTTACGCCATGAAGTCATCGAAAATACGGGTTCAATAAAACCAATGAAAAAATCCGCCTATTCTGAAAAGCGGGAAATGATCGTCGCAGAGGCGATCAACCCGATCGCCACTGAATTACGCCTGCTCGATCCGGCCGACCTGATTTCGTTGCTGAGATTCGAGTGTAATGGCAGTATCGCCGACCTCGTCTCGTCGGCCGCGGAGCTTTATTATCATCCCGGTACGATCAACTTCGGCGCGGGCGGCGAATACAAGCTCGAATGGGAAGGGTCGCCGGAGATCGTCCTCGATCTTGAACTCAAACCGCAGGGCGCCACGGTTTATGCGCGATTGATTCTGGCCAACGAACATGCTGCGGTCGAGATCAATCATGTTTCGTTTCAGAACCCCTCGGACAATCCGGATGAGAACACCGAGTTCCTTCGCCGGAGCCTGATGGCTGCCCGATTCGTGTCGACCCGTCAGGGCGAAGCCGCCTGAGCCAGATCATCTGAGCCGGACCACCGACATTTTCATCTATTTTTCCGTTGCGCCCGCCGAAGTCGCGGGCGCAACGGCTTCGTTCGAGTGCTTTTTCACCCGACCTTGCCTGAAGCCTGCCGGTTTATGCAAAACCGGTCTGCGAAAGCGAGGAACGCCTTGCAAATCAGCGTTGTTGTTTGGTACCTATAGAATTAACGATTTGTTAACGAACGGCAGATCGCGGTGGCTCTTTTTTTGCTATCGCCGATGCGCATGATGCCTCTGCTCGTTTTCGGCGCAACGCCGGATTTTCCTGACAGTACAATTGGGTGGACCCAGTGACCAGCATTCTGACCAATGCGGCGGCAATGGCCGCGCTGCAAACTTTGCGCATGATCGACAAGAATCTGGAAACCACGCAGGCGCGTGTGTCGTCCGGCTACCGTGTCGAGACCGCAGCGGATAATGCGGCCTACTGGTCGATTTCGACGACCATGCGCTCCGACAATGCGGCACTTTCGGCCGTGCAGGATGCGTTGGGGCTGGGCGCCGCCAAGGTCGATACGGCCTATGACGCGATCGAGAATTCGATCGAGGTCGTCAAGCAGATCAAGGCCAAGCTTGTCGCCGCCTATGGCGTGGGGGCGGACCGGGGCAAGATCCAGGACGAGATCAAGCAGCTTCAGGAGCAGTTGAAGAGCACGTCCGAATCGGCGTCCTTCTCCGGCGAGAACTGGTTGCAGGCCAGCATCAGCAACGGCGGCACGCCGCCGGTCGAAGAGCCGATCACCAAAAAGATTGTCGCATCTTTCACGCGCACCGGCTCGGGCAATGTCGGCGTTACCACGGTTGATTATGTGCTGAACGGCAGCGCCGTGCTTTTCGACCTCAGCGGCGGAAAACTCGGTATTCTCGACAAGAGTGCCATTTTCGCCAGCAAGACGGAGCAAGAAGTTACTCAGGTGTCAACGACTGCCGGAGCGGTCACGAACACGGGTTATGTCGTCAAGAAGTTGACCGATGCGGAAATCGGCGTGCTGAATGCAGCGACGGCGGATACGAATGCCGACCCGAGCGTTTATAGCAATGGCACTGTGAACTATCTCCGTCTGGCTGAGAATACCTGGGTCAAGGTGACGGCAACGGACCCTTCGAGCGGCAGCACGACCGTCTCGGCGGCCTATCGGGACACCGGCGGTGACGATTGGTTCTATGACACGGCTGCTGCGGCGACATCTGTTTCGAGATCCCTCGGGTTTTCCGTCTCCACCCTTAATCTCGACAATCTCGATGTCGTTGCCGCGGCGATGAGTGGTTTTGCCGGCGCCGGCGCCGCCTATACCGCTTCCGACGCCATCGATGTGATGATGAGTTTCGTGGACAAGCAGCTGGAAGCGATGACCAGCACGGCCTCTAGCCTCGGCTCCCTCCAGAGCCGTATCAGCCTGCAGGAAAACTTCGTCTCCAGCCTGATGGACGTGATCGACAAAGGCATAGGCCGTCTTGTCGATGCGGATATGAACGAGGAATCGACCAGGCTGAAAGCATTGCAGACGCAACAGCAACTCGGCATCCAGGCACTCTCCATCGCTAATGCCAATGCGGAAAATATCCTGCAGCTCTTCAAGTAAATGGCCTTGGCCCGGTCGGAGGGCGGCTGCGCGGGTGATGCGGACGGAAGCGCTGCCAAACAGGGCCCGCCTTCATCCTCGCACAAGTTTGAACGCCTAACGTCGGGGCAACATCGGGTGGATCGCATGGCGTGGTCCGTCCGGGAACAATGGAAGAGACGGGCAGGGTAGCAAGGATGACGGTTGTGCCGCCAAACGGCTTTGATCGCAGGCAACGAAACATGTCTCGCCCCTTTGGCCTGTTTTGCCGGGGGCGGGCATGAGTGCGTCCATTGCAAGATATCTCAAGGATTTCGGTGACGTACAGCCCGCCGGGCTGACGTTCGGCGACCCGCTGGCGGATGCCGACGGCGTTTCCGATTTTGCCGATGGAACGGCCGGTTTCGACGAATTCCAGACAGTCGATGTGGAAAGCGAAAAGCAGGCGGCCTATGACCGTGGCCACGCGGATGCGACCCGCGAGATCACGGAGAAGATGCAGGCCGAGCGGGAAGAGCTGCACGCCGCCCATGCCGCCGAGCTGGAGGGTCTACGGTCCGTCTATCTGGAAGAGATTGCCGTTTTCCTGTCACTACGGCTGCGCGAAGGCATCGATGCGATCGCGACCAATCTCAGCGAGCAGACCGCCGCTATCCTTGCCCCGGTTCTGACCGAAGAGCTGTCGTTGAAGGCGGTTTCGGCGCTGGCGGATGTCGTTCGCGCTTCCATGCCGGATGGCGAGGCCGTCACACTTGTCGTGAAAGGCCCGAAAGATTTGTTCGAGCAACTGAAGACACAGCCGGGCTTTGAAGAAGAGACGATGAAATTTACCGAGACTGCGGATATCGACCTTTCCATTGAGTTGGGTGAAAGCGTGTTCGTCACGCGCATGTCCGCCTGGGCGTCCAGTCTTCGCAAGGTGATGAAATGAGTGAAGGCGAAAATCACCACCACGGCAAAAACGAGATCATCATCGTAAAACGCCACAAGGGCGGACACGAGGGCTCCCATGGCGGTGCCTGGAAAATCGCCTATGCCGACTTCATGACGGCCATGATGGCGTTTTTTCTCGTCATGTGGCTGGTGAACGCCGCCAATGAGGAAACCAAGGCCTCGGTCGCCAGCTATTTCAATCCGATAAAGCTGTCCGATGAGAAACCCGCGTCCAAGGGGCTGGAAAAGCCGGTGGACAAGGAAGAGGGCGTCCAGAAGAAGGACCAGTCCAACATCCAGGCGGAAAAGGTTACCCAGGGCTCCGCTGCCGCGACAGGCGAAGACCTGACGTCCCAGACCGGCGAACAGGCGAATTTCTCGGAAGCGGACTTTTTCGAGAACCCCTATTCGGTGCTGGCGGAAATCGCCCAGCAGGTCGGGCAGCAGGCCAATGTCAGCGCCAAGGGCGAGGGCGGTGCAGCCGATTCCGGCCCGGCGACGGGCGCGAGCGGCGGTGAGGCTTATCGTGATCCCTTTGATCCCGATTTCTGGACCCAGCAGGTGAAGATCACCCGCGCGGACCAGCAGCAAAATCCCGCCGAGCCGCAGCCGTCCGCCGAGAGCAAACAGCCGGATGCGGCAAAGGACAATGTGGCGGTAGCAGTCAACGCGTCGCAGCAGCCGGCCGATCGTCCGGATGGCGGCAAGGCGATGGAAGTCGCCGCCATTGTGCCGCAGCAGCGCCCGGGTGTCGCCGAGCAGGCTGCACTTGCGCAACCGCAACCGGAAAAGCAGAAAGCCACCGACGCCGAGTGGGAAAAGGCTGACACTCTGCGTGAAGAGATCGAAAAGCAGATATCCGGAATTACCGGCAAGCTTGCCGAAGGCCTGGTCGTGATGCCCGCCGAAGGCGGATTGCTTCTCACCATTTCCGACCAGACGGAAACGCCGATGTTCAATGTCGGGTCGGCCGTGCCTCGGGGCGAATTGGTTCTGGCTATGGAAAAGATCGGCAAATTGCTTCAGGACCGTGGCGGCAGCGTGGTTATCCGCGGCCATACTGACGGACGGCAGTTCAAGGGCGAGGCCAACGACAACTGGCGGCTTTCCATGGATCGCGCGCACAGCGCCTATTACATGCTGGTTCGCGGCGGCCTGTCCGAAGAGCGGGTGAAGCAGGTCTCGGGGTTTGCGGATCGCAGATTGCAGGTGCCGGCGGACCCCTTGGCGGATGCGAACCGCCGTATCGAAATTCTGCTTGAGGCCGATCGGGGGTGAGTGTGACGAAATCCTCGAAACGCTGGCTTTTTCTTGCGGCGACACTGTGCGGTCTCGGTGCCGAGCCGATCAAGGCGTTTTCGCAATCGCAAGACAATCTCATGCCCTATGCCATGCTGCGCTCCCTGCAATTCGTGCAGGACTCGGTCGCCATGGGAGATCACTCGGCGACCGAAATGCAACGGTTCCTGCTCCAGACCATCGACGAGCGGCTTAAAAGTGCGCCCTCCGCGATCTTCAAGGATCCGCGCAATGTCGATGCGGCGCTCATCTATGCGATGAGCGGCGGTAATCCGGCCACGCTCGAATTGCTGGTCGCGCGCGATGTGGATGGCAATTTCGACAGCCGCGTCGCCGACATTCTGCGCAAATATCTCTCCGGCAAGGGAACGCTGGTCGCGCAAAGCATCGCCGCCATGGTGCCGGAATATCGTGGCACGAGGATCGGCGCCTATCTTGCGCTGATCGGCGGCAATGTGACGATCCCGCGCGATCCGCTGGCTGCCCTCGGTTTCTATGACATAGCCCGGCTCGAAGCGCCCGGCACCATCGTGGAAGAGGCAGCGCTCCGCCGCTCGCTCGCAATCGCCGTGGAAGACGGTGATGCCGGACGCGGCGTCGAATATGCGCAGCGCTACGCGCGGCGGTTCCTGCATTCGCCCTATGCTAGCCAGTTTGCGGATCTTCTGGTCTCGCTGGTGGTCAAGCGGGCCGATTCCATCGGCGACGAGGCGATACAGGACACATTCGCCATGATGGACACCGAGAGGCAGAAGGAAGCTTATCTGCGCCTCTCCCGTCTTGCGGCGATCAGCGGCAAGGATTCGCTGGCGCGCATGGCGGCGCTGAAGGCAAAAGCGCTATCGGCAGACGTGCCGGATCAGCCGGAAGTGCAGGCAAATCTATATGAAAGCCTCTCCAACATCGGTACGCCCGACGTGGTGAGCGCGATCGAGACAATCGGACAAATTCCGGAAGCGCAGCTTTCGGATCGGGACAGGGCCTTGCGGGATGCTGCAAGGACGATCGCCGAACAGGTGGTTCGTCCTCCTTCCTTGCAGCCTGGCGTCGATGTTGGCGCTGCGGCAGGGCAGGACGCGTCTTCGAATGAGACGGCCGGCGCCGGGGCGAAGAGCATATGGCGGGTTGAAAACCACAAGGCTGATGATGAGGGCGAGAACGTCCGGCAACTCGTGACGAGTGGCCGCAGCAAGCTCGATGAAATCGACAGCCTGTTGAAGAAGGGCGAGGGGGCACCATGATCGACGGAACCAGCGGCGCGATAGTGAATGCGCCATACAACGATCCACGCGCCGGCAGCGCCAACGTGCGGGACGACGCCAAAGGCGGAAGTTTCGGCGATACCCTCGCCACGGTCCGGGACGAGCGCCCGCCGCAGGCGCAGCATTCGCGGCAGCAGCAGGAGACGGGATCGGCCGAGGAGCAGCATGCGCACCCGGATGACGAAGCGGAAAAGACGGATGTCCCGGTCAAGCGGGGGCCGACTTTCGCCAATATGATCGTCAAGGACCATTCCGAAGAGGACCGTGGCCACGAGGCCGTGGCCGAGCTTCAGAACGCGATGAAGACGGCGCGTACCTCGTCCGAAAACGGCAAGACCGGCATGAAGGCCAAGGGCGATGCCGACAAGGACAACGAGACGGCGGCGGATGGAATTGATCCGAAGCTGGCGGAGTTGCAGACGCTCACGGCCAACGTCGGCGATATCGTGACGGCCAAGACGCCGCTTGAGGAAATTGCGCAGGCGATTGCCGGCAAGGCCGATGTGAAGTCCGACAAGGCCGAAACCACCAGAGGCAAGGGCGAAGTTTCGCCCAAGGACATGCCGACACGGACCGAACTGGCCGGCAATGAAGCCGGATCTGGCTCGGGCAATGAGGGCGATGCCTCGGCGTTCCGCTTCGCCTCTCCGCGTTCCGGCACGGCCCGCGCGCTCGATATGAACACGGTTCAGCGTGAAGGTCGCGTCGAATTCGATGCCCGGGAAAGCACCGGCAAGGCTACTGACACCATCACGGTCCTCGATTCGCGGCGGTTCATCGGCCTGGCGCCTTCGACCAACGCTTCGGCCCTGACCGGTCTGATCGCCAATGACCCGGAATGGGTCAGCGCCATGCAGCCCGGTTCGTCGCTGTCCAACGCAGCGGCCCAGAGCAGCACCGGCAAGGTCGTCCATACGCTGAAGCTCCATATGACGCCGATCGAGTTGGGATCGGTGACGATGTCGCTGCGTCTTGCCGGTGATGAGCTCGCCGTTCACATGACAGTGGAGAGCGTGGCGGCCTACAAAAAGCTCCAGCAGGACAGCAACAGCATCCTTGAAGGTCTCAAAGCGCAGGGTCTGACGGTCGATAACATCACGATCAGCATCGCTTCTTCTGACAAGAGTGACCAAACGGGCACACAAGGCAACAATCAGCAAAATCAGCAGGCGCAGCAGCAGGGCCAGCAGGCCGCTGCCGGGCGCAACCGTGACGAGTCCGGAGCACGGGGCGGACGGCAAGGCAATGGCGATAATTTGGGGGTGCATAATGAAGGCATGGACGGCGCTCTTGGCTCTGCCCGCTCTTCTGCTGATAATGGCGTCTACCTCTGAAAACGCCTCCGCTTCGGCAACATCAGGTGTGTGTGAAAGGGAAATTCAGTCCGCCGCCCGCAAATACGGCGTGCCGGAGGGTATTCTCTATTCCGTGGGTCTGACGGAGACGGGCCGCAAGGGGCGGCTCGACCCCAATGCCATGAATATCGAGGGAAAACCGGTATTTGCCTCATCCACGGAAGAGGCGCTCGCCACTTTCGAGGCGGCCAAGCGCAACGGCGCCAAGCTGATCGACCTCGGTTGCATGCAGATAAATCACTATTTCCATGGCGAAAACTTCGCATCGGCGCGTGAAATGTTCGATCCGCGCCGCAATGTCGAATACGCCGCAATGTTTTTGCGCAATCTTCACAACAGGCATGAAACCTGGACCATGGCGGTCGCCCGCTACCATGCAGGCCCGAACAACGACCCTGCGCAGAAGAAATATGTCTGCCGGGTAATCGCCAATCTTGTCGCCACAGGTTACGGGAAATGGACCGTCAACGCGAGAAATTTCTGCGACGCATAGCAACCCTTGATTGTTTTAACAGAGGTGGGGACTCGCAATTTGAAATGTGGCGAGAGAAGGCCCAAAAAAAGGCGTTGCAAGCGATTTTTCCGGATTTTTAGATTCTTTGCACAAAAATTTTGTACCGTATATGGTTAACAACCACTATATATAGATCAAATCGGCACAAAATGGTTAATCAATTATTAATAACTATCGATGATTTCCTACAGTTGTCGCTGAATCCCCCGATTCGTACCAATGCCTCATTGGAAAACACCACACTGATTCGGAGGCGGACGAATGATCGTAGTGGTTGATGAGCGCGAGCTCGTTAAAGACGGCTATACTTCTCTATTTGGGCGCGAGGGCATCCCCTCGACCGGTTTCGATCCGGTCGAATTCGGGGAATGGGTCTCGACGGCGGCGGACAGCGATCTGGCGGCCGTGGAGGCCTTCCTGATCGGTCAGGGCGACCGGAGCTTTTCTTTGCCGAAGGCGATCCGGGATCGCTCGACGGCCCCGGTGATCGCGGTCAGCGACCAGCCCTCGCTGGAATCGACGCTGGCGCTGTTCGACAGCGGTGTCGACGATGTCGTGCGCAAGCCGGTTCATCCTCGTGAAATCCTTGCACGTGCGGCGGCGATCCGTCGCCGGCTGCAGGTCATTTCGAACTACACCGATGCGGGGCAGATCAGGGTTTTCTCCGATGGTCGCGATCCTGAGGTGGGTGGTGAGGTATTTCCCCTGCCGCGCCGCGAGCGCCGCATCCTTGAATATTTGATCGCCAATCGCGGACGCCGCGTTTCCAAGGCGCAGATTTTCAATGCCATTTACGGCATCTTCGATGACGACGTCGAAGAGAATGTCGTGGAAAGCCACATTAGCAAGCTGCGCAAGAAACTGCGCAAGAAGCTCGGCTACGATCCGGTCGATTCCAAGCGTTTCCTTGGCTACAGCATTGACTGGCAATGATCCCCATTGATCCGCGTGGTCTTTTTCAAACGCGGTATTTCAGACAGCTTCACGCAAGCCAAACGTTTTACCTTCTCCCTGAAGATGACCACGAGGGTTTTTGAATGAGTATTTTCGGCACTATGCGAACCGGTGTGTCCGGCATGAATGCGCAGGCGAACAAGCTTGGAACCGTTGGCGACAACATCGCCAATGCAAGCACCACCGGCTACAAGCGCGCATCGACGTCGTTCTCCTCGCTCGTTCTGCCCTCGTCGTCGGGCAGCTACGCCTCTGGCGGCGTGCAGTCCAACGTTCGCTACAGCATTTCGGAGCAGGGCAACCTCTCCTACACCACGTCGAGCACCGACCTTGCCATTCAGGGCAACGGCTTCTTCGTGGTTCAGGACGGCTCAGGCACGCCTTATCTTACGCGAGCCGGTTCCTTCGTGAAGAATTCGGAAGGCTACCTGGAAAACGCGGCAGGTTTCCAGCTGATGGGTTACCCCTACGGGTCCAACCCGCCGGCCGCCGTCGTCAACGGTTTTACCGGTCTTGAGGCCATCAACGTCAACAACTTCGGCCTGACGGCATCTCCTTCCACGCAGGGCAGCTTCCCGGCCAACCTCAATCGCGATGACCCGATTGTAGCTGCAGCATCACTTCCGAGCGCCAATGCCGCAACTGCGACGATCGGCAACAAGACTTCGTTGACGGCATTCGACAGCGGTGGCGCAAAGGTGCTGTACGATTTCTATTACACCAAGACTGGTGCCAACACCTGGGAGGTGGCGGTCTATCGTCAGGATCAGTCAACCAACGGCGGTTTCCCGTATACGGCGACTGCACCGGCTACTCTTGTTCAGGAAAAGGTGGATCTGGTCTTCGATCCCGCCACCAACAAGCTTACGACCGCATCTCCAAAATCAATTACCATTGATGACAGTAACAGCGGCGTTGCGCAGTCGATCAATATCGACCTGTCCGACATGTCGCAGTTCTCGACGAAGTTCACGCCCGGCACCGCGATCCTTAACGGCAATGGCCCGAGCCAGATCAAGGATGTCGAAATCGGCAAGGACGGCGTGGTGACGGCGGTCTATCAGGATGGCGGCCGCCGCAACATCTACCAGCTGGCGCTGGCCACGGTGCCGAGCGTCGACAATCTCAGCCCGCAGAACGGCAACGTTTATCTGCCGAGCAACGAGTCGGGTGTCGTCACCATCGGTTTCGCGCAGACGGGCAGCTTCGGCTACATCCAGAAGGGTGCGCTTGAGGGTTCGAACGTCGATATCGCCAGCGAACTCACCGACATGATTGAATCCCAGCGTATCTACACGGCGAATTCGAAAGTCTTCCAGACCGGGTCGGATTTGATGGATGTTCTGATCAATCTGAAGAGATAATAATTCTCACGAGGACAAATGAATGTCGCTCACGTCAGCAATGATTACTGCGCAGTCGATTTTCAACAATACAGGTAAGCAAACCGACGTTACTTCGAAAAACATTGCCAATGTCGGCAATGCGAACTACGTCAAGCGAACCGCCATTCTCGGCACGACCATGTATGGTGCAAATATTGTCACCAATGGCCGTGCCCAGAATGAAAGTCTTTTCAGGCAGACGATCGCCAGCTCATCCTTCGCTTCCGGCCAGAAAACCGTTCTGACCGGGCTTGAGGAAATGAAGAGCCTTTTTGGTGGCAACGACTACGAAAGCTCGCCAGCCCAATATATGAAGAAACTGCGCGAGAGCCTTGACGGTTACGCGGCCAAGCCGAGTGATGCCGCTCTGGCGGCGACGGCGGTGACTTCGGCCACGGACGTTGCCAGTTCCCTGAATAAGGCTTCGTCCGAATTACAGGCGATGCGTCTGCGCGCCGACAAGGAAATCTCCCTTCAGGTCGATAAGCTGAACGGTCTCCTCGCGAAATTCGAGGAAGCCAACAACGAGGTCAAGGCGCAGACCGCGATGGGCGGCGATGCCAGCGATGCTCTCGACCAGCGCGAAACGCTCCTGAAGGACATCTCGTCCATTATCGGGATCAATGTCGTCAATCGCGAAAACAACGATGTCGCGCTGTATACGACAGAAGGCGCGACCCTGTTCGAGGTCGTGCCGCGTAAGGTGACCTTCAAGGCACAGCCGGGTTACGATGCGACGACCACCGGCAATGCGATCTATGTCGACGGCGTTGCGCTCAAGGCGAGCACCGGCAGCAACACGACGGCGGAGGGTTCGCTTCAGGGCCTGATGCAGGTTCGCGACGATTTGGCGCCGACCATGCAGAGCCAGCTCGACGAAATTGCTCGCGGCCTCATCTCCATGTTTGCGGAAAAGCCGATTACCCAGCCGCTGCCGCCGGCGACGCCGCTGACGGCGAAACCGGGCCTGTTTACATGGTCGACAGCCACGCCGACAAGCGAGATTCCGTCCGCCGGCGTCATTGTTCCCGGGCTCGCTGCCAGCATTAACGTCAACTCCGCGTTAATTATCTCCAAAGGTGGTAACCCGGAATTGTTGCGCGACGGCGGCATCAACGGTACCGCTTATGTGGCCAATCCGTCGTCTGCGGGCGGAACGGGTTTTTCCAAGCTGATCGACAGCTATGTGACTGCTTTTGACGCGCCCATGAGTTTTGCCGCGTCGACACGTATCGATACGAATACCAGCATCCTGAAATACGGCACCAATTCGATGGGGTGGCTCGAACAGGAACGGTCCGGCGCAACTTCGGCAAATGAAGCGAAAAGCGCGCTGTATGAGCGCTCCGCCTCCTCCTATTCGAACAACACCGCCGTCAGCCTGGATGAGGAGCTTTCGCTGCTCATGGATATTGAACAGTCCTACAAGGCGGCGACGAAGCTCGTGAGCACCGTTGATGAAATGCTCAAGTCGCTGATGGACATGGTGAGGTAAAATGAAAACGTCCTTCATTTCGTCGCTGGCGATGCAGAACAGCATGCGCAGCACCATCCTCAAGGCCCAGCTTGAGATGACCAACCTCAATACCGAGCTGACGACGGGCAAACATGCCGATCTTGGCGTGACCCTGGGCGCCAACACGGCCCGCAGCCTCGATCTCAATCGCGATGTCGATCGCCTCTCCTCGCTTGTCAGCATCAATTCCATCGCCACGCAGCGCCTCAAGTCCTCCCAGGCGGCACTTGATGGCATGGCGAAGGCCGCGCAGGAAATTCAGAAGGTTCTCGTCCCAAATACCAGTAGTGAAGCTCCGACGCTGGCAACGGTCAACAAAGCCATTACGAATGCGTTCAACACTTTCACCGGCTTTGCCAATACGGCAGTCAGTGGCGAGTTTCTGTTTTCCGGCATCAATACGGATGTGAAGCCTGTCGACGACTACTTCGCCGAAGGCTCGACGCTGAAGGCAGCCTATGAGGTGGAGCTGAACGCATTCATGGCGGCGCAGACACCGGCGGTCGGCAATATTGCCAACCTGTCCAAGGATCAGGCCGCAGCGTTCATGACCCATATCGAAGGTGTATTCAACGGCACCACGACGGTGACAAACCCGCCGCACAGCGATCTGACGGCCGGCCAGAACTACGATTTCTGGACGACCTATGGATCGAAGGCGAGCGACACGAACATGACGAGCCGCATCAGCCAGAACGAAGTGGTCGATACATCGACCAACAGCAACTCTCAGGGCATGCGTTACTTTGCGATGACGGCCATGACGGCGATGACGTTCCTTGACGACAAGGTCCCGAGCGGTGTTCGCGAAATGGTGGCGACAAGGTCGGTGACCAATATCGGCACGGCCATTAGCGGTTTGAACCAGCAGCAGAGCGTCCTCGGTCTCTCCGAAAGTCGTGTTTCGAAAGCGAACGACTCGCTCGCCGCCCAGAAGAAGATCATCGAGACGCATCTGCTGGATATCGAGGGGATCGATACCTACGAGGTGAAGACACGTCTGGATCTGCTCCAGCAGCAGATTGAAATCGCATACAGCCTCACGTCGCGTCTGCAAAAAATGAGTCTGGTAAACTACCTCTGATGAACAGGGGTGGCGGCAGATAAAGGATACATGAATGTACCAGTTTTCCTACGCCGAAATCATGGAGGATGGTGTCGCGGACGCGAAAGATCGCGAGCGGCAGGCGTTGACGAAATCGATCGAACTTCTGGTGGAGGCAAGAGACTCATCTTCCCAGCGCCATACGATCGAAGCGCTTTTTTACACTCGACGGGTCTGGATCCGCTTCATTGAGGACCTCAAGCAACCCGATAACCAGCTCGCCATGGAACTCAGGGCAAATCTGATTTCGATCGCGATCTGGATATTGAAAGAGTGCGAACTGATCCGGAAACGTCAGTCGACGAATTTCCAGGGCATAATTGACGTGACAACCATCATCAGGGATGGACTGAAATGAAAAGTACACTTCGAATCTCGCTGAAATCGGGCGAAAAGATCTTCATCAACGGAGCTGTTTTGCGGGTGGATCGCAAGGTGGCGCTTGAATTCCTGAACGATGTCACGTTCCTGCTCGAAAACCACGTTTTGCAGCCGGAGCAGGCGACGACGCCGCTCAGGCAGCTTTATTTCATCGCGCAGATGATCCTCATCAATCCGGAAGGACGCGAACAGTCGACGAACCTGTTCCGCAAATCCGTGAGCATGCTGTTGAATTGCTTCCAGCATGAGGAGATCTTGGCGGAACTCAAGCGGATCGACGGGCTGGTTGCCGTCGGCAAGGCTTTCGAGGCGCTGAAGGCCATTCGCGGTCTTTATCCGACCGAGGAGAAAATCCTCAGCAATCAGGAAATGACCCCCGCAACGATCGAACAGATTCGCAAGGAGATAGCACCATGGCGGTAGATGCAGTCAGCTCGGCAGCGTCAAATCCCTGGGCCAATGCCGGTGCGAGCAGCACCGACGGTAACGCGGCATCGCTGAACTACGACAGTTTCCTGAAGCTCCTCATCGCCCAGATGAAGAACCAGGACCCGACCAGCCCGATGGATGCCGGCCAGCAGATGTCGCAGCTGGCGAGCTTCTCGCAGGTCGAGCAGACGATCAAGACCAACACCCATCTGAAGAGCATGTTGCAGGCCGAAGCCCTGACGCGCGCTTCCGATCTGGTCGGCAAGACGGTCAGGAGCGCCGACGACAAGGTCACCGGTGTGGTGAAGGAAGTCGAAGTCTATTCGGATGGCGTCGTCGCCATTACCGAAGCTGGTGACAAAGTGTTGTTGCAGGCCGGTGTGACCTTCTCGAACGGCCCGATCACGAGTACACCTACTGGCGGTACCGATTCGAATAAGCCGGCCGGTTCCTGATATTGAAGAGGCGGCATAAAGCCGCCTTTCCGTGATAGAGGTTGCGACGATGAACGAGGCCGATGCGCTTGATATCATGCAGGCTGCAGTCTGGACGGTTCTCGTCGCGGCCGGTCCTGCCGTTCTGGCGGCAATGATCGTCGGTGTCGCCATCGCCTTCATTCAGGCCCTGACACAGGTTCAGGAAATGACGCTGACCTTCGTCCCGAAAATCGTGACGATCATGATCGTTCTCGGCGTCGCCGCCCCTTTCGTGGGCGCGCAGATCGCTCTTTTTTCCAATCTCGTCTTTTCGCGCGTTCAGTCCGGCTTCTGACATTCGTCCGCTTCGGATGCCATCCTCGCGCAAGCTTCAGTGGCTAGTGATAGGCTGAAGCATCGGACCGAATTGCGTGCATATTTTCGGAATCCGATGCCGCGGAACCGTGCGGCGGCTTTTCCGTCGCCCTTCTCATGAAGAGACAGGACGATTTTTATGGCGCAACCACCAGTCATCACCTTGCCCAAAGTCACTCCGAGCTTGCGGGATGTCGGTTTCGCATTGGGTATCGTGGCGATCCTCTGCGTTCTGTTCCTGCCCATTCCGGTGGTTCTGGTGGATATCGGGCTTGCGTTTTCGATCGCGCTTTCGGTCCTCATCCTCATGGTGGCGCTCTGGATCCAGCGTCCGCTGGATTTCTCGTCTTTCCCGACCGTATTGCTGATCGCGACCATGATCCGCCTGTCGCTGAACATCGCGACGACGCGCGTCATCCTTTCGCACGGCAACGAGGGACCGACGGCTGCGGGCGGCGTGATCGCCGGTTTCTCCAGCCTCGTCATGTCCGGCGACTTCGTCATCGGTCTGATCGTCTTCATGATCCTGATCACGGTCAACTTCATCGTCATCACCAAGGGTGCGACGCGTATCGCCGAAGTCGGCGCGCGCTTCACGCTGGATGCCATACCCGGCAAGCAGATGTCGATCGATGCGGATTTGTCCGCCGGCATCATCGATGAAAAGGAAGCACAGCGCCGCCGTCGCGAGCTGGAAGAAGAAAGCTCGTTTTTCGGTTCGATGGACGGTGCCTCGAAGTTCGTGCGCGGCGACGCGATCGCCGGCCTGATCATCACCGCGATCAATATTTTCGGCGGTATCATCATCGGTTATTTCCGCCACAGCATGCCGATCGGCGAGGCGGCCGACGTTTTCGTCAAGCTTTCCGTCGGCGACGGCATCGTCTCGCAGATTCCCGCCCTCATCGTGTCGCTTGCCGCCGGCCTTCTGGTGTCGCGCGGCGGCACATCCGGTTCGACGGATCAGGCGGTCGTCAATCAGCTGAGCGGCTACCCGAGAGCGCTGATGGTTTCGGCCATGCTGATGGGTTTGCTGGCGGTTATTCCGGGTCTGCCCTTCCTGCCGTTCATGATGCTCGGCGGCATCATGGCCTTCGGCAGCTGGTACATCCCGCGCCAGGCGGAGGCAGAAAGCACTCTGCGTCGCCAGGAGGAGGAGGACAAGGTTTTCCAGACCAGCGAAGCGGAAAAGGATTCGGTCAAGCAGGTCCTCAAGACCTCCGAAATCGAACTGGCGCTCGGCAAGCAGGTATCGACCCGTCTTCTCGGCGCGCATCAGGAACTGGCTTTCCGCGTCGGCAAGATGCGCAAGAAATTCGCGACCCAGTATGGCTTCGTCGTCCCGGAGATCAAGGTTTCCGACGACATCATGATCCCGGAAAAAGCCTACCAGATCCGTGTTCATGGCACGACGATCGCGTCGAGCAACCTGCGCGTCGGCGATGTACTGGTGGTCACGGGGGCAGGGCGCAAGCCGAGCATTCCGGGCGACGAAATCCGCGAACCCGCCTTCGGCATGCCGGCCGTTTCCATTCTCGAGACCTTTACCGAGGACTTGAAGCGGGAAGGCTTCCACCCCATCGACAATGTTTCGGTGGTACTGACGCATCTGAGCGAGGTCATTCGCAACAATCTGCCGCAATTGCTGTCCTACAAGGACGTCAAGATCCTCATCGACAGGCTGGATCCGGAATATAAGAAGCTGGCCGACGAAATCTGCTCCTCACATATGTCCTATTCCGGTCTGCAGGCGGTGCTGAAACTGCTGCTTGCCGAGCGTGTGTCGATCCGCAACCTGCATCTCATTCTGGAAGCGGTCGCCGAACTTGCCCCGCATGTGCGCAAGACGGAGCAGATCGTCGAACATGTGCGGGTGCGCATGTCGCAGCAGCTCTGCGGCGATCTCGCCGACAACGGCGTGCTGCGCGTGCTGCGGCTCGGCAACAAGTGGGATATGGTCTTCCATCAGGCGCTGAAGCGCGATCAAAAGGGCGAAATCGTCGAATTCGACATCGATCCCCGCCATCTCGAGGAGTTCTCCGAGCAGGCGTCGAAAGTTATCCGTGAATTCATGGACCGCGGACTGCCCTTTGTCCTTGTCACGTCGCCGGAAACGCGATCCTATGTGCGCATGATTATCGAGCGACTCTTTGCGACCCTGCCGGTTCTTTCGCATGTGGAACTTGCCAAGGGGCTGGAGATCAAGATTCTGGGCGCCATTTCATGATAACCGACCCGCAAGGGACAATTATCGCATTGTTCCTTGCCATTTGCCGTATTGGCGCCTGTTTCATGACGATGCCGGGCTTTTCCAGCTCGCGCATTTCACCGCAGATTCGCATGTTGCTGTGCGTCGCGGTGTCCATGGCGCTTCTGCCGGTGCTGTGGGACACGATCTACCCGAAAATCTCCGGCGCAAGCCAGGGCGCCGTCGTCGGCCTTATCTTCACCGAGATCGTCATCGGCGCCATGTACGGCCTGATCGCGCGGTTCTATACGCTCGGCTTCCAGTTCACGGGCGCGCTCATCGGCGCATCCATCGGGCTCAGCGCTCCGGGCGGTGCGGATGTCGTTGAAGACGTGCAGGAAAACCAGATATCGAACTTCATCACCTTCGGCGGACTCATGGTGCTGTTCATACTGGATTTCCACCATATCGTGCTGCGGGCACTGGTTGATTCCTACACGACGACACCGGTCGGCGCGCTCATCAGCGGCCAGAAGATGCTGATTACGCTCACCGACACGCTGCGGGCGTCCTTCTCAATCATGTTGCGGCTTGCGAGCCCCTTCGTGATCTACGGCCTGATGTTCAACGTCGCGGTCGGTCTCATCAACAAGCTGGCGCCGCAGATACCGGTCTATTTCATATCGACGCCCTTCGTTCTGGCTGGCGGTATTTTCATGCTCTATTTGTCGATCGCGGCCCTCATCCGCCAATTCGTGGATGGGTTCGGCCCGGTCTTCATAGGCTTCTGATCTGGAGAAAACGCCATGGCTTCGGACAAGCGTTCGGCCAAACTCAAACGCCTGGTAACGGTTCAGCGCCATATGGAAAAAATGGCCGAAGTAGAACTGGCCGATACCACCCGCGTGCGCGCGGAAGTGGCGCAATCCATGGAGAGCGTGCTTGAAGCGATGAGTTCCATGGAACCAGTCCATCAGACGTTTTCCAAACACTATTCGGACCGCTACGGCCGTCTCGTGGTCAAGGACCGCCAGCTCACCGGCGTACAGCAATTGCAGGAACACAAGGTGCTGAAGGAAAAGACCAAGGCCGACCGGCTGGAGGACAGAATGCACATTGCCCGCGATCTCGAGGATCGCGAGGCGGACGACAATGCAATCTATGATTTGTTAGAAATTACAAATGTATCTCGGACACCAGCCTCCAGCAAGGTTGGCGATCCATAGTCTGTCCCGTTGTTGCATCGCGATCGTCCAGAAGGACGTATTGAGCGATGTTTCTTGATTGAGCGAATGCGCCGGCTTTCAGTGCCGCCCTTTCGTCAGCTCGGGAGATCTGGACGTGGCGATATCGGTTATAAGTGATCTGGTGATGGATGTGGTTCGCGCTGCGGACCCTCAGGAAGTACAGGTCGCCCAGGAAAAATTGAAGGCGAACAAGGCGGCTTTCGCTGCGACGAGTCTTGCTGATTCGGGCAGGGGTTTTGGCGCGGCGGTTGATATGCTGGACAGCGCCACATCGAAGGCGGGTCTCGGCGACACCAACATTCGTTCGGCTCGCACCGAGATTCCGGAAACATACCGCAAGTATGAAGCTTCCGTGCTCCAGACCTTCGTTGCCAACATGCTGCCGAAAGACAGCGAAGAGGTCTACGGCAAGGGCAATGCCGGCGAGATCTGGAAAAGCATGATGGCGGAACAGTTTGCCGACACGATTTCCAGAAATGGCGGCGTCGGCATTGCGGAACAGGCCTACAAGGATGCGTTGCGGAAAGCCGAGAGCAAAGGCATTATCGACGTATCCATGAATGAAAAAGACCATAATGCTGCAATTCGGATGGTGGCGGAGTTCGAAAGGCAGGTCCTCGGCGTTTCCAATGATAAAACGGATGAGGCTTGAGAATGCAAAATCATAACGAGGAGACAAGCATGGACCTTATGTCGAACGACCACCGCATCAAATCCGTTCTCGGCCGTCTTGAAATGATCATCGACAATGAGAACGACAATATCGGTAAGGATCCCCAGTTCGATTTCAAAGTCTCCAATGCCCATAAAAGCCGTTGCCTCTATGAGTTGACCATGCTGTTCCGCGATACGCCCCATGAGGAAATCGCCGCTGGACATCTCGATCAGGTGCAGGGCATCAAGTCCAAGCTCGCGACCAATGCCAGCCGCGTCGAGGCGCATCTGAACGCGGTGCGTGCTGTCGCGGACCTGCTGAAGACCGCTATCCAGGAAGCCGATACGGACGGCACCTATTCGCAAGAACAGTTCCTGTACGGTGCAGCCTCCTGATGTTGAAGCTTCTCCTTACCGGCGTCTGGGTTTGCGCCGTCACGCTCGGCGCGGTGTATTTCTCCGTCCAGATGGCGACGGCACCCCCGCCGGGGGATGAGGCGGGGGCGAAAAAGGCCAGCCTGCAACTGGTCAAAGGCGAGAGCATCACCATTCCCGTCATCAACGATGGCAGCGTGAACGGTTATTTCCTCAGCCGCATTTCCTTGCGTGTCGACAAGGACAAGATGGCGAAAATCGAGCTGCCGGCGACGCAATTGATGACCGACGAATTGTTCACGCTTCTGGCGGGTTCTTCCATGGTCAACATCGCCAATATTTCCACCTTCGATCCCGAGGTCTTCAAGCAGCGCATCCGTGATGGGCTGAACAAGAAACTTGGCGACGAGGTGGTCGAGGACGTGCTGATCGAACAGCTCGATTATCTGTCGAAAGCCGACATTCGCGAGCAGAAGGGCAACGGCTCTCCCCATTCGGTCAAGATCGTCGAAGGCGAGAAAACCGACGCCGGAAAAGAAGCGGCCCCGAGCCACTGATGTCGCGGGACGTGATGCTGGCCACCGGCCTGGTTAATCGTCCCTTTCTATTTCCCGAAGCATTCGAGCGGTTGCTTTCAAGGTAACTTCAACCAGCACCTGTATAAACAGACCCATGAACCGCCATCCCGCAGACCTTGCGCCGGATTGGCGGCGGGGTCTGGCATTTGGGGGTTGGCATGAATTTCGCGGCAAGTTTTGCGCGGCCGGGATTGCAACGGAACATTCATGGACTGCGCGTCTGTGATCTGGACTGGAACGCTGCGCTGGAAATGGTGAGCGGCCGGGCCTCGGCTTGCGAAGGCCACACCATGCTCTCGTTTCTCACCATCCAGAATGCCAGGCTGTCTCTCAAGGATGCCGTCTACCGGCAGATTCTGGAAAGTTGCCTGCTTCTGCCGCAGGGCAGGGCGATGAATGCGGCGGCACGCGCCGAACATGGCAAGCCTCTGCCCGTCACCATCGATGGTGTTGCCTTCGTCATGGCGCTTCTGACCTATATGGCGGTGCCGAAACGTATCGGCATTGCCGGAGATGATGCGGCACAGGCCGGAGAGGTCCTTGCCAGACTGCGCGCGCACGCGCCCTGGCATGATTTCGTGATGCTGAACCCAAATGCGTCTGGTGTGAAGGTGGATGTCGTGCTGGCGGGCATGCTTGGGGAAAACCAGGAGAAATGGCTGCATCGCAGCATCAACCGCAGCGATGCGCGTGTCGTCATCGCAGTCGGCCCCTTGTTCAAGGTGCTGGCGTCCGAAGTGGCCGGCATGCCGGAAATCTTCCGCAAGCTGCATATGAGCTGGCTTTACAGCCTCTGCGCCGAACCCTGGCATGTCGCGCCCGGCAAGGGTTGAGACTGGTCCCCGCAGGTTCCGCGTTAACCATTTGTTTGCCACGATCCTTTAACCTCCCGTAAGGTTTTGAAAGCCGCCTGATGCGGGCGGCGCCGAGCGTGGCAGACGGCTTCAGATGGTTGATCACAATCCGGATATGATGGCGACGCGCCCCGATGAGGATGGTGTCGCCGTGCCTGTATCGCAATGGCGCAAACATTGTCTGCGGCTTCTGACGGCCGGTTGTGTCGCCGCGGCCACCGTTGCGGGCGCTGCACTTCCTCTCCTGCTCATCGATTCCGGTTTTCGCGGATATGTTTCGCAAGCGCATGTCGAGGTCACGCAGACCGGCTACGATGCACCCGATGCTGCCCGCTTTCTTGCGATGGCCCGCCGCACCCTGCTTTCACCTGCCGGGCTGGACCGGGTAACGGGCGACCTCAAATTGAAGCCCGCCGACATGGTCGGCGTTCGTAATCAGGGTGAACTCGGCCTGCTTCTCGACCTTTTGACGGGGGCGGACACACGGTCGCTTTCCCCGCGCGAAGCACTCAATGGTGCGGTCGGCGAGGCGATCCGGCTGGAGCTGACGCCGGACGAGAATACGCTGGTCGTAACCTCGAAGGCCGCAACGCCGGAAGCCGCGATGCGGCTTACAGATTATCTTTCGATGCGCGTCATGGCGGACGGCAAGGCCGGCACCATGACGCCCGCCATGCGCGAGACGGAGAGGGCACGGACCCGGCTGGATGAAGCGGAAGCCGCGCTGAACGGATTCCAGATGCGCCACAATGATGCCGTGCTGTCGGAAGTGCAGCAGCTCGAACAGCAATTGCGCGACGTAGATGACAGCCTTGCGGGGACGACCCAGCAGCAGCAATCGCTTCAGACGGACCTGGCAGTGGCCTCCGCCCTCAAGCCGAATGACGTGTTGTCGAAACCTTTGCCGGCCGGCGCGGCTTTTTCAGTGCTTGAGGACATCAGGCAAAGACATGCGAGCGCCAGCATGGCGCTTGCCGGGGTTTCGGTCGATTACGGCCCGAAACATCCCCGCCGCATCGCCGCCCAGAATGCGGTGGATGCCGTGCAGGCGCTTGCAGCCCCCGCACTCCGCCAGTTGGTCGACAGCTTGCGGGCGGATGAAAAACGTGTGGCTCAGGAGATCGCAACCGAAAATGGTGAGCGCAAGAAACACCTTGATCGCCTGAATGACCTTGGTGTCACTCCCGGTGAATTCTCCAGATTGCAGGGTGAATTGGAAACGGCACGAAATGCCTATCTGGAGGCGAGCGAGCGCCGCGATCTGTCCTCATCCACCACGCCCGCCGTTGAAACCCGCCTCACCAGGAAGGCCGGACCGGGACAATTGTCGCGCGATCTGACGCAGGCCGCGATGATGGCGGGCGGCGGCGCGTTGATCGGCCTGCTGGGCAGCCTTTATCTTCTGAGCTACCGCCGTCATGACGAGGAAGAGGAAGCCGCATCCCTCTTCGAGGAAGATCTGGCACAGTCTCCGCAGTTCTCCGAATTCGAGCAGATCGCGCCGGATGTGTTCCATGATCTGGAGGAAATGGCCGCAAGCAGCGATTTCGGTCCGGAGAATGAGTTCGCCGATTATTATGCCGAGGCGGCAAATGATGCCGGAGACATGCCGCTGGACGAGCGCGTTCGGCAGGTGCTTATGGGCAACCGCAGCCTCAGGAATGCTGCTCAAACGTCGTCCGAGCTTCCGCCCTTGATCAATGAAGCCCTTGCCGGACACTTCGACCACGAGCAGGCCGAGGCCGAGGAATTGGCGGAATTAAGACGCGAGTTGGCGCTCGTGAGGGAGCGTCTCGCCGATTACGCCGAGCACTACGAAGACTACCGTAAAACTGCCTGACGACGCTGTGTTTTTGCTTGCATTCCTGCAAAGTCGGCACCATACGGGGCCAACGTAACCCAGCAGGAGCAGGACGCATGGCAGTTGTGATTGACGGGAAGGCGAAGGCGGCTTCGGTAACGGAGGCGGTCCGCAAATCGGCAGAAACGCTTGAGGCGGAACGGGGCGTGAAGCCCGGTCTCGCGGTTGTCATTGTCGGCAACGATCCGGCCAGCCACGCTTACGTGAACTCCAAAAGCAAGACGGCCAAGCAATGCGGTTTCAATTCCGTTCAGCACACGTTGCCGGAAGAAACGACGCAAGATCAACTGCTGAAGCTGGTCGGCGACTTGAACGCCGATGCGTCCATCCACGGCATTCTGGTGCAGCTGCCTTTGCCGAAACACTTCAATTCCGATGAGATCATCCAGTCGATCCTGCCTGAGAAGGATGTGGATGGCCTGAGCGTGCTGAACGCCGGCAAGTTGGCGACCGGCGATCTAGCCACTGGCCTCATCTCCTGCACGCCCGCCGGCGCCATGCTTCTGGTGCGCGGCATTCACGGCGATGATCTTTCCGGTCTCAATGCCGTTGTCATCGGCCGCTCGAACCTGTTCGGAAAACCGATGGGCCAGCTTCTGCTGAACGCCAATGCCACGGTAACGATGGCGCATTCACGTACCAAGGATCTCGCCACCGTCTGTAAGACGGCCGATATTCTCGTGGCGGCGGTCGGCCGCGCGGCGATGGTGAAGGGCGATTGGGTAAAGCCCGGCGCGACGGTCATCGATGTCGGGATCAACCGCATTCCCGCACCGGAAAAAGGCGAAGGCAAATCGAAGCTGGTCGGCGATGTCGCCTTTGACGAGGCAAGCGCGGTTGCCGCCGCCATTACGCCCGTTCCCGGTGGTGTCGGTCCGATGACGATCGCGATGCTGATGGCCAACACCGTCATCGCCGCCTATCGTGCGCTCGGGCAGACCGCGCCGAAATTCTGAAACCGGCTACTCTTTCGGCGCCGGTCCTGTCGAGGCGCGGACCACAAGTTCCGCCTTCCACAGTTCCTGTTGGGGTTCTGTCTGGTTGAACTTGATCCGGTTGATCAGGCGTTGCCCCACGCGTACGCCCGCCGCCCTGAGCGATGAGCGGGTGGTGGTGAGCGGCACGGAAAAATTGTCGGGCTTCAGCAGCGGCAGCACGTCGTCATGGGCGATCAGCGAAATATCCTTGCCTGGTTTCAAGCCGCGCTGGTTGAGCGAGCGGATGACGCCGAGTGCTAGTGCTGTACTGGCGCAAACGATGGCGGTCGGCCTTTCCGGCTGTGACAGCAGCGCCTCCATGCCGAGATAACCCTCCTCGTCGGTCATGCTGCCGTGTCTTGTGTTTTCCGCACGCAATGTCAGGCCGTTTGCCGCCAGCGCTTTTTGCACCCCGAGACAGCGCCGGAAGGTGAAGTCGTAACCTTCGGGGCCGTTCAGAAGCCCGATCCGCTTGTGGCCGAGCTGGAGCAGCAGCAGGGTCGCGTCGCGAAAGGCGCCCTCATTGTCCACGTCGAGATAAGGATAGTCCTCTTCCACGCCAAAGGAGCGGCCATGGACGAGGAAGGGCAACGAGAGCGACTGCATCATGGCGATACGGGCGTCGTTCTTTTTCATATAGGCGAGATAAATACCATCGACGCTGCCGCTGGCCGCCAGCCCGCGCAGGGCTTCCTGTTCCTTCTCCGGCTCCGTGGGCATGATGACGAGATGAAATCCGCTGCGGGACGCTTCTTCGCCGAGACCGCTCAGGAATTCGCCGAAATGCACATCGGACCGATGGTGCTCGCCGATCGGCATGACAAGGCCGATGGAGCCGACCTTACCGGTCGCCAGCCGCTGTGCCGCTGCATTCGGGCGATAGCCCGTCTTTTCGGCGGCTTCCATGACACGACGGCGCGTTTCGGCGTTGACCTCGGGATATCCGTTGAGCGCCCTGCTGATGGTCGTCTGCGAAATCCCCAGCAGTTGCGACAACTGTTTCAGGTTCATGTCTCTAATTTCCTCCGAGCATGCGCATCGGGAAAAGCAAAAGCCTCTCCTCAGCTCCCAAAGCGCTTTAGATTTTTACCAGTGCGCGCTGATTTTCTCAATCGAAAACGATAGCCGCCTTTCTAAATAAATATGACTATTCGCAAGCCGGTGCAGGAGGTCCAGCGAAAGAGCCTCTTGACTCTCTCTCGATGTCAATGAGATGAATAGGCAGCCAAAGCGCTTTGATTTATGGGGGGTGCTTTGAGCCGTTTATGTGATGGGAGGTAAATCACATGCAGAAGACCTTTTTGGCGACGGCGGCCTCGATAGTGCTGCTGTCGGGTGCGGCCTTTGCTGCCGATCTGAAATTCGCGCCGGGTGAGGACGCCAAGTTCAACTGGAAAAGCTACGAAGACTTCAAGGCGGCTCATGCCGACCTCAAAGGTCAGACGCTGACGATTTTCGGGCCCTGGCGCGGTGAGGATGAGGCGCTGTTCCAGACGGTGCTGGCCTATTTCTCCGATGCGACCGGCGTGAATGTCCGTTACTCCTCGTCGGAAAATTACGAGCAGCAGATCGTCATCGACACGCAGGCGGGTTCGCCGCCCAATATCGCAATCCTGCCGCAGCCTGGCCTTCTGGCCGATCTCGCCGCCAAGGGTTTTCTGGTGCCGCTCGGCGATGAGACCGCAAACTGGGTCAAGGACAATTACGGCGCCGGCCAGTCCTGGGTCGATCTCGGCAGCTACAAGGGCAAGGACGGCAACAAGGCTTACTTTGCATTTCCCTTCAAGGCCGACGTGAAGTCGCTCGTCTGGTACGTGCCTGAGAACTTCGAGGAAGCGGGCTATAAAGTGCCCGAGAGCATGGAAGACCTGTTCAAACTGACGGACCAGATCGTTGCCGATGGCGGCACGCCCTGGTGCATCGGCCTCGGGTCCGGCGGTGCGACCGGCTGGCCGGCAACCGACTGGGTCGAAGACCTGATGCTGCGCACGCAGCCGCTCGACGTCTACCAGAAATGGACGACCAACGAGGTCAAGTTCACCGATCCGGCCGTGGTTGCGGCAATCAACGAGTTCGGCAAATTCGCCAAGAACGAAAAATACGTCAGCGGCGGCGTCGCGGCCGTGGCCTCCACCGACTTCCGCGACAGCCCCAAGGGCCTCTTCGACATTCCGCCGAAGTGCTACCTGCACCATCAGGCGTCTTTCGTGCCGTCCTTCTTCCCTGATGGTACCAAGGTCGGAACGGACGTGGATTTCTTCTACATGCCGGCCTATGCCGCGAAGCCTGAACTCGGCAAGCCGGTTCTGGGCGCTGGCACGCTGGTCACCGTCACCAAGGAAGCGCCCGCCGCCAAGGCTTTCGTCGACTTCCTGAAAACCCCGATCGCCCATGAAGTGTGGATGGCGCAATCCAGCTTCCTGACGCCGTATAAGGGTGTGAATGTCGATGCCTATGCCAATGCGCAGATGAAGCGCCAGGGTGAAATCCTCACCTCCGCGACGACCTTCGGCTTTGATGGTTCCGACCTGATGCCGGGCAAGATCGGTGCCGGTGCATTCTGGACCGGCATGATCGATTTCGTCGGCGGCAAGTCCGCAGATCAGGTCGCCGCCGATATCCAGAAGGCCTGGGACGGCCTGAAGTAACGTCAATCCGGCTTGGCCCGGCGGTGATACCGCCGGGCCTTTGCCAACGGAACGACCCGACGACCGCATAAAATCAGCGCGGCGCGGAGAGGATCAAGGGAGGGAACATGGCTCAACAACTCGTTTCTGCCATAGGCGTCATGGTGGCCGGCGTTTTTGCCTGCGCCGCCTATTATTGGCTATCCGACAAACTGTTGCAGGTGATCTTTCCCGTCCGCTCGGGAGACGTGTTGCAGGCGTCGCGCAACCTCAATCGCCGCGCGGCGGTCCGGCCCTGGCTGTTCGTCGGCCCGGCCCTTCTCCTTCTTTTGGTCTATCTGGTCTATCCCGTCATCGCCACGCTGATCCTGTCGTTTTATGACCGGACCGGTGCCGAATTCGTCGGCCTTGCCAATTACCGCTGGGCGTTTTTCGATGCGGGTTTCCGCCAGTCGATCTTCAACAACATTCTCTGGCTGGCCGTGGTGCCGGCCGCCTGCACCTTCTTCGGTCTCGTCATCGCCGTCATGACCGACCGCATCTGGTGGGGCAACATCGCCAAATCCATCGTCTTCATGCCGATGGCCATCTCCTTCGTCGGCGCATCGGTCATCTGGAAATTCATCTACGAATACCGCGCCGAAGGGCAGGTGCAGATAGGTCTTCTGAATGCCGTCGTCGAGTTTTTCGGCGGCAATCCGGAGGTGTGGATTTCCATGCCGTTCTGGAACAACTTCTTCCTGATGGTTATCCTGATCTGGATTCAGACCGGTTTCGCCATGGTCATCCTGTCTGCGGCGCTGCGCGGCATTCCGGAGGAAACCATCGAGGCTGCGGTCATCGACGGCGCCAATGGCTGGCAGATCTTCTGGAAGATCATGGTCCCGCAAATCTGGGGCACCATCGCCGTCGTCTGGACAACGATCACCATTCTCGTTCTCAAGGTTTTCGATATCGTGCTGACCATGACCAACGGCCAGTGGAACACCATGGTTCTCGCCAACCTCATGTTCGACTGGATGTTCCGCGGTGGCGGCGATAGCGGCCGAAGTGCTGTCATCGCGCTCATCATCATGGCAGCCGTCACCCCGATCATGGTCTGGAATATCCGCCAGGCCAACCGCGAGATGGAGGGCCGCTGAGATGGATATCGTAAAACGTCTGCGCCGCGTCGGTCTGCCGCGCCTCATCGTCCACGCCAGCGTTCTGGTCGTCGTGCTTCTCTGGCTCCTGCCCACCCTCGGCATCCTCGTCAGCTCGCTGCGCGACAAGGACCAGATCACGGTGTCGGGCTGGTGGACGGCTTTCTCCAGCTCCGAACAGACGGCGGCGGTTCGCCTCGCCGATGCTGCCGTGCAGAAGCAGGACGGAAACCGCTATGTCATATCAGGCAACGTCTTCGAAAGCGGGCAGGGCGGCAAGATTGCGGCCTTCGGTGTCCGCGTGCAGGAGCCGACAGCCTTCAAGGCGGGTGAGGCGGCCGATATCGGCGACGGCGAGACGCTTCTCGTCAATGTCGACGGCACCTATGAATACAGCAAGGCCTCCAGCTTCGAAGGTGCGCGCGGCAAGCGGGTCTATCTATCCGTTGCGACGCCGCCGGTCTTCACGCTTGACAATTATCGCACGGTCCTGACCTCGGAAGGCATCGGCCAGTCCTTCGTCAACTCCTTGACGGTGGCCGTGCCCGCAACCGTCATCCCCATCCTCATCGCCGCCTTTGCCGCTTACGCCCTGTCATGGATGAACTTTTCCGGCCGCAATCTTCTGATTGCGATGGTGGTGGGCCTGATCGTCGTGCCGTTGCAGATGTCGCTGATCCCGCTTCTGAAACTCTACAACGAAATCGGCAATATCTTCGGCGTGCCGTCCAAGACCTATGCCGGCATCTGGCTGGCGCACACCGCCTTCGGTCTGCCGCTCGCCATCTACCTGCTGCGCAATTACATTTCCGGCCTGCCGAAAGAGATCATCGAAAGTGCTCGCGTCGATGGTGCGAGCGATTTCGAAATCTTCGTCAAGATCATCCTGCCGCTGTCCTTCCCGGCTCTCGCCTCCTTCGCCATCTTCCAGTTCCTGTGGACCTGGAACGACCTGCTCGTCGCCATGGTCTTCCTCGGCACGCAAAAGGACGAGCTGGTGCTGACCGGTGCGCTCAACGCGCTGCTTGGCTCGCGCGGCGGCAACTGGGAAATCCTCACCGCCTCGGCCTTCGTCACCATTGTCGTGCCGCTTGGCGTCTTCTTCGCCCTTCAACGTTATCTCGTGCGCGGCCTGCTCTCAGGCTCCGTCAAGGGAGGCTAATTATTCCATGAACGCCCATACCAGACAGGATGAGACAATGACCGCTCCGGTGACTTCCGCTTTGACGCCCAACAGGGATTGGTGGCGCGGCGCCGTGATCTACCAGATCTACCCGCGCTCCTATCAGGACTCCAACGGCGACGGCATCGGCGACCTCAAGGGCATCACCGACCGGCTGGCGCATATTGCCGGTCTCGGTGCGGATGCGATCTGGATTTCGCCCTTCTTCACCTCACCAATGAAGGATTTTGGTTACGACGTCTCTAACTATGTCGATGTCGATCCGATGTTCGGCACGCTTGCCGATTTCGACGGGCTGATTGCAGAGGCCCATCGCCTCGGCGTCCGCGTGATGATCGATCTGGTCCTGTCGCACACTTCGGATCAGCACCCGTGGTTCGTGGAAAGCCGTGCCAGCCGCAACAATGCGAAATCGGACTGGTATGTCTGGTCGGACAGCAAGCCTGATGGCACGCCGCCCAACAACTGGCTGTCGATCTTCGGCGGCTCCGGCTGGCAGTGGGATCCGACCCGCATGCAATATTACATGCACAATTTCCTGACCTCGCAGCCGGATCTCAATCTGCATAATCCGGAAGTGCAGGAGGAGCTGTTGAATGTCACCCGCTTCTGGTTGAAGCGCGGCGTCGATGGCTTCCGCCTCGATACGATCAACTTCTATTTCCACGACCTGCAACTGCGCGACAACCCGGCGCTGGCGCCGGAGCGCCGCAACGCCTCCACGGCGCCTGCGGTCAACCCGTATAACTTCCAGGAGCATCTCTACGACAAGAACCGCCCGGAAAACATCGCGTTCCTGAAGCGCTTCCGCGCGGTGCTCGACGAGTTCCCTGACATCGCCGCCGTCGGCGAAGTGGGCGACAGCCAGCGCGGTCTTGAAATCGTCGGCGAATATACCTCCGGCGATGACAAGATGCAGATGTGCTACGCCTTCGAATTCCTGGCGCCGGATGCGCTCACCCCGCAGCGTGTTGCCGATGTGCAGGCGGATTTCGCCAAAGCCGCACCGGAAGGCTGGGCCTGCTGGGCTTTCTCCAACCATGATGTCGTGCGCCATGTCAGCCGCTGGGGTGACCATGTCGAAGACAAGGATGCTTTCGCAAAGGTGCTTTCGGCGCTGTTGATGACGCAGCGTGGTTCCGTCTGCATCTATGAGGGTGAAGAACTGGGCCTGACCGAAGCCGATATCGCTTTCGAGGATTTGCAGGATCCCTACGGCATCCAGTTCTGGCCGGAATTCAAGGGCCGCGACGGCTGCCGCACGCCGATGGTGTGGGATGCGGGCCACGCTCAGGCCGGTTTCTCGACCGCCGACAAGACCTGGCTACCTATTCCTGCTGAACACAAGCAGCGCGCCGTCAGTGCCCAGCGGGGCAACGAGGCATCCGTGCTGGAGCACTACCGCCGGTTCCTCGCCTTCCGCAAAAAGCACCCGGCTTTCGCCAAGGGCGGCATCGAATTCCAGCCGGTGGAGGGTGACGTGCTGAGCTATACCCGCACGCTCGGCAACGAAACCGTTCTTTGCCTTTTCAATCTGTCCGCGACACCTGCAAAAGCGACGCTGCCGGAAGGGAGCTGGGAGGTTCTCGATGGCCATGGCTTTGCAAGCGGCCTTGAGGGTAAAACCGTAGAACTTCCGGCATGGGGCGCTTTCTTCGCCCGTTACGCCTGAAAAAATTGGGAGGAACGCCACATGACAAGTCTCGTTCTCAAGGATATCCGCAAATCATACGGGCAGGTAAAGGTTCTGCACGGCATTGATCTGGAGATAGAACAGGGCGAATTCATCGTTTTCGTCGGCCCCTCGGGCTGCGGAAAATCGACGCTTCTGCGGATGATCGCCGGTCTGGAGGAAATCACTGGCGGCGAGATGTATATTGATGGGCAACTGGTCAATGAAATCCCGCCTTCGCGCCGCGGCATCGCCATGGTGTTCCAGTCCTATGCGCTTTATCCGCATATGACGGTTTACGACAACATGGCCTTCGGCATGAAGATAGCCAGGGAAAGCCGCCAGGAGATCGACCGCCGCGTTCGCGCCGCCGCCGAAATCCTGCAACTGACTCAATATCTGGAGCGCCTGCCCAAAGCCCTGTCCGGCGGCCAGCGGCAACGCGTCGCCATCGGCCGGGCGATTTGCCGCAATCCCAAGGTCTTCCTGTTCGATGAGCCTCTGTCGAACCTCGATGCGGCACTGCGTGTCGCAACGCGCATCGAGATCGCCAAGCTCAACGAGCAGATGGCCGATACGACGATGATCTACGTCACCCACGATCAGGTGGAGGCGATGACGCTCGCGGACCGTATCGTCGTTTTGAATGCGGGCCGCGTAGAACAGGTCGGCCCACCGCTTGAGCTTTACGAAAACCCGGCCAACCTCTTCGTGGCGCGGTTCATCGGCTCGCCCGCGATGAACATCCTCGCGGCAAAAATCGTCGGAACCGGAGAGTGGACCTCCATCGAACTTGCCGGCGGCAAGACGCTCGCCGTCAATGTTCCCACACCTGCATCCGAGCAGGGCAAGGCTGCGAGCTTCGGTGTCAGGCCGGAAGATCTGAGCATCGTCACCGGCGATGATTATCTCTTCGAGGGCAAAGTCTCGATCGTGGAGGCTCTCGGTGAAGTGACCCTGCTTTATCTCGAGGCGCCCAAGGGGCAGGAGCCGATCATCGTCAAGGTGCCGGGCATCGTTTCCGTCGGCAAGGGCGAGACCCTTCGTTTTGCGGCTCCGCAGAAAAAGCTTCATCTCTTCAACGCCGAAGGCAAGACCTACCGCCTGTAATTGTCCCCGAGCACCCCAAGAGTCGGCCCCGGAACGGAAGACGTTCCGGGGTTTTTTCATGATTTTTTGTAGCTGTGGAAAAACGCCGGGAATGTGCCGCTTCCGGTCTGTTTAAGGCGACACTGATATAAATTGTTAAAGACTATGACCTAATCTTGGAGGCGTTTTAGAGCATGGGAGTCCGGGCGTGCAGAGCGGTGCAGGTGTTATCAAGAACAGTTACCTGACAAGGGAAGAATCCTTCATGTACGACCGCGAAGGCCGGTTTCGCATGGAAGATACCATGAATGCGGCGCGCATCGAATATACCGAGAAGGCCGTCATGCACATGGCCGCCCGCCGTTGCGACGTCACCCGCATCTCGCAGACCGAAGCGGTGCTGGCGCTGCTGACGAAATACAACCTGCCCGACCAGTTTTATCTGGATATCCCCGACGCCCGCGTCACCAAGATCGGCTGTGTGCTGTTGCGCGTCAATGTCAACAACACCATCCATGTTCGCTTCCTGCGCATGCTGACGCAAAAGGAACTGGACCGCATTTTCGTGTTCAGCACGCACCCTGCCCACAAGGACCGGAAGCTCGATGTTCGGTCGTTCTGAGTAACTCTCCAGCTATTGGCAAAACGGCTCGATCGGTGGTGTCCGTTGCTCACGTCGTCGTGTCCCATCATTGCTAACTATTATCACCAGATGGTATAAGGGGAGCGAAGAGGATATTGGCATGGCAAGCAGCGCTAATCTCGGTCATCACCTTGAAACCTATGTCTCCGATCTTGTGAAGTCGGGGCGGTATAACTCACGGAGCGAAGTGCTGCGGGAGGGCGTTCGGTTGGTGGAAGAGCGTGAAAAGAAACTGGCGGCTCTCGATGCAGCCATTGCACGGGGCATTGCCGATGCAGATGCGGACCGCGTCACACCGGTCGAAGATGTCGCATCGGAACTGGGTGCCAAATACCGGAAGATGGTGGAAGAACGCGGCTTGTGATTGTCGTTCTGACCGACGAGGCCAAAGTAGACTTCGAGCGCATCGGCGATTTTATTGCATCCGACAATCCCCGGCGGGCTGAAACATTCGTCGGCGAATTGCTTGACCGATGTTTAAGGCTTGCGGAAATGCCTCGGGCGTTCCCATTTGTGCCCCGTTACGAGAAAACCGGCATTCGCCGCCGCCCTTACGAAAATTATCTCGTTTTTATCGCATTGCCGAGACGCGCGTGGAAATTTTGCACATCTTGAACGGTGCCCAGGATTACGAATCCATTCTTTTCCCAAAAGACTAGCGGCAGACAGTCCCGCAATGATTGCCCCTGCGTTTGCGCCTTACCCGGCTAGGTCGCAGGTTCAAGAAAGCCCGCCCAGAACCGTTTGCTTCAGCTTCACATCCGGCACTTCGGCAAAGACAAGATCGCTGCGGCCGAAATAGGATTTCTGGTTGGTGGCGGACCAGTCGTTGCAGACGAGTTTGTAGCGCTCTCTCGTTTCCGGTTTTTCCGGCATGGCGTAAAGATAGTCGCCGGTGCGGTCGGCAAGCGGAATGTCACCATCCTGATTGCAACGCTTGAGGATTTGCGCAAGGATCTCGGCATCCACTTCCGTCACCATCAGCTTGCCGTCGAAACGCAGGGAAGCGTTGAAATCGTAGCGGCTGATATCACCCTGCGGCAGACCTGCGCCGAAGGAGGTGTGGCCGATGAAGCCGACATCCGCACCGGTTTTTGCGGCGATGAACTGCGCCACATGGCGTCCGGCCTCATCCACGGTCATCGCCTTTTCGGTTTTGCCGACGATCGCCCGTTCTTCTACCGTGAGATGTTCTTCGAGTGTCTGTTCGATCAGTCCTTTGAGCGCCGGAGAGGCGGGGACGCTGCTGTCGATGGCGACGGTCTCGATGGTCGGAGCCTTGCCGGAGGCAGCGATCGTCGCGATGGCCATGGAGGTGCACCATGAGCCGGTGTGGATATAGCGTGTGGCGCCCTGCGCATGGACGAAGTTCAGGTGATCGTGGCCACCGACCAGCAGGGTGCCATCCGGCAGCAATGGCAGGATGTCGCGGTCGGCAACGACGCCGGCGTGGCTGAGAACGATGTTGATCGCATCCCGCTTGACGATATCAGGTAGATTTTCCTTCGCCCATTCCACGGGCTGGGGAACATCCAGCATTTCGCGCGTCGCCTTCGGATAGGTGTTGATCGCGTTGGTGGCGAGGCCCGCAACGACGATCTGCCGTCCGCCCACACTCACCTCGGCGCTCGCCGGTGCGTAGGCAGCGCCGGTCCGCTTGTCGATGATGTTGGAAAGCACGGTGATGCCGAGCGCTTGGGCGCGGCTGACGAAATTGGCGAGATCATTGTCGATATCGGCCTCATGGTTGCCGATATTGATGACGGTGGGAGCGAGTTTTGCGAGTGCCGCCAGGAACGTCCACTCGATTTCGCCGCCCGAACGTGTCGCCACGGCATTACCGGTTTCGAACAGGTCACCGTTCAGAAGAATAATATGGGGCGCCCTGTCGGCGGCGATGCGGGTTTCTATTGCCGCGAGAAGCTGCCCGATGCGCTCATAGGCCGAATGCAGGTCGGCGATCACGATCGCGCGCAGGGCCACATCCTGTGCCGCAGCCGGCGCCGTCGCCACCATCAGTGGCAGCACGGCGGTGCCGGCCATGAGCTTCAGCACATCGCGGCGCTTGCTTGAGAAAATCGTCATATTCGGCCCCATCATCTTCAATTGCGCCATCGTCCCGCGGCTGGCTGAGAAGGCCCTATAGGGCGATCGTCACAGCCGCATGACAAGTTTGACGTTTAAGAGACGGGAAATAAAGCGGTTTCAACACCGGTTCTGCCGGGCAGAACAAAAGGATCGGAGGCGAAGGCCGGATCGGGCCTTCGCCTCCGGGCGATCAATGGAACAGAACGCTGGCGCCCTGATCGGCCGGGCCGACATTACGGCGGAAGGGGGCGAAAAGTTCGCGGCCCATGCCCCATTCGTTGCCGGAAAGATCGGCGCGCGCCGGTTCGCGCTTTGCCAGTTCCGCTGCGGAAACCAGCACTTCCAGCGAGCCGGAAACGGCGTCGAGGCGGATGATATCGCCGTCACGGATGAGCGAGATCGGGCCGCATTCGGAAGCTTCCGGCGTGACGTGGATTGCGGCCGGTACCTTGCCGGAAGCGCCGGACATGCGCCCGTCCGTCACCAGCGCGACTTTGAACCCACGGTCCTGAAGCACGCCGAGCGGCGGGGTCAGGCGGTGCAGTTCCGGCATGCCGTTGGCCTTCGGGCCCTGGAAGCGGACGACGGCGATGAAATCGCGGTTGAGCTTGCCGTCCTTGAACGCATCCTGAAGTTCCTGCTGGTCGTTGAAGACGATCGCGGGCGCCTCGATGATGTGGCGTTCGGGTTTGACAGCGGAAATCTTGATGACCGATTTGCCGAGATTGCCCGTCAGCATTTTCAGGCCGCCGGTTGGCTGGAATGGTGTTTCGATGCTGGAGAGAACCTTGGGATCGTGGCTCTGCTCGGGGGAGGGCTCGCGGGTTACCGCACCCTTTTCGTCAAGCTTGGCATCCACGGTGTAGGCTTCAAGACCATGTCCGAAGACGGTGCGCACATCGTCATGCACGAAGCCCTGCTTCAAAAGCTGCTTGATGAGGAAGCCCATGCCGCCGGCGGCGTGGAAGTGGTTCACATCCGCAAGTCCGTTGGGGTAGACGCGGGCGAGCAGCGGCACGATATCCGAGAGATCGGAAATATCCTGCCAGGTTAGAATAATGCCGGCAGCGCGCGCCATGGCGATCAGATGCATGGTGTGGTTGGTGGAGCCGCCCGTGGCATGCAGGCCGACGACACCGTTGACGATTGATCTTTCGTCGATCATCTCGCCCGCCGGGGTAAATTCATTGCCCTGTGCGGTGATGGCGAGCGCCCGCTTGGCGGCTTCGCGCGTCAGTGCTTCTCGCAGCGGCGTGCCGGGATTGATGAAGGAGGAGCCGGGCATATGGAAGCCCATGATCTCCATCAGCATCTGGTTGGAATTGGCCGTACCGTAGAAGGTGCAGGTGCCGGGACCATGATAGGATTTGGACTCGGCTTCCAGCAGTTCGGCGCGGCCGACCTTGCCTTCGGCATAAAGCTGGCGGATGCGAGACTTCTCGTCATTCGGCAGGCCTGTCGTCATCGGGCCGGCGGGAATGAAGACGGAGGGCAGGTGGCCGAAGGAAAGTGCTGCAATGACGAGGCCGGGCACGATCTTGTCGCAGATGCCGAGATAGACGGCCGCGTCGAACATGTTGTGCGATAGGCCGATGCCGGCGGCCATGGCGATGGCATCGCGGGAAAACAGCGAAAGCTCCATGCCCGGCTGGCCCTGGGTCACGCCGTCGCACATGGCTGGCACGGCACCTGCCACCTGCGCCACGCCGCCCGCTTGCGCGGCAGCCTCGCGGATGATCGCCGGAAAGGTCTCGTAGGGCTGGTGCGCCGACAGCATGTCGTTATAGGCGGTGATGATGCCGAGATTGCCAACCCGGTCGCCGGCAAGGAGGTCCTTGTCGGCGGGGGAACAGACCGCAAATCCATGCGCGAGATTGCCGCAGGAAAGAGTGGAGCGATGAACGCCTTTCGAAACCTGCAGCCGCAGCCGCTCGAGATAGGTCTCGCGGTAGGGCTTGGAACGTTCGACGATGCGGGCGGTAATGGCCTGAATGCGGGAATCGGCGGACATGAGCGTTCATCCTGTTCGTTGGTCGAGAACCGGCGTTCCGGGAGATGAAGGACCGGTTATCGTGTTTTCGTCTTCTTGTCGTCGGGCGCTGTCGCGGGCCGCTTGCGCGGCAACCGCGTCGGCTTATGGCGCCCAGTAAATATCCACGGCGGTTTCCGCCCGGTTCAGCACGGCGCGGATCGGCATTTCGTCCTCATCCTCGCCTGCCTGCGCTTTTTCGAGCGTCGCTTTTTTGGTGGCGCCTTCGATATGCAGCACCAGAAAGCCCGCATCGTGAAGGCTGGAGAAGTTGAACGTCAGTCGCTCTTCTCCCGCATTTTCCGCTGCCATGGTCAAAACGCCGCGCGGTTCGTCAAGGTCGAGCGCCTCGTAGAGATTGTCGCCACCGGGAAAGAACGACGCCGTGTGGCCATCTGTTCCCATGCCGAGCACAACGACATCGAACGGGTCGCAGATCGCCTCGGTCTTGACGGTCGCAAGCGTCGCCGCATCTTCAGGCGAGGCCGCCGGCTGGAACAGCGGCACGAAATAGGCCGCCTTCGCCTTGTTCTGCAAAAGGTTCTCGCCGACCAGACGATGGTTCGAGCGCTCGCTTTCCGGCGGCACGAAACGTTCGTCCACCAGCGTCACGCTGATGTTGCTCCAGTCGAGATCGTGGCGGGAAAGCGCCTGAAAGAACAGCTTGGGTGTGGAACCGCCGGAAACGGCAATGCTTGCCGTCCCATATTCTTTCGTTGCCGCGTCCAGGCGCTGGGCGACATCGGCCGCCAGGGCGTTCGCCAGTTCAGCGGCAGTGTCGAAGACATGCATTGTTTCGCTCATCTCCGCGCCCTCAATCAGCGTCATGCCAGGTGCGGCCATCGCGCTCGATCAGCGCGATCGAGCCGCTCGGACCCCAGGTCCCGGCAGTGTAGCCCTGTACGCCCTGCGCCAGATCTTCCCAGCTCTTGAGAATGGGGTCGACCCAGTCCCATGCCGCTTCCACTTCGTCGCGGCGCATGAACAGCGTCTGGTTGGAGCGGATGGTATCCATCAAAAGCCGTTCATAGGCGTCGGGGCTGCGCACGTTGAAGGCTTCGGCAAAGCTCATATCCAGCGAGACCTGACGCAGGCGCATGCCGCCCGGGCCGGGGTCCTTGATGAGGAGCGATTGCTTGACGCCTTCGTCCGGCTGCAGGCGAATGACCAGCTTGTTGGCCTCGATCTTGCCAGCCGCATCGTCGAAGATCGAATGCGGGATCTGCTTGAAGGTGACGACGATCTCGGAAACGCGGGTCGCAAGACGTTTGCCGGTGCGGATGTAGAAGGGAACGCCGGCCCAGCGCCAGTTGGCGATCTCGGCCTTGATGGCGACGAAGGTTTCCGTGTTGGAAACGCCGCCCTCAAGCTCCTCCAGATAACCCTTGACCGGTCCGCCTGCGGAAGCGCCGGCGCGGTACTGGCCGCGAACGGTGAGCTTCTCGACATTGCTGGTATCGATCCGCTTCAGCGAGCGCAGAACCTTCAGTTTCTCGTCACGCACGGCTTCCGCATTCATCGATGCGGGCGGCTCCATGGCAACGAGGCAGAGCAATTGCAGGATATGGTTCTGCACCATGTCGCGCAGCGCGCCGGCCTTGTCGTAATAACCCGCACGGCCCTCGAGCCCGACCGCTTCTGCGACCGTGATCTGCACATGGTCGATATGGGCCGAATTCCACAGCGGCTCGTAAAGAGCGTTGGCGAAACGCAGCGCCATCAGGTTCTGCACTGTCTCCTTGCCGAGATAGTGGTCGATACGGAAGATCTGTTCTTCCTTGAAGACATGGCCGATCGTGTCGTTGAGAATCTGAGCGGAAGCAAGGTCGCGACCGATCGGCTTTTCGACGACGATGCGGGTCGAGCGGGTGATCAGCTTGTGTTCGCGGATCTTGTCGGCGATATCGCCGAAAATGCCCGGCGCGACAGCCAGATAAAATGCGCGTATGCGCTCCTTGCCCTCATCGAGCAGTTTTTTCAGCAGGTCCCATCCATTGCCGGACTTGGCGTCGACGGGCACATAGAAAATCCGGTTGAGAAACAGCGCGACCTGCGCATCGTCATATTCGCCCGCCTTCAGATGCTCCTTCAGCGCGTCCTGCGCGAATTTGCGATATTCCTCGTGGGTCATGACCGAACGCGACGCGCCGATGATGCGGGTAGGCTCCGTGAACTGGCCTTCGACCTGACGGTGATAAAGGGCCGGCAGAAGCTTGCGCTCCGCCAGATCGCCGGTGCCGCCGAAAACGACACAATCAAAAGCTTCAACAGGAATAATCTGACTGCTCATATCGATTCTCTCGATCTTCAAGGGTTGGGGCATCCATAATCTAATCGATTTAAAAATGCCAGTCTCAGTTATGTGAAATTATGATTTTTGGCTTTCGCGGGATGAAACCGGTGCCGATATCGTCATTTGTTATGCCGGCTGGAAGGCAGTTTTTTTGAACATGCCCCTTGCCGGCGGTGGAACGGAAAAAAAGAAGAAAACGATAATCGCTGCAATTTTCACCATCCATGATCGCGGTGTCGGTTCATCGGCGTTGCATGACGCATCGACACTGTCCAGCAGCAGTTTCGCATCATGTCGTTGCCATTCGGGCACGCGGATTTCCATGCCTCCGAAAGCGACAGCCAAATGCCAGTTTACGGAAACAATATGCGCTGCCGGGACCGTGATGTGGATGCCGTAGGCGCGCAGAAACGAGCATGTCACCGCAGTTTCCGCCATCCCGTAACCGGTCGCAATCGTTATAAGCCTGTCGCTGGGTCTTTGCATCTGATCTCCGGAAGTAGGCAGCTTTCCTAAAACCTGTCCCGCAACGCATACCATGACAACGCCAGGAACAGCAGCGGCGCCCGCAGCGAAGCCCCGCCCGGAAAGGACGGTACCTTCAGCCGGGCAAAGGGCGCCAGCATGTCCTTTTTGCCGAGAACGAGATCGGCATAGAGCTTGCCGCAATAGTTCGAGAGCATCACCCCATGGCCGGAATAGCCACCGATGGAGGTGACACCGGGCATCACTTCCCGCACGAAGACCTGTCGCGGCAGGGTGATGCCGACGGAACCGCCCCATGAATGGGTGACATCGACATTTTCAAGCTCAGGATAGATTTCCGCGATCTGACGGCGGATATGGCTGGAAATATCGCGTGGCGTATCGGCGGTGTAGGCTTCGCGCCCGCCAAACAGCAGCCGGTTGTCGGCCGTCTTGCGGAAGTAGCGCACCACGAAACGGGAATCGGCGACGGCTTGCCTGCCGGGAATGATGTCGGGATAAGCGTCGAGCGGCGCGGTCGCGCCGATGAAAGAGCGGATCGGCATGATATGGGCGGCCGTCACCGGTTCCAGATTGCCGATATAGGCATTGGTCGCGATAAGCACCCGCGTCGCCGTCAGCGTACCGCTGGGCGTTTCGATGATCGTCTTGCCGCCGGACTGGTGGATGGATCTGGCGGGCGTCATTTCGTGAATATCCGCGCCTGCGGCTTTTGCCGCTTTGGCAAGGCCGACCAGCAGCTTCAGCGGATGGATATGGCCGGTGCCGGTGTCGTGGGTACCGCCGAAATAATGGGTGGAGCCGACACGTTTGCGCGCCTCCGCCCGCTCCATGTAGGAAATATGCGGATAGCCGTAGCGATTGTTCATCGCATCGACGCTTTTGCGGTAGTCGTCTTCGTAAGCTGCCTTGTGCGCCACATAGAGCTGCCCCGGCAGATATTCCATGTCTATGCCGTGGTCGCGGGCGAAGTCGAGGACGTAATGTTTGGCATTCTCGGCAATGTCGAATAGCACCTTCGATTGCTCGAAGCCGATCTGCTCTTCCATCTCGTCGGGAAACGAGCGCTGGCCGGTGCCGAACTGTCCGCCGTTGCGGCCTGACGCGCCGTCACCGAAACGATGCGCCTCGATGAGGGCGACGGAAACGCCGTTGGCTGCGAGATTGCAGGCAGCCTGAAGGCCGGTGTAACCGCCGCCGATAATCGCGACGTCCACCTGTTTTGACCCGTCAAGCGCCGGATATTCCGGCCGCTCGCCAACGGTTGCCTGATACCAGGAAATTCCCGGCGCAATCGGGCTTTGCCATGTCATGCTGCGAACACCTCACACGTTGAGAAGCAGGAATTCCCGCTCCCAGGGGCTGATGACCTGCATGAAGGTCTCGAATTCCCCGCGTTTCAGGCCCGCATAAAGGCCAACGAATTCATGGCCGAACACCCGCTCGAACTGTTCTTCGCCCTCAAGCAGCGCCACGGCTTCCAGAAGGCCGCGCGGCAGGTCGATGGAGCCTTCGTTTGCCGTCTCGGCGGTCGGCTCGGTCGGTTCGATATTGTTGACGATGCCCAGCCAGCCGCAGGCAAGCGAAGCGGCAAGCGCGAGATAGGGATTGGCATCCGAACTCGGCAGGCGGTTTTCGACGCGCCGCGCCTGCGGGCTTGAAATCGGCACCCGGAAGGCTGTGGTACGGTTGTCGTAACCCCAGGCATTGTTGACCGGGCAGGCCATGTCGGGCGTCAGGCGGCGATAGGAGTTCACGTAGGGCGCAAGCATCACCAGCGCATTTGGAACGTAACGCTGCATGCCGCCCACGAAGGAGAAGAACTCCTTGGAAGGGCCGCCGTCCTTGTTCGTGAAAATATTGCGACCGCCGTCGATTTCCACCACCGACTGGTGGATATGCATGGCCGAACCGGGTTGGCCCTGCATGGGCTTGGCCATGAAGGTGGCGTAGATGCCATGCTTCAGGGCAGCCTCGCGGATGGTCCGTTTGAATAGGAACACCTGGTCGGCAAGTTCGATCGGATCGCCGTGACGCAGGTTGATTTCAAGCTGGGCCGGGCCTTCCTCGTGGATCAGCGTGTCGATCTCGAGGCCCTGTTTTTCGGAGAAATGATAGATGTCGTCGATCAACTCGTCGAATTCGTTGATGCCGGCGATCGAATAGCTCTGTCCGCCGACGATCGAACGGCCGGAGCGGCCCTTCGGCGGATGCAGCGGATAATCCGGGTCGTCGTTCATGGCGACCAGATAGAACTCGATCTCCGGAGCCACGACCGGCTTCCAGCCCTTTTCACTGTAGAGCGAAAGAACGTTCCTCAACACGTTGCGTGGCGTGTAAGGAACGAAATTGCCCTCGACATCCACCACGTCGCAGATTACCTGCGCGGTCGGGTCGCTTTCCCACGGCACGACGGAGAGCGTGGAAAGGTCCGGCACCAGCTTCAGGTCGCTATCGCGCGGCTCGTAGCGGAAGTTTGCGGTCTCATCGGGATATTCGCCTGAGATCGTGTGGCGGTAGAGCGCGGAGGGCAGGGCGAGCGAGGTGTCGCCCGTGAATTTCGCCGTCGGCATCATCTTGCCACGCGCAACTCCGGCAAGATCGGGTGTTATGCACTCGATATCCTCGATACCACGCGCCCTCAACCATTGCGAAGCTTCGCGCCAGGAGGAAACGCCACGGGTGGAGGAGAGGTCGAGAGGAGGTTTTTTTGCCATGGTTGCCTGTTTTTTCGGGCGGAGCATGGTTTTCTTCGAGGGCATGTATCACCGGGTCTGTGTTTCGACTGGCGCCATCATAACCGGAGTTTGGCAATTGGCGAGGGGGAAAGCGCCATTGACAATGGGCGGCACTTCGAAAAGAGGAAAGGGAGAAGCAAACGGAAAACAACCATGGCAGACAAATGTGACGTGCTGATTTTGGGGGCGGGGGCCGCCGGCATGATGTGCGCCATCCGCGCCGGCCAGCGCGGCCGCTCCGTCATCATCCTCGACCATGCCAAGGCGCCGGGCGAGAAAATCCGCATCTCCGGCGGCGGCCGCTGCAATTTCACCAACATCCATGCCGGGCCGAAGAATTACCTCTCCGCCAACGCGCATTTCGCCAAATCCGCACTCGCCCGTTACACGCCGCGCGATTTCATCGCTCTGGTCGAGAAACACCGCATCGCCTGGCATGAAAAGACGCTCGGGCAGCTCTTTTGCGACGACAGCGCCAAGGACATCATCCGTATGCTGCTTGGCGAAATGCAGGCCGCGAAGGTGAAATTGAGGCTGGAAACCGCCGTCTCTGATGTCGCCCATGATGGCGGACGTTTTCGCGTGACGACCTCCGGTGGCGTTATCGAGGCGGAAAGCCTCGTCGTCGCAACGGGCGGCAAGTCGATTCCGAAAATGGGCGCGACCGGTTTCGCCTACCAGATCGCCGAGCAATTCGGCCTGTCGCTTCTCGAGACGCGCCCAGGCCTCGTGCCGCTGACGCTTGATCCTGCCGCGCTGGAAAAGTTGAGCCCGCTCGCCGGTGTCGCGGTCCCGGCTGAAATTTCCCACGGCAAGACGGCTTTCAACGAGGCGCTTTTGTTCACCCATCGCGGTTTGAGCGGCCCGTCCATCCTGCAAATCTCCTCCTATTGGAGGGAGGGCGATACGATCCGCCTGAAACTTGAGCCGGCGCGCGATATCCTCGCTTTGCTCAAAGAAGCGAAGCAGATGAACGGTCGCCAGTCGCCTCAGACCGCGCTCTCGGAAATCCTGCCGAAGCGGCTCGCCCAGCATGTGGTCGAAAAATCCGGCCTGACTGGCAATCTCGCCGATATGTCCGACAAGATCCTGGCGAAGTTGGCGAATGAGGTGCAGGACTGGCAGATCAAGCCGGCTGGCTCCGAGGGTTATCGCACGGCGGAAGTCACGCTCGGCGGCGTGGACACGACCGGCCTTGATTCCCGCAGCATGGCGGCGAAATCACTGGCCGGTCTCTTTTTCATCGGCGAATGCGTTGATGTGACCGGCTGGCTCGGCGGTTATAATTTCCAGTGGGCCTGGGCCTCCGGCCAGGCGGCAGGCGATTTCGCCTGAGACGGGCCGCCTTAACACCTTGTTAATAGGCGCGGAGTCATCCTGACCGAATGCCAGCAAAGCCGGAATAGCATTATGGTCCGGTTGCACATGATGTCATGCTGGAGGCTCTTTACAGGGCATGGGTCGGTTGAGTTTTTAGTCAGGAGCCCGCGCATGAACAGATCCGCACATCGCCGCCCTCGCGCCATTGCCATCGCCCGCGCCGAAAGCGAGAGCAGGCAGTTTATCTTTCGCCTCACCGCAATCGCAGCCGGTGCTTTGGCTGCCCTGATAGCTCTTTTTTACTGAGGCTCGGCTCCACTTCCTCGCCATTCCGACAATTGCGGCAAAAAACCGCCACGGCCGAGATGCGTCAGCCATATCGGCATAGAATTTCTCTTCCTGCCTGATGGCTTCCTGCCGCGTGCGCGGCTTTAGATTTTCAATGATAACCTGTGCTGCATAAAACGCGGGCATGTCGCTCATGTCATTCTCCTTGTTGCGGAAGACCATGATGCACGCCGTTTTTTGTTTTATCTGCGCAAGAAAATGCGCTACATTTTTCACTGATGAAAAACGTCACTTGGGATTCCTACCAGCTTTTCCTCGATGTATCCCGCAGTGGCGGCTTGACGGGTGCTGCGGCGCTGACGGGTTTGAGCCCGGCGACGATCGGGCGGCGCATGGTCGAGCTGGAAGAGCGCATCGGCAAGGCGCTGTTTCTGCGCAGCCAGACCGGATACGCGCTGACGGCGGATGGCCGCGCGCTGTTCGACCGCCTTCAGGGAATGGAAAACGCAGCGAAGGACATCGAAGGATGGCAGAAGGCGTCATCCGCCTCTTCCGTCGTGCGCATTGCGGTCGGCACCTGGAATGCCTGGCTGCTGGCCGTGAATTTCTCCGCCATCTGCACGGATCGCGATGATTTCCGCATCGATCTTTTCATTGCCGAACAGCGGGCGTCTTTGGCGCATCGTGAAAACGACATCGGCATTCGCGCCTTCGAACCGCAGGAACGCAACCTCGCCGCCATCAAGACGGGAGAGGTGGCTTATGCGCCCTACAGGCTGCGCAACGCCGCCGCTTCCGTTGCCGACCGCTGGTTGGCGGTGGCGGAAGAAAACGCCATTTCCGCCTATCTGCGCTGGCCGCATGAAAACCGGCGCGACGATATCGTGGTGACCGTCAACAGGCCGACCGCGCTGCTCGATCTCACGCTGGCCGGGGCAGGGGTCGCGGTGCTTCCCTGTTTCGTGGGCGATGCGGACGCGCGGTTGATACGCGAGGGCGGCGAGATCGAGACGCTTCGTCACAACCAGTGGATCGTGATGAACAATGACGATCGCCACCGCCGCGATATACGGACGGTGGCGGACCGGATGACCAGGTTGATCAAGGGACATTCTGATTTATATGCCGGGCGCAAGAGCCGCCCAGCTTGAGCGGCGGCCTTGTCAGGCGGCAGCGCTTCCCTGCGCGACGATGACCGGGATCAGAAGATCGCCCCAGTTGCCGCCGCCGCCGTGGTGGCGGGCCGAGCGGACCAGCTCGACAGAAACACCGGCCTCGACGGCTTTCATGACGGCCTGGTTAAGGCGGTGCAGATCGTTGGCCAGCATGCGGATGGCGACCTGCTGATCCTGCGTCATGGCGGAGGACTGCTCCTCGGCGCGTTCCTTGACGTGGGTCTTGATGGGGTTGTGAGCATTCATGGCATTTCTCCTCTCGTTATTGTCCGGGGTTTTTGACTGGATTTGCAAGCCCTTCCCGGCGTCGGGAAGGGCGTTTTTTCGGTTTATTCCGCCGCCGGGCGGAACTGGTCGTGCTCGGTGGATTCTTTCATGGCGGTGGTCGAAGACGTGCCGCCAGAGATTGCCAGGGATACGGCGTCGAAATAGCCGGTGCCGACTTCGCGCTGGTGCTTGGTGGCGGTGTAACCATTGATCTCGGCTGCGAATTCCGCTTCCTGAAGCTCAGAATAGGCCGCCATCTGCCGGTCCTTGTAGCCGCGCGCCAGTTCGAACATGCCGTAATTCAACTGGTGGAACCCGGCCAGCGTGATGAACTGGAACTTGTAGCCCATCGCCCCCAGTTCCCGCTGGAACTTAGCAATCGTCGCGTCGTCGAGGTGCTTTTTCCAGTTGAATGACGGCGAGCAATTGTAAGCGAGCTTCTTGCCCGGATGCGCCTTGTGCACGCCCTCGGCAAATCTGCGCGCCTGTTCGAGATCCGGCTTGGAAGTCTCGCACCAGATCAGGTCGCAATAGGGTGCATAGGCCACCGCGCGGGCGATGCAGGGTTCAAGACCGTTCTTGACCTGATAGAAGCCCTCCACGGTGCGGCCGGCATCGTAATCCACGAAGGGCTGGTCGCGCTCGTCGATATCAGAGGTCAGAAGCTTGGCTGCCTCCGCATCGGTGCGGGCGATGACCAGCGTCGGCACACCCATGACATCGGCTGCAAGACGCGCCGCCGTCAGGTTGCGAATATGCGCCGCCGTCGGGATCAGAACCTTGCCGCCGAGATGGCCGCACTTCTTTTCAGATGCCAGCTGGTCCTCATAGTGAACACCGGCTGCGCCCGCCTCGATGAAGGCTTTCATGATCTCGAAGGCATTGAGCGGCCCGCCGAAACCTGCCTCCGCATCGGCAACGATCGGCGCGAACCAGGTGTCGACCGAAAGGCCTTTGCCTTCCGCCGTCTCGATCTGGTCTGCGCGTTGCAGCGTGCGGTTGATACGCTTTGCAAGCTCCGGCGCCGCATTGGCGGGGTAGAGCGACTGGTCCGGATACATGGCCGAGGCCGTATTGGCATCGGCTGCAACCTGCCAGCCGGAAAGATAGATCGCCTTCAGCCCGGCGCGCACCATCTGCATGGCCTGATTGCCGGAAAGCGCGCCGAGCGCATTGACGAAACTCTCCTCGTTGATGAGCGTCCACAGCCGGTTCGCACCCATCTCGGCCAGCGAATGGCGGATTTCGACGGAGCCGCGCAGCCGCTCCACGTCGGCGGCGGTGTAGGTGCGCTCGATGCCGTCGAAGCGTCCCTGCGGTGCACCCGGAACTAGTTTGTAAAAATCCGTCATACTTCTCTCTCCCATGACAAATGTGGTTTCGGAAACGTGCTGCCTTCAACTTCGTGAAGCGCCGTTCGATGTGACTACATTTACATTTTCGAGAGTTTGAACGCCAGAACAAACATAAAAACAGTGACTTGAAAGAAGTTATCCTGTAGGGTGCGTGACAGGGTGGAGTTGTAAAATTGTAAATTTTGTAAAAGTCTTCCGCCCGGTGAATTTGTAACAGGCTTGTATGTGTCGAGGACACAGAGGTGAGGCGGTGTCGGAAAACAAGATTTTTGCTGGTCCGCGCGTGCGCCGCATTCGCAACGGTCTCGCGCTGACGCAGACGGCGATGGCCGAGGCGCTGGCGATCTCGCCATCCTATCTCAATCTCATCGAGCGCAACCAGCGGCCCCTGACCGTGCAGCTGCTGCTGAAGCTTGCCTCCGTCTACAGGGTCGATCTGGACGACTTGCAGGGAGAAAGCGCCGGTTCCGCCGGGCAGTTGCGCGAGGTCTTCGCCGATCCGCTGCTGGCGGGGGAGGTGCCGTCGCCGCAGGAGCTGATCGAGGTTGCCGATGCTGCGCCCAATGCGGCAAGCGGCGTCGTCAAGCTTTACAGGGCTTACAGAGAGCAGGCCCAGCGCCTTTCCGACCTGTCGGATCTTCTGGCGCGGGAGGGGCATGAGACGGCGCTTTCCTCGACCCGCCTGCCGATCGACGAGGTGCGGCACGTCTTCGAAACCCGCCCGGCCTATTTTCATTCCATCGATGCGGCGGCGGAAGAACTCCACAAACAATTGTCGGCGGGCGACGATCTCGCCTCTGGCCTTCGCGCATGGATGCAGAAAAATCACGGCATCGTGGTCAGAACCCTGCCGGTGCATGCCATGCCCAATCTGCGGCGGCGTTACGACCGGCACTCCATGCGGCTGTTTTTATCCGAGCGTCTGTCGCAGCCGGACCAGCTCAGGGAAATGGCGATGGAAACCTGTCTTCTGGCGCTCCGCGACGAGATCGGCGCGGAGCTTGACGGGCTTGGCCTGACGGGCGAGGAGGCGAGGCGCATTGCCCGCTTCGAGCTGGCGCGTTATGCCGCCCATGCTTTGATGATGCCCTATGGTGCGTTTCTGAGCGCCGCCCAACGCGCGAAATACGATCTCGACGTCCTGCGCTCGCGTTTCAACGTCTCGTTCGAACAGGCCGCCAACCGCCTCGTCAGCCTGCAACGGCCGACGGCTGCGGCAATCCCGTTTTTCCTGATGGAAATCGACAATGCCGGTAACCGGTTCCGTATGGCGGGTGCCGGCGGTTTTCCGAGGGCGCGTTTCGGCGGTCTCTGTCCGCGTCTTAATGTCCACGCCGCCTTTGCCCAGCCGGGACAGGTGCTGGTGGAGGCGGTGGAGATGCCGGATGGCGACGCCTTCCTGACGGTTTCGCGCACGCTCGAAGGTCCGCTGGCGGGTTTTGGCGAAAGGGTGCGGCGAACGGCCGTGCTGTTGGGCTGCGATCTGGCCCAGGCCGGAGAGACGGTTTACGGCGCTGCCGGCTCAGGTGGGCCGACCGTTGCCGTCGGTCCCTCGTGCCGGTTGTGCGAAAGGCAGGGCTGTCTGTCACGGGCGGAAGCGCCGCTGACGCGGCCGCTCGGTCTGGACGAAATGGTAACCGGTCTTAGTGTTTTCGACTTCCAGTAGGTGTTTCGCAGCGCTTTTCGAAAGGTGGAACACATTCGGTTGAAAATGCTGTGCTGCACATTTCCCGCTTGCTCCCTTTTGTTTTCCTTTCTAGTCTCTCAAAAAAAAGGGGATCACGCTTCCGTCGTGAGGTTGCGTAAACAGGAGACATCATGAAAAAACGTTCGCTCCGCCTGACTTTGGCCCTTACCTCCGCGCTCGTTGCAGCAGGCTCGGCAATGGCCCAGGAAAAGGTCGTTCACGTCTATAACTGGTCGGATTATATCGACGAATCGATCCTTACCGATTTCACCAAGGAAACCGGCATCAAGGTCGTCTACGACGTGTTCGACAGCAACGAACTCGTGGAAACGAAGCTTCTGGCCGGCAGCTCCGGTTATGACGTGGTGGTGCCGACCGGCCCCTTCCTCGCCCGCCAGATCAATGCCGGCGTTTTTCAGAAACTCGACAAGTCCAAGTTGCCCAACCTCAAGAACTTGTGGCCGGAAGTTTCCGAGCGTCTGGCGAAGTACGATCCCGGCAACGAATATGCCGTAAACTACATGTGGGGCACGACCGGCATCGGTTATAATGTCGCCAAGGTGAAGGCCGCTCTCGGCGATGTTCCGGTCGACAGCTGGGATATTCTCTTCAAGCCGGAAAATGCCGAAAAGCTGAAATCCTGCGGCATCAATATTCTCGATGCTTCGGACGAAACCTTCGCCATCGCCATGAATTATCTCGGCAAGAATCCCGACAGCAAGGAAACGGCCGATCTGGAAGCGGGCGGCGCGGTCTATTCGAAGATCCGCCCCTATGTGAAGACCTTCAACTCCTCCGCCTATATCGATGAGCTGGCGAATGGCGACAGCTGCATCACCATCGGCTGGTCGGGCGACATCCTGCAGGCGAAAAGCCGCGCCGAGGAAGCCAAGAACGGCGTCGAGGTGAATTATATCATCCCGAAGGAAGGCACCTATATGTGGTTCGACAATCTTGCCATCCCGGCGGATGCCAAGAATGTCGAGGAAGCCCACACCTTCATCAACTATCTGATGCGGCCGGAGATCATCGCCAAGGCGTCCAACTACGTTCAGTATGCGAACGGCAACTTCGCCTCGCAGGCCCTGATGGACCCGTCCGTCGCCAAGAACCCCGCGGTCTATCCAGATGCCGAGACGATGAAGAAGCTCTTCACCATCTCGCCTTACGGACCGAAGGAACAGCGTGTCTTGAACCGCGTCTGGACCCAGATAAAAACCGGCAGCTGATAGCTCCGCACGCTGGTTGAGAAACGGCCGGCGGGCCCGTTTCTCTCATCCCTTTGCCGGCAGGTCATGCACCCTGCCGGCGCTGCCCGCCTTCCAAAATCAAACGGATTTGAGGGTAGGGTGGATGGCGAAAACTCTGGGGCCGGTCAAACGTAAATTTAGCCCTTGGGACAATCCCGATGCGGTTCCCTTCATCCGTTTTGAAAACGTCACCAAGCGTTTTGGCGACTTCGTCGCCGTCGATAATCTGACGCTCGATATTTACGAGCGCGAGTTCTTTTCGCTGCTCGGCCCTTCCGGCTGCGGCAAGACCACGCTGATGCGCATGCTGGCCGGTTTCGAGGAGCCGACCGATGGGCGCATTCTCCTTCAGGGCAAGGATATTTCCGGCGTGCCGCCCTACAGGCGTCCGACCAACATGATGTTCCAGTCCTATGCGCTATTCCCGCATATGTCGGTGGAAAAGAACATCGCCTTCGGTCTGGAGCAGGATGGTCTGCCCAAGGCGGAAATTGCCTCCCGTGTGGAGGAAATGCTGCGTCTCGTGAAACTCAGCGAATTTGCCAGGCGCAAGCCGAGCCAGCTTTCGGGCGGCCAGCGGCAGCGGGTGGCGCTCGCCCGTTCGCTTGCCAAGCGGCCGAAGGTGCTTCTCCTGGACGAGCCGCTCGGCGCGCTCGACAAGAAGCTGCGCGAAGAAACCCAGTTCGAGCTGATGGACATCCAGACCAATCTCGGCTTGACCTTCCTGATCGTCACCCATGATCAGGAAGAGGCGATGACCGTGTCGGACCGGATCGCGGTCATGGACAAGGGCATGGTCGTGCAGGTGGCGACGCCGGCCGAGATTTACGAGGCGCCGAACAGCCGTTACGTGGCGGATTTCATCGGCGACATCAATATCTTCGACGCGAACGTCGTCGCCAATGCTTCCGACGTCGGCAAGCCGGGGCTGGTGACGCTGGATTGCGACGGACTGGCGGTTTCCGTGGAACAGGAATGCACCGCCGCGACCGGTAGTCGGGTGGCCTTTGCCATTCGCCCGGAAAAGGTCCGCATCTCGATCGATCAACCCGCCGATAGCGCCATCAATTCCGCCTATGGCGAGGTCTGGGATATCGGTTATCTCGGCGATTTTTCGGTGTTCATCGTCAAGCTTGCCGATGGCCGTGTCATCCGCGCGGCACAGGCGAATGTCTCGCGTCTCGTGGATCGCCCGATCACATTCGGTGATATGGTGTGGCTTAACTGGAAACCGGATTCCGGTCTTGTGCTAACGCGCTGAGGGAGGCTTTCATGGCGATCACCACTCCCGAAAACCGGCAAAGCCCCTGGCGATGGCTGGTCGTTGCAGTTCCCTATTTCTGGCTGCTGCTGTTTTTCGTTGCGCCGTTTTTGATCATTCTCAAGATATCGCTTTCGGATACGGCGATATCCATGCCGCCCTATACACCGGTCTTCGAAGGATTTTCAAAACTCGGGGCCTTCTTCTCGCAACTCGATTTCGAAAATTACCTGTTTCTGACGGAAGACCCGCTCTACATCGACGCCTATCTGTCGTCGCTGCGCATCGCCTTCATCTCCACCTGCCTGCTTTTGCTGATCGGTTATCCCATGGCGCTGGCCATGGCGCGCGCGCCGTCATCCATCCGCCCGACGCTGGTGATGCTGGTGATCCTGCCGTTCTGGACCTCGTTCCTGATCCGCGTTTATGCCTGGATCGGCATTCTTAAACCCGAGGGCCTGTTGACGGTGCTGTTCCAATGGCTCGGTTTTCTCGGGCCGGACCAGCAGGTCAATATCTTCCGCACCGAGACGGCGATCTTCATCGGCATCGTTTATTCCTATCTGCCCTTCATGGTGCTGCCGCTCTATGCGGCGCTGGAAAAACTCGACAATACGCTGCTGGAGGCGGCCGCCGATCTCGGTTGCCCGCCCTGGAAAGCCTTTTGGAAGATTACCTTTCCGCTGTCGCTGCCGGGCGTCGTCGCCGGCTCGATGATCTGTTTCATCCCGATAACAGGCGAATTCGTCATTCCCGATCTGCTCGGCGGCGCGCAGACGCTGATGATCGGCAAGACGCTCTGGACGGAATTCTTCGGCAATCGCGACTGGCCATTGGCATCCGCCGTTGCCGTGCTGCTGCTGCTGTTGCTGGTGGTGCCCATCGCCATTTTCCAGAACCAGCAAAAGAAGGTGGGGTGAGGCCATGAAGCGCGGAAAATTCGACATCACCGTCCTGACCCTCGGTTTTGCCTTCCTCTACATCCCGATCATCATCCTGATCGTCTATTCCTTCAACGCCTCCAAGCTGGTCACCGTCTGGGGCGGGTTTTCGCTGCAATGGTACAGATCCATGTGGTCGAACCAGGGGCTGATGGATGCGGCCTGGGTAACGCTTCGCGTCGGTATCCTGAGCGCCACCATCGGCACCATCCTCGGAACGCTGGCGGCGTTGTCGCTCACCCGCTTTGCGCGGTTTCCGGGACGGATGCTGTTTTCCGGCATGATCTATGCGCCGCTGGTCATGCCGGAGGTCATTACCGGCCTGTCGCTGCTGCTGCTGTTCGTGGCCGTCGGGGTGGATCGCGGTTTCTGGACGGTGGTCATCGCCCACACCACCTTCACCATGTGTTACGTGGCGATCGTCGTGCAGTCGCGCCTCCTGACTTTCGATCGTAGTCTGGAGGAGGCGGCGCTCGATCTCGGTTGCCCACCGGTCAAAACCTTCTTCCGCATTACCCTGCCGCTGATCTTCCCCGCCGTCATCGCCGGTTGGATGCTGGCGTTTACGCTGTCGCTCGACGATCTCGTGATCGCGAGTTTCGCCACCGGTCCCGGTGCAACCACGCTGCCGATCAAGATCTATTCGCAGGTTCGCCTCGGCGTGACGCCGGAAATCAACGCGATCTGCACCATCCTCATCGGACTTGTCACCATCGGCGTGATTGCTGCTTCCATCGCCTCCAAACGTACCGAACTCCAGCGGATGAAGGACGAACACGCAGCGGCGCGAAACTGATCGGATCTGTCTCTCCGGTTTCTACGCGTTACTGTTGAAGTCGTAATAAATTTAGAAACCTATAATTTAGTTTTGGCCCTTTACGGTCTCAAAATAGGAATTATCGTCGGTAATTGATCGATTTTGGTTTTAACCGCTTGTTAATAGGAGTTGGCGGAAAGTAAATCCCAACGCAGGGCTGTCAAATTTTTGATAGCCGGGATTGATAATTTCCATATGGCGAGGTTGTCCCCTTTCTCTCGTTAAAAAAAGCACAACTAATACAGGCGGTCGCAAGGCCGCCTTTCTTTTTGCCGTCACGCCGGTTGCCGTTCAGCGGTTTTCGGGATGATCCATCGATTTCGACACGAGAAGCACGGGGATAAGCCCGGCGATGATGATGATGATGGCAGGCACGGCGGCGTCCTGCACCCTCGAGCGGGATGCATCCTCATAGACCAGCGTTGCGAGCGTGTTGAAGCCGAAGGGTCTGAGCAGGATGGTTGCGGGCAATTCCTTCATGGATTCGATCAGCACCAGAAGAAAGGCGGTCAGTGCCGCAGGCCGCATATTCGGCAACAGCACCCTGAACAGCGTCTGCAACCGGTTGCGCCCGAGCGTTCGTGAAGCCATGTCGATATGTGGCGAAAGCTTCTGGAAACCGGCATCGAGCGTGCCTTCCGCCATGGTCATGAAGCGTACCGAATGGGCGTAGATGATGGCGAAGGCGGTGCCGGAAAGCAGCAAACCGCTTGAAAACCCGAAATGCGACCGGATCAGCCCATCGACACGATTGTCGAGACCGGCCAGCGGAATGAGCACGCCGATGGCGAGCACCGTTCCCGGCACGCCATATCCCATGGAGCCGAGGCGGGCGGCCACCCTGGATGTGCGCGAACGTTCGGTGCGAATGGCATAGGAAAACACGAAAGCCGCAATCAGCGTGACGAAGGCGGCGGAAAGCGAGACTTCGAGACTGTGCCCGAGCGCTTTCAGCAGCTTCGGTGCAAACAGCGCATCCAGCCTCTTTGCGGCGTAACCGCCAAGAACGATGACGGGAATGCAGAAACCGCTGACGACCGGAACAAGGCAGAACAGGCTCGCGGACCAGCGCCGCCAGCTATCGAGGCTTTTCAGCCGATGGCGCTGCGCCATACTTGTGGCTTTTGGCGCGGCAAAGCGCTGTTTTTCGCGGGCGTTGCGTTCGATGAAGATCAGCGCGCCGACGATGAGCAGGATGACTGCGGCGATCTGTGTCGCATTGGCGAGGTTGCCGCGATTGAGCCAGGTCTCGTAAATGGTGAAGGTCAGCGTCTGGACACCGAGATATTCGACGGCGCCGATATCGTTCAGCGTCTCCATCAGGACCAGCGAAAGGCCGATGGCAATCGCCGGCCGCGCCATCGGCAATTGCACGGAAAAGAACACGTTCAGCGGTTTTGCGCCAAGCGTGCGGGCCGCTTCGGCCGCAAACCGCCCCTGCATGGAAAAGGCGGCGCGGGCGGACAGATAGACATATGGGTAAAGCACCGAGCTCAGAACGATCACCGCGCCGCCGAGCGAGCGTATGTCTGGAAACCAGTAATCGCGGATGCTGTGATAGCCGAAGGCGGCGCGAATGGTGCTCTGTACCGGGCCGGTGAAATCGAGAAACTCGCCGAAAGCATAGGCCGCCAGATAGGAGGGAATGGCGAGCGGCAGGACAAGTGCTGCGGACAATACCCGTCGCAACGGAAATTCGAATGTTGTGACGAGCCAGGCGCAGGCGATGCCGAAGAATGCAGTCGTCGCGGCCGTCATCCCCAGCAGCAGGAAGGTGCGAAACCCGGCACGCGGCAGAACATTGGCAAGAAGATGCTGCCATCCCTCCGTACTGCCGGTCAGCGCCATCCAGAAGATCGCCAGAACGGGCATGGCGGCGATGGCTGCGACGACTACCGCCGCTATGGGCAACACTGAAACGCGTTTTATCGCTGGAAGGGAAGCCGTCATGGGCATGCGAGCCTGCTGTCTTGCGAGATACGGAGGGCGCCACGCACGTCACTGCACAATATAAAACGCGAAGATTTACTGTGACACCGCATGCATATTTCCCTCATTCCTGTGCTTGTCACAGGAATCCAGCCGACGCGCGTCTGCGCGGCGAGAGGAGTCCTTCCAGCCCAAGGACTTGGACTGGCTAGATTCCTGTGACAAGCACAGGAATGAGGGAGGAGACGATAGTGCTAGAAACCGTCTACCCCCTTTGCCGCATTGCTACGCCCGCATGACCTCAGTTGGCAAGAACCCGCTGCGACGGAAAGGTAATTTCCACCAGCGTTCCCTCATTCGGCGTCGAGGTGATGGAGAAGTTCGCACGGTTGGCGTCCACCATCGCCTTGGTCAGCGGCAGCCCAAGCCCGGTGCCGTCGCCCCGCACGCGCTTGCCCGACGACGCCACCTGCCGGAACGGCTTCATGGCCTGTTCCAGCTCCGCCCGCGTCATGCCGATGCCGGTATCGCGGATGCGCAGCGCTACGCTGCCATTGGCCTCATAGGCCGTTGAAACCACGATCTGGCCGCCCGACGGCGTGAAGCGGATGGCGTTCGACAGGATGTTGAGCACGATCTGCTTGATCGAACGCAGATCGGCGACGATCTGCGGCACGGATTGCGAAAGCGCCGTGCGGATGATGACGCGCTGGTTGTTGGCCTGCGGTTGCACCAGCGATACCGCTTCGGCCACCGTCTCGTTCAGCGGCACGGCGATGAAATCCACATCCATCTGCCCGGCTTCGATCTTGGAGATGTCGAGGAGATCGTTGACGATGTCGAGCACATGCCGGCCCGAGCGGCCGATGTCATTGGCATATTCCACATAGCGCGGATGGCCGATCGGCCCGAAACGTTCGGTCGCCATCATGTCCGAAAAGCCGATGATGGCGTTTAGCGGCGTGCGGATTTCGTGGCTGACTCGCGCCAGGAAATCGGTCTTGTGGGCATTGGCGGTTTCCGCCGAGCGCTTGGCGTTGCGCAATTCTTCTTCCGTGCGCTTCCACTGGGTGATGTCGCGCATGACCACGCAATAGCCGTGCGAGGATTTGAGCCGGCCGATGGTCATGAACAGCGGCAGAAACCCGCCGGACGCCTCGCGGCCGATCACTTCGCGGCCATCGTTCAGCACGCTGGCGACGCCGTTATTGGCAAGGCCGGAAAGATAGTCCAGCACCGCGCGCTGGCTCTCATGCGCAAACAGCGTGACGAAGGGTTTGCCGGCGATTTCGCCGTTATCATAGTTGAACAACGCGCTGGCGGAGCGATTGAGCGAGCGGATTTCACCGTCGTCTCCCAAAAGCACCACGCCATCCGTTGCCGTTTCCAGAATGGAATGCAGTTCCTCGACTTCGCCCTGCAGCACGGAAACACTGCTTGCTTCCGCATTCGCAGTTTCGGTCGCTGCCGCATTTTCATTGGCCGCCGTAACTGACGCCTGCTTTTCTTCCAGCGGCACCAGCGACAGCATCAGCGCCGTGGTTTCTTCCCAGCGGATGGATTGCAGCCGCGCCTTGACCGGAATGATATCGTTTTCCGCGCTGACGACCACCATGCCGCCCTCATGGTCCGGCATATCTTCCAGCTCGTGCCGTTGCAGCAGTGCTTCCAATCCGCCGACCTCTTCCAATTCATCGAGAGAGCCGTAGCCCGTCAGCCGCAGGAAATCCGGATTGGCGTGGATCAGCCTGTCGCCAGCATGCACCAGGAGCGCCACAGGCATCTGGTCCAGCGTTTCGGCGCTCAGCGCATTGGCGGGGCGGGGCGGCGGGCTGACCATCGCGGCGGCGATATCGGCCACCGGCTGTGCATCGCCTACCGCGTCTTTCTTTTCTTCGAGCGCGTTTTCATCCGCAGGCTTGTGAATGGCCGCAGACCGTTCGCCACGAACATAGTCCGCGAAAAGATCGTCGTCCTCCGCCGTTTCCGCCGTCTCGACGACCTCTGCCGCAGCGGGGTCCACTTGTGTCCCGGCGTCGATATCGTCGTGGGTGTCCTGCTCGGCGCGCGCGGCGGAACGGGCTTCTTCCTCCGTCTTCCGGTTTTCGTCCGGAACGGCATCCGTGGGCGCCAGCGTCCGGCCAATTTCCCGGAATGCAGCCTGTTCGCCCGCGGTCAGGCCCTCGCGGGAACGCCCGCGACGCTCTTCCAGATGAACAACCTTGTCGGAATAGGGTGGTTCGACCTCTGGTTCCGGCGCGGATTCGGCTGCCAATACCGGCACTTCGAACTCCGGCGGGCTGAAATCGTGGCGCTGTTCTTCGCCCGAAATCTCGGCCGGCGCATCGGCTTCCGCCGCCAAGGTTTCGTCGCTACCGGCTGCGTGATCACCGTCATCGAGAAACGCCAGCAGGTCATGGCTTTCGTCCTCGGCAGCCGGCTGTGGCAAGGCTTCGATTCGAGCATCCTCTTCCTCGTCCAGGAAGGTGAGGCCGGTGGCGTGGGGATCCTCAGCGGCATCGGCCAGCCGCACGATGCCGAAACCACGGAAACCGTCAAATTCGCGCGAGCGCGTATAGGTGGGCAGGGCGGCGAGATCGATCGGCACCATGAGGGAGGTGGCCTCCACCGGCCAATAGATCGTCTTGCCCGACCATGTGTCGCGGCGGCCGAGAAGTTCGCGAATCTTGCCTTCCGGGTCGAGGTTGAAAAGCGCTGCCACATCGGCGAAGCGCATGCCCTCGACAGCTGCCGCTTTCGCGCCCACCGCCTCCGCGAATTCATGCGAGATCGAGCTGAAGCGCCCTTCTGCATCGATCTTCCAGACGAAACGGGACGCGCGTCCCCCTGCGTTGAAGACAAAAGATGGTGCGCCTTCCGCCGGTTCTGTTTCCGCCGGCAGATCTTCTTGCTCCGGTGTCGTGGCCTGCGCCGTCACCGTTTCGGCAATTTCATCTTCTGCCGGTGCACTTTCTGCATCCGGTGCATTTTCGGCATGGTCCTCGCCAGTCGCCCGGCCGGTTGCCGGAACCTCCAGCTCATCCTCATCCAGTTCGAAAAGATCGGCAATATCGTCGGTCATGGCTGCATTCGCAGCGCTATCGGCATCCTCCACGGAGATATCCGCCGGGGTATCCGTTTCTTCTATTGCTGCCGACATTGGCGGAATGGTTTCCTGATCCTGATCCACCGCCACTTCGTCTTCGGAGTCGACAGGCAGTTCCTGCACGTCCTCCACATCCTCCACATCCTCGATACCGGCGACGGCGTCGAGCACGGAATCGAAGGAGGCAGCCGCTGCGGCAACAGGCGCGGTCTCGGCAACCGGCAAAACCGGTTGGGCGGCGGCCGGGGTTTCCTGCGGCTTGTCTTCGGCAAAGCCGTTAACGGGATCGAGTGTCCCGAGTGCGGTCTCGACCACGAACAGCAGGTTGAGTTCTGGCGATGTGGTGATCTGGCCGGCGGCGGCGGGCATGTAACCCTTGCCGGTCGGCACGGGCCGTTTGACGAGGTGGCCTGCCTGACCCGCGGCCATCCTCACCAGCGTCTTTGCCGTATGCGGCGTGATGCCGAGCGACGCAAACTTGGGCGAGGCGGCAACGACCTCGTTGTCGCCATTGATGACAGCGATATGGATGTCGGGATCGTCAAAGCCTTCAATCATGCGCCTTGCGCATTCCGCCGTGTCGGGTGCTGCCTGATCGGTGAGGGCGGAAAAAAGGATCGCGGGCTGGCCAGGTTCGGCCTCGATGATTTCCGCCTTGGCGGTAACGGCAAGGCTGCGAAAACCCGCATTGACGCGAATGGTAAACGGCAGGCTGTCGCCGGTCCTGGAAAGCCGCGTCGCCGTCGTCGCCAGCTGCCGGAAGGTCACGTCCTGCCGTTTGGGGCCCTGTTCCAGAAAATCATAGACCATCGGCGTGCCGAACAGCGCCGCACCCCGTCCATTGGCCCAAAGCGCGTTCCGAAGGTCAAGCGAGAACAAAGCCATCGCCTCGCCGCGTCCGAAACCTTCACGCACCCGTTCATGTACTGCTATGTCGATAAAGGGATATTGGACGGCGGGCATGACGAAACCTATTTTGGCACTACCGGACCTTGCGAGGCTTTCTGCTTCCTCATGAAGCTGAAACGTAAACCCGCGCAGGCACCACGTTAACAGAATTTTAAATAACTTCACAGGGCGGCGGGGTCCACCGCCGCCGGAATGAATCGCCAAATAGAGTTAACATGAACAGGCCCGGCCGCACCCGTTCTGGCCCCGTTCCGGTCCGCCCCCGATTGCAGGCGGCGTGGCCGGCCGCCGACTTTAACCAGCCCCGGCGCAACGAAATCGGCTTGCCTTTCCAAGCCTTTTTTCGCAAAATTCGCCGGGGGACTTGCAAATGGCGATAACACCTTTTATGTCACCCCCCGTAGCGCCGGTTCGGCGTTTGATGTGCGGTTGTAGCTCAGTTGGTTAGAGCGCAGGTTTGTGGCACCTGAGGTCGGAGGTTCGAGACCCCCCAACCGTACCATCTCCAATTTTCCGAACCCCCCCGAAAATCATTGCAGTGATTTCAGACTCTGATCCGAGTTTGTCCGCGCGTGGGCCTTTTACGGCACCCGCACCCTGCTGTTTCCAGGCTCCCAAAAACCATTTGGCTAAAATCGCTTGCGCTGGTATTGTCCACCCAACGAAACCTTATGAAAGCCAGCAGCATAGCGTCTACGCTTGTGCGCGGCGAAATGGACAAGACAGTGATCGACCCCGGAAACGGCCCAAAGCCGTCGGACCAAGGGGCGTCGGTGGCAAACAAAGGGAAAGCGAAGCGATCCCGTCGTGGCAAGAAAAACAGGCGTGACGGTAAACCCCGTGACGTTGCTGTGCTGTCGCACGATGTTGCCGCGGATGTTCCGGCCGGTTCCCCCTATGTATCGGCTCTCGAGCCGGATGCCGAGCCGCGTAAAAGAAAGCGCCGCAGGCGTTCCCGTGGCAAAGGCACCTCCCAGCAGACGCCGCCCGCCAGCATCGAGCTGGGTGAGGCTTCAACAACCGCAGCGGACCCCACAAATCCATCCCTGGTGCCGCCCGGTGGCGTCCGAAAATCGCGCAACCGCAAGCGGGCTCACCGCGATCCGCGTGGTCGCGACCCGCAGGGCCGTCCGCTGGTTCCGTCCCATGCGCCCCGACATGTCGGCAAGCAGAACGGTCGCGCCAATGGCGCGTCTCAGGACCAGCACCGGCAACAATCTGAAATTTCCGCCCGTCACGGTGCCCGCCACCAAGAGAATGGCCCCGAGTCGCAGACGGATATGTATGCGGCGCTCGATCTCGGCACCAATAATTGCCGCCTGCTGATCGCGCAGCCGACACGGCCCGGCCAGTTCCGGGTCGTCGACGCCTTTTCGCGCATTGTCCGGCTGGGCGAGGGGCTGGTATCGACCGGCCGTCTTTCCGACGAAGCGATGGATCGCGCGGTGGAGGCTCTCAAGGTCTGCTCCTCGAAACTTGCCGGCCGCCCGATCAGGCGCATGCGGCTCATCGCCACCGAAGCCTGCCGGGCTGCATCCAATGGCGAGGAGTTTCTGGAGCGGGTTACCCGGGAAACCGGGCTCAAGCTTGAGATCATCAGCCGCGAGACGGAAGCCCGCCTTGCCGTGTCTGGTTGCGCTTCTCTGGTAGGGCGCGAAGCACGCTCCGTGGTGCTGTTCGATATCGGCGGCGGATCGTCCGAAATTGCCGTCATCAAGGTCGGTGAAAACCGGTCCAACCGGCTCGCCAACCACATCACCCACTGGACGTCGCTTCCTGTCGGCGTCGTCACGCTCTCGGAACGCCATGGCGGCCGCGATGTGACGCCGGATGTTTTCGCGGCCATGGTGCGGGAAGTCGAAGGGCTGCTCGACGCCTTCCATTGCCCGCCGCTGGCGCCGCTTGCCCATCACGAAGATTTTCACCTGATCGGAACCTCGGGCACGGTGACGACGCTTGCGGGCGTTCATCTCGATCTGCCGCGATACGATCGCCGCAAGGTGGATGGCCTCTGGCTTTCCGATGCCGAGGTGACGGCCATGCAGGACAAGCTTCTGGCCTGGGATTTCGCCGGCCGCGCCGCCAATGCCTGCATTGGCCCTGACAGGGCCGATCTGGTTCTGGCCGGTTGCGCCATCCTTGAGGCCATTCGCCGTCGCTGGCCTGCGCGGCGCATGCGCGTCGCCGATCGCGGTCTGCGCGAAGGCCTGTTGACGGATATGATGGCGGATGACGGCGCATGGCGGCGTAACCGGATAAGGCGCATGCAGATGGCACGGCAGGACAGAACGGAAGGTTTGACATGAGCAAGGCGCCCACAAGCACCAATCGCACTGGCCGAAAGATCGGTCAGAAGGTCAGGAAGACCAAGCTCAAGGCCTCATCGCGCCGTTGGCTTGAGCGTCATATCAACGACCCCTATGTGCAGCGCGCCAAGCTGGAAGGCTATCGCGCCCGCGCCGCCTTCAAGCTTCTGGAAATCAACGACAAGCATCAGATCCTGAAGGGTGCCACCCGCATCATCGACCTTGGTGCGGCACCCGGAAGCTGGTCGCAGATCGCTTCGAAGGTGACTGATTCCACCGAGGACGACATTCGCGTCGCGGCCATCGATTTTCTCGAAATCGATCCCATCCCCGGCGTCAAGATCCTGCAACTCGACTTCCTCGATCCGACCGCGCCGGACAAGCTGATGGAAGCCGTTGGCGGCACGCCGGATCTGGTGCTGTCGGACATGGCGGCGCCAACCACGGGCCATCAAAAGACCGACCACATTCGCACCATGCATCTTTGCGAAGTCGCAGCCGATTTCGCCGTTCAGGTGCTGGCGGAAGGTGGACATTTCCTTGCCAAGACCTTCCAGGGCGGCACGGAAAAGGCATTGCTCGACATGCTGAAGAAGAACTTCAAGCAGGTCCTGCATATCAAGCCGGCATCGTCACGGTCTGAATCGGTCGAAATGTTCCTGCTTGCCAAGCACTTCAAGGGCCGGACGGCTGCGACGCAGTCCGTTATGCATGTGGATGAGGCGGACGAAGACTAACGCATCGGACAGAAAATCATCTTCGATTTTCGTCCGTAACGATGTGCAGTTCAAAGAGTTGGAGCGCCGTGTGTCCCCGAAGGATGCACGGCGCTTTTGTCATTCTGCCGGTTGCGAGACCTTGCCGCGGTGGCCGGAGACGGCCGCGCCCGCATTGTTGTCCATGCGGATGATCGGCACGATGGCGAACAGCGAAATAAGCGCCACGATGGTGAAGGCGATGTGGAAATCGGCAAGCTGGAGATGCGAGCCGGACATCATGCTGCTGACTTCCAGAATGGAAGCGGCGAAAGCCACGCCGAGCGCAAGGCTGATCTGTTGCAGCACGGACGCCATGGAGGTCGCCTGGCTTGCCTGGCTGTCCTCGATGTCGGAATAGCTGAGCGCGTTCGATCCGGTAAAGAAGAACGAGCGGGCAAACCCTGCGGTGACCAGAAAGATCATGATAAGCGGGTAGGGCGTTTCAGGCGTGAAGAAGCTGTTGGCGAGGGTCGTGAAAGCGCCGACGACGCCGGCCCCGATCAGCGTCGATTTGAACCCCGTTGCCGCAAAGACGCGTTTTGCCATGAATTTGGTGGTGATGGCGCCGATCGCGCCCGCAAAGGTGATCATGCCTGATTGAAACGGATTAAGCCCGAAACCGATCTGCAACATCAAGGGCATCAGGAAAGGTATCGCCCCTGTCGAGATGCGGAAGACCGTGCCGCCGACGGAAGCCGCCCGGAACGTCGCGTTGCGGAAAATCCGGAAATCCAGAGTGGGGGCGGGGTGGTGTGCTGCGTGGCGCAGATAAAGAAAGCCGCTGATGAAGCCGATAACCGTCGACGCGATGCCGATGGCGGGCGGCAATGCCGGAAGGCTGACGACCGAAACGCCAAAGACCACACCCGAGGCGGCAATGCCGAACAGTACGAACCCCTTGCCGTCCATTGGCGGCGGATTGGTGGTTTCGATTTCCGGCAGGAAGATCGTCGACAGCCAGATGCCGATGATGCCGATCGGCACGTTGATCAGGAAAATCCAGTGCCATGAAAAATAGGTGGTGATGAAACCGCCGATCGGCGGGCCGGTGAGCGGCCCCACGAGCCCCGGTATCGTCAACAGCGCCATGGCGGAAACGAGTTCGCTGCGTTTGGTCGTGCGCAAAAGGACGAGACGGCCGACGGGCGTCATCATCGCCCCGCCCATGCCTTGCAGGAAACGCGAGAGCACGAATTCGAACACCGACGACGAGGCCGCGCAGCAGAGCGAGCCCACCACGAAGACGCCGATGGCGATACGGAAGATTTTCTTCGCGCCGTATTTGTCGGCCATCCAGCCGCTGACGGGAATGAAGATCGCCAATGCCACCATATAGGCCGTCAGCGCGAGCTTGAGCGTGATCGGGCCGACATGGAGATCGGCCGCAATCGCCGGAAGCGATGTGGCGATGACGGTGGAGTCCATCTGCTCCATGAAGAGAGCGACTGCCAGGATCAGGGGAATGATGCGGTTCATGAGGCTGCCTGCGGCTTTCCGCTGCGACAATGATGTCGCATTTCTCCTACGCCTGATGGGCCAACTTGCCAACACGTTAATTATCGATTTCCGACGTTCCGATCAAACCTGCGTGAGGGTGGTTTCCTTGCAACTTTCTCGCTCTATTGTCCGTTGGGCAAAGTGACTTTGGCGATAATCGGGAGAAAAATGATGACTCAATCATTGGGCATGAGCAGACGCGGCCTTATCGGTGTGGCGGGAGCAAGCGTTCTCGGCGCGCCGCTTTTGATGGCACGCACCGCAACGGCGCAGACGAACCAGCCGCAAACTTCCATGGAGATCACACACGCCATGCCGCCTGAAACCAATCGCTTCAAGCTTGGTAATTTCGAAGTTCTTGTCGTGAAGGACGGCGCGCGCGCCGCGCCCAATCCGGGCGAGACCTTCGGCACCGACCAGTCGGCTGAGACCGTCGGCAAACTGCTGGAAGACAATTTCCTGCCGAAGGAGCAGTTCGTCAATTCCTTCTCGCCGGTCCTCGTCAATACCGGCACGGATCTCGTGCTGTTCGACACCGGTTTCGGCGAGGCCGGCCGTGACGCCGGCAACGGCCGCCTGATCGAAGGCATGGCGGCCGCCGGTTACACGCCGGAGGATGTGACCGTGGTGGTGCTGACCCACATGCACGGCGACCATATAGGCGGCTGATGGAGAAGGGCGCACCGGCTTTCTCCAAGGCGCGTTATGTCTTCGGCCAGACGGAATATGATTTCTGGACGGACGCGAAGCGGGTCGGCACGCCTGCCGAAGGCGGCCACAAGGGCGTCGTCGCCAACGTCAAGCCGCTAGCGGAAAAGGCGACCTTCATCGGCGACGGCGCAGATGTGGTTTCCGGCATTACCGGCATTGCGGCGTTCGGCCATTCGCCGGGACACATGATCTTCCGCGTCGAATCGGAAGGAAAACAGCTGATCCTGACGGCAGATACCGCCAACCATTTCGTCCTGTCGCTGCAAAGGCCGGACTGGGAGGTCAAGTTCGACATGGACAAGGCGGCAGCCGCCGCAGCCCGCAAGAAGGTCTACGACATGATCGCCACGGACCGGTTGCCCTTCCTCGGTTATCACATGCCTTTCCCGGCTGTCGGTTATGCGGAAAAGCTGGATACGGGTTATCGTTTCGTGCCGAAATCCTATCAGTTCGATATCTGATATCTGCTGCAATGCAGCAACAGAAGAAGCCCGGAAGGTCATTCCGGGTTTTTTCTATTCCCTTCCTGTCATGAACGTGTTACCAGCCCTCGCCAACTTCCAAGCAATCCTTGCAGGGCGCCGGGGTGAACTTTTCGTTCCGGAACGGCCACGCATTTTCATTATGAAGGAATTTGGTCATGGCACGCATCATTCAAACACCCACTGGTTTGGACGCTCTCACATTTGACGATGTGTTGCTGCAACCCGGGCATTCCGAAGTCATGCCGGGACAGACGAATATTGCCACCCGCATTGCCCGCGATATCGATCTCAACCTTCCGATCCTCTCTTCCGCAATGGATACGGTCACCGAAAGCCGTCTTGCCATCGCCATGGCGCAAGCCGGCGGCATCGGTGTCATCCACCGTAACCTGACCCCCATCGAACAGGCCGAAGAAGTCCGGCAGGTGAAGAAGTTCGAAAGCGGCATGGTCGTCAACCCGGTCACCATCGGCCCGGACGCCACCCTTGCCGAAGCGCAGGCGCTGATGAAGGCGCATAGCATTTCCGGCATTCCGGTGGTTGAAAACGGTGGTTCCGGCGGCCACAAGAATGGCCGCCTCGTCGGCATCCTGACGAACCGCGACGTGCGGTTCGCTTCCGATCCGCAGCAGAAGATCTACGAACTGATGACCCGCGAAAACCTGGTCACGGTCAAGGAAAGCAGCGTCGATCAGCAGGAAGCGCGCCGCCTGCTGCACAAGCACCGTATTGAAAAACTGCTGGTGGTGGATGGAAAAGGCAATTGCGTCGGCCTCATCACCGTCAAGGATATCGAGAAGTCTCAGCTGAACCCCTACGCCACCAAGGATGTGCAGGGCCGTCTTCGCGCCGCCGCCGCCATCAGCGTCGGTGCCGATGCCATCGAGCGTGCCGAGCGCCTGATCGATGCCGGTGTCGACCTTCTGGTGGTTGATACGGCACATGGTCATTCGCAGCGCGTGCTCGATGCCGTTTCGCAGGTCAAGAAAATGTCGAACTCCGTTCGCATCCTTGCCGGCAACGTTGCGACTGCCGACGGCACCAAGGCGCTGATCGATGCCGGCGCCGATGGCGTCAAGGTCGGTATCGGCCCCGGCTCCATCTGCACCACCCGCATCGTCGCCGGCGTCGGCGTTCCACAGCTTGCCGCGATCATGGCCTCGGTCGAAGTGGCCAATGCCGCCGATATTCCTGTTATCGCCGATGGCGGCATCAAGTTCTCGGGCGATCTGGCGAAGGCCATTGCCGCCGGTGCCTCCGCCGTCATGATCGGCTCGCTTTTGGCCGGCACGGATGAAAGCCCGGGCGAAGTGTTCCTCTATCAGGGCCGTTCCTTCAAGGCCTATCGCGGCATGGGTTCCGTTGGTGCCATGGCGCGCGGTTCCGCCGACCGTTATTTCCAGGCGGAAGTGCGCGACACGCTGAAGCTTGTGCCGGAAGGTATCGAAGGTCAGGTTCCCTACAAGGGACCGGTTTCCGGCGTCCTGCACCAGCTGGCCGGTGGCCTGAAAGCCGCCATGGGTTATGTCGGCGGCAGCAACATCAAGGAATTCCAGGAACGCGCCACCTTCGTGCGCATCTCCAGCGCGGGCTTGCGCGAAAGCCACGCCCATGACGTGACGATCACCCGCGAAAGCCCGAACTACCCCGGCGCGGTTTGATCTTTCGAGGCGAATCCGTAAAAGGATACTGAGTATTTGGCGCTCCCCGATTCATGCCGGATCGGGGAGCGTTTTTTATGATTGGAGGAGAAAGCATGTCGCCGACCACCGCAATGTTCTGGCCGATGATCGCCCATGCTTTTCTTGTCTTCGCCCTCTACGCATTGCTTCTCTATCGGCGCAAAACATGCACGCTGACAGATCGCGAAGCCGCCCTCAGATATTGTGAAACGGGCGAGGAGGGGCGCGAAAGCCGTCTGGTCAACAGGAACATCGTCAACCAGTTCGAACTCCCTGTTCTCTTTCATGCCATCTGCCTTCTGCTTTATATTACTGACGCAGATAATATCGTCACCGTCGTTCTGGCCTGGCTCTTCGTCATATCCCGCTATGCGCATTCCTACGTGCACGTCACTAGCAATCGCCTGCGTTATCGCGCTCCGCTCTTCGGCATCGGTTTCGCCATTCTGGTCTGCCTTTGGGGTTGGCTCGCCATTTGGCTGGCTCTGGAGTGACCGCCGCCGTCCCGGCGTTTGGGAACCGTCGACCACCGAGGAAATAGCGCTCACGTAAATGTGTGGCGTCGCTTGCGCCCGCCTCATTCCCCATGAGATGATCTGCGTTATCCTGCTTGATACATCCGTGCGTTCAAGGAGGACAGGACGATGGACAAGCCGAAGATTACGCAGGCCATGATCGACGCTTACGATGAATATACCCATCTCAGCCTCGACCGCCGCAAATTCATGGAAAAGCTCACCCTGCTTGCCGGGTCGGGTGCGGCTGCGGCTGCAATCGCGCCGCTTCTTTCGGCCAACAGCGCCCGTGCGGCAATCGTCGCTGCGGATGATGCGGGGATTGTTGCCGAAGAGGTGACGTATCCCGCCCCCGCTGGCGAGATGAAGGGTTATCTCGTCACGCCGAAATCGGTTTCCGGCCCCATCGGCTCGGTCATCGTAATCCACGAGAATCGGGGCCTCAACGACCACATCCGCGATGTGGCAAGACGCGTGGCGCTCGCCGGTTTCCGGGCGCTTGCGGTTGATTTCCTGTCGCCGCAAGGCGGCACGCCCTCGGATGAGGATAAGGCGCGGGAGATGTTCAGCGGTCTCGACATGGACGCAACGGTTGCCAATGCCGAGGCAGGCCGGGTGTGGCTTGCCGCAAGGCAGGGTGCGAACGGCAAGGTCGGTGCAGTCGGTTTCTGCTGGGGTGGCGGGCTGGTCAACCGTTTCGCCACCAAATCGGCGGGCCTGAATGCCGGTGTCGCCTATTACGGCCAGCAACCGCCAGCGGCCGATGTGCCAGCCATCAAGGCGCCCTTGCTTTTACAATATGCGGGTCTGGATGAGCGCATCAATGCCGGTATAGATGCCTATAAGAAGGCGCTGGAGGAAAACGGCAAGACCTTCGAAATCTTCGTCTATGACGGCGTCAACCACGCCTTCAACAACGATACCTCCTCGGCGCGATACGACAAAGCCGCCGCCGATCTTGCCTGGGGCCGCACGACGGAGTTCTTCAAAAAATATTTGGCGTGATGGGTTAGTAGTGGGTTCTCGACGCTGCCGCTTGTTTCTTCTCCCCGCCGGGGAGAAGGTCGCGGCAGCGGGATGAGGGGGCAAAGGTGCGGTCTATCGCTGAGGTTGCCCCCTCATCCGACCCTTCGGGCCACCTTCTCCCCGGCGGGGAGAAGAAACAAGTGGCACCCAATCAAACGCCGCCAGCCCCGCGTTTCAAATGCTCATCGAGCCGGGGCATGATTTCCACGAAGTTGCAGGGCATGTGGCGGTAGTCGAGCTGGGCTTTGAGGATGCCGTCCCAGGCATCCTTGCAGGCGCCGGGAGAACCGGGCAGCACGAAGATGAAGGTGGCATTCGCCACGCCGCCGGTTGCCCGCGATTGAATGGTGGCGGTGCCGATCTTTTCATAGGAAATGCGATGGAAAATGGCGGAAAAGCCGTCCATGCGCTTTTCGAATAACGGTTCCAGCGCCTCGGGCGTCACGTCACGACCGGTAAAGCCCGTGCCGCCGGTGGTGATGACCACATCCACACCCTCGGCAAGTGTCCAGTCGCGTACGGTGTTGAAAATGGCGGCCTTATCGTCGGCCACGATGGCGCGGGCGGCGACATGGTGCCCGGCTTCCTTAATCCGCGCGACAAGCGTATCGCCGGACTTGTCATTCTCCAGCGTGCGGCTGTCCGATACGGTCAAAACCGCGATGCCGAGGGGAATGAAGGGTCTTTCGCCAGCCATGGCCTTATCCTCGAATTGTGTGGTCTTCAGATGGTCCGCGTCGCCTGAAAATACCAGCCGGGGCGTTTGTTTCGAAGCGATGTTTCCGCTTTTCGGGCAGCCTCCAAGGAATGAAAAACCCCGAAACAGGTGGCGCCCGAACCGGACATGCGCACGAGGGAAGCACCTTCCTGCGACAGCATCCCGGCGATTTCACCAATCTCCGGCAGCAGCGCCTTGGCGGGCGCTTCCAGATCATTGCGGCTTTGTGTAAGAAAATCCACCCATCCGGCTGCTTTCCGTTCCGGCAGGGGCGGATTGGTCTTGTCGAGCAATCGCCGGAAAATCTCCGGCGTCGAGACGGCTTTCAGCGGATTGGCGAGCAGCAGAAAGAGTTCCGGCAGATCGGAGACCGGCTCGATGTCCTCGCCGATACCCCGCGCGATAAGTGCACGGCTTTCAAGGCACATCGGCACATCCGCGCCAAGCGCCAGCGCGATCGGTGCGAGCCTTTCAGGAGCAATCCCGGCATTCCAGTGCCGTAACAATGCCCGCAGCGTCGCCGCCGCATCAGCCGAGCCGCCGCCGATGCCGGAGGCGACCGGCAGGTTCTTTTCGAGATGAATGGCGACCGCGCGCGCGGGTTGACTCGTTGCCACAAGCGCATCGCGCAACAGGTCCCGGGCGCGGATAACGAGATTGTCGCCGCCATCGCCCGCCCGCAGAAGGTCGCTGAAGGGACCGGAGATCGAGAAGGTGTCGGTATCGGCATCGCGAACGCGGATCGCGTCGCCCGCTTCGGTGAATGTCACCAGCGTTTCGAGCAGATGATAACCATCCGCCCGCTGACCGGTCACATGCAGTGCCAGATTGATCTTGGCCGGGGCCGCCTCGATTGTTTCGACAGCCCCGGTAACGTCATCCGCCCGCATGCCGCGTCAGGATTTCTTGTCCGGAGCAGGGGTGGTGGGGGCCGGTGCTGGCGGAGCCGGCGGTTGCGGCGCGGCTTCCTTCTTGGCAGTGTTTTCGGCGTCCTTTTCCAGCGGCGGCAGGCCGTTGGCGATCTTTTCCTTCACCTTGGCCTTGTCCAGATCGTCGTTGTCGCCAATCAGCGCACGGTTCCACTGATATACGGCCTCGATCTTGCGGCCGACGCGCCAATAGGCGTCGCCCAGATGATCGTTGATGGTCTGATCACCAGCCTTGAGCTCGATAGCCCGTTCCAGTTCCGTCACGGCCTGGTCAAACGCGCCTAGCCGGTAATGCGCCCAGCCCAGCGAATCGACGATATAGCCGTCATTCGGCCGAAGCTCGACCGCGCGGCTGATCATCTTCATCGCTTCATCGAGGTTGATGCCCTTGTCCACCCAGGAATAGCCGAGATAATTGAGCACCTGCGGCTGTTCCGGGTTGAGTTCGAGCGCACGCTTGAAGTCCGGCTCGGCCTTGTCCCATTCCTTCAGGCGCTCATGGGCGATGGCGCGCTGGAAGAACACGGTCCAGTCCGATTTCTGCGGCACGGCACCGATCACTTCGACGGCCTTGTCGTAATTTTCGGCCATGGCCTTGTAGTCCTTGGCGTCGGAAAGCACGCTGCCATAGGCGAGATAAGACCGGATGTCCTTCGGGTCGGATTGCAGCAGGGATTGCAGGTGTTTGCGCGCTTCGTCCACCTTGTCCGTCTGCGCCAGCGTCAGCCCGAGCTGAAGCTCGGAGATGCGGTACATCGGCGAATCCTTCGGCACGTCGCGGTAGAAGGCGATGGCGCGGTCGGGCTGTTTCATCGCCTCGGCAAGTCCGCCGAGAAGGATCAGCGTATCGGCGCTTTGCGGATCGAGCGCCCGCGACGTCTGAAGGTAAAGCGTGACGATCTCTTCAGCGCCTTCGCGGTTCAGCGCGCCCGCGATCGAAAACATCACGGAAGCGGCGCCTTCGACGGCATTGGTGATCTGCTGCTGCGGTTTCTCACCATTCTCGATGGCCTGGCGAAGCGCTTTCAGCGGCGCGTAATTCGGCGCAAAAGTATCGCCGACCGCAATCGCGTCCAGCGCCTTCTGCTTGTTGCCGGCGGAAGCCTCCAGTCGTGCAAGCGCCATCACCGCCCGCATATAGGTGTCGGAAGCGGTTGCCCCGCCTTCGCGGTCCGTCACCGCTTCGTTCAGGCTCTTGCGGGCGGCATCGGTGTTACCAGAGACAAGCGCGATCGCCGCCGCATTGTACTTCTGGAAAATCGAGATCCAGCCTGGACCCTTCATATTGTTGACGAGCGCCAGCGCTTCCTTCGGCTTGCCGGAACCGGCGCGCGCCCAGGCGGTCAAAAGCGTGTTGACCATGCGGTCGAGATCGTTCGGGCCGGTATATTTCAGGATTTTCTCGGCCTTGACGAATTCCTTGTCCTTGATGGCGTCGAGACCGCGCACGATGGTCGTTACGCGTTCGACGGAGCTGTCGTCCTTCATCGAATCGGCGATCTTGGCGCCGGCCTCGAAATTGCCGCTCAAAAGTTCGGCGATCATCAGGCGCTGGCGGATTTCAAAATTGGCCGGATCGTATTCCAGCGCCTTCTTGTAGAGCGAAATCGCGGTGGGATAGTCCTGATCGACATCGGCATTGCGCGCGGCGAGGAAAGCACCGGAGAAGGTGTTTACCTTGGCAGGATCGAAAGTAACGGCCTTGGTTTCCGTTTTCGTCTCCGCAAAGCCGGGGCTTGCACCCGCGCCAAGTGCGAGAGCGGCGGCGAGAGCCGCGCTGCAGAGAAGACGAAGTGCTGGTTTACGCCGCATGAGGGAACCCTTGCCTTTGTGCAGAAGCACGGAAAAATCAGTTTCCATTGTTTGGTCACGATAGAATGGCTTTTTTGAAGCAACCCCGCAACAAATTATGGCCCGGGCCACAATCTCTCCTTGCGGGGCGTCTGGTGCGAAACGTCGGGCGGATGGTCTTGTCCATCCGCCGTTCGCCCCGCCTCTGGCGTCAGTTGAGACGCTCGATGCAGAAGTCGATGACTTCCAGAAGCGCGTTTTTCCACGGGCTCTGCGGCAGCGGCGCGAGGGCGTCGCGGGCAATGGTGCCGTAATGCGTGGCGCGGCCGATCGTGTCGCCAAGACCGTTGTATTTGGTGATGAGGCCGAGCGCCTTTTCGAGGTTCTCGTCGCTGCTTTCGCCTTTTTCGATGGCGTTGCGCCAGAAGGCGCGCTCATCCGGCGTGCCACGACGATAGGAAAGAATGACCGGCAGCGTGATCTTGCCCTCGCGGAAATCATCGCCGGTATTCTTGCCGAGATCGGCGGATTTGCCGCCATAATCCAGCACGTCGTCGACGAGCTGGAAGGCGAGGCCGAGATTCATGCCGTAGGATTTGAGGGCGCTGCGGCTTGCCTTGTCGGCTTTGGCGACAATGGGGCCAACTTCCGCCGCCGCCGCGAAAAGGGCGGCTGTCTTGGCGCGGATGACCTGAAGATAGTCGTCCTCGGTCGTTTCCATGTTCTTGGCGACCGAAAGCTGCAACACTTCGCCTTCGGCGATCACGGAAGCGGCGGTGGACAGCACGTCGAGCGCGTCCAGCGAGCCGACATCCACCATCATCCGGAACGCCTGGCCGAGCAGGAAGTCGCCGACAAGAACGCTCGCCTGGTTGCCCCAGATGGTGCGGGCGGTGGACTTGCCGCGGCGCAGGTCGCTTTCGTCCACCACGTCGTCATGCAGAAGCGTCGCCGTGTGCATGAATTCCACGCTGGTGGCGAGCTTGATGTGATTGTCGCCCTCGTAACCGAACAGGGAAGCCGAGGCGAGCGTCAGCATAGGCCGCAGGCGCTTGCCGCCCGACGAGATCAGATGATTGGCCACTTCGGGTATCATCTGGACATCGGAACCGGCTCTGGAAAGGATAAGCTGGTTCACCCGTTCCATGTCGGCACGGGTCAGGTCGACGAGCGGCTTGACGGATGCGAGTTTGTTTTTGCTTTCTTCAAGCGGTATGACGACGCCCAAGGGACAGGACTCCTGTTCGAATTTGAATTCGACAATAAAAACTGGCGCCTGTCGCGGCAAGGGGCGAATTGCCGCTAGCCATTCAAAAAGTTGGGAATTTAGGGCTTATCCATGCGTGAACTGATCCGAACCAACGATGCCGTGCTGTTGTCCTTCGCCGAAAGCCTGATGAAGGACGCCGGTATCCACTGCCTAATTGCCGATCAGGCCATGAGCATTCTGGAAGGTTCGCTCGGTCTTTTGCCCCGAAGGTTCCTTGTGGAGGAAGACCGTGCCGGTCAGGCCCGCCGTATTCTCACGGATGCCGGACTGGGCGACGAATTGCGCAACGAAGAGGCTTAAGCGGACGTGGGCGGCGATATTTCGGAAACTCTGGATGCGTTTCACCGGGGCCGGTTTCACATCATCCAGCCCAAGGGCAGGGGGCACCGGGCCGGCATGGACGCCATGCTTCTGGCCTCGCTGGTGGCGGACGAGCGCGCCAGCCGCATTGCCGATCTCGGTGCTGGCGCGGGTGCGGCCGGCATCGCGGTTGCAGCCCGGCTCGAAAAGGCTGAAATAACCCTGTTCGAGCGCTCGCCGGAAATGGTGGAATTTGCCCGCCGCAGCCTGGCATTGCCGGAAAACGCCGCTTTTTCCGCGCGTGTCAGCGTGCGCGAGGCCGATGTGACCCTGCGTGGCAAGGCCCGTGTCGGGGCCGGTTTGCCGGACGGGCATTTTCACCACGTCATCATGAACCCGCCCTATAATGATGCGGGCGACCGCCGCACGCCTGACGCGCTGAAGGCCGAGGCCCACGCCATGACGGACGGTCTGTTCGAGGACTGGATCAGGACCGCAGGCGCGATCACGGTTCCGGGCGGGCAGCTTTCCCTGATTTCACGGCCGCAATCGGTGGCGGAAATCCTGGCTGCATGCGGTAGCCGTTTCGGCGGCATAGAGATCACGCTCATCCATCCGCGACCGGGCGAGGATGCGGTGCGTATGCTCGTCACCGGGATCAAGGGTTCGCGCGCGCGGCTGTCATTTCGGACGCCGCTTGTCATGCACGAGGCCGGCAGCCACGCTTTCACGCCCTTCGTCGATGATCTGAGCAATGGCCGCGTCGCCTATCGCCGTAATGTGAAGGCAATCAGGTCCGGCCTATAAATTCGCCGTGACGCCGGTCGCAAGCCATTGTGTTTTCCCGGGCGATACATACATCCCTGACGTACGGTGGTTCCCGACGTAGGGGGCATCCGTGACGAACATGCAATTGCTTGTGAGGATTGAGTTGTGGGTTTTCTGAAGTATCTGGTACCGAAACGTTTCCGCAAAAAAGAACTCGTCATTCCGGTCGTGCGGATGCACGGCGCCATTATGGCGGGTGGCAACCAGTTTCGTCCGGCTCTCAATCTCGCCTCCTATGCGCCTCTGCTGGAAAAGGCCTTCGCCATCAAGGATGCGCCGGCCGTTGCCATTTCCGTGAATTCTCCCGGTGGTTCGCCTGTGCAGGCACGGATGATCTATAATCGCATTCGCCAGCTCGCCGAGGAAAAGGACAAGAAGGTCCTGATCTTCGTGGAGGATGTGGCGGCCTCTGGCGGCTACATGATAGCGCTTGCCGGCGACGAGATCATCGCCGACCCGACCTCCATCGTCGGTTCGATCGGCGTCGTCTCGGGCGGTTTCGGTTTTCCGGAAATGCTGAAGAAGCTTGGGGTGGAACGCCGCGTCTATACCGCCGGCGAGAACAAGGTCATCCTCGATCCCTTCCAGCCGGAAAAGGAAGGCGATATCGATTACCTGAAGTCGCTTCAGGTCGAAATCCACAATGTTTTCATCGATATGGTCAAGATGCGCCGTGGCGCGAAGCTAAAGGGCGATGAGACGATCTTCTCCGGCCTGTTCTGGACCGGCATGCGCGGTCTGGACCTCGGCCTGATCGACGGTTTGGGCGACATGAGAGACGTCCTGCGTCGCCGCTACGGGACAAAGGTCAGGCTTCAGCTCGTCACCGGCGGGCGCTCGCTGTTCGGCAAAAAAGTGCCGGGCGTGAATGCGGCGCTCGGTCTCAATGCCGAACGGCTCGCAGCAGGCGCCGTATCGGGGCTTGCAGAGGTCGCCGAAGAAAAGGCATTGTGGTCGCGTTTCGGTCTGTGATGTCGCGGGAATAGGGCCTTATGGCGCAGCTTATTACAATCATTCTTCTGGTGGTGGGATCCGTCATCCTCTACCGCCGTTTCGTTCGTGATGCCGAAAAGCTCTCCGCGAAATCGAAACAGCGCGAGAAGGAACGCGAGACCGGCGCGATCGGCACGCTGATCAAGGATCCTGAAACCGGTGAATACCGCGTGAAGCGCGAGGACGAGGCGTGATCGACCTCTGATGGTGCTTTGGCAGCTCCGTCTTGCACATGGCATCACTGATATGGCGTTAACCCAGTCATCAGCTTTTCCTGACGGGCAATAGTTTGTTCGGGCGTCTTCCATGGAAATATGCAAGTAACGCGCAGTGATATTTGAAAGCGCTGCATGATGTCTACTTGAACCGGTTCCGGTTGTGGCCCTCGTGCAGCCGGCTGCGCGGGGGCATCGTTGCAAAAGGTTCATTCCATCCAGTTTCTGCGGGCTCTGGCGGCGCTGTCCGTGTTGTTTTTCCATATTGTCGGACCGTCATTCACCATCGGCGCCGCAGGCGTGGATGTATTTTTCATCATTTCCGGCCTGATTATGGGAATGGTCGCCGACAAGGCGCCACCCGGCCAGTTTTTATACCATCGCCTTCTGCGCATCGCGCCTTTGTACTGGGCCGTTACGCTTGTCATGTGCCTCGGCGCGATGGCTGGTGTCTTTTCCACGTTCAGTTTCACGGTCGAGCAGCTGTGGAAATCGCTGCTGTTCATCCCCTACGCCAATGAGGCGGGCGAAGTGGCGCCGCTGGTGATCGTGGGCTGGACGCTCAATATGGAAATGTTATTTTATCTGGTCTTCACGGTTGGTCTGGCCGTGCGCGCGCCGATCGCGGTTACGGTCGCCGTCCTGTCCGTCATGGCTCTGTCGGGGCAGGTTGTGGATTGGCAATCCCCGTTGATGCAGATCTGGACATCGCCGCTCTTGCTGGAGTTTCTTGCCGGCCTTCTGCTTTCCCGCTTCGTTTCCGTCGGATTTCGCCATGGCGCGGCGGCGCTTGGTGTGGCCCTTGCGGGTTTTGCGCTGGCGGCTGTCATCGGCGAGCAATTTGGCCTGTTGCGGATCCTGAACTGGGGCGTGCCGGCCTTTTTGCTTGTTGCAGGATGCCTATGGATCGAAAAAGCCGGAGCGTGGCCGGTGCGATTACTGAAACCGTTCGAGATCGTCGGCGATGCCTCCTATGCCCTTTATCTTTTGCACGGGCTGGTGATTTCCATCGTCCATAAAATCATTCAACCCGGCCTGATGGCAGGCGCGGTGATCGTGATCGTTGCTTTGGTCGTGTCGATAGGTGCGCACCTCCTCTTCGAAAAGCCGCTTGTAAAACTGTTCAGGAAACTCGGACAGGCGGGCGGCGGCGGTGCCAGGTCAAGCCGGGTGGCCGGCTGAGGCAGAAGCGCCGGTCAGGACGGGCCGGTGCGCATAAATCCTTGACCCCTTCGCCATGCCGTGGCACCAGTCCGCATCCAAAGTAAGTCAGTGCTTACTTGTCCTCCTAACGCCGCGATGACTGCAATGACCGATATTCCAGACCATATGAACCCCAAGCGTTCCTTCCAGGCGCTTATCCTGACGCTGCACAATTACTGGGCCGACAAGGGCTGCGCGGTGTTGCAGCCCTATGATATGGAAGTGGGCGCGGGTACGTTTCATCCGGCGACGACGCTGCGCGCACTCGGGCCACGGCCGTGGAAGGCCGCCTATGTGCAGCCGTCGCGCCGCCCTTCCGATGGTCGTTACGGGGAAAACCCCAACCGGCTCCAGCATTATTACCAATATCAGGTCATTCTGAAGCCTAACCCTTCCAATCTTCAGGAACTCTATCTCGGTTCGCTGAAGGCGATCGGTCTCGATCCGCTGCTGCATGACGTGCGCTTCGTCGAAGACGACTGGGAAAGCCCGACGCTGGGCGCCTGGGGTCTCGGCTGGGAATGCTGGTGCGATGGCATGGAAGTGTCGCAATTCACCTACTTCCAGCAGGTCTGCGGCATCGAATGCTCGCCGGTCGCCGGCGAACTGACCTATGGTTTGGAACGTCTGGCCATGTATGTTCAGGGCGTCGACAATGTCTACGACCTGAACTTCAACGGCCGCGAGGGCGAAGAGAAGATTTCCTATGGCGACGTCTTCCTTCAGGCGGAGCAGGAATATTCCCGCCACAACTTCGAATTTGCCGATACCGGCATGCTGCATCGCCATTTCATCGATGCGGAAAAGGAATGCCAGGCGCTTCTCGCCGCCGGTGCGCCGGGCGACGACGCCAACCAGCGCCTGCATAAATGCGTGTTCCCGGCCTATGACCAGTGCATCAAGGCAAGCCATGTCTTCAACCTTCTGGATGCGCGCGGCGTGATCTCGGTGACGGAACGCCAGAGCTACATCCTGCGTGTGCGCACGCTGGCGAAAGCCTGCGGCGAAGCCTTCCTGCTGACGGATGCAGGCGGGCTGAACTGGAACAGGGCCGCCTGATTTCAACGGCAAGCTCTCGTCAAAAGTTTTGGTGAATTTGAAAGGCCGTTCTTGACGGCCTTTTATTTTGTGTGATTGGTATGCCGAATATAGCGATGGATTTAAGCATGAGTAATATTAGAAATTTTTGTTTTTTATTCGCATTTACACTCGGATGTCTCCTCGGCAATGCTGCGGCTGCCGAAACGACTGAATGGATGAGCGGCAAGGATGCCTTTGCCCGCGCCGACAAGTTGCGTTCGTTCGGAATGATCGTCACCCGCATGGAGTGCAAGGACAGCGGCCAGCGCTCTCTCGATGTGGGTAGCGCGCTCGTCCGCATGCACTACACGCGCAATACGAAAATGCTCGACTGGGTTATAGACGGCTGGAATCATCTGGAAGGAAACAAGGAGTATTGGGCCGAACGCGGCTACAGACTTGCCTCCTATACTCTGTTCGTACGCAAGGTATCCGGCCTGAAATTGTATTGTACCGTCTTCTATAAATAACGGATGTTTGCTTCCCGCAGCGTGTCTCTTCTGGCAAAAACGCAGAGAATGACCGAAGCCTCATGACTTTGTGGCGATGAGCGGCTATCGTTGCGTGCAACGAAGCTGGGAATCGCAATTCATGTTCATCACGCTGGCAATCATCGCGGCAATCGCGCTCTATGTCGTCCTCATCTATAACGGCCTCGTCAAGGCGCGGCAGATGAAGGAAGAGGCGTGGTCGGGCATCGACGTGCAGCTGAAACGCCGCGCCGATCTCATCCCCAACCTCATCGAGACCGTGAAGGGTTACGCGGCGCATGAAAAAAGCACCTTCGAGGAGGTGATTGCCATGCGTAACCGGGCGCAGGCCGTGCCGGCAGGGGATGTCGAAGGTCGCGCCCAGGCGGAAGGCATGCTGTCGCAGGCGCTTGGCAAACTCTTTGCGCTCGCCGAAGCCTATCCCGATCTCAAGGCCAACACGAACTTTCTGGAATTGCAGCGCTCGCTGGAAACCATTGAAGGCGAACTCCAGATGTCCCGCCGTTATTACAATGGCGCCGCGCGCGATCTGAACGTCAAGGTGGAAAGCTTCCCCTCCAATCTGGTCGCCGGCCAGTTCGGTTTTGCCAAGGCGCCCTATTTCGAGATCGACAACCCGGCCGACCGCGCCGTGCCGACCGTGAAATTCTGATACGGCTGTCACCGGGGTCAGAACCCTCCCGCTCAAATTCCAATAGTCCGGCTCTCCGCCGCATTCTTTGACAAGACGACGATCATGATCGAACTGACCATAACTCCGCCCGGCCACCCGCTCTCCGGTAAGGTCGAGCCGCCCGGCTCCAAATCCATCACCAACCGCGCGCTTCTCCTCGCTGGTCTCGCCAAGGGCAAAAGCCGTCTGACCGGCGCGCTGAAAAGCGATGATACGCTTTATATGGCCGAAGCCCTGCGCGCCATGGGCGTGAAGGTAACCGAGCCGGACGCCACGACCTTTGTGGTGGAGGGTACTGGCGTATTGCAGCAACCGGAAAAGCCGCTTTTCCTCGGCAATGCCGGCACGGCGACGCGGTTCCTCACGGCGGCTGCCGCTCTCGTGGACGGTGCCGTCATCATCGATGGCGACGAGCACATGCGCAAACGCCCGATCATGCCGCTGGTGGAAGCGCTGCGTTCGCTCGGTGTCGAGGCGGATGCGCCGACCGGCTGCCCGCCCGTTACCGTCTGCGGCAAGGGCACAGGTTTCCCGAAGGGCAGCGTCACCATCGACGCCAACCTTTCCAGCCAGTATGTGTCCGCACTTTTGATGGCCGCCGCCTGCGGCGACAAACCGGTGGACATCATCCTCAAGGGCGAGGAAATCGGCGCCAAGGGTTATATCGATCTCACCACATCAGCCATGGAAGCCTTTGGCGCCAGGGTGGAGCGGGTCAGCAACGCCATCTGGCGCGTGCATCCGACCGGCTACACGGCGACAGATTTCCACATCGAACCGGACGCCTCCGCCGCCACCTACCTCTGGGGTGCGGAGCTTCTGACCGGCGGTGCTATCGATATCGGCACGCCCGCCGACAGGTTCACCCAGCCGGATGCCAAGGCCTATGAGGTCATGGCGCAGTTTCCGCATCTGCCCGCTGAAATCGACGGTTCCCAGATGCAGGACGCCATTCCGACCATTGCGGTTCTGGCCGCCTTCAACGAGACGCCGGTGCGTTTCGTCGGCATCGCCAATCTGCGCGTCAAGGAATGCGACCGCATCCGCGCCGTCTCGCTCGGCCTCAATGAAATCCGTGACGGTCTGGCGCATGAGGAAGGCGACGACCTGATCGTGCATGCCGATCCGGCACTGGCGGGCCAGACGGTCAATGCCTCCATCGATACCTTTGCCGATCACCGCATCGCCATGAGCTTTGCGCTCGCGGCGCTGAAGATCGGCGGCATCGCCATTCAGAACCCGGCCTGCGTTGCCAAGACCTATCCGGACTACTGGAAGGCGCTCGCTTCGCTCGGCGTCAACTACACCGAAAAGGAAAGCGCTGCCGAGCCGCAGCATTGAAACTGGCTGGAGGAAACCGCCCGTGAAGACCATCGCCGCAAGACTTCTCGCGCTGCTCGTCTTCTTGGGCGCGGCCTTTCCGGCCTTTGCGGAAGAGTTTATCCGTTCCTACCATTCCGTCGTGGAAGTGGCGACGGACGGCAAGCTGGCGGTGACGGAAACCATCACCGCCCGCGCCGAAGGCCAGAACATCAAGCGTGGTATCTTCCGCGATTTCCCGCTTTATGCGCTGGATGCGAATGACCGCCGCACCAAGGTGGATTTCAACATCGTCTCGGTGGAGCGGGACGGCGCGGCGGAAGACTGGCGCACCGAAAGTGTCGATGGCGGCATCCGCATCTATACCGGCAGCGCCGACCGTTTTCTGCCGACCGGCGAGCATATCTTCCAGATCACCTACACCACCGCCCGGCAGATCCGTTATTTCAGCGATTATGACGAACTCACCTGGAATGTCACCGGCAATGGCTGGCAGTTTCCGATGGGCGAAATTTCCGCGACCGTGGTTTTACCGGAAGGCGTGAAGGCAACCGAAACGGCCGTCTTTACCGGCGCTTATGGCGCAAAAGGCAAGGATGCGCGGGTCCTGAACGAAGGCAACGAGGTATTCTTCGCCTCCACCCGTCCGTTTTCGGTGGGCGAAGGCATGACGGTTGCCGTCAAGCTGCCGAAGGGCGCAATCGCCGCGCCTGACACTTCGCAGGAGGCGGGCTGGTGGCTGCGCGACAATCTGGCCATCCTGCTTTCGGGCGGCGGGCTTTTCGCCATTTTGCTGTATTATCTGAGGGCATGGTTCGCCATGGGCCGAGATCCGGCCAAAGGCGTGGTGGTGCCGCGCTGGGATGCGCCGGAGGGTCTTTCTCCGGCTCTGGTCAACTACGTTGATAACCGCGGTTTTTCCGGCGCGGGCTGGACAGCGCTCTCCGCTACAGCACTTGATCTCGCGGTAAAGGGATATGTCGTTCTGGAGGATTTGAAGAGCGCCATCGTCATCCGCCGCACGGAAAAGGAAACCGCTGCCGATCTGCCGACCGGGCAGAAGACGCTGCTCTCCTCCATTGGCGGTCCGGGCAAGACGCTGACCATCGACAAGGCACATGGTGCGGAAGTCGAAAAGGTCGGCAAACAGTTCCGCGCGGCGATAGAGAAAGAGCATCGCGGCAAATATTATCGCGGCAATGCCGGTTACACGGTGTTCGGCGTCTTCCTCAGCATCGCCATCATCGTCGCGACGCTGGTGTTCGGTGATCTCGATGAAAACGCCATTGCCGCCGTTCTGGTCTTCGGCTTTTTCGCCTTCTTCTTCAGCATCCTGTCGATCGGCATCGGCCGGCAATTCTCGCGCGGCGCACCGTTGAGGAAACGCATCGGCGGCATCGTCATGCTGGCCTTCGCCGGTTTCGTTGCGTTCTCGGTCATCGGCGGCATCGCCACGCAAATCCTGCTGGATGTGACGCATGATACGAAATCGCTGGCGCTGGCGGCCATCGGCGGCATCGTGCTCACCAACGCGCTTTTCCTGTTCCTGATGGGCGCACCGACGCCGCTCGGCCGCAAGCTGATGGATGGCATCGAGGGGCTCAGAACCTATCTGACGCTGGCGGAAAAAGACCGGATGAACACGGCGGGCGCGCCCGCCATGTCGCCGCAGCATTTCGAGAAATTGCTGCCCTATGCGGTGGCGCTCGGCGTGGAAAAACCCTGGAGCAGCACTTTTGAGACCTGGCTTGCCACAGCCGCCGCCGGTGCCGTCGCGGCAAGCTATGCGCCCGGCTGGTATGCGGGCAGCAATTACGGCAGCTTTGGCGACAGGATCGGCGGGTTTTCTTCGGCGATGGCGAGCACCATCGCCTCCACCATTCCGCAGCCCGTCAGTTCCTCCGGCTCGAGCTTTTCAGGCGGTGGTGGCGGCGGATTTTCAGGCTCTGGCGGCGGTGGCGGCGGCGGCGGCGGCTGGTAACGCCCGCCAGCGGTAATTTAACGGATAGCTGGTGACTTTTGCCGCTGGTCTTGCTAAGTCCGCGACACTCTTTTGCAACAGATTAAAGTCCTTATCCCATGCCCGATCTTCTGCTTGAACTTCGCTCCGAGGAAATCCCCGCCCGCATGCAGCGCAAGGCGGCGGGCGATCTGAAGAAACTCGTCACCGACGCTTTGGTGGAGAGAGGGCTGACCTACGAGGGTGCGCGTGAATATTGGACGCCGCGCCGCCTGACGCTGGACATTCGCGGCCTCAACGCTCGCTCCGCCGATGTGCGTGAGGAAAAGAAGGGACCGCGCACCGACGCGAACGAAAAGGCCATCGAGGGCTTTTTGCGCGGTGCCGGTCTCGATGATATTTCGCAGGCTCAGGTCGTTTCCGATCCGAAGAAGGGCGATTTTTACGTCGCCATCATCAACAAACCCGGCCGTCCGGCGGAAGAAATCATCGCGGAAGTGATGCCCGGCATCATCCGATCCTTCCCCTGGCCGAAATCCATGCGCTCCGGCCCGGCCTCCATGCCGAAAGGTTCGAGCTATGCCGGCATCGAAGGCAAGGGCTCGGAGAGCCTGCGCTGGGTGCGTCCGCTGCAATCCATCGTCTGCCTGTTCGGCCCCGAACATGATGAAACGCAGGTCATTCCCTTCGTGATCGACGGCATCGTTGCCGGCAACATCACCTATGGCCACCGTTTCCATGCACCCGGCCCGATCACCGTGCGCCGTTTCGAAGATTACGTGTCGAGCCTTGAAAAGGCGAAGGTCATCCTCGATGCCGACCGCCGCAAGGATATCATCCTGCACGATGCCAAGGACCTGGCATTCGCCAACGGTCTCGACCTGGTGGAAGACGAAGGCCTGCTGGAAGAAGTCTCGGGCCTCGTCGAATGGCCGCAGGTGCTGATGGGCGCCTTCGAGGAAGATTATCTGCAAATCCCGGCGGAAATCATCCGGCTGACCATCAAGACCAACCAGAAGTGTTTCGTCACTCGCAATCAGGGTGCGGAAGAGGGGCTTTCCAACCGCTTCATCCTGATCTCGAACATCGAGGCCAGCGACGGTGGCAAGGAAATCATCCATGGCAACGGCAAGGTCGTGCGCGCCCGCTTGTCGGATGCCCGACATTTCTGGAACCGCGACCAGGGCGATCTGCCCGATCTGGAAACGCTGAAGGAATCGGCTGCGAAATTCGGCCTCGATCTCAAAAAGCCACTCGACCAGCGCATGGCCAAACTCGATGCGCTGAACGTGACCTTCCATGCCAAACTCGGCACGCAGGGTGAGCGCGTGAGCCGCATTCGCGAACTGGCGAAGGCGTTGGCTCCGGTCGTCGGTGCCGATGCTGATCTGGTGGACCGCGCTGTGGTACTGGCGAAAGCCGACCTGCGCACCGAAGCCGTCGGCGAATTCCCCGAGCTTCAGGGCTTGATGGGCCGTAAATATGCGGCTTTGCAGGGCGAAAACGAAAGCGTCGCGGCTGCCATCGAAGATCATTACAAGCCGCAGGGCCCCTCCGACCGCCTGCCGGCCGACAAGGTCGCCATCACCGTTGCCCTGGCGGATAAGCTCGATACGCTCGTCGGCTTCTGGGCCATCGATGAAAAGCCGACCGGTTCGAAGGACCCGTTTGCGCTGCGCCGTGCGGCGTTGGGCGTGGTACGCATCCAGCTCGAGCGGAATGTGCGTCTGCCGCTTCTAAGCGTCGTGAAGGACCCGGATCTTATCTCCTTCTTCCACGATCGCCTGAAAGTCTATCTGCGCGATCTCGGCGCCCGTTACGATCTGATCGACGCCGTTCTGACACCGGAATCCGATGATCTGCTGATGATCGCCCGCCGCGTCGAGGCGCTCACCGCCTTCATCACCGGTGAGGATGGCAAGAACCTTCTGGCAGGCACCAAGCGCGCCACCCAGCTTCTGGCCGCCGAGGAAAAGAAGGGCACTGTGGTGGCGAACAGCGTTTCGGGAGAACTGCTGAAGCTCGACGCCGAAAAAGCGCTTTACGCGGCGATCAAGACGGCTTCTGCCGATGCCGCCAAGGCGGTTGAGGCAGAAGATTTCCGCTCCGCCATGCAGGCGCTTTCGACGCTTCGCGCCCCGGTCGACAGGTTCTTCGAGGATGTGCTCGTCAACGACGAGGATGCGGCCATCCGCGCCAACCGTCTGGCGCTGCTGAAAGCCATTCGAGAAGTCACCGGCACGGTTGCGGATTTCTCGAAGATCACCGGATAAGATACAGTTGCCAATGGTAATGTTTATGTTACCATTTTGCCATGAAGGTCGTTGAATATCTGGACCGGAACGGATCGAGCCCATTCGGGCGATGGTTCGCGAAAATCGATGCACGTGCAGCGTCGAAGGTGACGATGGCCGTGACCCGAATGGGGCAGGGCAATGTTTCCAATGTGAAATCCGTTGGCTCCGGTGTTCTCGAATACCGGATCGATTACGGCCCCGGATATCGCGTCTATTTCGGTCGCGATGGCGATGAATTGGTGATCCTGCTGATTGGCGGAACCAAGGTGCGACAGCAGAACGATATCGAGGCGGCCAAGACCTTCTGGCAGGATTACAAATCCAGAAAGGGCGCCCGAAAGGGTGTCGAGACGGGTGATTGACATGGCGCTAACGCGGGAATTCAAACAGACGGTCAAGGCGCGGGTGGAAAACGATCCTGCCTTCCGCGCCGCTCTTTTGTCGGATGCGGTGGAACTGCTGCTGGAGGGGGATGTCGAAACCGGCAAGGCGGTGTTGCGAGATTTCATCAATGCCACGATCGGTTTCGAGACATTGTCCGAACAGGTGGATGTGCCCGCCAAAAGCCTGATGCGCATGTTCGGTCCCAAGGGCAATCCCCGTGCCGACAATCTGTTCAATGTCATTCATGTGCTTCAGAAGAGTTCCGGCATTCACCTGGCTGTCGCAGCGGCGTGATGGTCGGCAAGATCCTCATCAGCGCCTGTCTTCTCGGCCAGCCCGTCAGATATGACGGTAAGGGCAAACCTCTCATCCACCCGGCGATAGACCGCTGGCGGCAGGAGGGCAGGCTGGTGACGATCTGTCCGGAAATGGCGGGCGGTATGCCTGTGCCGCGCCCGCCGGCGGAAATCGAGAAGGGCGCGTCCGGTCTCGATGTGCTGGAAGGCCGTGCCCGTGTCATGGAAGCAACCGGCGGCGATGTCACAGCGGAGTTTATTGTCGGTGCTGAAAAGGCGCTGGCCCTTGCAGAGGCCAATGGCTGCACACACGCGCTCCTGATCGACGGCAGCCCGTCCTGCGGCTCGGTCGCGATCTATGACGGTTCGTTTTCCGGCGTCAAACATGTGGGCAATGGCGTGACGGCGGCGCTGCTCGAAAAAGCCGGTATCGCCGTATTTTCACCTGCCGATATCGATCGCCTGGATGCTCTGACACGTTAAAAGAAAAGCGCCGGAGTTCCTCCCGGCGCTGTACGGATAACCGTAGCTCTATGAGCTTACCTGACAGAATAACGGACGAAGAATTTAATATTCACCGGATGGTTGGCGCGCACCCGCGTAAAATGCAGCGATTGCGCGATTATCTGACTTTTGTCATCAAAAAAGTCGCGGGGGCAGCGGCTCAGTTGCCGCGTAATTTGAAGTCCGGGAATTTGGGCGCGGCAATTACCGAGGCGCTTGCCGGTGCCGCGGCTTTGTCCGCGGAGATTTCCTTGACGGCCGCCGTGGTCGTCGTCACGTCGATGCCGGCGGGCGTCGAAGCCGTTTCGTCGGGATGCGCTACGGCCTCGCCCTCATCATAGGTCGCAATTGCGGTGCCGGGGATCTCTTCCGGCATCCATGCGGGATTGGTGCTGACGAAGGTGACGGGCGCGCCGCCAAGCCAGGCCTCGGTGCGCACCAGCGCGCGCTTGCCCTCGACTTCGCGCATTTCCGTGTGCTGTGTACCCGGCTCGATGGAGGGGATGGCATAGCCCTGTGGGGTGGTCTTGTCCTTCACGGGCTGGCAACCGGCGCAATCGAGACGAACGAAGCTGCCGTTGCCGGTATGCGCACCGTTTATATATTCGATGGAAGACGCCATCGCCGACCCGCCGGCCAGTGCGACTATCGCTGTCAGAAGAAGACGACGCATCGAAAAACCCCCGAATGACGGCGCAGTCTCTCGATTGAGATACGATGCGCCATTCAATGTTCGGCAAATATTATCGGTCTTTCGTTTCCATCAGGTCAGCAAACTTGGTAAAAATTGAACGAAGTACGCGCTCCGAACGCTATTTGCCCTAGATGTCAGGCCTTTTCACGCGCCACGGCCTGCCAGCCGATATCGCGGCGGCAGAAACCGTTTTCCCATTCAACCTTATCCGTCAGCGCATAGGCGCGCGCCTGCGCTTCCGTCACATTCTTCCCGAAGGCGGTAACGTTCAGCACACGGCCGCCCGTCGCCACCAGCCTGCCGTCCTTCAGCGCCGTTCCGGCGTGGAAGACCTTCGCCTCTTCGCGGGCATCGGGAATATGTGCGATCGGTGTGTTCTTGTCGTAGGCGCCGGGATAACCTTTGGAGGCGAGAACGACGGTCAGCGCCGCATCGTCGCGCCATTCGGCTTCCACCTTGTCCAGCGTGCCGGTGGCCGTGGCGTAGAGGATCGGCAGAAGATCGCTTTTCAGCCGCATCATCAGTACTTGGCATTCCGGATCGCCGAAACGCACATTGTATTCGATCAGCTCGGGGCCTTTCGCGGTGATCATCAGGCCGGCGAAAAACACGCCGGAGAAGGGATTGCCGTCTTTCGCCATGCCTGAAATCGTCGGTTCGATGATCTCCTTCATGGTGCGCTCCACCATGGCTGCCGTCATCACCGGGGCGGGGGAATAGGCGCCCATGCCGCCGGTGTTCGGGCCGGTGTCGCCGTCGCCCACACGCTTGTGGTCCTGCGCGGTGGCGAGCGCCAGCGCTGTCTTGCCGTCCGAAAGGCAGAAGAAGCTCGCCTCCTCGCCATCAAGAAAGGCCTCGACCACCACTTCGGCTCCGGCAGAGCCAAAAGCGCCGTCGAAACATTCGTCGATGGCGGCAAGCGCTTCCGTCTCTGTCATCGCGACGGTCACGCCCTTGCCGGCGGCAAGCCCGTCCGCCTTGATGACGATGGGCGCGCCCTGTTCGCGGACATATTGCTTGGCCGGTTCGGCGGTCTTGAAACGCTGGTAAGCGCCGGTCGGAATATCGTAACGGGCGCAGAGATCCTTGGTGAACCCCTTGGAGCCTTCAAGCTGGGCGGCAGCTTTCGAAGGGCCGAAGGTGGCGATGCCGGCTGCGCGCAGATCATCTGCCAGACCCGCGACCAGCGGTGCTTCCGGGCCGATGACGACGAAGTCGATCGCCTTCTCCTTTGCAAAGGCGATGACGGCCGCGTGGTCTTCGACGTTCAGCGACACCAGCGTCGCATGGTCGGCGATGCCGGGATTGCCGGGTGCGGCGTAAAATTCTTCGAGCAGGGGAGACTGGGCGATTTTCCACGCCAGTGCATGTTCGCGTCCGCCGGAACCGATCAACAGAACTTTCATGGTCAATATCCCTGCAATCTCGCCTGTAACCTTGTTTGTCGGGCGTTAAGGGCAGGGGGGCGAAAGGTCAAGGAGAAAGCGCCGCAAATGTCCGTCTTTCCCTTGAACTCAGCCTTTCCTGTGGAATCGTTGCTGCCTCTTGTTGTCACGCCACAATCAGACATTATGTTCGCCGCTCCAGATGTGACATCAGAGAACCTCATGACCGCAGATAATGCCCGCCTCGCCACGCTCATCGCCTCCGAAATCAACGCCCGCGCCGATCAGGTGAAGGCGGCAGTGGCGTTGCTGGATGAGGGAGCGACCGTGCCCTTCATCGCCCGTTACCGCAAGGAGGCGACGGGAGGGCTGGATGATACCCAGCTTCGAACGCTGGCGGAACGCCTCGTTTATCTGCGTGAATTCAATGCGCGTCGTGCTTCCATCGTCGAAACCATTACCGGTCAGGGCAAGATGACGGACGCTCTGATGGTCAAGATCATGCAGACCGCCACCAAGGCGGAGCTGGAAGATCTCTATCTGCCCTACAAGCCGAAGCGCCGCACCCGCGCGGAAATCGCCCGCGAGCGCGGTCTTGGTCCCCTTGCCGAGGCGATCTGGGCGAACCGCGCAGCCGACCCGGCAAAGCTTGGCGAAGCCTATGTTCAGGGCGAGGTGGCTGACGTGAAGGCGGCGCTCGAGGGCGCGCGCGACATCGTGGCGGAAACCATGACGGAAAACGCCGATCTTCTCGGCCGCCTGCGCGATTACATGCGTCAGAACGCGACGTTCCGCGCCAAGGTGGTGGACGGCAAGCAGGCGGCGGGTGAAAAATTCTCAGACTATTTCGATCATTTCGAGCGTTGGTCGACGGTACCGGGTCACCGGGCGCTGGCCATGCTGCGCGGCTGGAACGAGGAAGTGCTGACATTGACCATCGATGTCGATGCGGATGACCCGTCTCCGATCAAGCCCGCGCAGCGCTCCGTCGCTGCCGCCTTCGATATCCGCAATGCCGGCCCGGCCGATCAATGGCTGATGGACGTGGCGGGCTGGACCTGGCGGGTGAAGCTCTCCATGTCCCTGTCGCTCGATCTCATGCGTGAATTGCGCGAGCGGGCGGAAGAAGAGGCGATCAACGTCTTTGCCCGCAACCTCAAGGACCTGCTGCTGGCCGCACCTGCCGGCTCGCGCTCAACCATGGGGCTTGATCCAGGCATCCGCACCGGCGTCAAGGTGGCCGTGGTGGATGGCACCGGCAAGCTGCTCGATACTTCCACGGTCTATCCTTTCCAGCCGAGGAACGACGTGCGCGGCGCGCAGGCTGAGCTGGCCTTGCTCATCCGCAAGCACAATGTCGAACTGATCGCCATCGGCAACGGCACCGGTAGTCGCGAGACGGAAAAGCTGGTCGCCGATCTTCTGGCGCAGATGCCCGCTTCGGCTTCCGGCGCAAAGCCGACCAAGGTCATCGTTTCGGAGGCGGGCGCGTCGGTCTATTCCGCTTCGGAACGGGCGGCGGCAGAATTCCCCAATCTCGACGTTTCGTTGCGCGGAGCCGTTTCCATTGCGCGCCGTCTTCAGGACCCGCTGGCGGAACTGGTGAAGATCGAGCCGAAATCCATCGGCGTCGGCCAGTACCAGCATGATGTCGATCAGGGCCGCCTCAGCCGTTCGCTCGATGCTGTCGTGGAAGATGCGGTAAATGCCGTCGGCGTCGATCTCAACACGGCCTCGCCGCCGCTTCTGGCGCGGGTTTCCGGCCTCGGCGCGTCGATTGCCGATGCCATCGTCGCCCATCGTGACCAGACCGGTCCCTTCGCCAGTCGCAAGGACCTGCTGAAAGTGCCGCGCCTGGGCCAACGCACCTTCGAGCAATGCGCGGGCTTCTTGCGCATCACGAACGGCAAGGAGCCGCTGGATTCGTCTTCCGTGCACCCGGAAGCCTATGGCGTGGCGAAAAAGATCGTCGCCGCCTGCGGCCGCGACCTGCGTACGCTGATGGGTGACAGCGCTACGCTGAAAGCTCTCGACCCGAAGCGCTTCATCGACGAGAAATTCGGCCTGCCGACCGTCAAGGACATCATAGCCGAGCTGGAAAAACCCGGCCGCGACCCGCGCCCGAGCTTCAAGACGGCGACTTTTGCCGACGGAGTGGACGAAATCACCGATCTAAAGCCGGGCATGCTGCTGGAAGGCACCGTCACCAATGTGGCCGCCTTCGGGGCTTTCGTGGATATCGGCGTGCATCAGGACGGGCTTGTGCATGTGTCGCAACTGGCCGACCGTTTCGTGAAAGACCCGCATGAGGTCGTGAAAGCGGGCGATGTCGTCAAGGTGCGAGTCGTGGAGGTGGACGTGAAGCGCAAGCGCATCGCTCTCACCATGCGCAAGGACGGCGGCGAGGCGGCACCCCAGCCGATGCGGGAAAAAGGCAATGCGAGCGCCATGCGCCATGCGAATTCCAAACCGCAGGGACACAACGAGGGGTCGCAATCCGGTGGCGCTCTCGCCGCTGCTCTGGCCGAAGCGATGAAGCGACGCTGACCTCAGGTTGAAATAATTTTATGGAAAAGCCCTGCCGAGAACCTCGGCAGGGCATTTTTGTTTGATGAAATCGTTCAATTTTTTTGAAATGAGGCTATCTTGAAACTTGTAAGGAAAGGAATACGGTCAGTAAAAATGATAAGTGAGACTTAGCAATTGGGGGTGCCATGGCGTCGTCTCTGCATGTTCTTCTGGAAAAGATAATCAAGATCGGTGATCTCACCGTCAACAGCCCGGGTGGCAGCCGTAAATTTGGTGACGGCACGGGAAAAAAGTTGGTTCTGAATTTCACCGATGAAGCCGCCATGCAGGAGATTGCCGCCGATCCTGCGTTGAAACTCGCCGAGATTTATATGGAAGGCCGTATGAAGATCTCGGAGGGTGACATCTACGACTTTCTGGCGCTGGTCAAAGGCAATACGCTAAGCGAGGCACTGTCCTTCGGCATGATCTGGCGCGGTATCGTGCGCATCGTCACCGCCCGCATCAAGATGCATCTGCCGGTCAACCACAACAAGAGCAACGTCGCCCATCACTACGATCTGAGCGCCAAGCTTTTCGACCTCTTCCTTGATGAGGACTGGCAATATTCCTGCGCCTATTTCAATCCGCCTGGTATCAGCCTTTATGAGGCGCAGGTCGCCAAAAAACGGCATATCGCCGCCAAGCTGATGACGGAACCGGGCCAGAGCGTGCTGGAGATCGGCTCCGGCTGGGGCGGAATGGCAATGTATATTGCCGAAAGCGCCGGTGCTGACGTGACGGGCATCACGCTCAGCGAGGAGCAGTTGCGCGTTTCCTGCGACCGTGCGGCAAAGCGCGGGCTTGCCGGCAATGTCCGCTTCGAATTGCAGGATTACCGTTATCTGCCGGCCTCGAAAAAATTCGACCGCATCGTCTCCGTCGGCATGTTCGAACATGTCGGGCCGACCCATTATCGCGACTATTTCGACAAGGTGGCGGAGGTGCTGGACGACAATGGCGTGATGGTGCTGCATTCCATCGGCCAGCCAAGTCCGGCACTGGCGACCAATCCCTTCATCGAAAAATATATTTTCCCCGGTGGTTACATTCCATCGCTCGGCGAAGTGCTGCCGGCGATCCAGAAGTCCGGGCTGCTGGTGAAGGATATCGAAATCCTGCCCATGCACTATGCGCACACGCTCAGGCACTGGCGTGAACGTTTCGTGGCGCGCAAGGCGGAGGCGATAGCACTCTACGACGAACGGTTCTTCCGCATGTGGGAATTTTATCTGGCAGGGTCCGAAATGGCCTTTACCCACGAAAATTTCCATATTTTCCAGATTCAGCTCGCCAAGCAGCGTGACGCGGTTCCGCACAATCGCGACTACATCGCCCGCAACGAAGCGAAACTGCTGGAATTCGAAAAGACGCGGCCGCCGCTGGAGAAGGTGGCGTTCTAAGGACGGCGTGAGCGGCATAGTCGTGGCTTGTTTACAGAGCTCAGTCCAAACTCGACGTCATCCTCGGGCTCGTCCCGAGGATCCAATCACGTATCGTGAAATCAAATGGTTGCAGATGCCCGGGACAGGCCCGAGCATGACGGTAGAGAGGTTTTCGGACATCGCTACCACCCTCGCGGCATGAGGGTTGCCCTCTTTGCTGCTGGTTAATGGAATGGAAACGGAATCCCTCTAATTCTACGCTCACCTGTTTGTATTGCGTTTCTGGGGTTCCTTTCATGTTCAAGCCATCAGCGGCAGTCGCCGCTTGTGTTCTATCGCTTTTTGCCGTCGGCAACGCTCATGCCGAGGGCTGGTTTTCCGGCGACTGGTATCTGAAACTCGGCGGTTCGGGTTTCTCCGCGCCGAAATATCAGGGCGACAACAAGAACGAATTCGGCTTTTCGCCGATCATTTCGCTTGGCCGTCAGGGGCAGGGCGCGCGTTTCACCTCGCGCAACGACAGCGCCTCGATCTCGCTGCTGGACAATGGCCCGATCAGCATGGGTCTTGCCGGAAAGCTGGTATCCCCGCGTAACCAGAAAGATTCCGACGATCTGAAAGGCATGACCCGCATCAAGCGCGGCGGCGAGCTTGGCGGTTTCGCCGAAGCTTATCCCACTGACTGGTTGCGTATTCGCGGCGAAGCCCGTCAGGGCATCCGCAGCCATAGCGGCGTGGTCGCCGACCTCTCGGCCGATGTCTTCACCGATATTGCGCCCGGCATCCAGATTTCCGCCGGTCCGCGCGCCACATGGGTGAGCAGCAAATATAATGAGCGTTATTACGGCGTTAGCGCCGCCCAGACGGCTGCCGGCGCGCCATCGCCCTATAGCCCTGGCGGCGGCCTGCATTCCGCCGGCGTCGGAGCCGCCATCACCTGGAAAGTCACCGAAGCCGCCGAAATCGGCTCGTTTGCGGAGTATCGCCGCCTGACGGGCGACGCTGCCGACAGTTCGCTGGTGCGCGAGCGCGGTTCGAAAAACCAGTTCGTCGTCGGCGTTCAGGCAAGCTACAAATTCGGCTTCACGCTGCCTTGAAGTAACGCGATATAGCCATCCAAAGCCCCGTCGCGAAAGCGCTGCGGGGCTTTTTTGCGTCTGCGGCCAAGTGCTGAAATCGATTCCGATTTGCCCGCCGATGCTGTAGAACATCTGCATGGTTCACAGCGATTTGTCAGACCGCGTTTCGGACGCGCCATCCAACAACTGGGTCTATCGGATTTTGCCGAGGCCTCTCTGGCCCTATGCACAACTTGCACGGTGGGATCGTCCCATCGGCTGGCAATTGCTGATGTGGCCGTGTTTCTGGTCCGCAGCACTGGCGGCCAATGCCGCAGTGGCGAGCGGTGGTTTCTCCTGGGCCACGCTGATCTGGCATCTGGTGCTGTTCTTCATCGGATCGGTGGCGATGCGCGGCGCGGGCTGCACCTATAACGATCTCGCGGACCACAAGATCGACATGGCCGTGGCGCGCACCCGCTCCCGGCCCCTGCCGTCCGGCCGGGTGAGCAGGACGCAGGCGAAGGTCTTCATCGTGTTGCAGGCGCTCGCCGGATTTGTGGTGCTTTTGCAGTTCAACGGTTTTGCGATTGCCGCCGGTATCTTTTCGCTGGTCTTCGTGGCGATCTATCCTTTCGCCAAGCGCTTTACCAACTGGCCGCAGTTTTTCCTCGGCCTTGCCTTTTCCTGGGGCGCGCTGATGGGCTGGGCGGGACAGTTCGGATCTGTCTCCTGGCCGGCTGTCCTGCTTTATGTCGGCTCCATCGCCTGGACGATCGGTTATGATACAATCTACGCCCATCAGGACAAGGAAGACGACACGGCGGTGGGGATAGGTTCGACCGCGCTGCTGTTTGGGGATAATACACATCGCTGGCTGGTTTTTCTTTATGGCACAGCCCTTGCCATGATCGCCCTGTCGTTCTGGGGGGCGGGTGTTAACGTCATCGCCTATAGCGGCCTTGCCGCTGCCGCGATCATGCTCTTCCGGCAGGTCTGGGTGCTGGATATCGATGACGTGGCGCAATGCCTGATGCTGTTCAAATCCAACAATCGTGTCGGTGTGCTGATTTTCGCGGGCCTCATTCTGCCGCTTCTGCTGGCATAAGGCTGCTGGAAGGCAAGATGCAAAAAAGCCCGGCCGCGTTATTCGCGCCGGGCTTTTGATTGTTTGGCTGAAGATTATCAGCTGCGGGCGATGATTTCCTTGCCCTCGATCTTCATGCTCATGCCGAGCGAACCGGTGGAGCGGCGAACGAGGAAGCGCGGACGGCGCTCCGCGAAATAGGAATGGCGGCGGCGCGGACGGGTATTCTGGGTGCGCACCTTGCCGAGATGTTCTTCCAGCGGACGGGCGACGCCGTCTGCTTCGACCATCAGCATGGGAATGCGGTATGCTTCCGACCAGCTGCGCCAGTCGGCGGCGATGTCGCAGAGGTCATGAGCGACCAGAAGCGGAACGCAAAGGTCCGGATCGTCATGGTGAAGTTCCAGCGTCACGGTAACCTGACCATCACCATGGTCGATGGCGCGGGCGGCAACGCCCTTGAAGGCACGGGCGGGCAAAGCGAAGGATAAAGGCAGGCCGGAAGAGGACAGGACCTTTCTCAGAACGGCGCCCCGTTCATCGAGCGTGACGGCGATGTCGGTCGCGCCGTTACCTTTGCCGTAGGTGACCTGTTGCGGAAAACGTGCCGGGTCGAGTCTGAGTGTGGCGACGGCCCAGTCGGGCTTCAGAACGGTCTTGGTCATGTTTATTCTACCCTTGTTTTACCTGAGAGCCGGTTTCCGGTCTTCTCATCGGGACTTTTCGTCCTCTGATGCCAGGAGAATATCCGCCGCATGTTCGAGACTGCTTAAAAATCGCGGTTAAGAAAACTTTGCATTCCCAAATGGTTAGCAAAACCCACTGTGGCATGGTTTCGCTTAGGTAAAGCCGATTGAGACAATGCGATTTTTCTCGGCGCTGAAAACGTGCTCTTTCAAGCTACGGGCAAGGCGCGTCATGCACAGTCGCGCCAAGGCTTGCCGTGCGTCCGGATGGAGGTGCGGTGCGTGGATTTTAAAAACCGGAGCGCGCCGTGTCCAAGGGGATGCGCGATGCTCCAGGGGGCATCGAATGGTATCGACTTTTCTTAGCTACGACCTGATCAACCGCGATATGAAGGCAAGCATTTCACGCGTGTCGCAGCAGGGAATGATCGAGCGGCAGACGACGTATTACAAAGAAAACATCGGTGATGTGAAAAGCGTCGATGAGTTCCTCAACGACTACCAGCTCTATTCCTACGCCATGGACGCCTTCGGTCTCGGCGAGATGACCTATGCCAAGGCCTTCATGAAAAAGGTGCTGGAAAGCGACCTGAACGACCAGAACAGCTTCGCCAACAAGCTGACGGATGAACGCTACCGCGAATTTGCCGCATCCTTCAACTTCACGCAGTCCACCGCCACCGTGCAGACGGAGGCGCAGCTCGACAAGATGATCGGGCTCTACGATACGTCGATCACCAATCTCGACGACAGCCTTGCCGAGGAAACCCGTTATTACAAGGCGATCATTGGAACCGTCACGAATGTGGACCAGCTGCTTCAAAACGATAGAGCCCGCGCCTACATTTTCGAAGTCTTCAGCATCGATGAGAAGACATATTCCTACGCCCAGATCAAAGGACTGATGACGAGCGACGTCGCCGATCCCGACAGCTACCTCAACCAGAAATTCGGCGCCGCCTATAATGATGCCGTCGAAAAACTGGCGATGAAGGGCAATATTGAACTGCATGCCCAGGTCACCGCCCGGATCACGGCGATCGACACCGCGCTTGCGGGAACAGATTTGAGCGACGAAGATCGCACGAAGCTCGAGGCCGAAAAGGTCACACGGCAGGATCAACTGACGCAGCTCGAAGCCGTGCTGCCGCCGAAAGACGAGTGGGAAGTGAAACTTGCCGCTATCAAGGCGGAGCAGACGACGCTGTCAAAAACCGTCACGCAATATAACAGTATGACGTACATTGCTGCCGCCTTCGAATTCAAGAACGATGGCACCGTGGCGGCCGGCGGCGCGCAGAAGGCCGACAATATCAAGATAATGACGGATGCCTATGTGGGCAGTGCGCCGCGCGTGACGCCAACCGTCGCCACGTTGAACAGGGATTATTTCGAATCGAAGATCGGCTCGATCAAGACCGTAACCGAATTGACCTCGGATGCGCGCCTTCTCAACTACATCAAGGTCGCCTTCGACCTGAACGACCTGACGATCGTCAAAGCAACGATCGAGAACATTTTGACCAGCGATCTCAGCGATCCGAACAACTATATCGTCAAGTTCGGCAATGGCGACAAACGTTACATCGCATTGCGCGAAGCGTTCAATTTCAAGGCGGACGGAACGCTGCCGGATGGCACGACGCCGCAGACGACAACCCAGACCGCTACCACGACAAATGGCTACATGATCCATTACAACGACAAGGACGATGCCGCCGACGAAAAGGCCTTGAAGTTGTTCAAGAGCGATATTGCCAATGTCAAATCCGTTGCGGACTTCCTGGAAAGCAGCGCGGTCTACACCTATGCGCTGAAGGCCGTAGGCCTCGATCCGGCGAAGGTGAATATTGCGGATGTCCGAAAAGCCCTGACCAGCGACCTGCAGGACAAGAAGAGCTATGTCTATGCGCTGAAGGATGACCGCTACGTCAAACTGGCGGAACTTTTCAACTTCAAGTCTGACGGATCGCCCGGCTCTCCGGTTCTTGCGCAGTCCGAACTCGAAATTCAGACCATGTCGGTCGACTACATCAAGAAAAAATCGGCTTTCGGGACCGAGAAGGACAAGGATGCCGCCAAGAAGGAAGCGGAATATTTTCGGCTGGAGATACAGAAGGTCAAGACGCTCAAGGACTTTCTGGGCAATGATCGCCTGACGAAATTCGCGATGGAATCGCTTGGTATCGATCCGACGAAGGTCACCAAGGACCAGCTGCAAAAGATGTTCGCGTCGAAGCTGGACGACAAGGAGAGCTATCTCAACAAGGAGATGGACCCGATCTTCCGCCGTCTTGTCACCGCCTTCAACTTCGACACGGACGGCAATATCCTGCGTGAGGATCGCAGCTCCATCCAGACGCGGCGCGGCCTTTACGAGACGCTGGACAATTATCTGACACAGACGCTGGAGACGCAGGCGGGTGAAGAAAATGCAGGTGTGCGTCTGGCGCTCTATTTCAAGCGGATGGCGGCGGGAATGACATCCTATTATTCCATTCTGGCGGACACCGCGATCCAGAACTTCATCACGACTACCTTTGGTATTCCCGACGAACTTGGCAATGCGCCGGTCGATACGCAGGTGGGGATGATGAAGAAATATTTCGACATCGAGGATTTTCAGGATCCTGAAAAGGTCAAGAAACTGATCGCCCGTTTCACCATCATGTACGACGACAAACAGAACACCAACCCGATCATGATGCTGTTCAACGGCAGCGGTTCGGTGGGCATCAGCGGCGACACGCTACTGGCCGTCGCTTCGCTGCGTGCGCGATAGGCGAACTAGAGGATGGTCAGTTGAAAGACCGTGCTTGCCCGGTGGAAGGTTGATTACAAAGGCGAAAAACATCTTCTCCGTCATGCCGGACTAGATCCGGCATCCAGCCACGGCGCGTCTGCGCCGTGAGGGAAGTCTTTCGCGATCAAAGACTTGATCGCGCTGGACCCCGGAGCAAGTCCGGGGTGACGGGGGCGAGGATGCTGCTGTCTCGCACGCCAGCATTCGCGCTATCCGCTCACCAGCCCGGCAGCATATTCCCGGCACGCAGGCGCGGCATCTTCGGGTAGGTCTTCACATCATTGTCCAGCTCGTCGGCGACGTTCATCGGGGAGATGTTGTCGAGGCAGGCGGTGATGTGGTCGGTGATGGCGTTCACCAGCGAGGGCGACAGACCGGGCCGCTTCATCAGGCCGATCTGGACCGGCGGCAGGGGCGGAAAACCGTCTGAGGCGGTCAAAACCTTCATGCCGGTGCGCAGCGCCGATTCCGGCAGCACCGAAACCGCCATGCCGGCCAGCACGGCGGCGGCGACGACGGTGGAGGACCAGCTCGTGAACAGTACCTGATACTCCCGCCCGTCGGCATCGAGCGCCGAACAGGCAAGCTGACGCCAGTGACAATCGCGCCGCCCGACGGCCAGCGGCACGGGTGCGTCATCCTTCAGCGGGTGGTTTGCGGAGGCGACCCAGCAGAGCGGTTCGGTACGCACGACATCGGAGGAACGGGCGCGGGGATTGTGGGTGACGAGCGCGATATCCAGTTCGCCGCGCGCCATCTTCTCCGAAAGGCTCGCCGAAGGTTCGCAAACGATATAAAGCTCGACATTCGGATGGGTCTTGGCGAAACGCCCGATGATTTCAGGCATGTAGCGGTCGGCATAGTCATCAGGGGTGCCGATCCGCAGCGTGCCTTCCAGCCTGTTGTCGTCGAAGGCCGCGATCGCCTCATTGTTGAGGCGAATGATGCGGCGGGCGTAATTCATCAGTTTTTCGCCCTCCGCCGTCAGGCGGTTGCCGCGCCCGTCCTTGGCGAAAAGCTGTTTGCCGATCCGTTCCTCAAGCCGTCGCATCTGCATGGATACGGCGGATTGCGTCTTGAAAACGCGATCTGCGGCCTTGGTAAAGCTGCCCGTATCGATAATGGCGATGAAGGTGTGCAGCTGGTCTATGTCGAGAGGTGCGGACATGTATGCTCATCCATCAGAATGATTGATGCCTCACATTAGAAACATTCGTTGGACTGATCAATAGTCTTGCGACATTTTGGTACTCAGCAAATCAATATCAACCTGGGGCGGACATATCGTCAGCCCCCAACCCAAGGCAGCTTCCCGCGCGTGGTGCGTCGGGAGCGACGCCGCATCGTGCCGTTACGGAAGGATAAGTATCATGCGCACGGCAGAACGGAAAATGGAACTGGAACTCGCAACCGACCGGCAGAGCGACACCCTGCGTCGCATGGTTGTCGTCGTTGCTTCCGCCGTGAAAACGTTCGCGCAGCGCATCTACAATCGTATCGTCGCCAATGGGCTGACGGAGCTCGACGACCGCCTGCTCGCCGATATCGGGCTGGCGCGATCGGATGTGAGGGACGCGCTCGATACGGGCTTGTTCGAAGATCCGACCGCCCACCTGACCCGCGCAGCACGCTTGCGCTCGGTTACGCGGTTCAAAACGCTCTAGGCTTTTGTTCGTGCAATTCCGGCGGAACCTCCAGCGGCCGGAATTGCTCTCGAACCGATAAGGTTTTCCCCGCAGGGTGATTTGCCAATAACCCTGCCTTTGCCCGGTGTCAGGCCCCTCGGCCGCACCGGGTTTTTTTATCGCATTGCTTTGCTTGCGCGCAGTTTGACTGGAAATGCGTCAATACTGATATTCATCGAACACCGGCAGAACCGATCCGCCCCAGCGACCGTTGTAAAGCGCGAGCAGGTCTTCGGCGAGCGTGGTCTTCTTGGCCAGAACCTCGTCCAGCGATGACAGGAACACGGTTTCATCCTGACCGTCGCCGTTCAGGCGGTTGCGGTTTTTGAGGCCGGTGCGGGACATATCGAGCACCTCGCGGGCGATACCGAGCAGCGGCTTGCCGGCAATCTCCGCCGCCAGCCCCTTGGCCGGTACGGTATTGCGAAGCGCGATCACCTCGTCGAAACTCCAGTCGGCCGTCAGCGCATCGGCCGCGTCTAGCGCTTCCTGATTATAGAGAAGACCGACCCAGAAGGCGGGCAGGGCGCAGATGCGTCTCCACGGGCCGCCATCGGCGCCGCGCATTTCCAGAAAACGCTTCAGGCGCACATCGGGGAAGAGCGTGGAGAGGTGGTTCGTCCAGTCGCCCATGGTTGGTTCCCACTCGGCGATTTCGCCCTTCAGCACGCCGTTCATGAACTGGCGGAAGGTGACATGGGTGCAATCGTGATATTTGCCGTCGCGCACGATGAAATACATCGGCACATCAAGCGCCCATTCGACATAATCCTTGAAGCCGAAATCATCATTGAAGGTGAAAGGCAGCACGCCGGAGCGGCGATTGTCGGTGTCGCGCCAGATATCGCCGCGCCAGGACAAAAGGCCGTTCGGCTTGCCCTCGGTAAAGGGCGAAGAGGCGAACAGTGCGGTTGCCAGCGACTGCAGCTTCATGGAAACGCGCATCTTCTGGCGCATATCCGCTTCTGAGGAGAAGTCGAGATTAACCTGGATCGTACAGGTGCGGTACATCATGTCGAGACCCTTGGTCCCAACCTTCGGCATGTAGCGCGTCATGATTGCGTAGCGCGATTTCGGCATGCGCGGCGTTTCGTCGGAACTCCACAGCGGGCTGCCGCCAATGCCGAGAAAACGGATGCCCATCGGCTCCGCCACCTCGCGCAGGGTCGCCAGATGCTGGTTGGATTCCTTGCAGGTCTGATGCAGGTTTTCGAGCGGCGCACCCGAAAGCTCGAACTGGCCGCCCGGTTCGATGGAGATGGCCCCCATGCCGTGCTGTTCGCCAAGCCCGATGATGTTTTCACCATCCATGATCGGCTCCCAGCCGAGCTTTTCCTGCATGCCCTTCAGAAGCGCGGAAATGCTGGCCTCACCGACATAGGGAACCGGCTGGTTGTCCTTTCGGAAAAAGGCGAATTTTTCGTGTTCGGTGCCGATGCGGAAATCGGCTTCAGCTCGGCAACCGCCCGCCAGATAGTCTGTAAGCTCCGTGACGGAGGAGAGGGGGGTCTGGTCGGTCGTGTCGCGTGCCATGGCTTACCTTGTTGTGACGTCTCTGTTGCGGCGAGGCATATGAGTGGCAGATAGAGCCGGATCGCATCCGGAGGCAAATGAATTTCTTTTAAAGATGCATGAAGCGCAATGCTGCCGTTCAGTTCCAGTCGCCGATAGCCGCCTGAATGACTGCAAGAGCTGCAACCGCGGCGGTATCGGCCCTGAGAATGCGAGGCCCGAGCGGAATGGGGGTGATGAAGGCAAGGCTGCGCAGAAGCTCCCTTTCCTCTTCGGAAAACCCGCCCTCCGGGCCGACCAGTAGAGCGATTTTGCGCTCCTTGATCGACTGCAAAACAGGCAGCGGATTTTGTCCCGCATCGCCTTCGTCGCAATAGATGATGCGCCGGTCGTGCGGCCATGTCTCGAGCATGTCTCTCAGCTTCACCGGCTCGGCCACTTCAGGCAGAGACAGAATGCCGCATTGCTCGGCAGCCTCGATGGCGTTGGCGCGCAGCTTTTCGGTATTGTGGATCTTGCCCTGAACATGCTGCGTCATCACCGGTTGCAGCAGGCCTGCCCCCATCTCGACAGCCTTCTGCACCAGATAATCCATCCGCCCGACTTTCAGCGGCGCAAACAGGTAGTGCAGATCCGGTGCCTGCGGCTGGGGTCGTGTCTGTTCCAGAGGGATAAGGACGATTTTCTTGCGGCTCGGGAAGGAAAGTTTCGCCTTCCATTCGCCGTCGCGACCATTGAACAGCAGGATTTCCGCGCCGTCGGTCATGCGCAGCACATTGGCGAGGTAATTGAACTGTTCGGTCGTCGCATCCTGTGCCACCCCCGCATCAAGCGGGGTTTCGACGAACAGGCGTTGCATCCGGAAATTTGCGCGCATGGGACTTTCGGTTTCAGCGTCAGAGAAAGAGGAAAGACATCAGCCAATAGAGCAGCGCCGCAAGCGTCGCGCTTGCGGGAACCGTCACCAGCCAGGCGGCAATGATCGTCATGAAGTGGGAGCGCCGGACAAGGTAACGGCGGCGTATCTCGGAAGGATTGTCCGCATATTTGTCGGCCCGGCGGGTTTCGCCGCCGGATTGGAGGAGTTCCTGCCGCCGTCGCGACGCCTGCATGTACCATTCGCGGAAGAAGCCGACACCGAACACCGCCCCGATGGCCGTGTGGGTGGTGCTGACCGGCAGGCCGAAGCGCGAGGCGACAAGAACGGTCAGCGCAGTGGCCACGGAAACGCAGAAGGCGCGCATCGGGTTGAGCTTGGTGATCTGTTCGCCGACAAGGCGGATGAGGCGTGGGCCGTAAAGAAGAATACCGCAGGAAAGCCCGAACGCCCCGACCAGCATCACCCACAGCGGTGCGCGGGCGGATGTCTGCACCGCTTCGTCGTGCAAAGCCCGCACGATGGCCACCACCGGGCCGATGGCGTTCGAAACGTCATTTGCCCCATGTGCGAAGGACATCAGCCCGGCGGCGAGAACGAGCGGCCATTGAAACAGCGTTCGCAGCGACTGGTTGCGGTTCTCTAGCCCCACTGACTGTTTGCGGATGATCGGCACGCAGAGCCGCCAGGAGACGAGGCCCGCAGCTAGTCCGATAGCGCTCGCCTGGCCAAGCGACACATGCATGAGCTGCCGTAATCCGACCCAGATGAGGTAGGCGGTGAAAACGCCCGCCATCAAACCGATGAGAACCGGCACCCAGCGCCGCGCAGAACTGATCTTGTCCTCGCGGTAGATGATGAATTCCTTGATGAAGGCGAGAATGGCAATGGCGATGGCGGCACTGATGAAGGGTGCGAGCACCCAGGCGAAGGCGATGCTGCCGAGCGACAGCCAGTCCACCGCTTTTGCTCCGTAGGCCGCCATTCCCGCCCCGGCGACCCCGCCCACCACCGTATGGGTGGTAGAGATCGGCGCTTTCGTCCAGGTCGAGATATTGACGAGAAGGCCGGCGGCGAGCAGAGCGGACAACATCGCCCAGGAAAAAGCCGTCCTGTCGGGAATGGTCTGGATGTTGATGATGCCGCTGGAAATGGTCTCGACGACGTTGCCGCCGGTGATCAGCGCACCGGCGATCTCGCAGATGGCCGCGATGATCAGCGCTGCCGCAAGCGGCAGGGCCTTGGCGCCGACCGCAGGGCCGACATTGTTCGTCACGTCGTTCGCGCCGATGTTGATCGCCATATAGGCGCCGATGGCGACGGCGGCGATGATGATGGCGGCACCCGACGTGCCAGTGACGAAAACGCCGGCGAATATGGCGGCCAGAACGACGAACATCACCCCCGCGCCAAGCCCGGCAAGCTGCTGCGTGACGTGCAGCGTCGCCTCTTCGACACGGGTGATCTTGTCGAGATCCTTGTCGAGCGTCGACTTCATCTTCGGTGACGGCTTTATTGCCATTCAGACCTCGTTCGCCAGCATTCCTTTTCGTCCGGCAATTTCGCGGGCTGAAGGCAATTACAGAAAGACTGTTACATCTCGCACATCTTTCCAAAATGAAAGACGGTAAAAGCCATGTTGGAAAAACAAACCGCAAATTGCCACTATCAGGGCATTCGCGCTATTTCGAAAGCGCCATTCGCTTGTCGAAAGCCAGCATAAGCGCCTTCAGTTCCGGTTCGTTAACCCGCGCGGCCGCCTCTTCGGGGCTGACCCATTCCAGCCGCCGGGACTCTTTTTCCGGAAAGCTGTCCTGCAACTCCGCCACTTCGAGCAGATGCACCTGAACCTTGCACAGCACATTGATGCCGCTGTTCAGCTTTTTCTCATATTCATAAAATCCGAAGGGGGCCTTATCTACCCTGCCTTTGACGCCGGCTTCCTCATAGGCTTCCTGTTCGGCCACCGCATGGGCCTTCTTGTTGGCCATGGGCCAGCCTTTGGGAATGACCCAGCGTCCGGTATCCCTGCTTGTCAGCAACAGGACTTCCGGTTCCGGATGTTTTTTGGAAAATCGATAGCACAGCGCTGCATATTGCTGTCGCGGCGGTCTGCGCAACATCAAGCCAACATCTGTCGCCAATCGATTCAAAATCTTCAATCCGAATAAGTCCTTATTATTGGTCAGCCATAGTTGCTAATATAGACATCCCGCATGCTGCGCCAATCCCCCATTGCCCTTAACCCACTACTGTCTTCACGCTGATGAAGCCTGTGGGGCAAAAATGGAGGCGGCAGTTTTGCGAACGGGAATTTCATCCGGGTGGTTCCCCAGACAAGCAGCTGATTGCGGCAATACCGCATCTGTCTGCTTTCACGTTGTCCGGAGTGCTAAACCGCTATCAATCGGTGTCGGAATTGCGTTGACCGGGATGCAGTCCCAGTCCCCAATGCCGGAGACCTTCGATTACACCGTTTGCTTCCGTCGCGCTCGAGAGGAAAAAACGGCTGTCTTGATCCGCCAGCGAGACAAGCTCCGGCAGGGCATTACCCACGATCACGCCGCGAACGCCGTTCAATTCGAACATTGCCCGGTCATTGCCAGTATCGCCCGCCACGACTGATTCGTCGAGGCCGATACGCAGTTGTCCACATAACCATGCCAATGCCGCGCCCTTGTCGGCGGCCTTCGGCAATATATCGAGGTCACGATTGCTGGAATAAACGATCCGCGCATCGATATCCGCCGCCACAAGTGCGGTTTCGATCTCGCCGAGCGTCTTTTCCTCCGCGTCATGCAGGAACCAGCTGGATTTGAGGCCATGCTGGTATCGTTCCGCCTGCATGGTCACGCCCGGCAGGCCGGCCATGACATCCGCGATCTTTTGCCGGTCGAAACCCGTGCCGAGCGAATGCGTATAGGCGCTTTCCAGCTCGCTTCGCTCCCTGGCGTGCAGCATGGTGCCGACGCCGCCAATGATATAGTCAGGCCGGGGCAGGGGCACCTCTTCGATGAGCGCAAGCTGATCGTCGATCAGCCTGCCGCTGTTGAAGACGAGGACCGGACGAAGATCGTCCGGCAGCGATTGCCAGAAATCGCGGAACCGGCGCGTGGCGTCATTGTCGCCGACGACGGTTCCGTCGAGATCGGTGGAGAAAAGGCGAAGCGGTCTCAATCGCCGTCGTTCCATGGTTCGGCCCAGTCGGATTCTTCCAGAACCGGCATCATCGTCCTGCCTTCCACCAGCGCCAGCAATTGCTGGGCGATACCCGTCCAGGTGAAGAGGCTGCGCGCCTTATGCGCGCCCATGCGGGAAAGCCGTCCGTAGAGCCGTTCATGCTTGAACGGCTTCATCATGGTGATGCCGAGATCTTCCTTGTCGAAGGGATCGGCAAACAGCGCGTGGCGGCCATAACTGACGGCGCGGAACAGCCCGCCATGGATCGTCACGACGGTCGGCGTGCCGCTGGCCATGGCCTCGATCGCGGTCATGCCGAAGGGTTCGTAACGGCTTGAAAGCACGAAAAGATCGGCTGCCCGATAGATATCAGGCAAATCCTCGTCCTCGACATAACCGGAGAACGCCACCTTGTCTTCCAGATCGAGCGATTTGACCCGCTCTTTCAGCTGGTTGAGGATGGTCGTTTCCTGCTCGTCCATATTCTCGCCACCGACGGCCAGATGCAGCCTGGCTTCCGGTTCCCGCTGCGCCAGCACGGAAAATCCGTCGATCAGCAGGTCGTAACCCTTGTTGGTGGCAAGGCGTCCAAGCGCCAGCACCGTCTTGCCTTCAAAGCCGAAACGCTGCCGGATCATCTGCCGCGTCGCATCGGAGACGGGGAAGAAGCGGTTGTCGTCGTAACCCGGCGGGATCATGTGGATATGCTTGCGTTTCAGACCATAATCCTCGATCAGAACGTCAAGCTGCACCGGGGTCGTGGCGATCACCATGTCGCAGCTGCGATAGATGATGAGTTCGTGCTGGATGCGTTCCCTGAAATTGAACTCCAGTTCGAACGTATCGGCCTTTTCCGGATAGTCGGTCTCCATCTGGCGTTTTTTCCAGAGGCCGAGCGAATGCGGTGTGTGCAGATGCGGGATTTTCAGCGCTTCGGAAAGCCGCTGTCCGGCCACGCCTGCATCCCAGTAATGGCTGTTGATGAAGGAGTAGTTGAGGTCGTTTTTCTTGATGAAGCGCAATGCGTTTTCGCACCATTCCATCAGGTGGCGGTGCAGATATTCCTTGGGAATGAAATCGCGGCCGCCGCAGGGAATGCGCACCACACGGACGCGCTCGTCAACTTCGTCGAATTCCGGCTGGTCTTCGAAGCGGCGGGTATAGAGATCGACAGTGTAACCGAGCTGGCCGAGTTTGCGTGCAAGCTCAAGCACATAAACCACCTGTCCCCCGGTGTCTGCCGCGCCGAGTGGCGGGTGCGCGGCGACATAGCCATGCGTCGATATGAGAGCTATCCGCGGATAACGTTCAGTTTCGCTCGTGGTTGTCATGGGTCCCATCTTGGTAAATTTTTCCAATTAACCCGATAAAAAGACCGAAACGGACAAAAGGTTCCATAAAAATGTGAATAAAAGCGACTGCGTATTTCGTCTGGCGACGGTTTAGGCGTTTCGCTGCTGTTGCCGCAGACGTGAAATACGGTCCCATTCCTGAGCCTGATGCGCCTTCGATGTGGTGTCGACGATGAAGTCGATATGGGCTTCCGCCGCCGCCCTTGCCGCCGCCGCATCACCGCCCGCAATGGCGTCGTGGATGGCGATATGCTGTCTCAGCACCTCGTCATGTGCGCCCGCCACGGTGAAGATGAGATGGCGGTTATAGAAGATGTCGTCACTCAGGAGCCGGTAGCAGGACCGCAATGTGTGCATCAGCACGATATTATGCGCCGCCTCGCCAATGGCGTTGTGAAATTCCACATCACCCGTCAGCTCGTCCTCGAAATGGCCCGCCTCATGGGCGAGACGCATTTTTTCGACGATGGCCGCGAGGTTGCGCCTGTCCGGTTCGGTCGCGCGCTGTGCCGCAAGCTCGGCGGCCATGCCCTCGATATAACGGCGATATTCGAGATAATCCCGCGTCGCCCGGCTGTGGCGGGTGATCAGTGCACTCAAGGGGTCGGAAAAGACCGGGCCGACAATATCGGCGACATAGGTGCCGCCGCCATGCCTGCTGGTGAGAAGGCCGCGCGTTTCGAGTTCCTTCAACGCTTCCCGCAGGATCGGCCGCGAAACATCGAGCCGTTGCGCCAGTTCCCGCTCGCCGGGCAGCCGGTCGCCGTCGCGCAATATGCCATCGAGGATCAGCTCCTCGAAACGTAAGATCACCTCCTGCGATGTGCGGCTGTGCTCTATTCGGGCGAATAGTGTTTCGTCCATCGCAACATTCTCCGGCGAAATCCCGCCCCGTATTCGATGGGGCAAATTATCAGCGAAGCATCGCACTGGTCAAATATTCTGTCCAGTTCTGCCGCAAGCTTTGCGCCAAGCCTGCGGCAACACGGCATCTGCCTTTTTAAACTGGCTTTTGTTAAAGCTGCACCCGGACAGGGTGGTGATGGCGGTTTTTTTGCCGTCAGGTGCATCAAAACAATTACATTGGCCTCGATTGCGGTGTCATCATCGCGATGGATGCTCTAGAAAACCGGCGAAGCAGGCGGGGACGATATCGCAATGGCCAAGGGTAGATTTGCTTTCGCAAGCGCGCCGGAAAGGTCGCTGGCTCTCGGCGAGGTTCATGCGCGCCCGACAGTGCTTTTGGCCCCGTCGCGCATCATCGTCCAGCTTGCTTTCATGATGGATGGCGGCTCGGCCGTGCATCACTCGGTCATTGCGGAAATGTCGCGCAGCCGTGGCGTTGCGCCGCCGGAACGCGATGCCCGCCATCACGCCATGCCCTGGGGGCAGGGCACGCTGCGCTGGGAGCGGCATACCGAATTCTCGACCTGGTTCTGGGACGGCCCCGCGCCGGAAAAATTCGGTGGCGACATTGTCGGCGACCCCTTCGGCGACGGCTTTTCGCCGCCCGGCTCGCTGATCTCAGGTGTGCGGCTGGAAATCCGTCCCGAAAGCGGAACGCTCGCCAATGCGGAAACCATGTTCGAACCGACGAGCCTCTGTCACAGCGACGTGCGCGATGGTCAGGCGACGATCCTCACCGATTTCCGGCAGGATCGCGATGGGCTGACGCAGATATTGGTGATTGACCGGGGCTTGAGCGATTATAGCCGCGGCGCGCTGGTGCAGCGGCTGCTGGATATCGAGACCTATCGAACGCTCGCCATGCTCGGCCTGCCGATGGCGCAGACGCTGTCGCCGGAAATCCGCCGCATCGAGGACGGTCTGACCGGAATTACGCAGCGCATGAAGAACGGCGCGCGCGACGAGGCCGATGCGCTTCTGGCGGAGATGACCCGGCTTGCGGCGGAACTGGAAGCCAACGCCGCGCTCAGCCTCTACCGTTTCGGCGCGAGCCGCGCCTATGACGGCATCGTGCGTGAGCGCATCCGTGCGCTTGCGGAAACGCCGGTTCAGGGGCACGAGACCATGGGTAGCTTTCTGGAGAGGCGATTGGCGCCGGCCATGCGCACCTGCCAGTCCGTCGAGGAGAGACAGGCCAACCTGTCGCGCAAGCTCTATCGCGCCACGGCTCTTGTCAGAAGCTGGATCGACGTGGAGCTGGAGCGGCAGAACACGGTGCTCCTGAACACCATGAACAAGCGCGCCGCCATGCAGCTTCGCCTGCAGCAGACGGTGGAAGGGCTGTCGGTGGCCGCCATCTCCTATTATGTCGTCGGCCTTATCGGTTATCTCACCAAGGCGATCAGCCACGACGTGCTGCCGGTCGATCCCGCCGTCGTCACCGGTCTCTCCGTCCCCTTCGCCGTGCTCGGCGTCTGGTGGGTGGTGCGCCGCGTCCGTCGCTCCCATGTCGAGGGTGGCCACTGACAAACCGACCACTGGCAGACCGGGCCTTCAGCCCTCTTCCCAATAGGGTGACGGCCCATAAAGCCCGGCCAGATAGTCAATGAACAGCCGCACTTTCGCGGGCAAAAACTGCCGGCTCGGATAGACCGCAGAAAGCGTGACGTTTCGCGATCCTTCATAGGCGGGCAGAACCTGCACTAGCCGACCGGCGCGCAATTCGTGGCCGATATCCCAGGTGGAGCGCAGCGCGATCCCTAGCCCTGATATCACCGCCTCGCGGATCACCTCGCTGGAATTGGTGACCAACATGCCTTCCGGGCGGATGCTGAGCGCGCCGCCCGGTCCTTCCAGCCGCCAGATATCGTTGTTGTGGGCCGGCAGGCAGCGGTGCTTCTTCAGGTCCTCGATCGACGCCGGCATGCCGTGGGCGGCCACATAGTCCGACGAGGCGCAGAGCACCCGACGAACCGGCGCCAGACGGCGGGCGACGAGGCTGGAGGAATTGAGATCGGCGATACGGATCGCCAGATCGTAGCCGCCTTCGATAATATCGATGAATTCATCGCTGAGCACCAGATTGACCGACAGGTCCGGGTGCCGCTCCATGAATGTCTTCAAATGCGGCGCGATATGCATGCGCCCGAAGGAGGTGGGGGCGGAGACTTTCAGCGTGCCGTTGACGGTATTGGCCCGGCCGGACACGAAATCCTCGGCGTCCTCCAGCCCTTCCAGCACGGCAAGCACCCGCTCGTAAAAGCCCTGGCCTGCTTCCGTCAGCGAAATTCGCCTTGTGGTGCGCTGGAAAAGCCGTGCGCCAAGCTTTTCTTCCAGCCGCTTGATGCGCTTGGAAATGACGGCGGGCGAAAAGCCAAGCTCCTTGGCGGCCAGCGACATGCTGCCGGAGGCGGCAACGCATGCGAAGACTTCCAGATCGCCCAGATTTGTCACAGTTGCCTCCCGATTGTTTCCGTAATGGAAAAAATCCATAACATTTGATTGCGCTCCTTCAAAGTGGTAAAGAAACAATACCACTTGGCAAGATGTGCATGGAGGATGAGGGCGGTGACGCAGCCGATCAAGTTTCTGGAGCCGCGTGCGGCGGTTTTATCAAGCCGTGACCGCATCATATCCGATCTGAAGGATATTCTTCCGGAGGACTGTCTCGTGCACGAGCCGCGTGAGCTTGTGCCTTTCGAGACCGATGCTTTCGTTTCCTACCGCCGCCTGCCGCTGGCCGTCGCCTTGCCGAAGACGACCGAGCAGGTCGCAGCGGTGCTGAAATATTGTCACCGTTACGGCATTCCGGTCGTGCCGCGTGGTGCTGGCACCTCGCTTTCCGGCGGTGCGATACCACAGGAAGATGCGGTGGTGATCGGCCTTTCGAAGATGTCCTCGATCCTCGAACTCGATTTTTACAATCGCACGGCAAGGGTACAGGCGGGCGTCACCAATCTCTCCATTTCCGACGCAGCCGGTGCGGAAGGCTTTTTTTATGCGCCGGACCCAAGCTCGCAGCTTGCCTGCACCATCGGCGGCAATATCGGCATGAATTCCGGCGGTGCGCATTGCCTGAAATACGGCGTCACCACCAATAATCTGCTCGGCGTGAAAATGGTGCTGGTTGACGGCACGGTGCTGGAGCTGGGCGGCAAACATCTCGACGCCGCCGGGTACGATCTGCTCGCCCTCGTCTGCGGCTCGGAAGGCCAGCTCGGCATCGTCACCGAAGCGACGGTGCGGCTGATCGCCAAGCCGGAAGGCGCGCGCCCGGTGCTGTTCGGGTTCGAAACCTCTGAAAGTGCGGGCTCCTGCGTGGCCGATATCATCGGTGCGGGCATCATACCCGTCGCCATCGAATTCATGGACAAGCCGGCAATCGAGATTTGCGAGGCCTTCGCCAAGGCCGGATATCCGCTGGATGTCGGCGCGCTTTTGATCGTCGAGGTCGAAGGCTCCGATGCGGAAATGGACGCCATGCTGGCCGATATCGTCGCTATCGCGAAAAAACACGGCGTAAAGACGGTGAGGGAATGCCAGTCGGCCATGGAGGCGGCGGCGATCTGGAAAGGTCGCAAATCCGCTTTCGGCGCGACGGGGCGTATCGCCGATTATATCTGCATGGACGGCACGGTGCCGCTCTCTCAGCTTTCTTACGTGCTGAAAAAGACGAGTGAGATCACCGACCGGCTCGGCCTGCGTGTCGCCAATGTTTTTCATGCGGGCGATGGCAACATGCACCCTCTCATCCTGTTCAACGCTAACGACCCGGACGACGCCGCCCGCGCCGAAGAGGCGGGCAACGAGATATTGAAGCTCTGCGTCGATGCCGGCGGCTGCCTCACCGGCGAACACGGTGTCGGCATCGAAAAACGCGACCTGATGCGGCATCAATTTGGCGAGGCCGATCTTGCACAGCAGATGGCGGTGCGCGCTGCTTTTGATGAGGACTGGTTGATGAACCCTTCTAAGGTGTTCCCGTTGGAGGGACGGGTATGATGGGTGTGAATTATATGACGTCGGCAGAGGGGGGGATCTCTTGCTCGGAGGGGTATATCGCACACTCGGAGCGCGCTCCCTCTCGCTCAAAGGCTGCCACTCCATGCTGACGCCCTACGCAGAAACCCAAGCCGCCGACATCATCCGCGACCACGCGGCCCGAAAGACCCCGCTGAAAATCTTCGGCGGCAATAGCCGCGCCGGTTTCGGCAACGCGGTGGCGGCAGAAACCATCCTCACCTCCCGCGCCATCACCGGCATCGTTTCCTACGTCCCTGCCGAAATGGTCATGACCGTAAAGGCCGGAACACCGCTCGCCATCGTTGAAGCCGCCCTTGCCGAAAACCGCCAGATGATGGCCTTCGAGCCGATGGATCACCGCCCGATCATGGGAACTAAAGGCGAGCCGACCGTTGGCGGCGTTTTCGCCGCCAACGTCTCCGGCCCGCGCCGTTTTGTGGCGGGTGCTGCGCGCGACAGCCTGCTCGGCATCCGTTTCGTCAACGGTCAGGGAGAGATCATCAAGGCTGGCGGCCGGGTGATGAAGAATGTCACCGGGCTTGATCTCTCGAAGCTTCTGGCGGGTTCACACGGCACGCTCGGTTTCCTCACCGAAGTGACCTTCCGCGTGCTGCCGAAACCGCCTTCGGAGAAAACGATTGTCGTCTCCGGTCTGGATGACGAGGCGCCGACGCGGATCATGGCGGCGGCGATGGCGATGAGCGTCGAGGTTTCCGGCGCCGCACATCTGCCGGAAAGCGTTCGCGCCCATTTCATCGATGGCGCTCTGCCGGAAGGTCCGGCGACAATCCTGCGGCTGGAAGGTCTCGGGGCTTCTGTCGAGGCGCGCGCGGCCAAACTCCTCTCCGTCATGGATCGGGTCGGGCCGTGGACGCTGCTGGAAGGCGAGGAAAGTGCTGTTTTATGGCGGCAGGTGCGGGATGTCGCGCCCTATGCGGGGCAAGACGCCAAACCGCTCTGGAAAGTCTCCGTTGCACCGACTGAAGGCCACAAGCTGGTTTCCGCCCTGCGCATGGAAGCGGGCGTCGATGCCTTTTACGACTGGCAGGGCGGCCTCGTCTGGATGCAGATGGAGGCCGACCCGGAGGCGGAATTGCTGCGCGGCGCCATCCGGGCGCTCGGCGGCGGGCATGCCACTTTGATGCGGGCGAGTGACGCAATACGCGCCACCGTGCCGGCATTCGAACCACGCCCGGCGGCGGAGGCCATATTGTCTGCGCGCATCAGGGAAAAGCTCGATCCGGCGGGCATCTTCAATCCTGGCAAGATGGCCAGAACGATAGAGAGGGCCGTCTGAACCATGCAAACATCCTTCACGCCCGAACAGCTGGCCGATCCGCATGTGGCGGAATCCGAAAAGATCCTGCGCAAATGTGTGCATTGCGGCTTCTGCACCGCCACCTGTCCCACCTATGTCACGCTCGGCAACGAGCTGGACAGCCCACGCGGCCGCATCTACCTCATCAAGGACATGCTGGAAAACAGCCGCCCGGCGGACCGCGAAGTCGTCACCCATATCGACCGCTGCCTGTCGTGCCTCGCCTGCACCACCACCTGTCCTTCCGGCGTGGATTACATGCATCTGGTCGATCACGCCCGCGCCCATATCGAACAGACCTATAAGCGCCCTCTTATGGATCGCCTGATCCGCAATCTTCTGGCGGCGGTTCTGCCCTATCCCGGTCGCTTCCGGCTGGCCTTGCATCTGGCAAGGATCGCGCGACCTTTCGCCGGGCTGCTTGCGAAGTTTCCGGCGCTGAAACCGCTGCAATCCATGCTCGATCTCGCGCCCGCTGCCATCCCTGCCGCCTCCACGTCCTCCCGCCCGGGTGAACGGGCGGCGGAAGGCCAAAAGCGTGGTCGCGTCGCGATCCTTACCGGCTGCGCCCAGCCGGTGCTCGACCCTGGTATCAATGAGGCGACGCTCCGTCTTCTGGCGCGGCTCGGTGTCGAGGTTGTCGTGCCGAAAGGCGAAGGCTGCTGCGGATCGCTCGTGCATCACATGGGCCGGGAGGCGGAGGCGCTGGCCGCCGCCCGCCGCAATGTCGATGTATGGACCCGGGAGATGGAGAGTGGCGGTCTTGACGCCGTCATCATCACGGCCTCCGGCTGCGGCACCACGATCAAGGATTACGGCCATATGCTGCGGCTCGACCCGGCCTATGCGGAAAAAGCCGCGCGGGTATCGGCGCTCGCGAAGGACATCACCGAATATCTCGCCACGCTCGATCTGCCACAACAGGAAAGCCGGGGTTTGACGGTCGCCTATCATTCCGCCTGCTCCATGCAGCATGGCCAGAAGATCACGATGGCGCCGAAACAATTGCTGAAGGCGGCGGGTTTCACCGTGCGCGATCCGGCGGAAGGGCACCTCTGCTGCGGGTCGGCCGGAACCTACAACATCATGCAGCCGGAGATTTCCGGAAAACTGAAGGCGCGCAAGGTCAAGAACATCGAGGCGACGAGGGCGGATGTCATCGCCACCGGCAATATCGGCTGCATCACGCAGATCGCCACCGGCACGCAAATGCCGATCCTGCACACGGTGGAGCTGCTGGACTGGGCTTATGGTGGACCGCCACCAAAAAAAATCGCAGGTGTTACGTCACGTCATTGATATCCGAGCCCTCTAAATAAACATTCGGGATTGGCTTGAAGGCGTTTGCAATGACGGAAAAGTCGCGTTGGTTAAGCGAGGTGCGGGGCCGCTTTTTTCGCTCGGTGGCGGCTGACAGATTGGACAGCGTGCTCACTCCCAACCCGGAAAGCGCCGGGCGTTACCATCGTCCCGGTCAGCCCACTCTCTATATGAGCCCTTTCGCGGAATGGTCGATCATGGCGATTTCCGGTTACATGCGGGAGGATCAGCGTCCACGGTTTCTGGTCCCGGTTATGGTCGGACCGGCCATGGTGGTCGACCAGCGTGACGAGCAGGCATGTGAAGCATTGGGAATCGATCGCTCCCTATCCAGCAAATCGTGGCGTGATGCGCTTCTTGCCGGAGAGGAGCCGCCATCGTGGAAAAACGCCGACCTGGCAAGGACAACAGGGGCCGACGGCTTGATCGATTGCTCGCGTATGATCGCCGGCGGATGGCATCTCAACCTGTTCCGCTGGAACCATCGTGGTGGCCCGCAGGTGGAGGTTTGCGGCGAACCGGTCGAAATCCGGCTTTCGCAGAACGGGGCCAAATGGGGCCTTTGAACGCGTGCCGGATTTCAGGGGTGTGGGAAGCCCGGGTTCCGATGCTTCAGAACTTGTAGGCGACGCCGAAATTCACTGCATTGGTCATGATATCGGTCTTGAGCTTGCCGCCATTGTCGATATCCACGTCGATAAAGGAATAGGTGCCCTTATATTCCACGAAGGTCGACCAGTTGTCGGTGATGCGGTAGCTGAGGCCGGCCTGTGCCTGCAGGGTTGCGCCGCCGAGTTGGTATTCGAAGGTTTTACCCGAAGGGCGGGTCACTTCCACATGCGGCACGTTGATGCCGATGCCCGCGCCGACATAGGGCGTCACTGGCCATGTCTCCAGCGGGAAGCGGTAGAGCGCGTTCAGCGTCAAGAGGTTCAGGCCATCGGTGAATTCGAAATGCGACCAGCCGGAGCGGGCAAGCGTCTGATCGTCGGCATAGACCTTGTCATGTGTGAAATCGAGCGAGAGGCCGAAATTGTTGAGTTGGCCTTCCTCGAACCAGTAGGTGCCGCGCACCCCCCAATAGGGCGGGCTGGAAAACGACTTGCCTTCCCACCCGGCCCGGAAGTCCGGCCCGTCCGAAACCGTCACGTCGCTGTGTGGCGCGCTCTGCCAGCCGCCGTAACCGGAAATTTCAAATTCTCCCGCCATGGCGGTTGAGAGGGAAATGCTGCTGAACAACAGGGCGCAGAGAAATGAGGCGTGGCGCGGCATGGGGAGAATCCAGATTGACATCTGAAATGCACCAAACCGTTTTTCGGTAACATTTGAATGACAGAAACGAAAAACGGGCGGTCGTTTGACCACCCGTTTCAAGGCCGTTCCATCATCCCCCTGAGAGAGGTCCGGCGCCTGGCGTCCCCCGCCAAGTCTCGTCAATCAATCTAGCAACGATTGTATCGCCCCGGGACAACAATTCAAGCGCGATGCGCAGCCACGCCGACCAGGAGCCAGCGTATTACCGGCACCGTTGCCGTCATATCACAATGACTGTCGTTCCGACGTTTACGCGCTCGTAAAGATCGGTGACATCCTCGTTGCGCATGCGGATGCAGCCGGATGAATTGTTGCTGCCGATCGTCCAGGGCTGGTTGGTGCCGTGGATGCGATAAAGCGTGGAGCCGAGATACATGGCGCGGGCACCCATCGGATTGGCGGGACCGCCCTCCATGAAGGCCGGAAGGTAATGCCCCTTCGTCGCTTCGCGGCTGATCATCTCCTTCGGCGGGGTCCAGCTTGGCCATTCCGCCTTGCGGGTCACCTTGTGCGTTCCGGCCCATTCGAAACCGGGCTTGCCGACGCCGACGCCGTAACGCCGCGCCTTGCCATCCGCCATAACGAGGTAGAGGAAGCGGTTGGGCGTGTCGATGACGATCGTGCCGGGTTGTTGAGTGGTCTGATAGCTCACGATCTGGGGCAGGAACTGTGGGGCGATCTGCCTGCGCACCGGCGCGTTCGGACGAACGGCGGCGTTCTGCACCCGTGCCGGGCGCTGCGAGGTGACGCCGGAGCTGGGACGTTGCGGCATCGCGGCCTGGCGCTGCTGAAAAAACGGCTGGCGTGCAGCAGGTGCGCGTGGATAAACCACAGGCCGCACATTGCCGCGTCCACCGAGCTGTGTAACCCAGGGGGCGGAAAGGTCCGGGCTGACGACGACCGGCGGGCGCTCGCGGTAACGCTCACCGGCTGCGGCGGCCGGGGCGGCGAGGGTGGAAACGAGGCTCAGCGCCAGAAAAACGGACTTCATCGTCATCGGGTGGACTCTCTCTGCGGGATGTCGCAACAATAGCAATCGCGGGATCATTCACCCGCCTTGCCGGACACGTTCGCACCTTGACGCAAGTGAATCGTAAATGGCTGTTCATTAAAAAGCGCTTCATTAGCGCAACCTGCATTTAGGGTTAGCGCCCGGTTTTGAAACGTGGTGAATGAGTGGTAAGTGCCGGGCCGCGCCGGTGATTTGCAGGAGCGGAAAAGGGTTGTTGCGGAATGAACGAAGCGGGACTTGAAACGGGCGCGGATGGCCGCGTGCGGTGTTTCTGGCAGCAGGGGCTGGAGGACTACAGCCGTTACCACGATGAGGAATGGGGTTATCCCGTCACCGACGATCGCCGCCTGTTCGAAAAGATCTGTCTGGAAGGGTTTCAGTCGGGCCTGTCCTGGCTGACTGTTCTGCGCAAGCGCGAGGCGTTCCGCCTTGCCTTCGCCAATTTCGAGTTCGAAAAAGTGGCGGAGTTCGGGGAAGCCGAGATAGAGCGCTGCGTTGCGGACAAGGGCATTATCCGTCATCGCGGCAAGATCGTTTCAACGATCAACAATGCTCGCCGCGCCCTGGAGCTGCGGCACGAATTCGGTTCTCTCGCCCGTTATTTCTGGAGTTTCGAGCCCGCCGCCGTAGAAAGGCCGCAAAAGCTGGACTATGCGACGTTAAGGGCCAACCCCACCAGCGCCGCGTCCATTCGTCTTTCCAAGGATTTGAAGAAACGCGGCTGGAGCTTCGTCGGCCCGACGACCGTCTATGCATTCATGCAGGCCATGGGTATGGTCAACGATCATATCGAAGGTTGTCATTGCCGCCAGCCGATAGAGGCCATGCGGCGGGAGTTTGTACGTCCATGAAGGTAACGTCCCTTCTTCTGGCTCTTACCATGGCCGTGGCGGCCGTGCCGCATCAATCCTTCGCGGAAAGCCGCAATGTCGACGGCATCTGGCTGGATGACGGCGAGAGGCTTAAGGAAGTCGGCCTGCCGCCGGCCGGGCCGCTGAAGCTCGATGGCTGGACGCGGCGCGGGCGCGGCGATGTCTACCGCCTGAAGGTCAAGGCCGGACAGACGATGAAGGTCGAGCTTGCCTCCTCCAGCGAATTCGTACTGATGGCGATCTTCGATTTTTCGACGCCGAATGAGGATGCTATCTTCTTCAGCGATTCCGAAGGTAAGACGGCGACGCTGACGCCGAAGACGGATACGGAATGGCTGATCCGTCCGACACTTATTTTGGGATCACCGCGCCGCGGGCTGGGCGCGCATTATATCCTGACGGTCAGCACCGGAAAATAACACCCAGCGTATCTTCAGGCCGTCTGCGTCAACGCGATCAGACCGAAGCTCAAAATTCCAAGCAGCACGAGCGAGAGGCTGGCGGCGACGATGACCTTGCCGCCGGCATGGCGAAGGCTGCGAATATCGACCGAGAGACCAAGTGCCGCCATCGACATGATGGTGAGGATGTTGGAGAGCGAGGCGACGGGGGCGAGCAAAGCTTCGGGAATGAGCCCGAAGGACCGGGCCATGATCATCAGCACGAAGCAGATGATGAACCATGGCACCATCTGCTGTAGCTTCAGGCGTTGCGTGCCGGACTGACCGTGGATGACGGAAAGGGCGGCGATGACCGGCCCCAGCATCAGGACGCGGATGAGCTTGACGATTGTGCCGGTCTGCACTGCGACTGCGCCGAGCGGCGCGGTGGCGGCCAGCACCTGCGGCACCGCATAGACCGTCAGGCCCGCAAAGATGCCATATTGAGTGGCGTCGAGACCGAGAAGCTGCGGCAGGAACGGCATCAGCAAAACGGCGACGACACCAAGGACTGCCGTGAAAGCGATCGAGGCGGCGACATCTTCCGGCTTGGCACCGATGGCGGGTGCAGCCGCCGCGATGGCGGAATTGCCGCAGATGGAATTGCCGCAGGCAATCAGCGTCGCGAGTTTCGGCGGCAATCCCAGCATTCGCCCGGCAGCATAGCTGACGATCAGCGACAGCGCGACGATCACCGCAATACCACCGATCAGCAGGCCGCCGGCACCTTTCAGGATGGCAAGGCTCAAGGATGCGCCGAGAAGCGCCACCGCGATCTCAAGCAACGTCTTGGCGCTGAACTTGATACCGGCCGAAGCGACCGCCGGCAGCGACACCAGCGAACGGACAAACGTGCCGATCAGAATGGCAAGCACGAGATCACCAAGCCATGCGTGCCCCGCAAACCGCACCTGAAAACGCTCCGCCAGAATGGCCGCGCAGCTGACCGCCGCGCAGAGCAGAATGCCCGGCAGAAGCGAGGTGAACCAGCGCAGGGAAAACTGAAAGGGGTGGGTGAGAGTGCGATGCTGTGCCATGGCCAGACAATGCCGTAGCGACATGTTTTATTCTATCAAATAATATGGCATATATTATTCGATAAAATCGAACGGAATGCCATGACCTTCGAACAGTTGCGCATCTTCATCGCCGTCGCCGAACGCGAGCATCTGACCAGGGCCGCGCAGGCGATCGGTCTGACCGCCTCGGCCGTCAGTTCCGCCATCAAGAATCTCGAGGCCTTTTATAATGTCGAGCTTTTTCATCGCGTCGGCCGCAATATCGAGCTGACCGAAAGCGGGCGGGTATTTCTGGGGGAAGCGAAGGCGACGCTGGCGCGCGTCAGAAGTGCGGAACTTATCCTGTCGGAGATGGGCGCCCTGACGCGCGGCGAAATCACCGTTTGCGCCAGCCAGACGATAGCAAGCTATTGGTTGCCGCCGATCCTGATGCAATTCAAGAAGCTCTATCCGGGCGTCACGGTGAAGCTCGATATCGGCAATACGAAAACGGTAACGCAGGCCGTGCTCGACGGCCTGGCGGAGGTCGGTTTCATCGAAGGCAGGATAGACGAACCCGCGCTGATGGTGCAGCCCGTGGTATCCGACAAGCTTCTGGTCGTCACCGGTTCGGCCCATCCTTTCGCCGATGGCCGTTATCTGACTGCTCTCGATATGCTTTACGGAACATCCTGGGTTTTGCGCGAGCAGGGCTCCGGCACCCGTTCCGCCTTCGAGGCGGCGGTGCGGCAGATGGGCGTCGATCCGGCCGATCTTTCTGTCATGCTGGAACTGCCCTCCAACGAGGCGGTGGTGATGGCGGCGCGCTCGGGCGGTGCCGCGACGGCAGTCTCCGCCTCCGTCGCGTCCCTCTTCCTGCGGCAGGGATTGCTGGTCCGCTCAGGCATCGATCTGCCCGCCCGTAACTTCGCCCTGTTGCGTCACAAGGAACGGCACACCAGCCGCGCGGCGATGGAACTGGAGCGTCTCAGCCGCGCCGCCTCGGAGGATTACAAGGCCGGTCTCGCCGGCTTGTAGGCCCGAAAGCGGTCCGGCATCGTCTGGCTGACTGCGTTGGCAGCAGGGACGATCACGTCAATTCACGGGCAACGACGTGATGAACGATGCGATAATCCCTGCTTTCTTCCCCAAACGGGGCAAGCGGCCATTCCCACGCGGCGGCGGGCGCAGAAATACCGACGCCATGCAGCAAGTCCTCGTGCTGGTGTACGCTGCCGTCCTTGCCGATGACATCGAAGGATGTGTCCGTCACGAGGCACACCTTGCAGGGAAGGGCGGCCAGCGCGTCCAGATGGGTCTGAACGAGCCTCGGCAAACGCTCATCCGGCGCGGCTGCAATTTTCTCCCGTTCCAGTCGATGCCGCGCGCCGGTGCCGATCTGCGACAGGAGATTGGCCGAGACGACGAAATCGAGATAGGGCACCCGCCGCAGGAACTCGAGCGGCTCCGGTTCTTTCCCGGCGACGACATCGTCGAAACCGGAGAGGTCGCGGTGGGCAATGCGCACATTCTTTTTGGAATTGAAGCGCAGCTTGGCCTGCACGCTGGCAAGGTGCACCAGATCGACCAAGACGACTGTGTCGAACATCGCCACCAGCGCGCCATAGGGCACGTCGCGCAGCAGGCCCGACCCCAGCACCACCGCCGTTCGTTTCTGTTTCAGCTTTCTCGCTGATTGCAGCACGAATTGCCGGCTGTTGTTCTCATGTTCCGCCCACGCCATGGCGCAGCGGTTGGCGCGCGCCCAGAGGTTCACGGAATAGCGGATATGCGGCCGGAAAGGCTTCGGCGTCACCGCCTGCGTGGCGGCATATTGCAGGGCTTCGAGGATCATGGATGCCTAACGGTAAATATCGCGACGATGGCCGATTTCGACCACCAGCACGACAAGCTTGTGGTCCTGTATATCGCAGATGATACGGTAATCGCCGACACGGTAGCGCCAGAAACTGCCGAGTTCTGAGCCTTGCAGGGCGGCGCCGGTCCTGCGGGGATTGTCGTCTTGGACGATCCGGTCTGCGAGAAAAGAAACGATGCGATTAGCCTCGCTCTTCGTCAGTTTTTCCAGTTGCTTGAGGGCGCGGTGCTGGAATTCAATTTTCCAGGTCAAGATCGCGCATCACTTCTTCCAGAGTATAGGTGCGCTCTTTGTTCGCAATACGCCGCCGCGTCGCCTCTTCGGCGAGATAAAGATCTTCCATATCCTCGATATGTTTCTCGATCGCCTCGCGGATGTAAAAAGCGGATGTGCGGCCGGTGCGCTCGGAGAGCGCTTTCAGCCGTTCATAGGTCTCGTCCGGCAGGCGAATGGCCGTCTGTTTGCTCATGGTTTCGTCCTTTCCAAGCCGAAATGGGATACATGCATCCCATATAACACCACTCGCCTCGCAGGACCAGCAGAACCGGAGCCTTTGCGGCTTGCCGCACCGGGCTTCATCCTCTAATACACCGGCATAATTTCAGGAAAATATCGGATCGGCATCATGAGCGAAAAGCAGAAAAAGCCTCAGAAACTGAAAGCCCGCCTGCCGCGCGGCTTCGTGGACCGTTCGGCTGCCGATATCCATGCCGTGAATGAGATGATCGACAAGATCCGCAAGGTCTACGAACTTTACGGTTTCGATCCCATCGAGACGCCGCTGTTCGAATATACCGATGCGCTCGGCAAGTTCCTGCCCGATAGCGACCGCCCGAACGAGGGTGTGTTTTCGCTGCAGGACGACGACGATCAGTGGATGAGCCTGCGTTACGATCTGACCGCGCCGCTCGCCCGCCACGTCGCTGAGAACTTCAACGAAATCCAGCTGCCGTACCGCACCTATCGCGCCGGTTACGTCTTCCGCAACGAAAAGCCTGGCCCCGGCCGCTTCCGCCAATTCATGCAGTTCGATGCCGATACGGTCGGTGCTGCCGGCGTGCAGGCCGATGCCGAAATGTGCATGATGATGGCCGATACGCTAGAAGCACTGGGTATTCAGCGCGGCGACTACGTCATCCGTGTCAACAACCGCAAAGTGCTCGATGGCGTCATGGAAGCCATCGGCCTGGGCGGCGAGGAGAATGCCGGTCGTCGCCTGAACGTGCTGCGCGCCATCGACAAGCTCGACAAGTTCGGTCCGGAAGGCGTGAGACTGCTGCTCGGTCCCGGCCGTAAGGATGAGTCCGGCGACTTCACCAAGGGCGCGGGTCTCGGCGACGAGCAGATCGAAAAGGTTCTGTTTTTCGTCGGCATCAAGGATTATGCGGAAAGCGCCGATGATCTTGCAAAACTGGTTGCAGGCACGTCGAAAGGCGCGGAAGGCGTTGATGAACTGAACATTATCGGCGCTCTGGTCTCGGGTGCCGGTTACGATGCGACACGCATCAAGATCGATCCCTCCGTCGTGCGCGGTCTCGAATATTATACCGGTCCGGTCTATGAAGCCGAGCTGACCTTCGATGTCACCAACGAGAAGGGTGAAAAGGTCGTGTTCGGCTCGGTCGGCGGCGGCGGACGTTATGACGGTCTTGTCTCGCGCTTCATGGGTCAGCCGGTTCCGGCTACGGGCTTTTCCATCGGCGTCTCGCGCCTGATGACGGCCTTGAAGAACCTCGGCAAGCTCGGACAGGTCAAGCCGCTGGCACCGGTTCTGATCACCGTCATGGATGGCGATGTGGAGAGCATGGGCCGTTACCAGCGCTTCACGCAGGCGCTGCGCGCCGAAGGCATCCGTGCCGAAATGTATCAGGGCAACTGGAAGAAATTCGGCAACCAGCTGAAATATGCCGACCGTCTCGGCTCCCCCATCGCCATCATCCAGGGCGGTGACGAGCGCGCGCAAGGCGTGGTGCAGATCAAGGATCTAATCGAAGGCAAGCGTCTTTCCGGCGAAATCGAGGACAATGCCAGCTGGCGCGAGGCGCGGGTGGCGCAGGAAACCGTGCCGGAGGCGGAACTGGTGGCGAAGGTTCGCGAGATATTGGCCGCACAGGCTGAAGATTTGCTGCGGGCGCAAGGCAAGTAATGTGATGCGCACCGTTTACCCCCCACTGCCCTGCCGGGCATCTCCCCCACAAGGGGGGAGATCGATATGCGGCTATGTACCGGCCATCTCGACGCTTGCGAATAAAGCGGCGGGTGTCCGCCTTGCTGATCTCCCCCCTTGTGGGGGAGATGCCCGGCAGGGCAGTGGGGGGTATCTCGCGGCCCGATCCTCATATTTGAGCCTTCTCGATCGAAAGAGCCAAATTTTCCAGAGAATCGTCGCAATAGTTCACCGCGCCGCCGAAGGGCGCTAGGGCCATGGCTATACTTGCGCTCGATCACGTTCAACTGGCGATGTCTGCTGGTCGGGAGGATGAGGCGCGGGCATTTTACTGCGACCTGCTAGGCTTTACGGAGCAGGCAAAACCCGCCAATCTTGCCGCGCGTGGCGGATGCTGGTTCACCTGTGGCCCGATAAAACTCCACCTCGGCGTCGAGCAGGATTTCAGGCCGGCAAGGAAGGCCCATCCGGCCTTTCTGGTCGATGATCTCAAGATCTTGCGAAAAACACTTGAAACTGCGGGCTGCCATGTGGTTGAGGATGAGCCGCTTGAAGGATATCACCGGTTTTATGTCCATGATCCCTTCGGAAACCGCATCGAAATGATGCAGCCGCTCGAACCGTGACGAAAAGTACCGTTCCATGCCCCTGATCGACATGCCGGAATTTTCCGGAGAGCTACTGGAAGAATTCGCCGCGCGCCGCACAAGCCGTGTGAACACGCCCGTCATCCAGCCCGCCGAACCCTTTCTGGATATGGCGGGCGAGGATTTGCGCCGGCGTATTTTCATGACGGAGAGTGAGACGGGTGAGAGCCTGTGTCTGCGTCCCGAATTCACCATCCCCGTCTGCCTTCGCCATATCGAGACGGCGACGGGCACGCCGAAGCGTTATTCCTATCTGGGCGAAGTCTTCCGCCAGCGCCGTGAGGGTGCGAACGAATTTTATCAGGCTGGCATCGAGGATCTCGGCGATACCGATATCGCCGCTGCCGATGCCCGCGCCGTCATCGACGCAACAGCTATCCTGAAGCGCCTGCTGCCCGGTCGTTCGCTTGCGGTCACGCTGGGTGATCAGCAGGTATTCGAGGCGGTGGTCGCAGCACTCGGCCTGCCGCTTGGCTGGCAAAAAAGGCTGGTGCACGCTTTTGGCGATATGGCGCAGCTGGAAGCGCTGCTGGAAAGCCTCGTGCACCCCAAGCCCATGACCGGCCTCGATGCGCGGGTCGCTGGCCTTCTGGCGACGGGAGACGAGGCGGTACTGGTCGAGTATCTCGACACGGTGATGCAGGAAACCGGCTATTCCACCAATGCCAGCCGCTCACCGCAGGAAATCGCCCGCCGTCTGCGGGAAAAGCTGGCGCTCGCCGCTACGCGCCTGCCGGATGAGAGTTTCGAGTTGCTCAAGCAGTTTCTGGCCCTACAGGCACCCCTGCCGCAGGCCTCGCAAATTCTGGCAGAATTCGCCGCAAAGGCGAAACTGAAACTGGACGGCGCGCTTTCCGCTTTCGACAACCGTGTCGCGGCCCTTGCCAATGCCGGCGTCGATCTCGAAACGGTAACCTATGGCGCGGCCTTCGGTCGTCCGCTCGATTATTATACCGGCCTTGTTTTCGAGGTCGCGGAAGCGGGTAGCGATAGCGTGCTGGCCGGTGGCGGCCGTTTCGACCGGCTGCTGACGCTGCTTGGCGCGCAGGAAAAAATACCGGCCGTGGGCTTTTCGCTCTGGCTGGATCGCATCGAAACGGTGCGCGGGAGCAAGAAGCCATGATCACCATTGCCTTGCCCTCCAAGGGCCGGATGAAGGAAGACGCCTCCGCCGTTCTGGAACGCGCCGGGCTGAAGGTTGCGGCTGTCGGCAATGACCGGTCCTATCGTGGCCGCATCGAAGGGCGCGACGATATCGAGATCGCCTATCTGTCGGCCTCCGAGATCGCCCGCGAGATCGGCGCGGGAAGCGTGGATTTCGGCGTGACGGGGGAAGACCTGGTGCGCGAAGGGCTGACCAATGCCGATGCGCAGGTGGAATTCTGTGCCCGCCTCGGTTTCGGCCATGCCGATGTCGTCGTCGCCGTGCCGGAAATCTGGCTGGATGTGGACAGCATGGCCGATCTCGGCGACGTGGCCTCGGAGTTCCGTGCCCGCCATGGCCGTAGGCTGGCGATCGCCACCAAATACTGGCGGCTGACGCAGCAGTTCTTTTCGCGCCAGCACGGCATCCAGCTTTATCGCATCGTTGAAAGCCTAGGTGCTACCGAAGGTGCACCGGCGGCGGGGCAGGCGGATATCATCGTCGATATCACCTCCACCGGTTCGACGCTGAAGGCCAACCATCTGAAAATCCTGTCGGATGGCATCATCGTCCGCTCGGAAGCCTGCTTCGTGCGCGCCCGCAAGCCGGAGCATGAGGGCGATGCGGCGGTTCAGGAGATCGCGGCGCGCATAAAAGCAGCCGTCTGAAACTGCAAAAAGAAAAAGCCGCCGGATCGCTCCGGCGGCTTTTTTCTTTGTCGGTCTGTTGACTCAGGCGTGGGCCAAGGCCACGCCGCGCTTGGCGTCAACGGAGTAGGCACCGGGGCCGAAGGCCGCGAGCAGGATGTAGGCGCCGGCGAGGGTGATGTTCTTCACCAGCATGATGCCGTTCAGCGCATTGATCCAGCCGAGAGCCGGGTCAGGCCAGCCGGGAACGGCAACGGTGCCGCTGTGGAATACGAGGCCGGTGAACACGCAGAACGCGGCAAGCGCCCATGCGGCGATCCTGGTCTGGAAGCCAACGAGAATGGCAAGGCCAGCAACGAATTCGAACAGGCCGGCAAGATAGGCAAGCGCGGTTGCGGCAGGCAGGCCTGCACCGGCGATCATGCCGGCGGTGCCGGCCGGATCGGTGAGTTTGCCGAGGCCGGAATAGATGAAAATGAAGGAAAGCAGAATGCGGGCAATGAGAACGAGAACGTTCTGGCTGCTGGACATGGATATCTCCGGTAAATGATCGGCGTGTCGCCGGTTGAGCTGCAAGGCAATGTCTGGAGATACCAATGACTGAAAATCACCCATCTATAAAGATGAACAATAGAAGACGAATTGTCTTCATTTTGTGAACACTCGGCGACGCTCAGGCGGCGAAGCGCATATCCTCGAAACGCGGAAACAGGAACAGGCCGGATATACGCCCTTGCTGGCCGACCTCGAAACCGGAGGATTCGCCCATGCAGATGAGCGGTTGCCACATTGCCGGCAGGGTGAACAGGCCGGTGGAGAAGCAGAAGCGCGAGGGTGCGGCGGAAGCCTGTTCGAAAAGTTCGAGGACGCGGTCGTGGTGGCCACGGTCATAACAACGGATCAGGCTGAGCAGGCCGCATTCGCCCTGTGGCAGGCCATGCATGAACGATGCATGTTCGCCAAGCTTGATGACGCCGCTCGAAAGATCACCGCTCCATTCCTCCGAAACAAAGAAATGCGACAGGGTATGGGTATCCGGAATGGTTGTCGCGGCCGCAGGCAGAGCATCGTTGCGTCTTGATATTTCGAACAAATCGCGCCCCCGCATGAACATCGTATCAGCGCCGCAAGTCCAGGCTTCGCTGCAAAGTTGATCTTTCATCGCCACCCGCGGTCGAACGTGGTTGCCAAGCATCGAACCCCTTCAATGCTTGCGTCCCGTCGCGGCACCCTTATGGGGCGAACTTATAGTTTATTTTCTTCTGCCTACAACAACCTGTCAGAGAGAAAATCAAAAATAATATGTATTCCTTCATCGTATTCGTGAAATATACGAAAAAATCAACTAAACGTCGTACTTATAAATTGGAGGGGATGAAGATCCGCCCCATTGACGATTGCGATTCGTCCCTCGTGGCGACCGATTATTGCACACGCCGCCAAACACAAGCCGGCTAACGTTGCCACTGTTTCAAAAAGAAACAATATTTTTTAAGCCGATGCCCGGCAAAGAAAAAGGGCGATCCGAAGACCGCCCTTTCGTATTCCAGTGACAGGACTGATTGGAAGTCCATGCCGCCTGTCTGGTGCGCTTGCGACGCCAGACCTCTAAAAGGCATGGGCGGCAAAGAAAAAGGGCGATCCGAAGACCGCCCTTTCGTATTCCAGTGACAGGACTGATTAGAAGTCCATGCCGCCCATGCCGCCGCCAGGCATCTGGGGCATTCCCGAATCCTTCTTCGGAAGTTCGGCGATCATGGCTTCGGTGGTGATCAGCAGAGAAGCAACCGAAGCTGCGTTCTGCAGAGCCGTGCGAACAACCTTGACCGGGTCGACGATGCCGAGCTGGATCAGGTCGCCATATTCGCCGGTCTGGGCGTTGTAGCCGTAGTTGTCTTCGTTCTTCTCGAGGATCTTGCCAACAACGATGGAAGCTTCGTCACCTGCGTTTTCTGCGATCTGGCGAACCAGAGACTGCAGAGCCTTGCGCACGATGTTGATGCCGGCTTCCTGGTCGTCGTTCACACCCTTGACGGTGATCTTCGTGGAGGAACGCAACAGGGCAACGCCGCCGCCCGGTACGATGCCTTCCTGAACAGCAGCGCGCGTCGCGTTGAGAGCGTCGTCGATGCGGTCCTTCTTTTCCTTCACTTCAACTTCCGTCGAACCGCCAACGCGGATCACGGCAACGCCGCCAGCGAGCTTGGCAAGACGTTCCTGCAGCTTTTCGCGGTCGTAATCGGAAGTGGTTTCTTCGATCTGCGCCTTGATCTGGGCAACGCGGCCTTCGATGTCCGACTTCTGGCCGGCACCGTCGACGATCGTGGTGTTTTCCTTGGAGATCGAAACCTTCTTCGCCTTGCCGAGCATGTCGAGCGTGACGGTTTCGAGCTTGATGCCGAGGTCTTCGGAAATGACGGTACCACCGGTCAGGATGGCGATGTCTTCCAGCATGGCCTTGCGGCGGTCGCCGAAGCCCGGAGCCTTGACGGCAGCGATCTTGAGGCCGCCACGCAGCTTGTTGACGACGAGCGTTGCAAGAGCTTCGCCTTCGACGTCTTCAGCGATGATGACGAGCGGCTTGCCGGTCTGAACGACAGCTTCGAGAACCGGCAGCATGGCCTGGAGGTTCGAAAGCTTCTTTTCGTGCAGAAGGATGTAAGCGTCTTCGAGGTCCGCAACCATCTTTTCCGGGTTGGTCACGAAGTAGGGCGACAGGTAGCCGCGGTCGAACTGCATGCCTTCGACGACTTCGAGTTCGGTTTCAGCGGTCTTGGCTTCTTCAACGGTGATGACGCCTTCGTTGCCGACGCGCTGCATTGCTTCAGCGATGTCGAGACCGATCTGACGTTCGCCGTTTGCAGAGATCGTGCCGACCTGTGCGACTTCTTCCGAAGTGTTGATCTTCTTGGCCTTGGCCTGAAGGTCCTTGACGACTTCTGCAACAGCAAGATCGATGCCGCGCTTCAGGTCCATCGGGTTCATGCCGGCAGCAACTGCCTTTGCACCTTCGCGAACGATGGCCTGGGCCAGAACGGTCGCGGTGGTGGTGCCGTCACCGGCGATGTCGTTGGTCTTGGAAGCGACTTCGCGAACGAGCTGTGCGCCCATGTTCTCGAACTTGTCTTCCAGTTCGATTTCCTTGGCGACGGAAACGCCGTCCTTGGTGATGCGCGGTGCGCCGAAGGACTTCTCGATAACGACGTTACGGCCCTTCGGGCCGAGGGTGACCTTCACTGCATCAGCAAGAACGTCGACGCCCTTGAGCATCTTTTCGCGCGCTGAGCGGCCGAATTTGACTTCTTTGGCTGCCATTTTCAAAACTCCTGGTTTCGAACGGCCGGACGGGGTCCGGCTTGAAATTTAAGGAAACGATGGGTTCGGCTAAATCAGCCGATGATACCCATGATGTCGGCTTCCTTCATGATCAGAAGGTCTTCGCCGTTGAGCTTGACTTCGGTGCCCGACCACTTGCCGAACAGAACGCGATCGCCAACCTTGACGTCGAGAGCGACGATCTTGCCGGCCTCATCGCGTGCGCCGGAACCGATGGCGACGATTTCGCCTTCCTGCGGCTTTTCCTTGGCGGTATCGGGAATGATGATGCCGCCCTTGGTCTTTGCTTCGGACTCAACGCGACGAACGACGACGCGATCATGAAGCGGACGGAAATTGGTGCTTGTCATTGCCTAATCCCTCGATCAAATGACTTCACGAGCCGTGGAGGCTCGCGTGATGGGTGTTAGCACTCCCTTTGTTGGAGTGCCAGCGAAGCGGAGATAAGGAGGCGTCCTTCCGGAGTCAAGAACGCGCCGTCGGAAAAATTTCACGCCCTATGGTTATCAGCGTTCCATGACAGAAATTTCCACGCGCTGACGGGCGTGGGCAAACCGCCCCTTTCCGCGGGCCATTGTCGTCTCAGGCGTAGAGCGCTTTTATGTTCGGACAGTGGCGGGTGGGTTGATGGCAGGCCCTGCGCCGCTTTTTTCCTTGCCATTAGCGTCCTGCTTTGCCATTTGACGCACACCCTTTTCTCGCATCCGGAAAGCACATCATGGCCCATCGCATTCTCACCCTCGGCGAAATCACTGATGGGTTCGACGTTATTCTTTCGGATGTCTGGGGCGTGCTGCACAATGGTGTCAGCGCTTTTCCGGATGCGGCGGTTGCACTGCACGAAGCGCGCAAGGCCGGCAAGACGGTGGTGCTCATCACCAATTCGCCGCGTCCCGCCCCCGGCGTCATCGCGCAGCTTCGCGTGCTCGGCGTACCGGATGAGGCGTATGACCGCATCATCACCTCCGGCGACGTCACCCGTGGCCTGATCGCGGAAGGCCCGAAAAAAGTCTTTCTGCTGGGTCCTGATCGGGACATGCCTTTGCTCGAAGGTCTCGATGTCGAACGTGTCGGGGAGACGGATGCGCAATCCGTGGTCTGCACCGGTTTCTTCGATGACGAGACGGAAACGCCCGAAGATTATACGGAAATGCTGAAAGGCTTCATCGCCCGCAAGGTGCCGATGATCTGCGCCAATCCCGATCTGGTGGTGGAGCGCGGCGAGCGCATCATTCCCTGCGCCGGCGCCATGGCCGCTTATTACGAACAGCTCGGCGGCGAAGTCCGCATTGCCGGCAAGCCGCACGCGCCGATCTATGAAGCCTGCCTGGCTGCGGCCAAAGAGGTGCGCGGCGCCTTCGCCAAGGATCGCGTACTCGCCATCGGCGATGGCATGCCGACGGATGTAAAGGGCGCGATTGCGAGCGGCCTCAACCTTCTTTATATCAGCGGCGGCATTCACGCCGCCGAATATACGCTGAATGGCCAGACGGACGAGGCGCTTCTCAACGCCTATCTGAAGGGGCAGGGCGCTGCTCCCGGCTGGTGGATGCCCCGCCTTGCCTGAGAAACGTCTGGCTTAAGCTGGCGTAAAAAATGGATCGACTGCCATGACCGTCTTTCACCGCAATGAAAAAAAAGAGCCGTTGCCGGAAGCTCTTCGCGGCGGCGTCATCGCGATCGGCAATTTTGATGGCGTCCATCGCGGCCACCGCGCCGTACTGGACCGCGCGCTGGAACTGGCCGAGGCGCGCGGCGTTCCGGCACTGGTGCTGACCTTCGAACCGCATCCGCGTTCCATATTCCGCCCCGAAACGCCGGTTTTCCGGCTGACGCCTGCGCCATTGAAGGCACGCATCCTCGAGGCCATCGGTTTCCGCTCCGTCATCGAATATCCCTTCGACCGGGAATTCTCGCAGCGCTCGGCGGACGAATTCGTCAATTCCATTCTGGTCGACTGGCTGGGCGCCAGCGCGGTCGTCACCGGCTTCGATTTTCACTTCGGCAAAGGCCGCGAAGGCGGTCCGGCATTTCTGATGGCTGCCGGCAAGCACCATGGCTTCGACGTGACGCTGGTGGACGCCTTTCGCGACGAGGGCGCGGATGTGGTCTCGTCAAGCCGTATCCGCTCGCTTTTGTGCGAAGGTGACGTGGCGGGCGCCGCAGGCCTGCTCGGTTACCGCTTCACGGTGGAGAGCGAGGTCATCGGCGGCCAGAAGCTCGGGCGCACGCTGGGTTACCCGACGGCCAACATGGCGCTCGCGCCGGAAACGGAACTGAAGGCAGGCATCTATGCCGTGCGGTTCCGTCGTCCCGATGGTGCGATCCACGATGGCGTCGCAAGCTTCGGTTACCGCCCGACCGTCACCGAAAACGGCGCCGCGTTGCTGGAAACCTATGTCTTCGATTTTTCCGGCGATCTCTACGGTGAGATCTGTTCGGTGTCCTTCTTCGGGCACCTGCGCGACGAACTGAAATTTGACGGCCTGGAACCGCTGGTCGCGCAGATCAGGCGTGACGAGGAAGAGGCGAGGGCGATGCTGTCAGGCGTGCGGCCGCTGAGCGAAGTGGACGCGAAGATCGCATTTTGAGCGGGCAGGTAATGCCATCCCCGATCGTCGTCGCTTTTCACTTCCTTTTTGCCGGAAAACCGCATAAACAACCGGCCATGTCCCAATACCGGTTGCTGTTTACAGTTCAGATTGGCCGAATTATTGGCCCGGCCTTCCGCCCGCTCTGAAGAGCCGGAAGGTCCGGGATTTTGGCGCTTGTCATGGCATTTGTGATGGCGCTTTCCGTATTTGCCCTCTTTGAAATTGAGATGGCGCGGCCGAAACGGCGCGCAACAACGGTACAATTATGAGCGACACCGCAGAAAAATTCGACTATTCCGCCACCCTCTATCTGCCGCAGACGGATTTTCCGATGCGCGCCGGCCTGCCGCAAAAAGAACCGGAAACGGTGAAGCGCTGGCAGGACATGGGCCTTTACAAGAAGCTGCGCGCTTCCGCCGCCGGCCGCGAGAAATTCGTGCTGCATGACGGCCCGCCCTATGCCAATGGCAACATCCACATCGGCCATGCGCTGAACAAGATCTTGAAAGACGTCATCACCCGCTCGTTCCAGATGCGCGGCTACGACGCCAACTACGTTCCGGGCTGGGATTGCCACGGCCTGCCGATCGAATGGAAGATCGAGGAAGCCTACCGCGCCAAAGGCAAGAACAAGGACGAGGTTCCGGTCAACGAATTCCGCAAGGAATGCCGTGACTTCGCGAGCGGCTGGATCAAGGTGCAGTCGGAGGAGTTCAAGCGTCTCGGCATCGAGGGCGACTTCGACAAGCCCTATACGACGATGAACTTCCACGCCGAAGCCCGCATCGCCGGCGAACTCTTGAAGATCGCCAAAAGCGGTCAGCTTTATCGCGGCTCGAAGCCGATCATGTGGTCGGTTGTCGAGCGCACGGCGCTGGCGGAAGCCGAGGTCGAGTATCATGACGTTGAGAGCGACATGATCTGGGTGAAGTTCCCGGTGGTGAAGTACCACGGAATCAACACATGGCAGGACAAGGGAAAGACGTCGCTTGACGCAGATTGGCAGCGTAGTTTTGACCAATCTCCACTCAAGGGTTCTTCTGTCGTTATCTGGACAACCACGCCTTGGACGATCCCCGGCAACCGTGCGATTTCTTTCTCTTCGCGAGTCCAGTATGGCCTTTACGAAGTCAAGGAAGCGGTGAACGAATTCGGCCCACAGCCCGGTGAAAAGCTGATCTTCGCCAAGAAGCTTGCAGGCGAAGCCGCAGCAAAGGCCAAGGTGAATCTTGAGCTTATCGACGATATAAATAGCGAAGCGCTATCAGAACTGATCTGCGCCCATCCTTTGGCGTCGCTCGGCTACACATTCCCGGTTCCGCTTCTCGATGGCGATCACGTCACCGACGATGCCGGTACGGGTTTCGTGCACACCGCGCCAAGCCATGGCCGCGAGGACTTTGATGCCTGGACGAACAGCGTCCGCACGCTCGAAGCACGCGGGATCGACACCAAAATCCCGTTCCCGGTCGGTGACGATGGTTTCTACACCGAGGACGCTCCCGGTTTCGGCCCGTCTGCCGAAAGCGGCGCTGCCCGTGTCATGGACGATAACGGCAAGAAGGGCGATGCCAACGACCGCGTCATCAAGGCGCTGATCGCGGCCCATAACCTCTTTGCGCGCGGCCGTCTGAAGCACAGCTATCCGCATAGCTGGCGCTCCAAGAAGCCGGTCATCTTCCGCAACACGCCGCAATGGTTCGTCTATATGGACAAGGAACTCGGCGACGGCACGACGCTGCGTTCGCGTTCGCTTGACGCCATCGACCAGACCCGTTTCGTTCCGGCGTCCGGCCAGAACCGCCTGCGCGCCATGATTGAAGGCCGGCCCGACTGGGTTCTGTCGCGTCAGCGCAGCTGGGGCGTGCCGATCGCCATCTTTGCCGACGAGAATGGCGAGGTCCTGGTCGACGAGGCCGTCAACGCCCGCATCATCGAGGCCTTCGAGGCTGAAGGTGCTGATGCCTGGTTCGCCGCAGGAGCCAAGGAACGTTTCCTCGGCAACGACCACGACCATGCCAAATGGCAGCAGGTCATGGATATTCTCGACGTGTGGTTCGACAGCGGCTGCACCCATACCTTCACGCTGGAAGACCGCCCGGACCTGAAATGGCCGGCGGATGTCTATCTCGAAGGCTCCGACCAGCATCGCGGCTGGTTCCATTCGTCGCTGCTGGAAAGCTGCGCGACCCGTGGCCGCGCGCCCTATAACGCCGTTGTCACCCATGGTTTCACCATGGATGAGCAGGGCCGCAAACAGTCGAAATCGCTCGGCAATGTGGTCGCCCCGCAGGAAGTCATGAGCCAGTCGGGTGCGGATATTCTGCGCCTGTGGGTCATGACGACAGACTATTGGGAAGATCAGCGTCTCGGCAAGGCGATCATCCAGACCAATGTCGATGCCTATCGCAAGCTGCGCAACACCATCCGCTGGATGCTCGGAACCCTTGCCCATTATGAGGGGGAGGAGGTCGCCTATGCCGATCTGCCGGAGCTGGAAAAGCTGGTGCTGCATCGCCTGTCCGAACTGGATGGCGTCGTGCGCGAAGGTTATGATGGTTTCGAATTCAAGAAGATCACCCGCGCGCTGATCGACTTTGCCAATGTCGAGCTTTCGGCCTTCTACTTCGACATCCGCAAGGACACGCTTTATTGCGACGCGCCATCGTCGCTGAAGCGCCGGGCATCGCTGTCGGTCATCGCCAAGCTGTTCGATTGCCTCGTCTCGTGGCTCGCGCCCATGCTGCCCTTTACCACCGAGGAAGCGTGGCTTTCTCGCTATCCGGATGCGGAATCGGTGCATCTTGTCCAGTTCCCGGAAATCCCGGCGGAATGGAAGAACGATGCGCTGGAAGCGAAGTGGGAAAAAATCCGCAAGGTCCGCACGGTCGTCACCGGTGCGCTCGAAGTCGAGCGCCGTGAAAAGCGCATCGGTTCCTCGCTTGAGGCCGCACCCGTCGTGCACATTGCCGATGCCGATCTTCTGGCGGCTCTGGCAGGGCAGGATTTTGCCGAAATCTGCATCACCTCGGCCATTTCGGTGGTCGGTGACGAAGGCCCCGCCGATGGTTTCCGCCTGCCGGAAGTTGCCAAGGTCGTGGTCGAGCAGAAGCTGGCGGAAGGCGCAAAATGCGCCCGCTCCTGGCGCATCACCACCGATGTCGGTTCCGATCCGGACTATCCGGAGGTTTCGGCTCGCGATGCGGCGGCACTGCGCGAGCTTGCCGCGCTTCGATAAGGAAAATATCCGGATGAATTGCGCTTTAGCTCTTCATCCGGTACACCTGCCTGAAAATGGCCGGATTTGCACGGCAATGCGGGCTACCGCCTGCCGAAAGACGATGTCTGGCGCAATGGGACGGACGGCTGGAAGGGTTTTTATGAAGACGATGAAGGCTTTTGGGCAGGATAACGCGCAGGGTTTGGGCATGTTTCGCACGGTTGCCGGTCTTACGGCGATAGGCGTGCTGCTTGGCGCCTGCACCAGCCCGACCTACGGTACGGGCAAGTCGGCCGCCGAACAGCTTGTCGACGATCTCGGCAGCGCGACCTCGATCACCGGCGACCAGAGCAAGCGCAACCTGAAATACAGCCCACGTCCGGGCCTTGTCGTTCCTGCCCAGTCCCGCGCCGAACAGCTGGCCGCGCCGCAGCAGAACATGGCAAGCCGCGAAAACAACCCGCAATGGGTCGAATCGCCGGAAGAGACCCGCGAACGTCTGCGCGACGAGGCGGATGCCAACAAGAACAATCCGCACTACCGTTCGCCGCTGCTCGCCGGTAACGGCACGGCCGGCCAGATGACCGAAACCCAGAAATGGGAAGCCTTCCGCAAGGCCAAGGCCGAGTCCCAGGGCGGCTCCGTCGTCAACGCCCAACGCAAGTTCCTCACCGATCCGCCGGCGGAATATCGCAGCGTTCCGCAGGATCAGCTGACCGATCTCGGTGAGCCGGAACAGAAGAAGGAAAAGCGCCGCAAGAAAGAAGCGGCTGTCGCCAATACCGGCAAAAGCTGGTGGAACCCCTTCTGATAAAATGAATGGCTGATGGCCTGCGGGAAAGCCTGTGCCTCCCGCCGGCCTCTTATTCGTCGAGACGTTTCTCGCGAAAGAATTGCCGCAAAATTGCAGCGCTTTCGCTTTCCGCAAGCCCCGAATAGACCTCCGGCGCATGGTGGCATGTCGGCTGGCTGAAGAAGCGCACGCCACTATCCACCGCGCCGCCCTTGGGGTCTTCCGCCCCGTAATAGAGACGACGGATGCGGGCAAACGAGATCGCCGCCGCGCACATGGTGCAGGGCTCCAGCGTGACATAAAGATCGGCGCCGGGTAGACGTTCCTGTTCCAGCGCCTCGCAGGCCATGCGGATCACGGCGATTTCGGCGTGCGCCGTCACATCGTTCAATTCACGGGTGCGGTTGCCGGAACTGGCAATGACGCGGCCGTCCAGAACCAGGACTGCACCGATCGGAACCTCCTGCCGCTGACCTGCGGCACGGGCTTCCGCCAGCGCCAGTTCCATGAAATGCGTCCTTTCGGCCATTGCGTTTCAATTTCCTCTTAACCCTTGTGCTTGGACCTGATAGGACAGCCCAAACAACAGGCAAACAGCAAATGACTTTTAAAGACAAGCCGAAGCGTGACGGTGGCAAGACTTTTAGCCGCGACAAGAAGCCGAAAGGCCCCGGCAAGCCCGCCATCGAGCGTGAAAAGAAACCGGTAGAAGCCAAGGCGGCTCCGGTGCAGGAGGCCGTTATCGGCACCAAGCCCGAGCGTATTTCCAAGATCATGGCGCGCGCCGGTGTCGCTTCGCGTCGTGATATCGAGCGTATGATCATGGAAGGCCGCGTGTCGCTGAACGGCGTCAAGCTGGACACTCCGGTGATGAACGCCACGCTTTCGGACAAGATCGAAGTGGACGGCATGCCCATTCGCGGTGCCGAGCGCACGCGCCTGTGGCTTTACCACAAGCCCGCCGGTCTGGTGACGACCAATTCCGATCCGGAAGGCCGCCCGACCGTTTTCGACAATCTGCCGGGTGAATTGCCGCGCGTCCTGTCCATCGGCCGCCTCGATATCAATACCGAAGGCCTGCTGCTTTTGACCAATGATGGCGGTCTTTCCCGCGTGCTGGAACTGCCGACAACCGGCTGGCTGCGCCGTTACCGCGTGCGCGCCCATGGCGAAGTCGATCAGGCCGCACTCGACAAGCTGAAGGACGGTATCGCCGTCGACGGCGTGCTTTATGGCGCGATCGACGCGACGCTCGACCGCACCCAGGGCCACAATGTCTGGATCACCATGGGTCTGCGCGAAGGCAAGAACCGCGAGATCAAGAACGTGCTCGGCGCGCTCGGTCTCGAGGTCAACCGCCTGATCCGTATTTCCTACGGTCCGTTCCAGCTCGGTGATCTGGCTGAAAGCAAAGTGCTTGAAGTGCGTGGCCGCATGCTGCGCGACCAGCTCGGCCCACGCCTGATCGAACAGTCCGGCGCCAATTTCGATGCGCCGATCTATGATGCACCTGTCGCCGACGACGAGGAAGAAATCGCTCCCAAACGTGCCGCCAGGCCCGAATGGGCGAAGGGCGACGCTCCGGAAGGCAAGCCACGTTTCGACAAAACTGCCGGCAAGCCGGAAGACCGCCGCGAAAAGGCGCTCGGCCGTCTCGACACCAAGCGCAGCGACAAGCCCGCCGGCAAGTTCGGCTCCAAGCCTGCTGGGAAATTCGGCGCGAAAACCCGTGGCGAGGATGAGGGCGAAGAGCGCCGCAGCCCCCGCCCGCCCGCCGGCACCAGCCGCACGGCCAATGTCTGGATGGCGCCCGGCGCAAAGCCCACCCGTGACGGCAAGGAGCGCAAGTCTTCCGTCCGCGCGGAAGCGGAAAGCCTGTTCAAGAAGCCATCCGCCCAGGCGGAAGCGCGCCGCAACGTCGTCAGGCACGCCGACGCCGAGGGCGAGTGGATCCGTTCGGATTCCCCCCGCGAAGAAGAAAATGGTCGTGGACGCGGCGATGGCCCGCGTGGCGGAAAGAGCTTTGGAGACCGCGCCCCGCGCGGTGAAAAACCCTTCGGCGACCGTCCGTTCCGTGACAAGCCGCGCGAAGCGGGTGATCGTCCGCGTGGCGACCGTCCGCGTGGCGAGAAGAGTTTTGGAGATCGCCCTGCACGCGGCGGAAAACCGTTCGGCGACCGTCCGTTCCGTGACAAGCCGCGCGAGGAGGGTGACCGCCCGCGCAGCGACCGCCCCCGTGGCGAGAAGAGCTTCGGAGATCGCACCGCACGTGGCGAAAAACCTTTCGGTGACCGTCCGTTCCGCGACAAGCCGCGTGAAGAGGGTGAACGCCCACGCAGCGATCGTCCGCGCGGCGACCGGCCTTTCGGTGACAAGCCGAGAGGCGCGAATCCGGGTGGAAAACCGGGCGGCAGGCCCGCATCGGGCAAGCCATCCTTCGGCAAGCCGGGCGAGCGTTCGGGTTTTTCGGGCAAGGGTAAAGGTCCCGGCGGCGGCAGCGGCGGCCCCGGTGGCGGCAAGCCGGGCGGCAAAGGCCCGAGTGGCAAACCTTCTGGTGGCAGGGGAATGACACGTAATGCGGATCGTAGGCGGTGAGTTCCGCGGCCGAAATCTGGCCGCGCCGAAAACAAATTCCATTCGTCCGACAATCGACAGGACACGGGAAAGCCTCTTCAACATTCTGAGCCACGCCTATCCGGAAAGTCTTGACGGTACGCGCGTTCTGGACGTTTTTGCCGGAACGGGCGCGGTCGGGCTGGAGGCGCTTTCGCGCGGCTGTCGTGTGGCGCTCTTCGTCGAAAACGGCGTCGAGGGCAGGGGGCTGTTGTGGGAAAACATCGATGCGTTGGGATTGCACGGGCGTGCCCGTATCCTGCGGCGTGACGCGACCAAGCTTGGCGGCGTCAACAATATCGAGCCTTTCGATCTTCTGTTCGCCGATCCTCCCTATGGTCAGGGGCATGGGGAGAAGGCTTTCGCTGCTGCTCATGGTGGCGGCTGGCTGGCACCCGGCGCACTCGCCATTCTGGAAGAACGCGGCGATGTCGTGGTCAATGTCGAGCCGGTGTTCAAACCGCTCGAAAGCCGCATCTTCGGCGACACGAAAATGCATTTCTACCGCTACGAACCCTGACGGGAGCACTTTCCGTCAGGCCACGGTCTTGTCTTGTTTGCCGAATAGGCAGAGCGTTTTCCGTGGAAAGAGTTTTGGGTATTTGGCATGGAGCAGGGTGTAAACGAGAGCGTCACGATCGTCCGCGCCGGGGAAGAGGTCCTTGAGGCCGACCGGGCGGGCGGCCATGAGCCGACGTTCGGACTGGCGCTCGGCGGCGGCGGCGCGCGCGGCATCTGCCATATCAACATCATCGAAGCGTTTGACGAGCTCGGCATTCGCCCCGTGGCGCTTTCCGGCTCCTCCATCGGCTCCATCATCGGCGCGGGCATGGCGGCCGGCATGTCCGGCCGGGAAATCCGCGAATTCACGCTGGAACTCATGGGGCGGAAGGGTTCGGTCGCAAACCGGCTCTGGAGCCTCGGCCCGGCGTCGATGCGCCATGCGGTAGACGGTTTCCGTCTCGGCCAGTTCAATCTCGAACTTATTCTGCACGCCCTGATGCCGCAGGTCCTGCCGAAGGAATTTTCGGATTTCGCCATTCCGCTGAAGGTGGTGATGACGGATTATTACGCGCAGACCGAAGTGGTGGTGGAGACCGGCGAGGTCATTCAGGCGCTGGCGGCTTCTGCGGCCATTCCGGCGCTGTTCATGCCGGTGCGCGTCAACGGCCGCATCATGATCGATGGCGGCATCTTCAATCCCGTGCCCTATGAGCACCTGATGGATCAGGCCGATATCGTCATCGGCGTCGATGTGGTCGGTGGTCCCGAAGGCGATGGCACCACCATGCCGAACCGGCTGGACAGCCTGTTCGGCGCCAGCCAGCTGATGATGCAGGCGGCCATCGCCTTAAAACTCAGATTGCGCCCGCCGCATATTTTCCTGCGCCCGCCGGTACACCGTTTCGGCGTGCTGGATTTCCTCAAATCGGAGGAAGTGCTGAATGCATCCGCCAGCATCAAGGACGATCTGAAACGGCAGATCGAAATGCAGGTGGAGCTGTTTCATCGCGGGCAGGGCGTGGAAGCCTGATTTGTACTCGGTATTCGCTATCGAGCGAGCGTGTACCCCTTGTTTCTTCTCCCCGCCGGGGAGAAGGTCGCGGCAGCGGGATGAGGGGGCGAGGGTAGAGATATTCGGCAACGTTGCCCCCTCATCTGACCCTTCGGGCCATCTTCTCCCCGGCGGGGGCTGTTGCAAAACCGTTGAACTATGATTCACTGTCTTTATCGACGGAGGATTGTTTGATGGTTGAGAAGAGCGCCGGTCAATTCAGTTTTGCGGATGCGCTTGTGACGGTGCGGAGTGGTC